>JAFIGG010000057.1 GCA_020831485.1 Opitutales bacterium
ACAATTGACCGCGCGCGGGTTTCCGGCTGGATGCTGCAGACATGTCCACCCGCTCCACCGCTCGGGTAGGAGTTTTCATCATAGAGCGCAGGTATCAGCTCCAGCTCGATGCAGTGGAGAATCAATGCCTCGATCAGCTCAAACCACCTGCTGGAGAGGTAATTGGTGATCAACCCGGGCCGGGGATGCAGATAGACGCCGCCAAAACCGGTGCGCTTGAGAGCCTCCAGACTTTCTTTTAGGTGGATGAGGTCCTTGTCTTCATCGTACTCACCATTCAATACAAATAGCGGCCAGGGGCGGTCGAAAGCGGGCGGGTTCTTGAGGTCTTTTAAGTTCATCGAATCCACAGTGAAAGACCCAGAGTCTAAGGTGGGAAAATATCGAGATTGAGGCGAAAAAATTTGCACTCAGGGTAAGTCTTTAAAAGTATGTGTGATAGGATGGGAAAGCAATGGAAAATTGCCGGAATCAACTTCGATTTTCGGCACATGGATCACCTGCTTGCTTACGCGCACAGCGAACCAAATGTTGAGATTGTCGGAGTTTGTCACGAGGATCCAGCTGAGCTAAAAGATGCCGTGGCCGCTTGTGACTTAACGGAGGATCAGGTCTATACGGACTGGCGGGCATGTATTGACGAAAGCAATCCGGACCTGGTGATTCTGTGTCCGGCTACCCGGGATCATGCTTTATGGGTGGAGCGCATGGCGGATTGCGGAAAGCATGTGCTTATTGAGAAGCCTTTTGCGGCGAATCTGGCGCAGGCGGACCGTATGGTAGAATGCATGCGTCGGGCGCAGCTAAGCCTTGCGATCAACTGGCCGCTGGCCTGGTATCCGCCGCATGTTACCGCCTATCGACTGTTGCGCGAGGGCAAGATTGGAGAACTTCAGGAGATTCACTTTTACGATGGTAACCGGGGGCCGATCGTCGACCGCTCGGTTGCAAACGGGGTGGATCCTGGGATTGAGGACAAGCAAAGGCATTGGTATTACGATGCCGACGGCGGCGGGTCGTTGATTGACTACCTCGGCTATGGTGCCGTGCTGGCTACCTGGTATTGGGATGGACGGCTTCCGTCCGAAATCATGACCATGAAGGGAGGAGATCTGCGTCTGGCGGTTGATGAACAGAGTGTAACGATGGCGCGTTATGGAAACTGGATCAGCACCTTTCAAACCCGCTGGGGCACTTTGACCGACCCCTGGGAGTTTCAGACCCAGCCGAAATGTGGTTTCGTTTTAAAGGGAACTGGGGGCACGATCGGTCATTTTGATTACGAAAAGCATGTCCGCCTCGCCAACCGCGCCCACCCCGAAGGGCGTTTGTTGTCTGTCGATGAAGCCGTATATCCCAGATGTAATCCCGTTGAATACTGGGTCCATTGCCTCGAACGGGGTCAAGCTCCAGAGGGGCCACTGTCAATCGAGACTAACCGCATAGCCCAACAGATTGTGGATACGGCTGTGCAAAGTGCAAGAGAGGGCAGGGCACTGCCATTAATTGGATGAATCATATGAAAGATTTTTTTCCGGATTACCTGCCGAAAGCTCCGGCAGAGCCCAAACGTCACCGCATCGGTTTGATCGGCTGCGGATCCATCGCTCAATACCATCTGATGGCAGCCCAGTCATTTGGTGTGGAAGTAGTGGCACTGGCGGACCTTCGCAGGGAAGCAGCTGAAGCGCTGCGCGATCGATTTTTTCCCCAGGCCCGGGTTTTTGTTGATCATCGGGAGCTGCTGGCCTGTGAAGACATCACAGTGGTGGAAATCGCCACGCATGCCGATGTCAGGATTCATCAGATTGCCGATGCCCTGCGCGCGGGCAAACATGTGCTCAGTCAGAAGCCGCTGGCCAACCGGCTGGAAGAGGGCAGGGAGCTGGCCGAGCTTGCGGATTCTCTTGGTCTGCAGTTGGGGGTAAACCAGAACGGCCGTTGGTCGGCGCATTTGGGTTTCACCCTGGCGGTGGTTGCATCCGGGCGTCTGGGTAAGCTTCACAGTCTGGATATGTGCATGTCCTGGGACCATACCTTTATGCGCGGCACGGCCTCAGAAAATCTGCACCACCTGATGTTGAGTGATTTTGCGATCCACTACTTTGATTTCACCCGGCTGGTCTTTGCCGGACGTGCGCTGGAGTCCGTTTTTGCCAATGCCGTGAAGGCTCCTGATCAGGATATGCGACCACCGATGCTGGCCAACTGTGTGATGAGTTTCGGCGACGGATTGGCGACCCTGTCGCTGAGTTCCTACGAAAGCAAACCCGAGCAGGAATACCTCAGCTGTGTCGGATCCGCCGGAACACTGCGGGGTCTGGGAAAAGTCAATCGCCTGCAGCGCCTGGAGTGGACCGACGCAAGCGGAACGCGGACTATTGAGCTTGAAGGCACCGAAGTCGTTGACCGCTTTCGCGGCAGCCTTGGTGAGTTTTTGCGTGCACTTGAGGATGGCCGCCCCAGCAGCCTCAATGCACGGGATAACTTAAAAAGCCTGGAACTGTGCTTTGCGGCAATGAAGAGCGCGGATTCGGGTGTGCCGATGCGGCCGGTGTGAGTTAGCGTCGGCGTACGCTGTCGAGGTCAAAAGGAGCCGGCTCGGCTTCGATCACTCGGTCACGAATCTCCAGTGTGCGGAAATCGAGGTCGCGGACAAGGTTGCCGTGCTGCATGCGCAGTTGTCTGGAATGGGGCTGGGCTTGCAGGAAGGGTCCGTCGAAGAGGGCCCAGTCTTCGTAGTTGACCGGGGAGCCGTTGACTATGGGTGTCTGGCCAAATTCGCATATAAATGCATCACCGCGCAGGCTGGTGAACTCGACCCTTGGAACTGGGTAGATCTGTGTTTCCAGCGGCAGCTCGCGGATGGCTTGTTTGAAGGCACCCCAGCTGTCGAATTCGTCTGCCGAGGCTGCCTGGAGAATGGTGCCGTTGTTGGCGGACGGGCTGTAGAGGCGCTGGCCGCCGCCCTCGATGGGCTTCCAGCTGTATTCAGCCAGCGGGTAGTAGGCGATGAAGGTGTTGGCCGCGCGGGCGAAGATCCAGCCGCTGTCATCCTCTTCGATGGCATCGAGGTCTTTTGAAAACAAACCATTGATGTGCTGGTGCGGGGCCTCTTCGGATATCTGGTAGAGGACAACGACGGCATCCTTTTCCTGATGAATCTGTTCGTAGGGGGAACCGCCGAGGAAGGTGTCTGCCGCCATATAGGTCGGCTTGCCCTGCTGGGTGACGCCTTCCGGCATGGAATCCGGGTACTCAGTGAAGAACATCTGCAGTTCAAAGGCGCTCCAGTGTGGATGGATTGAGAAAATCCGGTTGTGGCGTTCGCGCGGGTCGGCTTCATCCCAGACCAAGCTCCAGGAATGTTGCTGGATGGGGCTGAAGAGGCCGCCCTGATCCGATCCCAGGGCGTAGTCGCGGGTCAGGTAGGTGGTCTTGTAGACGGCCCCCACCTTTTCATCGGCGTTGCGCCAGCGTTGGCGGGTGCGCTTGAGTTCGCGGTGTTGAAAGGGGCTGTCGCGGTCGGTGCCGATGCGGTGGATGACCTCGGGCACTTCGTAGTGGCGGGCTGCAAAGGCAAAGGCAGTTGCCAGGCCGCCATAGTTTGTCAGCACAGGGGTGTTGTCGAAGAACAACCAGCCAAAGTAGCTCGATAGGCCCTGCCAGGGTTCCATGATCTGGCGGTCGACAATGCGGGAGTGGGCACCCACATGAATACCGTTGAGCGAGCTGTTGGCGTAATCGACGGCCAGGTAGTCGACCATCATTCGTCCCCTTTGGCGCATGTCCGGTTCTTCGGCCCAGGCCGCCAGGTAGGCCATGACGATCAGAAATTCGGGCAGGTAATGGGGGCTGTCGTATTCTCCCTGGCCGATGGAGGTCGTGACGTTGACCCACCAGCTGATGTATTCCCGGGCTTCCGTGCGGTTTTCGGCCGAACTCTTGCCATTGAACCAGTCCTCTGGGCCGTGCTCCGGCCAGAGTTGGGCCATCAGGTAGATGGACACGTAATACATGATCCAGTGGTTTTCGGTGTCGCCTCTCTGCGGCATGTAGGTCCGCCAGGCCCGGCGCAGGGCCTCATCGGCCTCGTCGCTCAGCTTGCCTTGCCCCAGGTAGGCCACCGCGGTGACCGGGAACATCCAGAACATGTCGCCGCGGGGCGATTCGAGGACTTCCACCAGACGTTGGGATGCCCAGTCCAGATCGACCTCCAGCGCCAGCTTGGCTGCGATTTCGTAGAGGCCACCGGCCTCCGGATTGACCTCCGGGTCGACCCTGTCAGAGCGCCATTCGAGGGTCTCGTGGACCCGGTCCTGGAAGCCCCGTTGCAGGACTTCGTGGGCTAGGCCGGAATCGGCGAAGGTCGTGCTCGTCAATGCTGCAAGGCAGCAGATGAAAGGAATGGATGTGGTTATAAATTGCATGCTCAACGGTCCTCGCGCACAAATTGGTAATCCCAGACAACGGCTCCGGCGAACATGAACTCCCGCCAGCTATGGCCAAAATCATCGGACACAAACAGCGCTTCGTGGTGGGGGTTAGCGTAGATCCTGTCCGGGAAGTCGGGATCAAAAGAAAAGCTCCAAATGTTTATGTTGGGGAGATCCTGACCGCGGCGGGTCCAGCTTTGGCCTCCATCCTCGGAGATCAGTATGCCTGTATCCCAGCCGCAAACGGCCATACGCTGCGGGTTGTGCGGATCGAAGGCGGCATTGTGCAGGGTGTTGTCGCTGGGGATCCCTCCGATCGCCTGCCAGTTTTGTCCGGCGTCCTTCGAGAGCCAGGCACCGTCCGCTTGGGTGACCGCGATAAAGTGGTCGGGATCGTGAGGCGATTGGCGCAGATCGTTTACGGTCTGACCGGTGCGCAGCACGTTTTTCCAGCTGAGCCCAGCATCTTCGCTGCGGTAGATGCCTTTTTCGGTGCCTACTAAAATGTGGCCCTCGCGGCTGCTGTCGAAGCGCAGAACCTGAATGTATTTGCGCTCGATGCCCTCGTCCCGGTATTGCCAGCTTTGTCCCTGGTCGGGAGAGAAGCCAACGCCATCCGGCAAGGCCGCATAGACCTGGTCGGGATTGAAAGGATCGACGGCGATGTATTTGCCCTCGGTTTGACGCCAACCGGTCAGGATGCGCCAGGACTCTCCGCCATCCCGCGTTCCCAGCACCCCATTCAGGGCCGCCAGGTAAAATACTTTTGGATCGCGCGGGTCGAAGGCAATGGCGTCCACCCGTGGGTGGTTGAAGCCAATGTGCTCGAGTTCTTCCCGATCGCGGCTCCGGAAGACTCCGTTCTCGCGGTGTGTCTCGCGCCCAATCGTGAAATCGCGGGTCATGCTCACCGCCATAAACATGCTGTGCTCAGGCTCGGCCACGGTGGGTGTGCAGCTCAATGCGAAAAGAGCCGAGGCTACCACTGGCAGATGAGACAGGGAAAGCAGGTGTCTGCGCAATCGGACCATCATTCATCCAGTTTCAGATTGCGCCAGATTCGGATCCAGCAAAGCCGGACTTTACGGTAAATGCTCTGTAGCGGGTGCGCGACAGCGCCTCGGACCGTAGCCTCGAACTGTCGTCAGCCCTTGTAATGCAACCCAATCGCATCCTTCCAGAGATCAAGGCAGCGCATGTTGCCCAGTGTATCGTCCAGGGACGGCCCGGGGCTGCTGGCCTCGCCCCTGGCGATGTGGGCGGCAATGAAGTCGGCTTCGTGGGCGAAGAGGCTGCGATCGGTTTCGCCACGGATGCTTTCAGTAGCTTTGCCCGGACGGTTCAGCTGGAATTCCCATTTGCCCTTGTGTTTGGCTGGATGCCATGGGGTGGGGATGTGGATGGAGCCCTCGGTGCCGTAGATGTCGCAGTAGACCCCGCGATCAAGCCGCACACCAATCGCTGCTTCGCCAACGATGTCTCCCTCGAACTGCATCAGTGCCGTAGTGTATTCGTCCACGCCGGTTTCGCCCATGTGCCCGACAGCATGGAAGGTGTGGGGATCTGCAAAGCCTTTTCCCTGTGCTGCACCCGCGATCAGCCGAATGAAGGAAATTGGATAGCAGCCGAGGTCCAGAATGCCTCCACCGCCGAGGGATTTATTCAGCAGTCGGTGTTCAGGCAGCCAGTCGAAGCGGAAGCCAAAGACCGAGCGAATCGTTTTGACCTCGCCGATGAGGCCCTCGCGGATGCAATCGACCAGCTTTTGGGTCTGCGGATGGCAGCGGTACATGAAGGCCTCCATCATGAACACTTTATTGGTGCGGACCGCGGTTAGAATGCGTTGGGTTTCGGCGACATTCATCGCCAGCGGCTTTTCGCACAGGATGTGCTTCCCGGCTTCGGCCGCCTTGACTGCCCATTCGGCATGCATTGGGTGGGGAGTGGCGATGTAGACAATGTCCACTTCCGGATCTGCAAACAGCGATTCGTAGCTGCCGTGGGCCTTTACGTTGCCATTCTTTTGGGCGAAATCCTCCGCTTTCTTCAGTGAGCGGCTGGCTACCGCCACCAGCTCCCCTGTGTGGGATTCGGTCAAGTCGTGTGCAAATTCGCCGGCGATCTGACCGGTGCCGAGCATCCCCCATTTTAATTTTTCACTCATAATGTTGATTAAATGAACGAATCCCGATGGGTCGAGGGGATAGTGATGTATGGTTGCACCATTAGCCTGTGATTTTCTCAACCTTCAGGCCTGCCCTTTTGGCAAGCTTCTTCTGGCGCTTGTCGGATGTGGCAAATTGGCGGATTCCCAGTTGCAGTGCGCAGGCGACGTGCAGTGTGTCCAGGGTTCGGTTCCCTGCTACCGTGGTGTGGCCTTCCGAGAGCGTCCGGCATTGGATCCAAGCCTCATCCCAGTCGATTGGAATGCGTATCAAAACGCCTGAACGAAGGTCACTTTCGATATCTAAAATCGCGGCGGCTGCTGCAGATTCTTCGCATTCACCACGGAAGCACTTCAGCTTGAGCGCTGAAACACTCTCTGCCAGGTGCAGGGACGAGACGCCGACAGGCTGCTTTCTCGAAACCACATAGTGGCGAACCGCATCGGATTCCGGCTCTTCGGTGTACAGCTTGAGCAGGACACCCGTATCGAAATAGACCGGATTCATCGCTCGCCGCGACTTTCATCGATCAGCTCGTCAGAGCTTGTACCCTGCCATGCTCCGGCCCAGGTGCTTTGGGCCCGTTTTTTGAAGTCAGGGAAAACAATGGCTTCCTGAGGTTTCGGCGGAGCCAGACGCGCAACGACTTTTTTACGCCGGGTAATTTCGAGCTCCCTTCCGGATTCCACCTCGCGCAAGCATTTCGACAGATTGTGTTGAGCCTCCATGATGGATACTTTTTTCATAAAGCATAAAAATATTGCATAACGTTTGTTTGGCAATCTTTTTATTCGCAATCCTGATTGCTTTGGGTGTAATCAAGATCGGTAGCATACTGCTTAGGCGGAAATGGGTGGAATATTGGAATGATGGAATGTTGGATGACTGGAATATAGATTCCGGGCGTTTGAGTGTTTACAGATTGGGAGGGGCCCGCTCCGTCGGGGCCGATGGGGGCTGAAGTTACAGCGGGGTATTTCGACAGGATCAACAGGATCGAGAGACGGATGCTCGGGAATCCGATCCCGAGACCCGATAGCGATCCCGATTCTTGAAGGCTCCAAATCTGAAGCATCGCAATCGGGATCGGGACTCGGCATCGGGATCGAATGAATTTTGTTGGCCTCACGAAAACCGGGAATCCTGTAGATCCTGTAAATCATGTCCAAAAATCAACCGGGTATTGCCTGCCGGGCATCCGTCTTAATCCTGTCTAGAAATTGACGGGGCCCTGGTGACGCGGCTTGGGTCGCGCCGATATTTGGACAGGATTGACAGGATCGAGACGGATGCCCGGCTGCTTTGAGCGCGTGGGGATATTAAGACAGGATTAACAGGATCTACATGATCCATGGCCCCGTGGAAAGGGTGTAATCAAGATCAAGACCCAAGAAAAAGATCAAGGGGGAGGATTTTCGGCATCACCATTCTTGATCTTGGTTCTTAATCTTAATCTTGATCCCAAATCGCGCCGTCCGCAAGTAGCGCCTGCATTCATGCTGGTGACCGCGCATCCTGTGCTGAGGATCTGAGGATCTGAGGCGCTGAAGGAGATGGCGGAATATTGGAATGATGGAGTGGTGGATGACTGGAATATAGATTCCGGGCGTTTGAGTGTTTACAGATTGGGAGGGGGCCCGCTCCGTCGGGGCCGATGGAGGCTGAAGTCACAGCGGGGTATTTCGACAGGATAAACAGGATCGAGAGACGGATGCCCGGGAATCCTGTAGATCCTGTAAATCATGTCCAAAAATTAGCCGGGTATTGGCTGCCGGGCATCCGTTTAATCCTGTCTAGAAAATGGCGGGGCCTTGGTGACGCAGCTTGGGTCGCGGCGGGATTTGGACAGGATCAAGAAGGAGGATTTCTGGCATCACCATTCTTGATCTTGGTTCTTAATCTTAATCTTGATCCCAAATCGCGCCGTCCGCAAGTAGCGCCTGCATTCATGCTGGTGACCGCGCATCCTGTGCTGAGGATCTGAGGATCTGAGGCGCTGAAGGAGATGGCGGAATATTGGAATGATGGAGTGGTGGATGACTGGAATATAGATTCCGGGCGTTTGAGTGTTTACAGATTGGGAGGGGGCCCGCTCCGTCGGGGCCATGGGGGCTGAAGTCACAGCGGGGTATTTCGACAGGATCTACATGATCCATGGCCTCTTGGAAAGTGTGTAATCAAGATCGGTAGCATACTGCTTAGCCGGAAATGGGTATCTGCTGATTATCCAATTCTCAACCCAGCAGGACTGAGATTTGAGATCAAGATCAAGACCCAAGAAAAAGATCAAGAGGAAGAATTTCTGGCATCTCCATTCTTAATCTTGATCTTGATCCCCCCCGGATAAAGAAAAAGAATTGGACTGGAATTTGAGTTGCTACCAAGTGTGATTGCACCCCGTTTGTTTTACCACTTGCTCCGGAAGGAACCGTGGTGTTTAATCCGGGTCATAACACATGATGAGTCTACTTCCGAAAACGCTGGCCTGGCTGGCGCTCCCCTCACTGATACTTACCGTGGCCCTGCCGCAGTCTGGTTGTATCCGGGTTTCCACGGATCCTATCCGGGTGGAGCCCATCTACATTGAGGTGACGATCAATCACCGGATTCAGCGCGAGCTGGAGGACATTTTCGGGGACATTGACCGCGCATCCGAAACCATGGACTATCAACCCCTTGAAGCGGAGGACGAACGATGAAGACTTTGCAGCTATTTTTGACCCTTTGGTTTGGTTTTTTTGCCTCGGCAACCTTTGCCAGCGCAGACGACGTTGAATCCATCACCGAGCGCCTGAAAGAGCGCCTCGAAATCATCGATCCGCTCAAAGCCAGCGGTGACCTCGGCGAAAACAACCGCGGCCTGCTCGAAGTCCGCGGCGACCTCAGCCGCGAGCAGCGCGAAACCGTGCAAGCCGAGAATTCCGACCGCCAGAAACTCTACGAACTCGTCGCCCAGCGCACCCGCCAGTCCGTCGACGCCGTCGCCCGCCAACGCGCCGCCCGCATCGCCCAACTCGCCCGCAGCGGCGTCTGGCTGCAGAACGCCCGCGGCGAGTGGTATCGGAAGGAGTGACGGTGGGCTGTGGGCGGTGAGGCTGTTTGTGGCGGATGCGCGATAGCGTTTCGGTGGTCGGACTTTTTGTCAGACCTGTCCGACAGGTCCGACGAGTCCGACTATCTCGGTGCCTGGCACCAATTCGGGATTGATTCGGTCGCCAGAGAAATTCTTTACTGACCTTTTTTAGTAAAGTGCTTTCGGTGGGTGGACTTAATGAGTAATTTGTCCACAAAGCGCTATGTCGTCGTGCCCTATTTCGGAGACCCTCTCTATGAGGAAGGGCGTGCACGATTGATATGGGCGGCAAATACCGCAGATGCTGTGGAAGTGTTGGGCTATCCCGCCTTGTTGTTGGATAGACCGGTTCATAGCTGGAATCCTTTTCTCCTGGTGCGCTGTTTGAAGCTTCAGGGAGTTCCGTCTGCTTTTGCTGGCTTTTACAACGTTTCGCCTGAGCTGAATCGAGGTTGTCCAAAGGTGCTCCCGGGGGATTGCCGCAGCTTTGCGTCGAAGGGGCTTTGGGCTGCGCTATCAAAGCGGTTTCTGGAGCGTCAATTGTTCCCGCATGTGGGTTGTTTGCACACCCGCGACTGGCCGTTGGCGGCATTTGCAATCGAACGGGGTCTACCGGTGGTTTTCGAAGAGCATGGAGAAAGTTTTCATTTGGAGGTACCCGAATACCCAGTCGAGATAACTGGCAGATCCAATTTTTTGCTGGCTGTTGCCATTTCAGAGGATGCAAGAGAGCGCATGCTGGCTAAAGGAATGCTCAGAGAAAAAATTGAAGTTCTGCCGAGTGGAGTGAATGAAAATGCGTTTGAAAGATTTCCTCAGGAGGCACGGGAGCTGAAAGCTGCGCTGTGCAAAGACGGTGAACATAACTTGTTGCTGTATTCGGGTGGGCTCTATGATTTTCGGGGTGTCGACATGCTATTGGAAATCGCCAGAGAGCTGGCGGACTGTCGCTTTATTTTTTGTGGAGGCCGGAAACGGCACGCTGCGGCTTACCGCCGCAAAGCGCAGGATCTTCAGCTCGAAAACGTCACTTTCACCGGTTACCTCTCTCATGGAGATCTTTTGAAGTATCAGCAGGCGGCGGATGCCTTGTTGCTGCCTTATGCGGATGAAAACCTGGCACGGATAACTTCTCCTTTGAAATTCTATGAGTACCTGGCATCCGGATTGCCGGTTGTTTCGGCCCGAATGCCTATGCTCTCGGAGTTCTGGGATCGGCAGGACCTCGCGGTAGAATGGGCGAATATCGGTTCCGCAAAGGACTTTATAGGGGCTATTCGAAAAACCTTGAAAGCCGGGGAAAGCTTATCTGCAAAGTGCGGTGCCAATGTGGCGTTGGCCGAGGGCTTTGCATGGACTGCCCGGCAGAAAAAGCTTTTCAGCCGTATAGGAAATCCATTGGAAGGGGTGTTTCGATGATCTCCAGATTTCGACAGATTTTTGTGCAGGCGCGTGAGAAACTTTCGTCGAGGCAGGCAGAGTCTCCGGAGATCGATCTCTGTTTCATGATCAGCGAGTACAATCGCGGCTGGGTGTTGGAGACAATCTGCAAAGAGATTGAGCGCTACTGGAAGGGATCGACAGCTTGGGCATGGACGCGTAAAAATTCTTCCTTCACGGCTAAAGTCCCTTCAGCGCGACGCTATTGGTTTTCGCATTTCCAGCTATTGATCACTTGCTTGAAGCAGTTTCCCTGGATGCGGGAGCGGGATCTCATGGTCTGGTACACGCATCCAAGCAAAGAGGAGATCCCGATGCAGATGGTCGTTGATGCATTGAACGCCTGCAAGGCCGTGATATTTACTTGTTCGATCAATCGTGACTATATGGTATCGCTGGGGGTACGGCAGGAGATTAGTCACGTTGTTCTGGGCGGGGCAGATCCCCTGCAATACCGGGCGCGTGAACGTGGGAAGGGGAAAGTCGGTTTTTGTTCGGCCTATTATCCGCGGAAATCGCCGGATTTGATGTTGGAGCTGATCAAAGCCATGCCACATAGGGAGTTTTTGCTTTTGGCTCCTTTGTCCGACGGCATGGAGACCAAAGAGCGACTTTGGCAAAGCTATGAGCGCTTCGACGAGTTGCAGTCTTTGCCGAACCTGGAATATGTGGAGGCGGAATACTCCGAATACGCGGATTTTTATCAGCGTATGGATGAATTTGTGATGCTGTCACAGCTTGAGGGCGGGCCGATTCCTTTGCTTGAGGCCATGATGTGCAATGCTGTTCCGGTATCCAATCGCACAGGCTTTGCCCCGGACTTGATTGAACATGGGCACAACGGATTTTTGTTCGACATCGCTGACGGATTGGATGCGGTGGTTGCGCACATCGAAGCCGCTTCGGCTTTTGAAGGATCGATCCGGGAAAGCGTGGAACTGTATTCATGGGAGCGCTTGAGCCTGCAAATCCAGCAGATCATAGATGGCCAGATGGACGCTACGGCTCGCGATCGGCAGGCGAGTGGGTTGATGTCCTGTAATAGCAATAAAGCGGCTCTTGCAGTGTTGTCTGAAGCAATTCGTCATTTCCCGGCGAATGCCCATTTGTGGCGACGCAAGGGCGATGTCTGGATGCGACTGAACAATCCTGAACAGGCGTTGGTAGCATTTAAACAGGCGCTTGAACTGGATAAAAAACCGGAGCGGCTTTGGCCGCGCCTAGCCCGTGCCAATCTGGATGTCGGTGATTTCAGGGCCGCGCTGGAGGCTTATGTCCATACTGAAGCGCATGAACCGATCCACGCCTTTGATTGCCTGGTCGCCTGGCACTGCGCGCTAGCGATTGAGGATGACAGGGCTGGTTTCGTTTGGTTGGAGCGTGCGCTGGAGCGTGCGGGAACACCCTTGTTCGAATGCTTGAACGCTGCTCGCTACGGAACGTCTGCTCTCGCCGGTCGTCTCTTGGAAAGGGTGCGGATTCTGGAGCAATTAAACCGCTTGCCTGCCGATCGTGTTGCGGGTGCACGCATTTTATTGGCCACTTTTTTTCTGATCAATCGGGCGGAAAGCTTTGCCCGTGAATTGACGGAAGGGTTGGAACGCCTGCCTGCGGATCAGGTAGGGAAAGAGGGCCTGCTGATTAAGGCACAGGTGGACTGGCGGACCGGGCAACTCTACGATGCCTTGAAGGCTTTGCGGGTAGCGGATCGCTGCTTTGCATTGGAACTGCGGGAGCTGGAGCTTTATTACAAGATCTTGGTCAAAGTGGAGTTTTGGGAGGAAGCCATACGCTGTCTGGATCGCATAGCAGCGGATAAGGAGCAAGCGACTGTGGAGGATTTCATTGAGAAGGCATTGAGGTTGGCCAAATTGGCTCGTCACGGCGATGTCATTGAATTGCTTGAGCCGGCATTAAGGGACCTAGGAGTTCTTCCAAGGAAGACGCATGTATTCCTATTAGCGCAGGCTTATACCAGGCAGGGCGAGTTGAAAGAGGCCATGCAGCTCATGGACGAATACCCAAACTTGCTGGAAGACAATCGTGGAGCTCGGCTTTACTATGAAGGGCTTGTGCGTTTGGGTCGACTTGATGCTGCGGATGCTTGGCTCAGTACGTCGTGTCTGGGGCAAACGATGTCCACCATGGAATGTGCGCAGTGGTCCTATGCTCTCCTCTCCCGGGCGGGGCACAGGGATGAGGCGATTGCAGCCTTGAACCGATCCTTGCACGCAACAAAGGAGGCTTTGTCCCATGCCGATTAATTTGCAGCGCGTATACCGGAATATCCACAAGGTGCAGCAAGATTTTCCCGTCAACGAGCTGAGGTTGGGAGGTGCGGACATGTGGCCATTGTTGAGGGATGTGTTTGTGAAGCCTTTTGTTACTTGCCGCTCGGAAACCTACCGCAAGATTTTGAAGGCCCCATCGCATACAGACCCTCTCAGCCTGGAGAATGCGGGTGCACGCGGGCTTCGCTTGCTGGAGAATCCCTGCCTATCCCAGACTGATCTGGGCACCGTGAGTTTGCTTGAGTCCTCGGAATCTATCGACAGTCGAGTGACTCCATCGGATGTTCGGATCCTTCACTTCGGAATCTTTCGCGATAACAATGAGGTTGTGGATCAGCGAATCTTCAATCGTGTCGGTGATGCCTTGATCGCCTTGCACGAGCACCCTGAATCGATTCTAAAGCTGATGCCTCTGACGACGGATGCACCGTTTTTTCAGTATCATTTCCGCTCTATGTTCTATCAGGATACGCATTCCTGGGAGGTCCAACCGCGGGTCCCGGATGAAGGCTCGTTCCTGAGCAAGCTCGAGGAACTTTTCCGCTTTTGCAGTGAACGGGGAATCGAGTTCTACAACTCTTCGGGAAGCATACTGCTTAAGTGTTACCAGTTGCTGCGGACGGCGGATACGGTTGGCCGCTTGATCGACTATTTTGAACCTGAGTCCGTCTATTTCTCATCCTATTTTAATGCCGATCGGTTTGGAGTCGTGCTTGCGGCGCGGAGAAGGGGGCTTCCCTGCGTGGACGTGGAGCACGGCTACATGGGCCCCTACAGTCCTTACGGGGACCTGAAGTTCGTGCCTGCTGAGGGCTCGATGCTGCTCCCAACGCACTTCTGGACCTGGGGGCCTGACTCAACCCGATTCCTCGAGGACTCATTGCCTGCGGACCAATCGGTCCATCGACCCGTTTGTGGAGGAAGCACCTGGCATCACTTTTTGCAGCGGAACCCGGATGCGCAATGCTTCGATGCTGAGGCGGAATACCGTGAGCGTTGTGAGGCATTTGAGCGAAATGTACTGGTTGCGCTGCAACCGGATATGGCTTCCCATGAAGGCAAGCCTTTGCTTTTGCCGGAGCACCTGTTGACGGTTATGCAGGAGTTCTCGGCCGATGTGCTTTGGAGCATCCGACTGCACCCGCGGTCGCGGCATCTGTTCGGGCGTTATCATGATCTGTTTGCCTCCGCCGGGATTGGAAATTACGATCTCGAAACTGCGTCTCTTGCGCCCCTGCACAGATTGCTGGAGTTGTCGGACCGTCTGTTGACCAGCTTTTCGACCGTTGCATTTGAGGCGAACGATCTGGGGATGCCTGTTGGCATTTTGGACACTTTTGGCTGCGAGATGACGGCGCCCTATCGGGAACAGGGAGCCTTTCAGGCGGTTTCGGATTTGCACAGCCTCAGGGAATTCATGCGAACTGCATCGGCTCCGGCGAAGATTATCGATTATTTTACAAAAGAGTTTGCTTCGCCTCAAAAGGCGTTTGCCTCAATCAGAGGCGTTTGTTCCAATTAGCGGTTTGCTCAAGGCGGGTTCTGAATCCTTTTATATTTGTAAAGGGTTTCCGGAAGCGCTTAAACAAATTCTCTTATTCATGGAAGTTTTAGCCATTATACCTGCCAGGGGCGGCTCTAAAGGAATTCCCGGCAAAAACCTGAAGAAAGTCGGCGGCCTCAGCCTGCTTGCCCGAAGCGTGCGTGCTGCGTGCAAGGCTAAAGCAGTGGCGCGGGTAGTCGTTTCAACGGACGCTGTGGATATTGCCGAAGAAGCCCGTCTGCACGGCGCTGAGGTGGTCGTGCGGCCCGATTCACTGAGTGGTGACCAAGCAACTTCCGAGTCGGCATTGCTGCACGTTCTGGAGCAATTGAAAGGGGAGGGGTATTCCCCGGATTGCATCGTTTTTCAGCAGTGCACCACACCCTTTGTGTCTTCGCAGGACATCGATAGCGCATTGGAGCAATGGGTCCGGGAAGCTGCGGATTGCCTGTTTTCAGCTGTCCTTTTTGAGCATTTTGCCTGGGAATGCGAGCCTGGGGGCTCGGCAAGAGGTATTTCACACGATCCAGCGACACGTGCGCGGAGGCAGGACAAGGCACCTCAGTATCTTGAAAACGGTGCCTTCTACATCATGCGACGAGATGGCTTCGAACAGGCACAGCACAGGTTTTTTGGCAAGATCGCCGTGCATTTGATGGACCGGCACTCTGCTTTGGAAATCGATGATCCAGCCGATCTGAGCACGGCGCAAATGATCGCACCGATAGTGGATAAAATCAATGCCTCGGCTGTATTGCCCGAGAATCCCGCAGCGGTGATCTTTGATTTTGACGGAGTTTTCACAGACAATCGGGTCTGGGTGGATGAAACCGGCAAGGAAAGCGTGGTGTGCAGTCGCGGAGATGGTTATGGCCTGGAGCTCCTCCGGAAATTCTTTGAAGGGGAGCTGCTTGTGGTGTCGAAAGAACAGAATCCAGTGGTCGAAGCCCGTTGCCAAAAACTGAAGATTAACTGTTACCAGGGGATCGAGTCGAAGGGTCCCCTGTTGGAAAAATGGAGTCGCGAGCGGGGCATTGATCTGGATCGATGCATTTATATGGGTAACGACCTGAACGACCTACCCTGTTTTGAACAGGTTGGATGTTCTGTGGCTCCGGCCGATGCGGAGCCCGAGGTCTTGGCCTCTGCTGACCTTGTTCTCAATCGCTGCGGAGGCCATGGAGCGGTCCGTGAACTGTGCGAAATAATTTTGTCTCACCTATCTAGAGAATTGAAATGAGTAAAGAACCCAAAATAATCGCTGAAATCGGCTGCAACCACCGGGGTGACCTGGATACTGCAATCGAGATGATCAAAGTGGCTGGCCAGTTTTGCAAAGCTGACGTAGTCAAGTTTCAGAAACGCTGCAACAGCGAGTTGTTGAGTGAAGAAGAATACAACGCGCCCCACCCGAATCCGGTCAATGCCTACGGCGATACCTATGGGGAGCACCGTGAATACCTTGAGTTCAGCAAGGATCAGCACCGTGTGCTGAAGAATGCCTGTGAAGAGTGGGGTGTGGTCTACAGCACCAGCGTTTGGGATGTCACCTCCGCGCGGGAAATCATTGAGTTGGATCCAGAGCTCATCAAGGTACCCAGTGCCTGCAACCTGAATTTCGAATTGCTCCAGGTTCTTGCCGACGATTATAAAGGAGAAGTTCATTTGTCTTTCGGGATGACCTCCCACAAGGAAGAGGAAAAAATCGTTGCCTTCTTTGAACAGAAAGGCCGCGCCAAAGACCTGATCCTCTACAGCTGCACCTCGGGTTACCCTGTTGCCTTTGAAGATATCTGTCTGCTGGAAATCAATCGACTGAAGGAAACCTTTGCGAAGCGCGTGAAAGCCATTGGCTTCAGCGGGCATCATTTGGGAATCGCCGCAGACGTCGCCGCACTGGCCTTCGGCGCTGAATGGTTCGAGCGTCATTTTACCCTCGACCGGACCTGGAAAGGTACCGACCACGCCGCCAGCCTTGAGCCGGATGGATTACGGAAGCTGTGCCGAGATTTGAAGAATGTGAAAAAAGCTATTGCCAGTAAGTCAGTAGAAATCCTTCCTGTTGAAGAGGTGCAGAGGAAGAAATTGAAGCGAGTGTGAAGTAAAGCAATCCTGAGCAGGTGTTTCTAATAAGTGAACTGTAAGAAAAAAACATTACTGAAATGGATCTAAATAAAAAGATTATCTACGTATCGCACCATCCCAAAGAGTTCTCGAACTCTGTGTGCGCAACTTTGTACGATCTGTTTTTTCGCAGAAATTCTCCAATGGAAATAAAAGCTCATATCCATACGGATCAAAGCGCCGGCAGCTTTAAGAGAGAATTCGAGAGTGCATATGATGAAGATTCAGTGGTGCTCTTTAATGGTGTTTCGAGTTTCTTTAATGATAATGCCATCTCTCTCTTAGCTGAGTGTGTTTCGAAAGGGATCCATGTCATTGTATACTGGCATGAATCGGCGTGGAATCTCAGGTATTTCATGCGGAAGCATACTAACTACATGGAGTCTGCGCTTGCATTGATGAGCGGTTTCGGTGAAATTGATCACTGGTGCACCAGCCTGCAGCAACAGCAGTTTGTTTTACTTTATCTGACAGTTCCTTTTGGCCGAGTTCGCGTGGTCAGAGAAGCGCTTGATATCAGTAGATTTTCTATGAAGTCAACGGCTCCGGCAGCTGGGGCACAAGTAAGGATCTTAGGTAGTGGAATTCCAGATCTTCGAAAGGGAGTAGATCGATTTATTAGGCTGAGCGATGACTTGACACATTACAAAGATAAATCGATTAGCTACACTTGGTATGCTGCTCGTGAGAGCAAGATTAGGCCCGATGAAATGACTCGACTTGGGCGCGTTAAGTGGGCGGGATGTGTTTCGAATTTTGATCGAGTAATAGCTGAATATGATGTCTTCATGCTACCCAGTAGAGATGATCCATTTCCACTTGTCGTTGTAGAAGCTTTAGCCGTTGGACTCCCTGTCTTTGCATTTGCCACGACGGGTTGGGGTGAAGTTCTTCCAGGTGAATTTGTTATAACACACGAAGAGGAGTTTGCTGAAAAGCTGGAAAGTTTTCTTGAAATTTCAAATGAATACCCACCTCAGTTCTTCAGGAAAATTGCATCAAATTATGACACTTCTAAGTTCGTGGAGCGTATTCATCTTCCGCTGAGTCATGACCAAACTTATTTCCCTGTGACTACTCCGGTCTCGGCTCTGCAGACATTGAAGTCTTCCTTGAGTAATAGAATTGTCTATGAAGACGGTCTAAAGGCTAGAATTTCCCGTAAAGTAGAAGCGTATAATCGATCTCTTAAGAAGGTGGAAGAGCTGAGGGAATCTTATTCCGTAAATTGGAAGGATGGCTTTCATGGTCTTCAAAAACAATATGAGGAATTGCTCGAAAAGAATAAAGCTCTGGAGGAGAAGTTTAAGGATGTGACCGAAGAGGTCAAAAACTTAAGAGAAGCGCATAAGTGTGCCCGGATTGAAGTTAAGGATCATCTTGTAGGAAAGCCAAGCATACAGACCCTCGGCAGAAAGAAAGTATTGGTGATTGGCAACTCTCCTTCTGTGCTAAACTACGAGCTGGGTTCTTTTATTGATAGTAGTTTCGATCACGTCGTTAGGATAAATAATTTTGAAATAAATGGCTACGAAAAGAACGTTGGTCAGAAGGTTGATTATTGCGTCCTTTCATTCGCGTGTAGAGAGAATCCAATTCTTAGTGAGCTTGATCCGTCCCAGGTCTTAGTGTATACCGCTTCCAAGTATTCTGAAATGGATGCGGTGCGAGAACGAATGCTTTATGGGAACAAGGAGCTTAGGGGCTGTGGCGTTGATCCGAAAAAAGCTGTTATCTTGTCTCCTACTTTGTATTTTCATGGGCTACGATTTTTGGTAGATCTTGGTGCCGGGAAGTGGCCTAGTACTGGGGTTGTCGCTATACAATGGGCAATTGATAATTTTTGGCGAACTCACGATGTTTTCTATCATGGGTTTTCCTTTTATGGAGAAAGTGATGAGCTCCTTCGTCATTACTACAAAGTGGATACGCCTAGAGATTCACATCACGATTTTGAGAGAGAAAAATTGTACGTGCTCAAATTAGAGGCAGAAGGGAAGATTCAGGATGTCGTGAAGGATGCGCCTTTGTGACTTTTGAGCTGATCCCGATTTGGTTTGACTTGTTGGCTGGTTCCTCAAGGTAGTGTCTAATGCATTGTTTTTGCTTTTCGAGCGCTCGCTGCATTTGTTTTCTTCCATATTGCATTTTCCGATCGCAAGATGCATCGAAATTGTCTTAGGCTTATGTTGAGATGATAAGAGATAGTAAGGTAGAGACAGGAGCTGCTAAGCTGGTTTGGAACGACCACGAGGACAAAGGCTATATTCAAGACCAATCTCACTGGAGAGGCGTCGGTCGGTGGAAAGACGACAAAAAATGGCAAAGTATTGGGCAGCGAAGTGCAGCTCGTTTCGATATGATGCATCGGTTTCTTGGGGTTTCGTGGCCGATGTCGACGCCTCAGAAAAATTTCCTCGAGTGGGGGCCAGGTGGGGGAGCGAATCTTTTTACGTTCGCTGGAATCGCAGAGAATTACTATGGTGTTGACGTCTCCGCTAACAACCTTACCGAAGCTGAACGGATGATTGCCCAGGAGGGGAAATCTGGTGTGTTTCGGCCTATTCTTCTGGACCGCGAGCCGTCGAAAGTGATCGAAGAGGTGGAAATGGGGATTGATTACTTTTTAAGTACAGCAGTTTTTCAGCATTTTCCTTCTAAGGTTTATGGTGTCGAGGTCCTTGAGGTCATTAGGGATATTTCTAAGCCGAAAGCCTTGGGCTTTGTACAGATTAGATTTGACAACGGTAACGAAAAATATGCCCCCATTGATTCTGTAGATGAATATGTCTCAAGGCATATAACGGCTAATTCTTACCAAATTGATGAGTTTCATAGAATTGTAAACGATGTGGGCTTTGAAGTTTTGTTTATCCGGGAGATTGATATTCGGACGAACTACTGCACATTCTATTTGAGGAAGAGGTAGTTTTTAAGAATTGCGCTGATGTATAACGAAAAAATATTAGTGATTGTGTGCCCAAAAATAGATAAGCAACTCCCATCCTCTTTATCCAGAAGTTAACTGACGATGCTGGAACTTCACTTCAATCGTTTCCTGCTTCGTGCGGGGGTCCCGACCTTAGGGTTCGACAGCGTAAAGTGCAATGAAGCCTCCAAGATCTATAAGCTCTACCGATTGTTGGACATCCCCCAGTTTTTTATCAATGCGTACCGAGAGGTGCCGTCGAGAGAACAGTTGGAAAAGCTGGCCGAGACCTTTGCGGACTCCCGCGAGGTGCTTTCACGACGGCTTGAGGAACTGAGCGCATACACCTCTCGCTGGGCACCACATTTCTTCGATCCAGAGGTGGTTTTTCCGAGGCGGAGGGGCTGAGGGAACTGCAGGAATATTACCGGGAGCCAAATGAGAGGCTGTTTGATCTGTTGGGTGAACGCATCCCTGAGTGGGAGGAGGCGTTGGAGGAGGGTTGAAGGTGTTCGTCGGTGGGGCTGTGAGGCTGTTGGTTGTTGGTTTTTTGGTTCTTGGTTGAAGCCCGACCTTTAGGCCGAACCCACAGCATTGTCAGGGCTGATGCGGCGGCTGGTGTCGCGGGATCAAGCTAAAGCTTGTGCTCCAACGGGAGG
>JAFIGG010000058.1 GCA_020831485.1 Opitutales bacterium
TTGCTGGCCCCTGATACGGACTTTTCTTAGAGATCAGGAGAAGGTCACGTAGGCGAAGTGGTACCCACTGCGCGGCGCGGAAAGGGGAGTGCGTTGGGTTTGAATTCCGCTACTCGGGGCGAGCGCGTCTACGCGGTTATGTAGCGAAGCTGCAACGGCGCTTCGGAAGATCTATTTACCAAACCCTCCGATTCGCGTGCATCTCGAGGGTGTCCTGAACCTCAGGATCCAGCGCGGACAGGAAGTTCAAACCAGTGCGCGTTTCGATTTCCCGAATGCTGGTCAGGAACTGCTCGGGGTCTTCATTGCCGGACACGGACTGCGGGATGATGAAGGCCAGTGCACGCAATCCGTTGTCATGTTCATCGATAATTATTTTGAAGCAGGCTTTGGGGACCGCAACACGGTTGGCCAGGTGTTGCTTTCCTTGTTCGGGGTAGATTGGCCCGGTGATGATCCAGACTTCGGAGAAACGGCGCGCGTAGCGACGGATGATGCGTTGTTCCAGATCCCGCCAGACTCGCCGGTTTAAATTGGGAGACTGCGGGATGATGTTGGACATCAGAAAAGTTTCCTCCTGAGCCTCAGGGCCGTGCATTACGGCAATGGCAAAGTTGGGTGCCATGTGGCCCCGGTCGAAGCCACTGTTGGTGTAAAGGTCCGGATGGACGCGAGCCCGGGTGCGGTTGTCCGGAGTGAAGCGCTCAGGACGAGGCGTGGCATCCATTGAATCGGGCTGGAAGGCGCGGTAGGATACCCAGGCGGGGTTGCCGCGGTCCTCGTCATAACCCAAAAGAAAGCCCTGATTCTCGAGAATACGTAGGTTTCGAGAGCTTTCGGGTACCCCTCCGTAGATGTGAGTCGAATCACCCTCAAATTGGGATACATCGACCGTTAACCCTACATGTAGCGGTATCCGGTCGGCGACAAAATCCAGAACCAGACGCACCTCCAATGGCACCCGGTTGTTTTCGCGCAGCAGGTCCAGCGTCGTCAGGGTGTAGTGTTCGACTTTCTCCTGAGTGGGCCGATCCTGCTGTTGATACCACAAGAATCCGGCACCGCCGCCGAAGCCGACGATCAGGACCGTTGCGAAGAACAGGCGAAAGCTAAATTTCCGGAACTGGCGCAGGGTTCCGACTTTTGCGCGACGGCGGCGACGTTTTGGCATTTGGATTAGTTTTCTTCCCAGGTTTCCAGCTCACCCTCAAGGTCTTCCAGCTCCACGTCGGACTCCGGGTCCTTTTTGCGGCAGAGAATGTCGCTGAAGTTGTCGGTTTGTTCCAATTCAATTTGCTTGAGGCGGGTAAGTTCGAGCAAGGCCAGGAATGTGGCGACAATAAGGGAAGGGTTTAAGCTGTCCTCGTCGGCAAACAAGTCGGTGAAGCGAAACTCTGTACTCGTTTTGAGACGAATGAGAATGTTTTCCATGCATTCGGAAACCGTCACGGTTTCGTCGTGAATCTGGCCGATAACAATCTTTTCGGACAGGCGGCGCAGAACCCGGTTGAATACATTCCACAGTTCGATGCGGTCCACCGGGCGCAGCGGACGCTCCGCGGGAGGTTCGTCGCGGTTGTTCCATTCGCGGGCCAGCAGGTTGCTTGCATCAAAGGATAGGCCCTCCAACTGTTTGGCGGCTTCCTTAAATTTTTTGTATTCGAGCAGCTGTTGCACTAGTTCCCAGCGCGGGTCGACGCCGTCCTCGTCCTCTTCGTCGTCCGGTTGTTTCAACTGATCGTCCTTGGGCAGGAGCATGCGGCTCTTGATAAACATCAGGCTGGCTGCCATGACAAAAAACTCGCCGGCGATCTCGATTTTCATCGCCTCCATATTACGCAGTATCGAAAGATACTGGCGGGTGATCTGCTGAATCGGAATATCGTAGATATCGATTTCGTTCTTGCGAATAAGAAACAGCAGCAGATCCAACGGTCCCTCAAAAACCGGTAGCTGAACCGAATGGTCGAAGGTTTGGATCAATGATTCGCGCGATTCAGCCATAGTGTATCAGAAGTTGAGCAGGTGGATGCCGAGGCCGAAAGAAGTGCGGGATTCGCGGATGTCACCGGAGTGGAGTGAGAAATAGACTTCAAGTTCCCAGACCCGGCCGAAAGAGCGGCGGATCGCGTAGCGCTGGCGCGTAAAACTTTCGGTGCGGGCGTTGTAGCGAATCGATGCGCCCAGAAGGTATTCGGGCGTCAATTGGTAGTCGAGGTCCAGTCCATAGAGTTTGATCGACCCCCGCAGGTAATCGGCGGTGACACGTGCGCGCCAAGCGTCGCCACTGTAAAGGCTGAGCAGCAGGCGCGAGGCTTCAAGCTGTTGGGATTCGGGCCGGTATTTCTGCTCGAAACCCAGATCCATCCATCGCGCCGGGAACAAGCGCCCTTCCAGGTAGAAGGCATCCCAGGACGGCTCTCCTGGTGCCCGAGAGAAAACCAGATCCTGATACAGGTGAAATTCGGCAAGATCTCTCGGCAGGCCATCCCGGTCGCGCGTCTGGATCCGATTTTCCCAGCCGAAGCGCATCAGGTTGAGGTCGTCCAATTGGTCCACATGCCGCAATTGGGTAAGGTCCAGTGTCGGCTTAAGCGGTGAATAGGTAAAAGTGTCCAGAGCTGGAATCCGGTTGGCTGCATAACTGCCGCCCGGCAGGTAGCGGTATTGGATCAGTGGGCGACTAAGATGGCGAACACCATCAATCCGCCAGATGCGGTTGCTGTATTCGAAAAAGGCTTCGCCCTGCATGGAGAGGTCAAATCCCACTTCCCCCATGACGCGGTCAATGGATTCCGAACTTCGGGTTTGCTGCGGCCAGCTCGATGCGTAGTGAGTCCAGCGAGCGGTTGCCAGCGGGGTGAAATCCAGCGTGCCAGCGATGCGCATGGGGCGCTCGACATGGTACCAACCATCGACCCGATCCCACCAGCCATCAGGATCCAGATCCTGATCCTGCAGACTCCAGGGCATCGAGGGCAGGCTGATCGGTGTGAAACCATCGTCGATGCGGACTTTGCGGTAGCGCCCGTATCCCAAGGCGATGTCCTGATAAATGCCCGTCTGGCCGATCTCCCTTGGCAGGCGGTCGATGCGCAATTCCGGCAGGCGCTCAGTGAGATTGT
This sequence comes from Opitutales bacterium, assembly GCA_020831485.1. GTDB lineage: Bacteria > Verrucomicrobiota > Verrucomicrobiia > Opitutales > Oceanipulchritudinaceae > JAFIGG01. The sequence goes on from JAFIGG010000058.1 coordinate 3,126, forward strand.
AGGCCGTGTTAAGTGACTGCCGGTAAAAGGCAGTCAGAATCCAGTGATTCCAATGGTAGCGGGCTTCAAGAAAGTGGTCGGGCTCGGTGTCCCGGTAATAGTCGCGACTGTGAAAGTCGCGCATGATTTCTGAATCGCTGATGTAGGTGCCTTTGGCTGTAAGGTCGAAACTCTCCTGCCGGTGCTGGAGCCCCCATTCGATAAGCCCCCGGTCCTTGTCGATCGCCTGCCCGCGGCGATCTTCCCCCAGCCGTCCCTCGCCACCCTGGTCGCTGATATAGCCGGAACGCAGAAACAGGTCGGTGTGGCGGTCGCCTTCGCGGCGGTGGAATGCCAGAGTGGGCCCAATCATCAAGCCTCGTCGCGAATAGAGACCAATGTTGGCGCCGACGCCCCAGTGAGGGTCTACCGGATATAGAAATTCGCCTCTGGCAAAGGCCCCTACTGAGGATTTGAAGCCTAGCTCTCCCGTTGCGGACAGGGTGGGCGCACCAAATTCGTAATCCAAGGAGGGCAGGGGAACCTGTAGCCCGCGAAAGGGTGAAAATTGAATGCCTTCCCCGGATATAGAGTTTCCCGGTAGCCAGGTCGCCGACAATGCTGCTACGCTCGGAGAACCTGGCAGTGGTTCCCGGTAGTAGATGCGTGAACCCGAAAAATCGATCTGATCCGGATTTCCCTCAAAGCCATCGCCCTCGATGTAGATGGGCGGATAGGCAGCGCGGTAGGGGCCGGTTACCATGTGCCGCTTGCCGGCATCGTAGGTCATGGAGTGGGTGACAAGGCGAAACCCCTGGCGGGTTACCCGGACATTGCCCTTGGCCTGAACTTGATTCAGGCGGCGGTTGTAGTCGATTCGATCCGCTTCAACCCTGACCCGTTCGTCTTCATAGACTGCGTTGCCCAAAGCAGTCAGGAGTCCCTCGTCGGCGGAGTAGGAAATGGGCTCATCGGCACTCAGTTCGGGCTGGGGGGCTGCCGTCCGGGACAAGGCTGATGGCCCGAGGCTGCAGCTGACGAGGATGAGGATACTGATGAACCGATTCACGACTGCGCAGCATGGGTTTGCGCAAATTGGGGCTCAAGTTTTATTTTAGTGTGCGTAAGGAAGCTCATAGGGCAAAAAACCGCATTGCCATTTTGTCCGAATGTGTTGCCCTGAGTAATTGTGATTATCAGCAAAAAAGAACTCCAGTCATTCGTTGAGGCCTGCAATCATGAACCGCACAACCTGTTGGGATTGCATTCGCCCGGCAAGGGCAAGGACCTGATAGCCCGTGCTTTCCTCCGCGATGCGCGCAGTTGTGCGCTGGTGGACGTGGAGACCGACGAGCGTTTTCAACTGGAGTCGCTTGCCCCCGAAGGTTTTTTCGAGGGTCGCGTGAAAGGGCGCAAAAAGCATTTTAAGTACCGCCTGCGGGTTGAGCAGTATAACGGTGAGATTCGGCAGTTCTACGATCCATACAACTTTCTGCCGACCCTTTCTGACGACGATTTATACCTTTTTAATAAAGGCGACGACCATCTGGTCTACCGGAAGATGGGCGCCCATGTGCGCAAGTTCGACGAAGTCCAGGGCGTCAGTTTTGCTGTTTGGGCACCTTCTGCACAGCGGGTCTCCGTGGTTGGGGACTTTAACGGCTGGGATGGCCGTTACCATCCAATGCGCAGCCTTGGTTCTTCAGGTGTCTGGGAATTGTTCATCCCCGGACTGCAGGAAGGGATGAAATACAAATATGAAATCCTCGACCGGCATGGGCACCTGCATTTGAAGACAGATCCTTACGGTTCCTTTTTCGAATCGCCTCCACACAACGCCTCGATCATTCGCAGTGTGGAACGCTACGACTGGCAGGACCACCGCTGGATGGAGCAGCGGGCTGAACAGGATTGGCGCGAAAAGCCAATGAGCGTCTATGAAGTGCATTTCGGTTCCTGGAAGCGCAAGGTTGAGGACGGGGGACGACCGTTCACTTATCGGGAGATGGCCGGGGAATTGACCGCATACGTTAAGCAAATGGGCTTCACGCATGTGGAATTCATGCCTTTGGCCGAGCACCCGTTTACCGGTTCCTGGGGCTATCAGGTGACCGGCTTTTTTGCGCCGACCCATCGTTATGGCGATCCGGATGATTTTAAGTATCTGGTCGACACGCTGCACCAGAGTGACATCGGCGTGATCATGGACTGGGTTCCTGCACACTTTCCGACGGACGCTTTTGCTCTGGCCCGTTTTGACGGCAGTGCCCTGTATGAGCACGAGGATCCACGCCAGGGATTCCACCAGGATTGGGGCACTCTGATTCCGAATTTTGGACGGCATGAAGTTTGTAACTTCCTGATAGGCAGTGCGCTGCATTGGCTGGATCGCTACCATATCGACGGCTTGCGGGTGGATGCGGTCGCATCCATGCTGTATCTGGACTACTCCCGTAAGGACGGGGAATGGATTCCGAATAAATACGGTGGCAATGAGAATCTGGAAGCGATGGACTTGTTGCGTCGGGTTAACGATCTGGTCCACCAGTACCATCCCGGCGCCTTGATGATTGCCGAGGAGTCCACTTCTTTTGGTGGTGTCACCAAGCCGACCGCAGAAGGTGGATTGGGTTTCGATCTGAAGTGGAACATGGGCTGGATGCATGATACCCTGGAGTATTTCCAGAAGGATCCTATTTACCGAAAGTATCACCACCACAACCTGACTTTCGGGATGATCTACCAGTACAATGAGCAGTTTACGCAGGTGTTCTCCCACGATGAAGTGGTGCACGGCAAAGGCTCAATGCTGATGAAGATGGCCGCGGGCTCGATCACTGAGAGGGCAAATGTTTTGCGGGCACTTTATGCCCTGATGTGGGGCTGGCCGGGAAAAAAGACCTTGTTCATGGGTTCGGAATTCGGCCAGTCTGCCGAGTGGAGCTACGACCACAGCCTGTCATGGGATCTCCTGCAGTATAAGGACCATGAGGGTATTCAGCACATTGTCAGAGACCTCAATGAGCTATACAGCCGGGAGCCTGGCCTGGTGCATGGTGATATTTATTCGGATGGCTTCGAGTGGATGAGCATGGACGACTCTGACAGTTCAGTCGTCGCTTTTATCCGCAAGGTGCCGAACAGCAAGCAGGCCTTTCTCGTTGTAGGGCACTATACCCCGGTGACGCGGTATGGTTACCGAATCGGTGTGCCGCAGGCCGGTTACTGGAAAGAGGTGATCAATTCCGATGCCGACTATTACGGCGGACACGGCGATGGTAACCTGGGCGGAGTGGAAACCGAGCCCGTTGCTTGGCACGGACGGATGCAGTCGCTGAAATTGACGCTGCCGGCGAATTCGACCCTGATTTTCAAGCTCACGAGCTGAGAGGGGCTGGTAGGGCGGCCTCGGATGTAGTTTGGTAGGGCGGCCTCGCCGAGGCAGCCGCTGTTCCGGGTAGGAGCTCTTGCTTTATTTCGCGGCGGTTTCGGCGAAACCGCCCTACCGTGGTGCCCTTGACCGGAATTCCATTCATTCAAGCCCTGAAATTTGTTCATTCGCAAATGGCCAGTTTTCCATTGCGCGGGGGTCGAATCGTGTCTGAATAGGTTTTTCGTCTGAAAATTTCTCTTTACGATTATGTCTGATACTCAACGTCATCCGTTTCTTGAGGGCCTGAGCAAGCACCGCGGAGCGCCGGCGACCATACTGGTCATCTTTGGCGCCTCGGGGGACTTGACGGCCCGCAAGCTGATCCCCGCGCTCTTCAATCTGTCTTTGGACGGCTTGTTGCCGGCGGATTTCCGGCTGATCGGCTACGGCCGCAAGCCCATTGAAGATAAGGCTTTTCGCAAAGCCGCGCGCGCCGCGATCGATGAGTTTTCTCGCCGTCCAATCGACGATCAGGTCTGGAAAGGCGTAGAGTCGGGGGTTTATTACCACGATGGCGATTACAGCGACCCCAAGGCTTTTAAGGATCTGGCAAAGCGCATTCACAAGATCGAGAAGGATGCGGGGCACGGCTTCCAGCTGGTATTCTATGTGTCGACCCCTCCGGGCGTATTTGCCCCCATTGTTGAAAACCTCGGCAAGTGTGGCCTCGCCCAGCATAAGGTTCAGGGTGAGTTGGCGGCCAAGGTTATTGTCGAAAAGCCATTCGGTCACGATCTCGGCTCAGCCAGGGAACTGAATCAGGTCATCGCCAACAACTTTCAGGAAAAGCAGGTCTACCGCATCGACCACTACCTGGGCAAAGAAACCGTGCAGAACCTGCTCGTTGCGCGTTTTGCCAATGCGATTTTTGAGCCCTTGTGGAATCGCGAATACGTGGACTGCGTGCAGATCACGGTGGCCGAATCGGTGGGTGTTGGCTCGCGCGGAGGCTATTACGATGAAAGCGGTGCGCTGCGGGACATGATTCAGAATCACACCATGCAGCTGCTTTCACTGATCGCCATGGAGCCGCCGGTGTCGCAGGATCCGGAATCCATTCGTGATGAGAAGGTCAAGGTGCTGAAAGCGATTCAACCGGTCGAATTGGGCCGTTCCGACAGCAGCGATGTGATTCGAGCGCGCTACACGGAGGGCCTGATGGGTGGAAAGCGTGTGCCCGGTTATTTGAGCGAGCAGGGGATTCCCGCCGATTCCTCGACGGAAACCTATGCGGCCCTGCGGTTGTCCATCAACAACTGGCGTTGGAAGGGTGTGCCTTTCTACCTGCGTTCGGGTAAACGCATGGCGCGCCGGGTGTCCGAGATTGCGATACAGTTCAAACGCCCTCCGGGCATTCTGTTCGCCGGCGATCGCAATTTGGATATTTCATCCAATGTGCTGTCGATCCAGGTGCAGCCGGACGAGGGCATGACTTTGTTGGCCAATTCGAAGATTCCGGGACTCGAAACCCGCACGCAGCCGATCAAAATGCACTTCCGCTATGCGACGACCTTTGGTTCGAACACGCCCGAAGCTTACGAGCGCTTGATTCTGGATGCGATTGTTGGCGACAGCACGCTGTTTATTCGGGGCGACGAGACCGAAGCCTCCTGGAAGTTGATCACGCCGATCCTCGACTACTGGAAGTCGGCGGGCAATCATGGTGTCAGCGAATATGCGGCGGGGTCCTGGGGCCCTCTGGAATCGGAGCGCCTGCTCTGGAAAAATCAGCATGAATGGAGACGGATTGGAGTCTGATCGCATGGACAATCTGTTGAACGCCTTACCGGGCATTCGTCTCCCGGTCGAAGCGGTGACCCGCACGCTGTCCCACATGTGGGATACGCAGTCAATGGATATGGCTGGCTCGCCCTCGGATTTCCGTGCCTCGCAGATGAACTTGATTCTGCATTTTGGTTTGGATACGAGTGCTGAGGAAGCCCGCCTGCGCTTTGACACCGCCATCCATTTTGCCCAGCGCTACCCGTGTCGGATAATCGTGCTCTGCCCGGCCCAGCCGGGTCATATCGAGGACCTGCTGGAAGCCAAGCTTTTCAGCCAGTGCTACATTGGCAAACACCTGCGTGATTTGTGTTGTTGCGAGGCTCTGATTCTCGGTTACAGCATCGAGGAATCCAGCTTTCTCGAGAATCAGGTTTCTCTGTGGCTTGAGTCGGACCTGCCGGTTTACCACTGGTTCAACCGGGTGCCGGGGCAGCGCATCAAGGACTTTTATTTGCCATTCATCAATCGTTGCCGCCGAGTGCTCTACGACAGCGCGATCGAGGGCTGGGGAGAGGACGTGTTGGCGGGTATTGAGCCGCTGCGGGTGCGTGATCTGGCCTACGCGCGGACCCTGCACCTGCGTCAGCAACTCGGCCAATTCATCAGCAGCGTCCCGGTTCCAACCCTGTTGAAAAACCTGCATCAGCTGCGATTCGCCGCAGGGCCTGATCGTTTGCCCGAGATGCGTCACCTGCATCGCTGGCATGGAATCTGCCTGCGGAAGGCCGCAGGTGCCGATGCCAAGGATCAGGTTGCTGCCTGGATGCCAGCGGAGGATGCCATTGAGCGCCTCAGCGGAAAAGCCATGCGGATTGAATGGTTGGACCGCAAGGGCAAGGCCTTTATCGAATGGGAGTATCTGCCGCGCCAGCGCAGCGGGCGTTTTCGGAGTTCTCTTCCGGGAGCTGCCAACGAAAACTTGCACCACATCGAGCCGATTAAACCGCATTCGGCTCTGGCTGAGGCCATGTTCTTCTGATCATTTTATGGAAACTGCATACGGAAAAGTCATCATCGAGCCGCGGGACCAGCTGTTTGAACACATCGCTGAGCGGATTGAGATCGCCGCCAGGGATACGTCGGTTGCGGAACCGACAATCGGGCTCACCGGTGGATCGACCCCAAAGGCCTTTTACCAGTGGGCGACTGAGCAGAAGCGTTTTAAAGCAGACGCCCTGTCCAAAGTGGTGTGGAGCGTCAGCGATGAGCGCATGGTTCCGCTGGAGGACTCCGAGAGCAATTTTGGAAATGCCGACCGAATGCTGCTGGAACCTCTTGGGGTCGCGGCAATTAAGAAATTTCCCTGGCCGGTTCAGGTGGATCCGCATTCGGCCAGCGTCGTCCTCAATCGCAAATGGCTTGAACGCTTCGGTCCGGACCGCAGCTTTGAGCTTTGTTTTCTCGGCATGGGAGACGACGGTCACACTGCTTCATTGTTCCCGGACAGCCCCTTGCTGGGAGCCGATATTTCCGACAGTTTCAGCTGCGTTGAAGTGCCCGGTAAAGGCTGGCGCCTGACCTTGACGGAAGTCGGCATCTGCCAGTCCAAGGATATTGTGGTGGTTGTCACGGGCAGCAACAAAGCCGAACGCGTCAAGGCCGTATTCAACGAGCCCGTTGGAAGTTATCCGATCCAAATCCTCAAGCAGCGTGCCAACAAGGTGACCTGGTTGATGGATCCGGATGCCGCGAAATTGCTCTGAAGGTTAAAAGGGGGGCGGGCACGCCCTCGTGCCCGTAGCGTGGCCATGGCAATTGAGCGGACGAGGCGTCCGCTCCCCGGGGTGCTCAAAGCTTCTGTAGCCCATAAGAGCATCTAATTCTGAAAAGGCTTGAATTAGATTTGGTGATGGTTATTCATGGGAGTCAACCCCATGAAACTGTACTATTACTTCTCGTTGATTCCGGAGTCTTTGATCGTATCGATGCTGGATCCGGAGTCTTTTGGTAATTACTTCGCGATTGGTTCGCAGAAGCGGTCGCGCGGACAAGCGATTTTTTTCGAAGTCGATCCGGATAAATTGCCGGACAGTCGCTGGCTGCATGAAGCGGCCCGAAAATGTGTTCCGCATGAGGATGGAGCACCACGCAAATCAACCTACCTTCGTATCTACCGGGTGTTGGAAAGCCTGCCCTTGAGCGCATTGAAGCGCTTGTATCTGGCGACTTCCGATGGACGGGTTCTGGGTTTGGATTCTGCTGAGCATGCAGTGGAGGCCAATCGCCCCGTCCACCTTTACCAGGAATTGTGTCCCGTGAGTCCGAGGGTGGTCAGTACTCTGAACCCGGTTGCTTTTGGACGTCAGATTACGGATCCGACCGAGTCGGTATGGGTGCCCAAGATAGTGTTCGCCGAATTGAAGCTGGAGGAGCTGGCGTTGAATCCGGAAACAGCAAAAGCAGACAATTTGCCTTATCCGAATATTGAACACCTGAGGGATTGTATAAAGGAACTCAAAAACCGCTACTCAAAGCCCAATAAAATGGTCATCCGACAGGTGCGTGAGGAAGTGCTTTACCGGACGATACGCAGCGGTTTCTTTGTCGCTGAACCGAATGGGATGCTCTATTATCCGTTCCCGGATAAATCGGATTTGGAAACAATCCACTATACCTGGTGGCATTCAGCTTTATCTTCACTGGGAGCTTGAACGACTATGAATGAAACTAGCTTCATTTTTGTGCCGATTGCAGGTTTGCTGGCACTCTTCTTTGCGTTTGCATTTTTTAAGTCTATGATGCGGGCATCCGAGGGGAGCGAGCGCATGCAAATAATCGCCGGTCATGTGCGTAGCGGCGCCATGGCGTATTTGCGTCAGCAATACAGGGTGGTCGGCGTTTTCTTTGCTGTTATTCTAGTGCTGTTTTGTATTCTTTCCTATGGCTTCGGTTTGCAGAATCCCTGGGTGCCCTTTGCTTTTATCTCGGCCGGCTTTGGTTCAGCGCTTGCGGGCTATTTTGGCATGAAGACGGCGACCTATGCGTCCGCACGGGTGGCTCAAGCGGCTTCGGAATCTCTGGATTTGGGTTTGCGGCTCGCATTTCGCAGTGGTGCGGTGATGGGTCTGGTGGTTGTGGGGCTGGCCATGCTGGATATTTCCTTCTGGTTTTTCGTCCTGAATCGATTTGTCGATTCGGCAGTTCCGGGGCAAAAGCTAATGATCATCACGACGACCTTGCTGACCTTTGGTATGGGCGCTTCACTGCAGGCATTGTTTGCCCGGGTGGGTGGCGGAATTTTCACCAAGGCTGCGGATGTCGGGGCGGATCTGGTTGGCAAGGTTGAGAGCGGTATTCCCGAGGACGACCCGCGGAATCCGGCAACGATTGCGGACAATGTTGGCGACAACGTCGGGGATATCGCCGGCATGGGTGCCGATCTCTACGAATCCTACTACGGCTCGATTCTCGCAACGGCGGCGCTTGGGGCGGCGGCTTTCATGACTTTTGGCGAAAGCGTGCAATACATGGCGGTGATTGCGCCCATGCTGATCGCTGCTTTGGGCATTGTGTTGTCGATCCTCGGTATTTTTACGGTGCGCACGCATTCCGGCGCCAGCCAACGCGAGTTGATGGCGGCGTTGAATCGCGCTGTGTATCTCAGCTCCGGCATGATTGTTCTGGGTTCCGGGATTCTGCTTTGGGGTATGGGATTACCCAATTGGGGAGGCGTCTGGGTGGCCATTGTCACCGGCTTGGCGGTCGGCTTGGTGATCGGACGATCGACGGAGATTTATACCTCGGCCGAATACCGTCCGACGCGTGCGATCAGTGCTGCCGGGCAAACGGGGCCGGCGACCGTGATCATTGCGGGTATGGGGGTCGGCTTTACCTCGACGGTGGTGCCTGTTCTGGCCGTCGCACTGGGAGTGCTGGTGGCTTATGCAGCGGCGGCTGGAGGCATGCAGTTCAACAGTGCATCCCTTAGCATGGGACTGTATGGTATCGGGATCGCAGCGGTTGGCATGTTGTCAACCCTTGGCTTGACTCTGGCGACCGATGCGTATGGTCCCATCGCCGACAATGCCGGCGGCAATGCGGAAATGAGTGGATTGGGGCCTGAAGTAAGGCGACGGACAGATGCATTGGATGCGCTCGGAAACACCACCGCTGCGACGGGTAAGGGTTTTGCCATTGGATCGGCTGCACTGACTGCCCTGGCTTTGTTGGCGTCATATGTTGAGACCCTGAAGATCCGTCTGATCGACTGGGTCGAGCGCGGGCATGCTTTTGTCTTCCCGGATGGATCTGCGGTGGAGAGTGTTGAAGCAGTGGGCGAACTGGACCTGTTGCTGTTGATGGAGCGGTTTCAGGTTAGCCTGATGAATCCCAAGCTTCTGGCAGGGCTTTTCATCGGTTCGATGATGGCGTTTCTTTTCTGTGGGTTGACGATGAATGCTGTGGGCCGTGCGGCCCAGAGCATGGTTGAGGAGGTCCGCCGTCAATTTCGCGAAATTTCCGGGATCCTTACCGGCGAAGCGGAACCGGACTATGCCCGCTGCGTGGAGATTTCAACAAAGGGCGCTCAGAAGGAAATGGTTCTTCCCGCGTCGATCGCTGTGATTGTGCCGATTGCTGTCGGTTTGATCATCGGTGTTCCCGGTGTGTTCGGGCTGATGGCCGGTGCCTTGTCCACGGGCTTTGTGCTGGCTGTTTTCATGGCCAACAGCGGAGGTGCCTGGGACAACGCAAAAAAACACGTTGAAGAGGGACATTTTGGCGGCAAGGGCTCGCAGGCGCACAACGCAACAGTCATCGGTGATACCGTAGGTGATCCTTTCAAGGATACATCGGGGCCTTCCTTGAATATCCTGATCAAGCTGATGAGTATGGTTTCAATTGTGACGGCTGGATTGAATATTGCGTTTACGGCGTTCTGAGGAATTGCGATTGCCTTCAACTGAATTCCTCTCTGAATGTGGAGGCATGAAGATTGTCCTCGCATATTCAGGTGGGCTCGACACGTCGGTCCTCGTCAATTGGCTTAAGAATTACTATAACGCTGAGATCATCACTTTTGCGGCTGACGTAGGTCAGGAGGAAGAGTTGGATGGCTTGGCTGAGAAGGCTAAGAAGACGGGTGCCAGCGCGCACTATACGGTGGATTTGGTGGAAGAGTTTGCTTCCGATTTCATTTATCCGATGATGCGCGGCAATGCGATTTATGAAGGCCAGTATTACCTCGGCACTTCGATTGCCCGGCCGCTGATTGCGAAGGCACAGATTGCAATTGCCCGTGCTGAAGGTGCGGATGCCCTGGCCCATGGTGCCACGGGCAAGGGCAATGATCAGGTGCGCTTTGAGCTGACTTACGCCGCTCTGGCGCCTGACCTGAAAGTGATTTCTCCCTGGCGGATGGCAGAGTTCCGCAAGCAGTTCCCCGGCCGCAAGGAAATGCTCGAATACTGTCAGAAGGAAGGCATTCCAGTTGAGGCATCGGCCAAAAAACCGTATTCCATGGACCGCAACCTGCTGCACATTTCCTACGAAGCGGGCATTCTTGAGGACCCCTGGTTCGATCCAACAACTCCGGACAACAAAGACATGTACAAATTGTCGGTGGATCCGGAAGATGCTCCAGACAGTGCTGAATACGTGGAGTTGGAGTTTGTGAAGGGCGACTGTGTTGCGATCAATGGCAAGCAGATGGGGCCGGCCGATTCCTTGAAGGCGCTCAATCGCCTGGCGGGCAAACACGGCATTGGTCGTGTTGACCTGGTGGAAAACCGCTTTGTCGGGATGAAGAGCCGCGGGGTTTATGAAACACCGGGTGGAACGATTTTGCTGCACGGCCGCAAGCAGGTGGAGAGCCTGACCCTGGACCGTGATCTGGAGCATTTGCGCGACAGCCTGATCCCGAAATACGCCGAGCTGATTTACAACGGCTTCTGGTATGCGCCGGAGCGCGAAGCGCTGCAGGCCTTTTTTGATCAGAGTCAGAACTGCGTATCGGGTACGGTGCGTCTCAAGCTCTTCAAGGGCAGCATCACCACGGTTGGGCGCAAGTCACCGCTTTCACTCTACGACGAAAATATCGCTTCGATGGAAGGTGTGCAGAGTGATTACAATCCAGACGACGCCAGCGGATTCATCCGCCTGCAAGGCCTGCGCCTGCGTGCCCGTGCCAAGCATCAGGGCATTCCGCAGACTGGGCCGGACCCGAAACTGGTTCGGGAATAAGACTGGAACGGTGAGTTTCTCAAGTTTGGGCAGGCTTGCTTGAATACAGCTTGAGCAGGCGCTTGCCCAATACGTGGAACAGGAGCGCCAGTGCGTAAGTCATTGCTGAATTGATGATAATGAGCAGGTGTTCTCCGGCTTCCGCGGTAAGCAAGAATGCCAGGCTGAGGGTTGCGATCAATGCGGATACTTTGGCGAGGAATAGGAACACGATGGAACCGCTGAGGTTCACTTCGCCAACTTCCTTTGCGACGTCGATCGGCGTATCCAGCTTTCTGAAGAAACGCTCGCGGCGTTCGCGGTAGGGTCCTGTCTCTTTGGCTGCCAGACCGCTGAGCCAGAAAACGGCGACCGAGCCAGTGACGGTTGCGGCAACATTGATGACCAGGCCCCATTCAAATACCATCCAGCCCAGTATGCCCATGATGGATGCAAAGATAAATGTTGCGAGTCCGGACCAGTGCGGAGTGTTTTTGATAACCAATCCGAGCAGGGCGGGGATGCCGTAGGCGAGGCTGATGATGGTGTTGAATCGCAGCATTGCTTCAAACACACTGGTGCCCATCTGAGCCATTATCACGGCGATGGTCGTCACTGTAGTGCCGATACCGAGGGTGCTAAGGCGGCCGATCCAGAGGTAGGCACGTTCGCTGAACTCCTTATTGAAAAGACTTGGGATAATGTCTTTCGCGATAATGGCCGAATGCATGTTGTAGAAGGTTGAAATAGACGACATGCTGGCACTGAAAATAGCCGCCAGCATTATTCCAATTAAACCGCTGGGCAACAGGATCAGACTGGCCAGGGCGTAGGCCCCTTCCTCCGGGTTTGGCAGGTCGATCAGTGTGCCGATGTCGGGATGCATTACGCGCATAGCCAGAGCAGGAATGAACCAGATAAAGGCACCGATGAAAAACAGCACAAAGTTGAGCACGGCGATCTTCTTTGCGGAGCGTTCGTCCGGGACACTGAAATAACGTTGGGCGTGTGCCCGCGTGTTGTAACCAAAGCTCACCATAATGGTCCAGGACAACAAATACGGGATGCTGGCGCGTTCTGTGTGGCCGGAGATTGTCAGGAGCTCATCCGGCAGACCCTCAATCAAGGCGCCCATTCCTCCAATCTGGACCAGAGCAGCCCCTGCAAGCAGCAGGGTAAAGGGAATCAGGATGATGCCTTGAAGGAAGTCGGTGACGACAACGGCCCACAGCCCACCCAACAGGCAATAAGCCAGAATGATCACACTGGAGACAACAATGGTCGTGGTTAGCGGTAGATCGGTGATCGAGCTCACAAAAATCGCCATACCATACAGCGCGGCAGCGGTGGTGAACATCTCGAAAAAGACCGTTGCCCAGGAAAAGGTCTGGCGCGAAACACCGTCATAGCGCTCTACCAGATACTCCATCGTGGTGCTGACCCGCGTGCGGCGCCAGCGAACGGCAAAGAGGAAATAGCCCAGTATGAATGAGGCTGCGTTGCCCACATAGAGGCCGATCGCAACAATGCCATCATTGTAGGCGACTCCAGAGGCACCCGTGAAGGTCCAGGCACTGAAGCCGCTCATGAAGGCGCTGATCCCTGCCACCAGCCAGGGGATTTTGTTGCCTCCTTTGAAGAAGTCTGAACCCGCCTTATTGAATCGGACGAAATATAGTCCGACGACAATCGTAAGGAGCAGGTAGAAGAGAATGACCAGGTAATCCAGCGTTTCGATCGAATGGGTCATGGAGCAAAGCTTTGAACGGTTTAGGCACCGGAACTGAGTTCGGATTGTCAGTCCGGGCGCCGGGTCCGGTCAATAAAAAGCTACCCTGCAAGACCTTACGGTAAAGCAGTGGCAGTTGGTTGAAGCGCTGACGATCCGATCTTTTTCCGTCCGTAGGAGTCTGGTCTAATCTTCCTTGGAAGTTCCCTGCGGGAATTTCTCGAGAATCTTCAGGTCAAACGGCTTGCTTTCCTGCCCCACGTAAAGAGTGCGATGAGGGAAGGGGATTTCGATGCCGTTTTTGTCGAAAGCGTATTTGACGCGGCGAAGAAACTCACGTCCCACTCCCCATTGCTGAATGGGTTTGGTGCGGACGCGACCCTTGATGATGACTGCCGAGTCGGCAAATTTATCGACGCCGAAAATCTCCGGGACATCCAGCATCTTGGATTTAAAATCCGGATCTTCGTACATTTCCTTGCCGACTTCCTTCATCAATTCGATGACGCGGTCGGTGTCCTCTTTGTAGGCAACGCCGATATCGAAGATGTAAGCGGACCATTGGCTGGTCAGATTGCTCAAGGTATTGACCGTGCCGTTGGGGAAAATGTGCACCGTTCCCCCAAGGTCTCTGAGCACGATTGTTCTGAAATTGATGCGTTCAACAAGTCCGCCGGTTCCGTTTACTACAGCAACATCACCGACACGGACCTGATTCTCGAGGATGAAAAAGAAACCGGCGATCACATCGCGGACCAAATTCTGGGCGCCAAAACCGACAGCGAGGCCCAGGATCCCCGCGCTGGCAATAATAGGAGCGATCTCAAGACCGATTTCCCGCAGTGCGACCAATGAAACAGTCGTCCAGATCCCAATCAGCGCCCCCTGGCGCAGCAGGCGAACAACCGTTTCCACCCGCTTCTCGGTTTCGCTGGGAGGCTCCCCTTCGCTCTGGCTGTTCTTTAATAGCCGGGTCTTCAGCCGGTTGAGAAAGCGTTGAAGCACCACCACCGCTACCCATGCAAACACTAAAATAAGGGTTATGCGGAGGGCAGTGATGATGACATTTTCCCATTCGAAGTTGGCGAAGTAGTCCGTTACAATGTCCATTCAGTCAGTGATTGAATTAAGTTACAGTGATCGGGAAAAACTCTATCATGCATGTGCAGACTGTGTCAAACGAGCGAAACAGGAGAGTGCGTTGGATTGGCCTCCGCCCTCGGGACGAGCGCGGCTACGTACGTGCAGCGGTCCCCGCTGCACTCCGCAGAATAGGAAGGTGCTTGGCTTGCAACAATCACACTTCCATCGGCCCGCAGAACTTGCGAATTGAAGCTTTCTGCGGGAAAATGCGCATCTGCCAAAACGATTTCGTCACCGTGGCCCATACGGTGCAGGCAGGCCAGCAGTTCGGGGCTGAGCAGGGGAGAGATACCTTTGAGCATAATGTCCACTGGTTACTAATTGGAACAAGTGGGTCTGCAAGATTGTTCTAATGGACGCGGTGAAATGGATCATTGGTTTGCTGCTACCATTGGCTCGCGACCGAAAAACGAATGACCTGGGAGGTGAATAAGTTTCGGATCACTCGATTGGGCTCACCAATGTATGCCCGTTCTGGATGATTCAGCATGTTGCTGGCGGAGACTGAAAAAGTATAGTCTTCGAACTGGTAGCTCAGGGCCGAGTTGAGCCTGCGGACGTTGCCGCGATAAATGTCGTAGCTGGCGCTTTCTCCCAGACTGTCCAGCGCGGAGGACTGGTAGGAAAGCTCGACACTGCCTGTAAGACCGCCGTGACGAACTCTCAGGCCGGTCAGGAATAGGTGGCGTGAACGCTCGGGAACGGGAAGGTTTTCCGTGGGTCGCGTTGCCACAGTCGCTTCCGACTTTGAATAGGTGTATGCGGAGGAGAGGGTGGTATCCAGCGTGCCGAAAAGTGGAGGAATATCGAGCTGCCATTGGAGCTGAATACCGGAGATAAGTCCCTTTTCGCCATTCTCAATCCGGGAGCGAGTAAAATCCAGGCCATCGATCGTCTCAATTTGTTCGGCCGAGTAGAAGAAATCGTCGATTTCTATGCGATTCAGTTCGATGCCAATGTCTCCAATTGGCAAATCGCGACGTTCAACCGACAGGCTGAAAGAGCGAATGTAGGTGGGCGTGAGGGAGGGGTTGCCTTCCGAGATTTCGCGTCTGGGAAGGTTAACCCTGCGGTATTCGACAATGTCGAAATACTGGGGCCTCATGATATTGTTAAAAACCGCTGTCCGAAATTGCCAAAGCGGGGCGGGTCGATAGGCCAGAGATATAGAACCCATCCAATCGGAATAGCGGTTCTGCGCGGAACGCTCCTGAATGATCAGCTGTTCGCCGTTTAAGTTGACTTCGTCAATAAAGGCTGCCTCCGGATCCGCAAAGCTCTCTGGAACAATTACCGTTCCACTGGTGCGGGTCCTTGTGGCCTCGGGGCGTATTCCAATTTCCGTGTCAAATTTTGAGCTCCGATAAGCGATAGCAGTGTAAAGTGCGGAAACGGACTCGAAGGATTGATACCTTTGTTCGTTGGTTTCGATGGAAGAGAGCGCATCGTTTCTCAAATATGGATCGGCTGGGTCATTGATCAGATCTGTTGCTGACGGCACATCAATCCAGGGAGGCAAATCGTATAGGGCTTTTACTACAGGTGAACTCAGCTCCGGATTCATGACGGATGCAAGCATCAGAATGTTCTCTGGATTTGCTTCGTATACGTCGCGTTGACTGCGGTTGACACGCGTTTTTTCGCGGTAGAGAAAGCCTGTCTTGAAGCTCCAATTGTCAGACCCGAACAGATCGATGTTTGCATCGATGCGCCCTGCCAGGTCATCGTCTGCGGTGCGCGTGTCACGGATTCTGTAGTTGGATAACTCGGTTTCGCGCGACTCGACAATGCGGCTGTTTGGCTCGATGCTGATGGAGGGGAAGTCAGGGTCTTGGTTGAGATAAGAGATCTGCATATCCCGATCGACGAAGTTCCATTCATTGATAACCGGTCTGTTGATCCAGCGAGATAGGTAGGCGCTGTAGTCGAGCGTCCAGGTTGGAGCGGTGTGACGGCCGCCGACCATGGTTCGCAGGGTTGTCCTGAAATTATTGGTTTCGCGAAAGTTGCGCCGCACGGTCCCGGAGTCCGTTTGCGCTGCGGAGTAAGTCAAGTCCAGGCCGGGTACGCCTTCGGCGGGTTGCTCAGGTGTGGCTGAACGGAAGTTCAATTCGAAGCGGTTCCTCGACTGGAGGTCACGATAGTCTCCGGCGAGCAGGTGGGCAAAGACCGTGTGTAGAGGGGACACCGCGTGTTCTCCTCTCAGGCGAGTGCTGCGGACGCGGGTGCGAATACGATCCCGGGAAAACCTCGGACGCTCAAGTATCCACTCGTCCAGACCGGTTTGGGTGTGTCCTGTTGAGGCCCAGGCGGATCGAACCTGATCAATATAGCGGTCGGAATCCGTAATGCGGGCATCTACTTCCAGGCCTGCCGGACGATCTGTTGGCAGGGGAGTGAACATGCGCACCGCAACGCCAGGAAGGATTCTACGGCGATAATTCTGATAGCTGGCGAATGCTTCGATGCGGTGGTGGGCATCAATGTCGAGAGGTAGTATTCCCGTTGGGAAGAAACCGCCGAAATCACTGCCTTCGCTGTCTTCGGATGCTCCGAAAACTTGTCCGATCACTCCCAGTTCCTGGTATTCCGAGGCGATCGGATTGCGCTTCTGCAAAACCCGGCCTCTTTCACGGGGTGACTCCGAACCTCCATTTTCGTCCTCTCCGGCATCAGCCTGATTCGGCTCCGGTTGAGTGGTCTGAGCCGAGTGGGTATCTGAAATGGATACTGCAAAGGCCAGTCCAATAATAAAGACAGGGGTGGTTTTTCGCCACCCCTTCGTGATCCAGTTGTTCCAGCTCACTTTGTCTGGATCTTTGATGTTTCATAAAACCCGCTACGCGACGCTCTAACAGTCGCCAGAGTTCCGGTAAGGCTCTTATTCGCTGGTCCGCTGCCTAAGTATGGATTGCGGCAAGCGGAAGCAGCGGCCGGTGTGGTCGATGCTTTGTTTAGTTGAAGTTTCCGAGAAGCCACTCTCTCAGGCAGTAGACTCGGGTCGGTCATGGGCAAAAAAATCATAAGTCAAACGGGTGTGCATTAGTTTTAAACGCTCCACACCGAATCGTTTTAGCCTGTAACCGCTTACTGTACCAAATTCTCAGCATCAACGATGCCAGATTTTTTTGACTTTGATTTATGTCCAACTTTGCGCAGTTGTTGAACCTTTCCAGCAGAACGCTAGTGTTGATCGTAAAAGCTAACCCGAAGAGGCCGGTTGATGGCCGAAAACAGATTCTGAC
>JAFIGG010000135.1 GCA_020831485.1 Opitutales bacterium
ACATAAACACGCAGTATCCACTGCGCGTGGACTGCGCTATGGGATGGTTCTGATTAGGAAGCTGAAATCGTTCTCTTAAACTCTGGTTGGTCATTTTCTGATTCGTTACATAGCGCAGACAGCAATGCTGATAACAGGCGCGAATCCGGTCCTTTTTATCCATGTCTTCGAACGCTTTGTGGGCATATAGGATAGCCAGCGTGCGGACCGTGTCCGCTCGAAAATCTGGTGCAGGCAACTGGAATACTTCGGCTGCAGCGATCACCTTGTCGATACCACTGCCTTTTTCCTCGCAAATCCCTAATCGTCGAGTGAGGTCGGCCATGGTTTCGTTTCGCGACCTATATTCGTCGATAAACCTCTCCGTTGAGATGGTCGGCTTGCCAGGGTTGGAAATCTCCAGTCGGTCGGAGTAAATTTCGACCATGACGGATGCCCCCGAAACATCAAAATCTTGATGGATCATGGCGTTTGCCACCAATTCCCTGATAGCCTGCTTCGGAAACATTTTAATCTCCTCACGTAGGGCCACTTCAACTATTTCATTGGTCGGGATCAACCCATCTATATATTCCAATAGACCCTCAAAACCCACCGCGTAGCCTTTCGTGCCAGGCTTATCCAACTTCGTTTTGAGCTTGTTGGTGCCTTCATACACAACGACCCGAATGGCCTTCCTTGCCATCCCATCAAAGTCATCCAGCTTCTTGGCAAAAAGTATCGCTGCCAGATTTGTGATATCCCAGAGCCCTCCCCTTTTTTGGATAAGTTTTTCCTTCGCAAACCGTTCCAACACTCCGGAACGGTTTGAGGGATATGGCAAATCGAGAAGGTCAAAATATGACTGTGTGTCGAGCAATCTCACCACATCATCACCCCCACAGTCTGCCATCGCGAGCTGGGATAGCCAATCGGGTTTTCCTTCATCGAATATTCGCCGCAGTCTGTCCTCCGACATTGAAACCAACTCTTCACCCGAGCGCATCAAGTATGCACCTTCAAGTGCATAGGCAGTGCCTTGTGGACGAGCAGGAATGTGACAGATCAGAACACGCTTGTCGTCATGCCAAAATTCTTCCAATTCGACCCTGAAACGCAGCTTCTTTAATATCCATTGAGCAGTCTTATCCGGATTCGGAAACGCTTTACTACCAACAACCTGACGTGGCGATTTGTCACTCACTCCAAATATCAAATGCCCTCCCCCTTCATTCGCCAAGGCTACGCAATATTTGAGCAACTTGGTTTCATCAAATTGATTTGCTGCCCTTTTAAACTCCAAGTTGTAGCTTTCTCGGGGAGCCAGCAGCCATTTGGAAAACTGATCGGGAGAGGTCCTCATTTCTATTTCACAAATAAAACAGGTAGCCTTTTACACCGTTCGAAATTGAACCTCTGCCGCATCCATCGTCTGCACAGCGTTGGTTTTGAGTTGGTCATTTTCGTGAAAGGCCGCGTCCAGGCAAATGCACTGAACTGGCTTAAGGGCAGCAATGGCCTGGATCGCATCTTTAGTCAGGCTATCGTCCAGGCAAATAATCAAAGCCCCCTCCGCAATCGAGCAGGCAGACTTTCCAGCCACGTCGATAGCCTCGACTTGGGTCGTCAGCGGGAACCCTGCCTTGAGAAGTAATTCGTAAAGAATATCTTCGGGAGTCGCCTTCGGATCGATGTGGTTGATATGCATCTCCAACTGTTCCTTGAGCTTTTCCGGATCGGAGGCATCCCCCTCCCACGTCTGAAAATTGGATTCGCTCAACTTAAATACCCTGAAGCCTAGATCCTGCTTGTTCCCACTATCTGCCTGAAAATCAAGCTGACCGTCCTGTTCCTCTGAAATTTTCTGGACGACACGTCGAATCCGTTCCTTACCGATATCAACAATAGTCTTATAGCCAGCCTTAAACGCTTCAGTCTTTTCGTCGCATGGCTCGGGCAACTGCACCATTACAAACTTACGGTTGCCACCGTCCTTATTGTTCAGGTCGAGGACCGCGTGGGCGGTGGAGCAGGAGCCAGAGAAAAAATCTAAAACAATATGATCACAACCAGTCGATATCGACATGAGGTGTTTAAGCAAACGTGTCGGCTTTGGAGTAAACTTTATTTCAGGAAGAAGCTTACGCAGCTCTTTAGCAGCTTCATCTGTATGGCCAGCCTCCTTATTGTACAGAATACTGCCAGGTATACGGCCTTGCTGGATTTCACTGAGAAAATTTTTGAGCGCTGGGGTTGAATTAGTTCCATCCACACCCCACCACAGGCGATCTTCGGTGATATTTTTCTGCGTGATCTCTGCAGAGCTCGACCATACACGCGTCTTTTTAGGCCACACCTCTAGGCCCGTGTTTGGATTAAGAATCGGATAGTAAAGTGTAGGACGTTCGTCAGCAGTGTATCTACATGTGTAATCCGCTGCTTTCCACGGACCACGCGGGTCATCGTCAGGGTTGCTATAGCGTGAAGTCTGTTCGTCGGTAAACGGTAATAAATTCGAAGAAAAGGCCTCTGATCGGCGATAAAAAAGAAGTGTCTCATGCTGATATCCTACATCCTTTGTATCCGGAGGAGGTGCATAGCGCTTCTCCCAAACAAAAGAACACATGAAATTTTCTTCACCGAAGATTTCATCACACACCTTTTTTAAGTTAGAGGATTCATTATCATCAATAGAAGCAAAGATAACTCCATCCTCTCTCAACAAATTCCGCGCTAAAAACAACCGCGGATACATCATATTCAGCCACTTCGAATGGAAGCGACCTTCGGTGGCCGCGTTGGTGGAAAACTTGCGACCTTGGGCATCGACCATGCCCGTATATTGCAGGTAGGTCTCCAGACTCTCGGTGAAATTGTCGGGATAGACGAACTCGTTGCCTGTGTTGTAGGGCGGATCGATGTAGATCATCTTCACCTTACCGAAATAGGATTTCTGCAGAAGCTTGAGAACCTCCAAATTGTCCCCTTCGATAAAGAGATTTTCCGTCTCATCGAAGTTGACGGATTCCTCACGGCAGGGCTTGAGCGTGCCAACACTCGGTTGCTGGATAATCTTCAGCAATCCGGATTTACCCGGCCAGGTCAGTCCAAAACGCTCCCCTTCTTTCTCCAGCACTTCACCAAGGGAAGCCTTCAACTTATCCCAATCAACCGCATGTTTCAGCTCTCCCGTCTGCGAATCCCGTGCTTCAGTAAAAGCTTCAGGGAAGAGCTGCTTCAACTGCCGCCGTTTCTCCTCGGCGATGTCTAAGGAATTCAGGGGGAATTTTTTTTGGTTCATTATTATATCCGGCCTAAGTAAAAAGTGATGCCTGCAATCTATCGTTTCAGAATCTCCATCTGAGCACGAAAGATAGAGGCTTTAATATTCCCAATAGTAGTGTCGGCTAGCGCGCGCTTTTCTTTTGCAAGCTGAATTATTCCATCTTTGACCTCAACTTCGCATTCGTCAGCATGAGCCTCCACTTTAGCGAGGGGAGTATTAGTCACGGTCTCTCTCAGTTTCCTTATCTCTTCTTTCGTTTTCTCCAACGCGTGCAGAAAATCAGGAGACATGCTTAATTCCTTTGAAATATCAATTGATGTGGTCACATTAAGCTTCAATTTTTTCAAAAGTGGATTGATAGAATCCAAGTGAAACCTGTCCCCAATACTTTCAATTTCATTAACAATTGCAAGGGAGTTGCCTACATAGTCTAAGAACAATGATTGCGCTTTGCTTGAGTTCGCTAGCTTGCGCTCGATAAACACGATAACTATAATGGATACACAGAATGCAGTCAATGGCGCCAACAGCTGCCCAACAGATAAATTGTTATTAATCTGAATTTCGGAGTAAGTCATCAACAATACACCAGAGACAAATCCAACAACTACAAGCAAAACCCCACAACAAACTAATCCAATCAAGGTTAAACTCTTACTCTTCATCCTCTGCATCCTTTAGGTATAATTCAATTTCCTCCAAGTAGTCTGGATCTTCTTCTGAGACAATAAGCAAGTGCTTTTCGATACAAGATAACGTTAAATTGTTCTCTCGAATAAGACCTCCAAAAGCCTCTTCCAAAAAAGAAGTGCCAAACCCCGATGTCCCATCTAGAACAACAATCAGCTGCGCCCCTTCTTCGATTGCTTTTGCGAGTTTTGGATATAGAGTATTCTTTCTGAATTCTTCACCAGAACACTTGCCCTCTTTTATAAGTCTAGGGCCCGGGGCCGTACTGAAATCGGATCCTATGTTAATTAAATGCTGGTTTGTTTTCATTTTCTTCGCTGAGTTCCCATGAGTAAAAAGTTCCCTGAAATGGGGTTTTCAAAGAATTGTATGAACGGGACTGACCGTTGAATATCGTATCATTAGTAATTAAGGAGAGATTTGAAATCTGATTAGCCTCGAATGCCTTGTAGACTCCCGGAAGGCCCTTCCCTCGATAATATTTATCGCTAGAAGTTTGATGAAGCTCTCCCTTAAATATAGCTTCCAAAATCTTCGTATTCTTCCCAAATTGAAATTTCCTTCGTAGGCGATTATACGAATGGAAAAACTTATTATCACTGTCTTTCCGATCGAGGCTCGTGAAGATACCTACTCCGTAATCAACAAAAAAGAAGTAAACCTTCTTTGCTGCCGGATCGTGCTTAACAGATATCCACCAAAGCTTTTCTTTTTTCCCTTTAGGTGAAGCGTGATTATTGGTATTCTGCATGAGCTCAATCAAAACACGCTGAAGGCCCGTGCAACGTTTTTGACATTCCCATACGGTTCGTGACGCCGAGACGATCAGTCTTTCTCCAAGCTCTGCATCAACAGTTCGTTTCGCATGTGTATTAATGCTACTCTTTGTCGCAAGCTCATAACGATCCGTATCATCAAATTTCTCAAATAGAAGCTTAAAAAATCCCGACTCCCTCAATGCATTATTAGCAGTAGCAGAACTTGGCATACTGCCATTGAAACGAATTTTTTTCGCCTTGAATCTGACGACTACAGACAATAGCACAGTAAGAGCATCGTAAGAAACCCTCTGAACCTGCCTTAGCTCGACAAAAACTGGCTTTCTTTGCTCGAGATACTTATTCAAAGTTTCAATAAAAGAGGAAACTTCATCGGTGTTAGCCATAAAATCAAAGTTTACAGGGGCATAGACCGTCCTCATCCGATTACGATCAACACCGTTAGAACTTTCTGATGATCGTTGGTCATAAGTTAAATGATTACGGACCCGGTTTCTATGCCGCTTCTTCCTCCTAAACTCCAAGTGCCTGCAAAAGCGGCTCTGCGAATTTTTCTGGTTCCACTCTTTGAAACGCTGCGTCGAATAGTATTTTTTCATGACTCTATTCTCCACCTATTCACAATCAGATCCTCTATTGGATCCTTCTGAAGAATCAGTTTTTCAGCCGGGTTAGGACAGAACGCTCTAGCTCTCCCCCCAGCA
Source organism: Opitutales bacterium (assembly GCA_020831485.1). GTDB lineage: Bacteria > Verrucomicrobiota > Verrucomicrobiia > Opitutales > Oceanipulchritudinaceae > JAFIGG01. The sequence goes on from JAFIGG010000135.1 coordinate 5,439, forward strand.
CTTTCCCAAAAGAAATCTTCAATTCCACCCAGTCCATGACATACATCAGCACGTCCCACTTTCTTTACATCCCGAGACCCAGAGAGCGCCTCTGTGATAAGCAGATTCGACTGCCACAGCATCTGCCCAACGATACCCATGGAAGGAAGAGGGGAATGGGGTAGTGTAGAATTGTAGTTCATTTATTCAGAAACGCTCCAAACTGGGTGTTCTTTCCAATTCTCAGTTAGTCCCATTTTTTTCAGAACATCGGGACAATTCGGGGCCATTGCGTCAATCAGTTCTTCTAAGCGCCTGCACCAGTTTTCGGTGAAGCTTCTTTCAGCGGGACAGCCACTGAGAAACTTACGCTGAAGGAGTAAGCTCGCAAACAAATGCGTATTGTCGGGCAAAAGAGGTGGAGCCCAGATTTTCCCACGTGGAAGTTCTGCTTTGATCGACCATTCACGATCCCATATACGAGCGTGGTGAGCACAAATATTGCGAACATAGACGAGGTGGTGAAGCGCGGAGATAAAATCCAAAGGCTGGAGGCCATAACGGGTAGCCACGCGCTTTACATCGCTTTTTTTCATGCCTTCGATCATGCGCGACAGGGTGCCAAAGGACATTATTTCAGTGGCGACCCATATAGGCAGATCCGGGAACTCCGAATACTTGCGCTCAAAGTGGCCAACAAACACCTCGCTAGAGCGCCTGGTCTCTGAGCGAAGACTATTGCGCCACTGCTTGTGGTCAAAATTACTCTCAGCCGATTCTGAATTCGCATACTTAACTGCAATATAAAAATTCGTCGGATCTGTATGACCAAAAGCCCCGTAGGTCTCTCCAAAGGTGTACGCAACGCTGGTCCGCACATCCAGTTCAATAACCTCCATGGACTCGTATACAAGGTCCCGCAATCCACGGTCAAATTCGTAGGCATGGCGAATATCTTCGAATGTGGTTCCGGGCAAAAATTCGTGACGCCTGACTTCGAAAGCCAGTCCGTATCCGCTAAAACGGTAATAATTCAGATGTCGCAGAAAGGATTCTGCTTCGGACACGTTTTCAACCTCGAGTCCCGACTCTCTTAGACGCTCCAGTTGATCCGAAAGTGATCGCCATTGCTTGGAGTAAGAGTCACTCACTGTAGCTGTTCCCTCCGCAAGCCAATGACACTCGGGCAAAAAAATACGCGCCCTTTATGTGCATTCTCCTCACGGACAAGAGGCACGGCGCGTGTGTTAAGAATAAATGTGCGCATAAATTCAGGAACCGCAAGGAAAAATGAAAGTATACCAGCACCCTGCAGCGGGGAGCCCCAACCGTTAAAGTGCTGGCTAAACAAATCTCTGACCGAAATCAATATCATGCGATCCTCCACCTAATCGTAAACAACTCCGCAACCTCTTCCTTCTGCTCTAGGCGGGCTGAAATCTCGTCCAAGAGGTCGTCTTTCTTAAGGTTGATTTCCCTTTTGGCATCCTCGTACGCTTTCCAGGCGTCATCGCGTTTGTCACTGAGGATGCGAATCTTTTTCTGGAGAGCCAGTTTTTCGGGGAGGTTGGCCGACTGGCGGGCTTCCTTCTGGAGGGCTTTGATTTCATCCTCCACTTCCTTGAGGCTGTATTTTAAGGATTTGGCTTTATCGTCGGCCCAGGAATCCAGTTTATCCATCTCCTCGTCGAAATAACGGCTGTTTTCGTTGGAAATGCTCTCGATGATTTCCCGCCTATTCTCCTGCCAATAGCTCGCCAGGGCGCTCTTGGCATCGGCTGAAAGCCCTGCATCCTCCACCCTGCCACTCAAATTGAAAAGGCGCTGACACTGGTCTGTGGTGATCGGAACACCGTCTGAGGAAAAGCCTGAGAAGCACAGAAACTCCTGCTCATCCAGCGAGGAGATCTTGAGTCGGTGCAGGGTCAGCCAGCCTTCTTTCCCCTGCAGGGGTTCCAGGGCGGCCACTCTGCTTTCATATTTCCGCAGGTTGAATTCGATGTGAGCAATCGGCAGATTTTTCACCGCAGCCGCTTCCAACACCCTCTCCGCCAGTGGATGTCCGAGGCGGTAAAAATGACTTTCTTCCTCGTCTTTCAGCAAACTGTATCGCCCAAGTGGGATTGGTTCCGGTTCAAAGGGATTGGCAATTAGTGAAAACTCGGTGTTGTCGGACGAGAAACTCGCCTGACCATTCAGTGCATGACGGGTTACGCGGGCCAGGTTCTGGGTGACACGGTCGACGTACTCACGGCTCTTTTCATGATTGAAACGCAGCTTTTCCTGCACCTCGTCGTCAAAATTGGCGAGCAGCTTGCGGTGGGTGTCCGAAAAGGCCTGCTCGATCTCCTCGGTAAACTGCAGCTGCAGCTGCTCAAAAGCCCCCTGAATTTCTTCCTCCTTGCGACAGGTCTGGTAAATGGACGCGATTCTCTTTTCAAAATCGACTCCGGATTCAATGGCACCCAAAACGTCGTCACTGGCACCAAAGACGCCCTGGAATATCTGGAGCTTCTCGTCGAGCAATTCATAGACACGCTGATCAGCGGCATTGCGCTTATTCAGAAAATTGACCACCACAACATCGTGCTTCTGTCCGAAACGGTGACAACGTCCAATCCGCTGCTCGATGCGCTGGGGATTCCAAGGGAGGTCATAGTTGACGATGATCGAGCAAAACTGAAGGTTGATCCCTTCAGCCCCCGCTTCGGTAGCAATCATGATTTTCGCTTCGTTGCGAAAATAGTCGACCAGAGCCGAACGCATATCCGCCGTGCGGGATCCGGTCACCTTGTCCGTATTGCGGTGATTTTCCAGCCAGGCATAGTAAACCTCGCGTGATTTCGGATCCGTATTGGTGCCATTAAACAACACAATCTTATCCTTCAGGGCGGTTTCCTGCAGGATTCGGTACAAATAATCCTGGGTGCGCCGCGACTCGGTAAAGATAATCGCTTTCTCCGCAGCCCCAAGACTTCGGGCCATCTCAAATCCTTTTTCCAGGGCACTGAGAAGCTTTTCGCCCTTGGCATTATTGCTGATGGAAACAGCCAGATTGCGAAACCTCTCCAGATCCTCAACTTCCCGTCCAATGGCCTGTTTATCCGCGTAAGAGAGCACATCCGTCTCCTCGTCCTCGCCCCATTCGTCAATGAGATTATTGAGCCCCTCAAAATCTTCCTCCAGACCCTGCTCCTCTATAAGAGCTTCTTCCGCGACCTCACTCTCCTTGAGTCGACGACTCAGCTTGCGCGCCAGGGAATCCAGGGCTCCTGCAATCGCATAGGTCGAGGATGCCAATAGTTTGCGCATGACAAGCGTCATCAGTGAACGCTGGCTGGCAGGCAAGGCCTGCAGCTCATCACGCCGAAGGTATTCCGATACCTCCTCGTATAGTTGCTGCTCCTCCTCTCCTGGGAAGAAGTCCTGCGTAATACAACGCCGCTCAGTATAGGGCACGTATTCCAGCACCTCCTTGCGCAGAGTTCGGTGGCAGACGGGCTTCAAACGGTGACGAAGCTCCCGAAACTGATCATCCGTGGTAAGCCGCGCGTAGTTGCCCCGAAAGCTCTTGGCATCACCAAAGTGGTATTCGTCGATAAAACTCACCAGTCCGTAGAGCTCCATCAGAGAGTTTTGCAGCGGTGTCGCCGTCAGCAAAACCTTCGGAGTGTTCCGAAGAGCAATCTTAAGGTTATTGGCGATCCGGTTCGAATTCTTATAAACGTTCCTCAGCTTGTGCGCTTCGTCGATTACAACCAAGTCCCACTTGACCGTCATAATGCTTTCGTGATGGCGACTGGCAAAATGATAGGAACAAATGACGATTTCGGGCTGTTCAAAAGGATTTCGCTGACCAACGGCCTCTGCTTCCTTAAATGATTTAGCCTCCAGAATCAGCGAAGTGAGGTAAAACTTATCCCACAATTCCTGATTCCACTGCTTTCGCAGGTTGGCAGGTACAATCACCAAAATCCGACGCTTTCTCTCTGCCCATTTCTGGGCAATGACCAGCCCCGCTTCGATGGTCTTTCCCAAGCCCACCTCATCCGCCAGAATCACCCCCTTGGACAACGGCGACCGAAAAGCAAAGAGCGCTGCTTCCACCTGATGAGGAGTCAACTCAATCCGCGCATCCCGGAAAGTCCCCGCAAGCCGTTCCATCCTGTCCGAACCCCCTCCCTTAAGCAGTTGGTGCGCAATGTATTTGGCATGGTAGTCAGTGATTCCGTGGACAGGCATTCTAAATCGCGGTAAGGGCAAAAAATTCTGTAAAATAAATAAAGAACCCTACCCCACCTGAGCAAGCATGAATTGGAGAAGAGCAGACTTAGTAAAATTCAGTCCACAGGAATCGAACCCCCCTTTTGCTACTACATCGCAGCAGCGAGCTACCGCGGTTACCAGCACAACATACCACCAAGCGCCTGGACCTTAGAAAGACCGGTATCGGCATACGCTGCACCAACACGAATGGCCAAAGACCCCTACAATGAGGACAGCATCAAGGTCTCGGTAATCGAATCGCACCTCAAATCCAGAAAAAGGCTGGAGGAGCTGCAGGATGCGCTTCTCCAGCTTGAGACAATGCCGGAAAGCGTCGAAGAGGAACTGGCAATGGATGATACAGGCGATACGGAGAGAGATCGAGGCAGTGGGTTGAGGACCATCCGGGTAACTCTCACCCAGGGAATGATCAACCAGCAACTGCTGACACTGACCGCAGCCAAACGGCGAGGGATCATTCAGGAGGGCGAAAAGTTCACGATCGTGATTCCGGGCGAAAAACAGCCAATAGAAACCGAGCTCGTCCTGGCCCGGGGAGAGCGCCTGAAGAAGACTGCGTATAAAAGGTATTGTTACCTGTCGTCCCTTAGCAGGAACAGGATCTACTACCTTCACGGAGAATTCATCTACGTCTTTCGGATCGAGTTCAACGTCTACCGTTTCATCACCGTCATCCCCGCCAGGCGACGCGTGTTGGCAAAGCCCAACATTAATACGAAGGCCTGACTGCCAAAGTCCACTGCCCTCCACAAGCCAATGACAATCAGGCAAAAAATTCTGTGCCCTTAGATACTGCTGCCGATTCGGTGTCGCTCCTTCGGTCCGCTTACCCTTGGGATTCCCGAACCTTTAACAAGCGAACGCCGGCATTCTGAACGATGTTGGCCAGATTTTCATCGCCGGAAGTGGTGATCAAAGCCGAAACCTCATTCCACTCCCACGCCCTGACCATGTCATTCCTCGACCATTTACTCGAATCCGCCAAAACAACTGCTTGTTCTGACTGTGCGATCATTACTCTTTCACTTTCAACCACCATCTGATTCGTGTTCATACCCCCCACCTCATCTAAACCTCCACAGGACAGAAATGCATAACGCACATTATACTCGAGCAAGTTTTTTACCGTCTGAGGGCCCACCAGCAACCCCGTCTCCGGATACAAAAATCCCCCAGTGAGAAAAACCTCAGCTCCCCCTGGGCGTGATCTTCGCTCGTCAATCCTCAGTGCCAGTGGGACCGAGTTGGTTAGTACCCGGATGCGTTTATCTGCTAAAAAATCAGCGATAAACAAAGTCGTTGAGCCACCATCAATAGAAATGACATCGCCTTCCTCAACCAAAGCAGCTGCAGCCTCTGCTATTAGTTTTTTCGATTGGTGGTATTTTTCCTGACGGGTAGAAAACGACCCCGATAAAACCCTTGGACTCCTCTCTTCGTTTCCCACCCGACGAAGTCCACCCCAAGTTTTAGACGCGAGACCTCTGCCAGCAATATCTGAGAAATCCCTCCTCCCCGTAGCCGGCGAAACCCCAAATTCTCTACAAACTTTCTCGAGTGATACATCACCGAGCTTTTCTAGCAATAAGACAATTTGCCGTTGGCGTTCCTTTCGGTCCATAACTAAGTAAGACAGACTCAACTACCCCGCTCCGTCAACCAAGAACAGACCTGCTAAAATGCTTGTGAAGCAATCTTAATGGCTGACAGAAAATTACATGAATTTGTCGCGCAAAGCTATGGTCACAATGTATCCCGCTCGCTAAGGTGAGTGGCAGCAGAAAAACACTATGACACAAAAACTAACTTCCCGCGAACGCGTACGACGCGCGATCAACCGAGAGCCCCACGACCGAATTCCCCGATATGAGACATTCTGGGAAGACACTATCCAGCGATGGGAAAAAGATGGTGTCTCCAAAGCGCGGGAAAGAGCCTTGGAGGAACTTGAAGCCGACATGGCCGAAGTGTCTTCATTTTTTTGGCCCTCCCCTTACCCGGGGCGCTACGAAAAGTCTCATGAAACGGAGGACACAATAGTTTTGCGCGACGAATGGGGAGGAACATTCCGTCAGTTCAAAAATCAGCAAACAACCCCTGAGCACCTTGGGTGGGAATGCGAAAGTCCGGATATTTGGAGAAAGGAATTTCGCCCGCGAATAGAGCAATTCAGCGATTTCCTGAATCCCAAGCCAATCCTGGAGGCATCCCGAAAAGGGGAACAAGAAAGCAAATGGCGCTTCAGCATCGGCGTTGAGCCTTTTGAATGCTTGCGCAAATTAATTGGCGACGAAGCGACGATGATCAATATTATCGAGGAGCCGGAATGGATCGAAGAAATGGCGGAAGTCATAACTTCCTGTAACCTGCGCATCTTCGACCGTCTTTATGCCGACGGGGTGCGTGCCGAAGGGCTCTGGATATACGGCGACATGGCCTTCAATCATTCGACTTTCTGTTCGCCCAGGCAATACCGGGAGATAATCTGGCCACAGCATAAACGCATGTGCGATTGGGCGCACGATCACGGAATGAAGCTGATTTATCACTCGGATGGGAACGTAAACGCCGTCGTGCCGGATTACATTGCGGCTGGGATCGATGTTCTACACCCCATGGAAAGTAAGGCCGGAATGGACTTGCGTACTCTAGTTCCCAAGCACGGTGCAAACATCAGTTTTTTTGGCAATATCGATGTGATGAAAATGATACGTGGCGACGAAGAGGAACTGGAGGAAGAGATAAGGCTGAAGCTTGAGGCGGGCAAACAGAAAAATGGCTACATCTATCATTCGGACCATTCAGTTCCCCCACAGGTGAGTTTCCCACTCTATCAGAAAATAATCAGCTGGGTAAAAAAGTATGGGAGTTACGAATAATCTGTTCGTTCGTCAAAAAAAATTCAAGGAACGGATTTATGAATAAAAATCTTAAATACGGAAATTTCAGCGAGGATGGGAATGAATATGTTTTGACCGACATGCATCCGCCACGCGACTGGTTTAACTACCTCTGGAACGAACACACCCTTGTAAGTGTGAGTCAAAAACTAACAGGCAACTCTCTCTATCAAAACGATGACGGGATCGTGACAAATCTGTTCGGCCAGCAAGATGAATTACATACCCCAAGGTCTGTTTATTTGCGGGATCGCGAGAGCGGGGAGTTCTGGTCGGCGGGTTTCCAACCCTGTGGGACCGAGGTGGCAGACTTCAGTTGCCACCATGGGCTTGGCTACACAATTGTTTCAGGGCAGCACAAGGGCTTACGCTCTTCCTGCCGCATCTTTGTCCCCTGCGGGGAGGCAGCTGAAGTTTGGACGTTGACGGTAACAAACGAGTCTTCTCAGGCACGCCTTCTGTCACTATTCAGCGTGGCCGACATCAAACTGACAGGAGCGGCTTTCCCATACGGATACATCAGCTCTTTGCGTGCTCAGAACGTTGATGAAGATGGGCTTCTACTCTTCCGCAACACCAGCTATAACGTAGTAAAAGAGAAATACAGTGCAGTTATGTTCTCTACCCGCCAGTATGATCGCTGGGATGTCAGTCGGGAACACTTTTTGGGAGCATTGCGCAATCCTATCCGACCACAGCGCGTGGTCGAGGGGCAGTTGAGCAATAGCGTGGCGAGCGTCGAGTTACTCGTTGGAGCTATGCAGCATGACCTGGAACTGGCCCCTTCAGAAAGCTGCACTTTCCATATCATACTGGGAACGGTACAGGATCTCAAAGAGGGACGGGCCTTGAAGAATCGCCTTGGAAGTGATGCAGCAGTCGAGGCGGCCTTCGAGAGGTTAAAACAAAAAACCCACCAGCAAACCGCTGGTCTTTGCATTGAGACACCGGACGGTGATTTCAATCAATTGTTCAACGTTTGGTTGAAACAACAGTTGCACCTGATGGCTGATTGGGCCCGGTTTTATTTCAAAGGCTATCGCGACACCTGTCAGGATGCCGCCGGAATGAGTATCCTTAATGCCAAAAGGGCGATGGCAATGCTCAAAAAGGCTCTCCAAAACCAGCGTCATGATGGATACTGTCCGCGGGCCTTCCGCGTCTCGGGGAAGGAAGTCGGCGGAGCCGACAAACAGTATTCAGACTCAGCTTCATGGATTTCTCACGCTACTGATGCTATCCTTCGGGAGACCGGTGATTTAAGCTTCCTTGAAGAGCGGGTGGCTTATTCCGACCAGGGAGAAGGCTCTGTCTGGCAACACAATCTGCGTGCAATGGAGTTTTTGTGGAACGACCGCAGTCCGCGCGGGCTCAGCCTGATCCATGACGGAGACTGGTGCGACCTTCTCGATAAAGTTGGACCAGAGGGCCGTGGTGAGAGTGTCTGGATGAGTCTGGCTCTGGCCCGCGTCTTGAAACTTGTCGCATCCATGGCAGAATGGAAGGGCGACAGCGAAACTGCCCAGACATGCCAGACTCGCTTCCTTGAGCTGCAAAAAGCCATTTTCGAACACGGCTGGGATGGCGACTATTTCCTGGTGGCAATCAACGATGCCGGGGAGCCTATCGGCACCGCTCAGGCGGAAGAAGGCAAAGTGTTTATCAACCCACAGTCTTGGGCTATGCTCTCCGGTGTGATCGATGCAAACGCTTATACTGGAATAGCTGAAAAAATCGAACCCCTCGTTGATACTCCTGTTGGGCCGGTGCACAATTGGCCTCCCTTCACCCAATACCAGGAGGGCATTGGACAGCTCAGTGGGACTCCTCCGGGATTCTTTACCAACGGAAACGTCTATTGCCACGCTGCTTCTTTCAAGGTGGCTGCAGACTATGAAGCAGGACGAAGTGACAAAGCGTTTGACACCCTTATGCGCATCCTTCCCGCAGCCGATCGTAGTGAACCGTATGCCCAGGCCAACGGTTATGTCGGCCCCACAGCAATGCGTCACACGCACCACGTTTCGGATGATCCCTGGCGCACGGGCACCGTCGCCTGGAATTTTCTGAACCTCTCCGACCGTTTGCTAGGATTTTGCCGCTCATACGAAGGGGTCACCTTCCGCCCTCAGCTACCTTCCTGCTGGGAAAGCCTACGCTACACTCGACCTTTCCGCGGAACCACCTTCTCAGTCGAGGTGCGCAAAGGGCCTCGTTCCCAACTGTATGTAAACGGTGAACTTCAAGATAGCGACTTTCTCAGGGTAGGCTCCGGGGGCCTGCCCCAAAAGCATGTGGACATACTCTGCATCCAGCGCTGAACGAACGGCAAAGGGGGATAAAAGCTCTGAGCCGTATCCCGGCTCAGAGCAACCCAATGCCCAAAATTGTTTACCAGATGCCCGGCGGCAACATTAGCAACACGACCACTATCGTTTCGCCAACACGTCCGCCTCATAGCGCTTAACCTGAGCGAGCCATTGCCCGTCATCAGGTTTGCCTTGGCGGGAACAGTACTCGCTCCAAACCATTCCCCAAGGGAGTGATTTGACATCCTCCATCATGGCCAAGCGGGTGGTGTGATCGCCAGCACATTCTGCAGCACGAAAGGCTTTCTGCGGTTGCAGGAGTCCACGGAGCAATGCGCGCTTGGCGTTACGCGTACCAATCACCCAAGCAGCGATACGGTTGATTGAGGCGTCAAAAAAATCGAGGCCTACGTGGATCCGATTCATCTGCCCACTGGCCACACACTCTTCAAGAATGGCTTGAGTTGGGTCGTCGAGAGTGACTACGTGGTCACTGTCCCAGCGCACACCGCGACTTACGTGGAGCAAGAGTTCGGGCACGTAGAGCAACGCCGAAGATATTTTGTCAGCCACAGATTCGGTCGGATGGAAATGTCCGGCATCGAGGCAAAGGGCAATCTTACGTGTAGCAGCATAGCCCAGATAAAACTCACTGGAACCCACTGTGTAGCTCTCGACACCGATGCCAAAGAGCTTGCTCTCGACCGCGTCAATGTTCCAATGCTTGGAAACCTCTGGTGCCAAAATAGCATCGAGCGATTGCAGAAGGCGTTCGCGCGGAGCAAATCGATCAGCCGGACTGTCTTTGTAGCCGTCGGGAATCCATATATTGTTTACGACTGGATCCTGTAACTCCTCACCAATTGCGGCACCAATCCTCCGACAGGCGATGCAATGGTCGATCCAAAACTGACGAACACCTGCGTCCCGATGGCTAAGCGTAAAGCCGTCTTCGGCCTTTGGATGGCTGAAACTCGTGGGGTTAAAATCAATTCCGAAGCCATGTAATTTAGCCCAATCAATCCAAGAACGAAAGTTCTCAACAGTGAGCGCATCACGGTCAGGCAGTGGATCACCATCTGTGGCGTAGGAGGCGTGTAGATTGAGCCGGAGGGGGCCGGGGATAAGCGAGGCAGCCTGCTCAATGTCGGCCATAAGTTCTGCTGGATTTGTCGCCTTGCCTGGATAGTTCCCTGTAGCCAGACAGCCGTTGCCCGCGCCGGCCTTTTCCGGAGCCTCAAATCCTGACACGTCGTCGCCCTGCCAGCAGTGCATGGAGACGGGAATATGGTCAAGCTGCTCCAGAGCTGACTCAGTGTCAACGCCGTGGACGGCAAATTGTTCCTTAGCGAAATCGTATAGATGTTTTGGTGACATAGGGATCGGTGGAAGATCAATCCTCCCAATTGATGATAACTTTCAGGCTGTCTTTATCCTCTGCGCGCTTGATAGCGTCAAGGATTTCAGAGTGGTGGAAACGTTCACTGGCGTCCGTCATGCGATCAATCCGGGGCAGACTGCCGAGAGTCAGCATATCACGCGCCAGACCGATGCCGTGCCAGTTGGAACCATGGGTAGCTTGATAGACCTGAAGTTTGTAGTGGATGTCATTATTCAGATCCACCTCATGGGCTATACGAGGTTTGCCTGCGGCCCCCTTTACCCCCGCATGTCCGTCCATCACGGTGCCGTAACCCATGAGCTGTGTAGCCAGGCGGTAACCGGGTTCTGCCGGCGCATTGACCATAACAAAGTGTGGTTCGTTAAAGGGCTTGCAGGCTTCCAGGGTATTTTTCACGACATCGTCGTCCCAAAGGATGCCAATGGTACGTTCATCACCAAAGTCCCGCAGCACCCTCTCCAAACGTTCTCTGCCACGGTTGATAAGTATGATCTTGCGAGCGCCCATGCTCTGTGCGCATTGCAGGGCATAAGTGCTTTGCGATCCTGCAGCGATAAGCACGACGACTCGGTTTTCGATGCAATTGTTAACGCGGGTCAGACCTTCGAGACCACAGGCCAGAGGCTCAAGCTGGCAAGCATGATCCGGGCTGAAACCCTGAGGAAATTTCGCGATTGGTCCAAGCTCTACAAACCAGTCTGGTAGAACAGCATATTTGCGGGCGAAACCAGGGAATTCGTGTCCGGTAGCCTGCGTGTTCGGACAATAGGTCCAGTCCCCCGTTCCTTCGTCGCCGCAATAGATGCAATCACGGTCGCCACAGGGAATATCGCAGCCAAGACCGACGAGGTCGCCTGGAGCAAATTTAGTAACCCCCTCTCCCACCGATTCGACTTCGGCGCTGACCTCATGCAGGAGTATTGCAGGCCACTGCTTGATTCGAGGAAGGCCGACTTTGTAAATCACCACGTCGGACTGACAGACTGAAGTGCGCAGCGTACGGATGCGGATTTCGCCAGGGCCGGGCCTAGCAATTGTCTCCTCGGTCGGTGTGAATTGGCCGCCGGGGCGGTCGAGATAATAAACCAGGTTTTTCATAGAGGTGATCGATGATAGCTCATTAGCAAAGATCTGGACTGACCTTGAAGATGACTTTGTGGTGCCAGGACTTGCGCTGGTGGATGCTGCTCATAATGGCGGGGCCCTCTTCAAGGCTTGGGATGTTGCTAACCATCGGCGCAATCTGAAGCTGACGATCCATGAACTTAAGGACGGTGCTCCAGTCATCGGTTCCAACTGGCACAACTTTGCTGTTCCATGTGCCATAAATCGTCAGCTCACGGCGGAGGATGTTGGAGAAATCTTTTTCCCCAATCTTGAACTCACCGTGAATATTGCCCATGAAGACCACTTCGCCAAAAGCTGCCGCGACTTGAGTTGCTTGAACAAAGGTCATGGGATTGCCAACGGCTTCGACCACACGCTGGACGCCCTCTCCGCCGGTCGCTTCGAGGATTTGCGCAACGGCATCTCCAGTCTTCTGCGGGTTGACTGGAAGACAGCCTATTTTTTCTACCAGATCGAGCTTCTGCTGATCAATATCCACGACGAAAACACGGGCGCAGCCACCGATCTTTAGCCATTGAGCTACCAGATTGCCAATCGGTCCGGCGCCGAAGACGACGGCATCGTCTCCCGCTTGGACTCGCATCTTGCGCACACCATGGAGAGCCACGGCCGCGGGTTCGGTGCATGCTGCATGGAGCAATTCCACGTGATCGGGCAAAAGGAACAAATTGCGTTCTGGCACGGTGACAAACTCTCCCATTCCTCCGTCACGACGGCTTCCGTAGTAGTCGTAACGCTTGGTTTGCGCGTAGTCGCCAGTATCGTAGGGTTTTTCACCGGGCCTGGGTATAAGAGGAAAAACCGCCACACGGTCGCCCTTTTTCCGGGTCACTCCGTCGGTAACAACAACCCCGGAAAATTCATGCCCAAGGACAAGCGGATAATGATACGCCCCACCTTCGAACGCTCGGGGGATATCACTCCCGCAGACCCCACACGCGGCTACTTGTACGCGGACGCAGTGCTCCGCCCCGAGGCCTTCGATCGGCGCCGGCTGTTCAGGGTAATCGGTGTGGAATCGGAGTTGGCCGTTGGCTTCGAGGACAAGTGCACGCATAATCAGGAGGGGGTTGATGTGGTTTCGGAGCGGGCTTGAGCCTCTCCGGCTTCAATCGCAGCACGGAGTTTTTCCATATTCTCGGGCCAGCTGGCAGCCGCGTTAAAAATACTACTAGTGCCAGCTACCAGATTGTTGGCTCCCGCCGCGACCATACCCGGAATATTGGTGAAGCTAACATTCCCATCCACTTGAATGGGCAGGTGGCCATAACCGCGGGCGTCCAAATAACGCCGACATTCACGGATTTTACGGATAGAGGCTGGAGTAAGCTTTTGACCTGCAAAGCCTGGATTGACCGTCATCAATAGCACGTAGTCGATGCGTTCGAGTGCATAGTCGAGGGTCTCCAGTGGTGTGGCTGGGTTGATGGCCAGACCGGCCTTTGACCCATTGGCCCGAATCGATTCGAGAGAACGGTCGAGATGGCGACTCGATTCGGCGTGGATAGATATCTGGTAAACACTGCAGTCAGCAAGTTCACGAATAAAGAAATCGTTGTCCTCAACCATCAGGTGGACGTCGACCGGAAGGTGGGTCTTCTTGCCGAGTTCTGTGACCACGGCAATACCCATCGGCATATTGGGGACAAAGCGGCCGTCCATGATATCCATGTGCAGCATATCCGCCCCGAGTGCTTCAACCCTACGCAGGGCTGATTCAAAGTTGAGCGGATCGACGCACATCATGGAGGGCGCAATCAGCACCTTGTCTTCCTTTGGATTGACCGAAACGGGTGTTTCTTGAACTGGAGCTGACGCCTGGAACGCCTCACCCAGAAATTGCGTCCTGAGGTGTGCCAACGATTCACGAAGTTGCGCCTCCAACAGGCCATCGGAATAGTCGCGCCCGGTCTTGGGCCCACCAATCTCAAGATAGCAACCAAGCGTGTCGACCGGTATGGTGTCGGCGTTATCGAGTATTAAACGACGAAACTCGGCCACATTGATGATGCCTTTGGCCAGATTTTCGGACTCGAATCCAAAGGTCGAATTGAATCGCTTATCCGTGTTTTTCAAGTGAATCTCATAGAGCCATGGCAACGAAGCTTTAAAGAGATCGACCGGATTAATGCACTCTGTCTCAGAGGCATTAAGGTAACCGTGGGCGATATCCGAGCAAAAGCCAACCTTGGACGTACTGCTGGAATTGGCTGCATGATACGCCATCAACTCATCACCCATAGCCGCCATCTCGTTAGGAAGGGTCGGCGGCTCAGCGAGGCAGGACATCGGCTCAATGGTTAGCCACTGAATCCCGCGTTCATGGGCAAAGTGCATCAGTTCCTTCATGTGCCTGATATAGCAAGCGGTGCCAGCAGCCTTCATTCCCATTTGGTCACGCATGACAGCTCCGGGGTTGGAGCCCACGGACTGGGCTCCAACCAGACTGCCGATCTCAATGAAACGCTCAAAACTACGTCTGGCGACTTCCGCCCAAGCCCGATCTTCCTGAAAAAATCCGCCCAACTCGCGGTGAGCGGTGAAGAGGCTGTCGATAGTAATACCGTAATTATCAGCCTCCCGCTTCAAATCGGTAAAGTAGCGGTCTGGCAATTGGTAGATCTCGAAGAATGAGCCCAACTGCAGAGAAGTCACACCTTCGTCCGCCATAATGCGGAAAAGCCAAGGGAAAGTATACCGGTATTCGATCGGATCGGATTTGATGCCAAGTTTAAGTTCCATACCTCTGGAAGCTCTGACAAACCTTTAGCCCTTTACGATGGTTTTGTGATTGTTATTGATCTTTTTATGATCATTTTAGTGATTGATAATGATTGATTCAGGGAAAACTCTTGCATGAACAAATGGGAACGTCATGAGCGCATTCTCCGTCTGACGAGCGAACGGGGTATGATCTACCTGGACCGCGCTGCCGAAGCAACGGGGGCGAGTCGGCCAACCCTGCGGCGCGATTTCGAGGAGCTTGCAGCCACAGGAGCTATCGAACGCGTGCGCGGTGGAATCCGCGCAATCCGCAAAGAGGGCAGCCTTCCGTTCAACCTCCGCGAGGTACAACAGTCCAAGGAAAAGTCGGTCATCGCGAGAAAGGCGGCGCAGCTGCTGCGACCAGGGGACGTCCTATTTATTGATGGCGGCACCACCACCTACCATCTTTGCTTATACCTTCCGAAAATCCCACTCCGCATTATTACCAACTCATTACGCGTTTCGGCTTATCTGGAGGACCCTGCAAAGGGGTTTTCCGAATGGGAAACCTACCTCACAGGCGGTTGTATCCAGCGCGGATCCAGCATGTTGACTGGGCCTGGCACCCTGCACAGCCTGGACTTCTACCATGCAGACTGGGCCTTCCTTTCAATCGACGGCATCAGCGCCGATGGGCTCTACAACACTTCTGAGGCGGTAGTCGAAACAGAGCGCAAGATGATTCAGCGCTGCGACCGCGCAGTCATACTTGCAGACCAAAGCAAATTTGGAAAACGTGCGATGTGCCGCCTATGCGACCCCTCAGAGGTCGACCGAATTATCTCCAATCCCCACCCGGGAAGATCCCTCGTGGAAGAGGCTTTGATTGAAAAATGTTGTCGTTTGATTTCTGCAACTGCCTAGAGAAGATAAACCCTAATCTGCCTAAAGAGGCTTATTTGTGAACCCTTGCCCCGAATTCGATTCTATCCGTCAGGCCTATCTCATACACGGAGACGATTTCCCGCTAATATTGACCGATGCCAATGGAAAAATCCTTGAAGGCCACATTGAATCTACCAGTTGCCATTGCGCCAATCAACAAAGGCTTCGCAGAATTCAAGCCGCCAAACAGACACGCTATTGGGGAGAAACAGTCATCAATCTCTGCTGCGACTCGGGTTATGCGATGTGGGCGGTCCCTATAATGCGAAACAATCATCTGGTCGGCAGCTTGCTTGTCCAGGGCATCGATCTCGAAACCGACAAACCCGGATTTCATCAGAGAGTACAAAGAGCCGCTGACGACTTACTTCGACTGGCACTGAAATACAACCTTGTTTGTCAGGCTGAACTAACGCTGGCCCAGCAACGCAATAAGAGCGAAGAACAACGCTTTCTCGCCATTGAATCGAGCAAACAGACCCCGCTGAATGACGAATTGCGGAGCATCTATCTAATGGAAGAACCTGAGTTACTCAGTGCTATAAAGGGAGGCCACGTATTGCAGGCGCGCGCGATTCTCAACCGTATTCTGACCGCAATTTACGGACTATCCAATGGACGCATGGAGCTGCTCAAAAGTTGCCTGCTTGAACTGGTTGTCATGATGCACCGGGCCGCCGTGGAAGCGGGTGCGGTCCCTACCAACGTACTTGGCCAGCACTACCGGTCACTGGCTGATCTTGCATTGATCGACGACGAAGAGGATCTTTCTACCTGGATTCGTAACATGCTCGATCACCTGATCGAGCACATCCGCATCGCCTCTGATTTCCCTCATTCACTTCTCTTGCACAGAGCCACCCGGCACATGCAGGCACGTTTGCACGGCCACCTCAGCCGGGAGGAAGTCGCCCGCGTGGCTGGAGTTTCACCGAGCCATTTTAGCAAGCTGATGAAAGAGAAAATGGGTAAATCATTCTCCCAATTGCTGACCCAGATGCGAGTCAGCCGGGTCAAACAGCTCCTAGCCGAAACCGATAAAACCCTCTCGGAAATTGCTCTGGAATGTGGTTTTTGCGATCAGAGCCACATGAACAAAGTCTTTCGCGCTGCGACCTCAACCCCGCCCGGCGATTTCCGGAAGAACGGACTCGACGGCGAAAAAAAGCCGTGAATACCAATCTTTAATTGATCGATACAAGAAGCGAATCAGGGCAATCGCTAAACTGGGTAGAAGCATTTGGAAACGGCTGATGTCGTCCGAATGCTTCCTTCCAACTAGCAAACCCGACACCGCTACACTGTGATTAAACTTTCCGAAAACCTACGCCTTCGCGAAATTTTCGGTGGTGAGCGCCCATTCGCCACTGGGGTTGAACTGGTCTCGACCCGCGGGACCATGGGTGATCAACAGGCAATTCGTGTGCGTGCGTTCGGCGAAGCTCTGACCCACTGTGATGCGGTGGACTGGGTATCGATCACCGACAACGCGGGCGGCAACCCTCAGCTTGCCCCAGTTGCGTTGGGCACGCCCATCCTTTACGGAGGCAAGGAAGTTGTTGTCCACCTGACCTGTAAGGACTTGAACCGTCACGGACTCGAAAGCGAGCTCTGGATGCTGGCCAGCCAGGGCTTTCACAATATACTCGCCATGACTGGCGACTTTCCTGGAGCAAGCTATGCAGGGAAAGCCA
This sequence comes from Opitutales bacterium, assembly GCA_020831485.1. GTDB lineage: Bacteria > Verrucomicrobiota > Verrucomicrobiia > Opitutales > Oceanipulchritudinaceae > JAFIGG01. The sequence continues at coordinate 22,789 of JAFIGG010000135.1, forward strand.
AACCTGTGTTCGACATGGATTCAGTCGGCCTGCTGGGACTCATTCAAGGCATGAATAAAGGCCTCGCGCGCAGCGGCGTCGTCGCCAAGCAATCGCCTACGATTGGAGAAACAGATTTCTACTCCGGCACAGTGACAAACTGCTTCAAAGCAGAGGAGAACACTCTTCTCCCACAATATGCCAAGCTGGAAAAAAAGATAGCAAGCGGAGCCAATTTCATCATCAACCAGATAGGTTTCGATTCGAGAAAGGCCTCTGAACTTATCGCCTATCTGCGCTGGCGCGGTTTCACTGACCTTCCCTTGATCGGCAATGTTTATCTGCTTTCACCCTTTGTGGCGCGCCTTTTTCACCAGCAAGGGATACCAGGGGTAGTCCTGAGCGATGCCCTTCTCGAAAGCTGTGATAAACAGGCAGGCTCCCCTGACAAGGGGCAGGCTTTTTTTCAAGAATTCGCGGCCAAGCAGATCGCCGTATACCGAGGACTAGGTTACGGCGGAGCCTATCTTGGTGGGGCACACCGCATGGCTGAGGTCGAGGCGGTCCTCAATATCGAGCGCTCCTTTTCTCCCGACGACTGGCGCGCCTTTGCAAAAGAGATCGCTTTTGCCCGGCAAAATGAATTTTACTTATTCGAAGAGATGGAGGAAACGGGGTTAAGCCTTCAGGGGGCGCTCAATCCGGACTGGCTAAAATCGGTTGAGACAAAGGAGCGCACTGCCAATGTAAATCCGCTCTACACCCTATCGAAAGCCTGTCATTCCCTCATGTTCGAGGAGGGCAAACGGCTGGCACCGCTCGGCAAAAAGCTCTGCCAGGGCGCGGCAGACAGCCGCCACGGCCCCGCCTGGTTGAGGATGCTGGAGCGGATTTCGAAATCAGCCCTCTACGATTGTCGCGACTGCGGCGACTGCTCTCTCGCAGAAACTGCCTTCCTCTGCCCGGAATCGCAGTGCGCAAAAAACCAGCGCAATGGTCCTTGCGGCGGCACTCGAAACGGACGCTGTGAGGTGTTCGATTACGAATGCATCTGGTCCCGTGTCTACGACCGCATGAAGGCCGAGGGCCGCACAAATGAGCTACTGGCTCATGCTCCGGTTGTTCAGGATCAAGGACTCCGCAACACATCCGCGTGGGCCAATTTTTGGCTCGGTCGGGATCACGCCAGCAAAAACAATTCTCATAACCCCAAATCCAAAAATGAATACTGAGAACAGACAACTCCATGTCATCGGCGAACTGATGAACAACTCCTACGGGCGCGCCCGAAAGGCGTGGAAAGCACGCGATCTCGACGGCTACCAAAACCTGGCTCGCCTGCAGGCGGAAAGTGGAGCTTCATTCCTGACATTCAACATCGACGGCACCCGGACGCTGCCTGTGACCCTGGCAGAAATGCTCGAGTTCCTGCCACGCGTCATCCCAGCCATCCAGGAAGTCACCGACTTGCCGATCAGCTTCGACAACCCTGATGTCGCCTTCCACACGGAAGCCTTGAAGTATTTCGACCGTTCGCGCTGCCGCGGCCGCCCCATACTCAACTCTCTCTCTGTCACCCGCGCCGACGTGCGAGCCATGATCGATCTGGTGGGAGAGCATGATATGGATGTAATCGTCATGGCCTCGGAGTACCAAACTGCGGACGGGGAGCACCAAGCTGCAAAAAGAGCTGGGGACATCGTTAAGGCAGCCCGCCACTTTGCAGAGCTGCTTGATTGCTCGGGTATATCGAACGACCGCATAATTGTCGATCCGGGTCTATGCCCAATTGCCTCGGATACTTGTGGAGGAGTCAACCTCTGCCTCGATGCCATCCGCGCGCTGCGTACCGACTATGCGCTGGAAGGTATCCACATCTCCGTCGGGCTCTCCAACTTCTCCATCGGAGCCCCTGGCGAATTCCGAATTCCACTGGAACGTGCATTTCTCAGCCTCGCTATCGAAGCTGGACTCGACTACATACTGGCCAATCCCGAAAAAAACACCGAGCCGCTGCCAACTAATGACCCCATGGTTACCAAACTGCGCGAGGTGCTTGCCGAGGGTCGCCCACTGGCGGACGAAGATCCTGAAGAAGCAGGCTACCGCCAACTCGACGCATTGATGGAGCTATACGGATCATGAAAACCAAACCCCTTGCAGAAATCGTCCCGGCCTCATTAGACACCGGTTCCGGGACGGTCTGGTTGCAGTTAGGCCAATTGCTTGATGCCGCCAAGCGCCGTTGCCATCACAACGCTCATCTCGTTTATGATTCAAATGGCATCCTACACGCTAGTGAAGCCCCTCCACCACCGGAGCTCACACGGGCGGCACAGACGCTGAACCTGCCTGATGCTCTCGCCCTTCCACTACTCTTCGACGGCCACACCCACATCAACCTCTGCGGAGGTGAGACTGACGCCCAAAGACGCAATGCAGCACAGTTGCAGGAACCCGGCCCGCTCCTCGAGCAAGCACAGGAAAGAGCCCGCGCGATCTTCCACATGGGCGTAAGAGCACTGCGCGATGGCGGCGACAAAGACGGCGTGGGACTAGCGCTCTCATCCAAAGCAAATGCGTCCAACACCGAAGCCTTCAGGATGGCCCGCGTATTCAGCCCTGGCCCCGGCATCCATCGCCGCGGTCGCTACGGCAGCTTCTTTTCCACACCCGTCGAGGCATTTGCTTCGGAAGCCGATTGCGTGGCCTCCCGTGCAGCCCTCGGGGCAGCGCATATCAAAATCGTTCCCACTGGAATCATAAACTTCGCCAAAGGTGCCGTAACTGCAAAACCCCAGTTCTCCAGAGACGAAATACGTGCTTTCAAAGAGGCAACTGCCGCCCACGGCCTCCACCTCATGGCGCATGCGTCGGGAGAGGACGGCATCGGGAACGCCATTCAGGGAGGGGTTGATACAATTGAGCACGGATATTTCATCACCCGTGAGCAACTGGCAATCATGCGCGACCAAAACCAGATCTGGGTACCCACCTTCGCTCCTGTACATCGCCAGATAATCCACGCTGATGAAATGGGCTGGGACGATGCTATAGTTGGCAACCTCCGCCGCATCCTGGATGGCCACGCCAAAAGCCTTGGACAGGCAATGGACATGGGCATCGAAATCCTAATTGGCAGCGACGCAGGTTCCTACGGTGTGCCCCACGCAATCGGTCTCTTCGAAGAAATCTGGCTTATGAGTCAGGCCGGAATGCCCGCCCTGGAAGCCCTCTGCCGCGCAATCCACGACAACCCGCTCCGCCTTGCTCCGAAACTGGAACCCAACACCATCACGGCGGGCCGCGAAGCCACTTTCCTGCTGGCACCAACCGCCGCGCTCAAAGACGCCCGCGAGCTTGCCAAAGCCACCGTTCTTGTCCGGGGAGCCCCTGTGCAGCAACCCGAAATCAGAGGCTTACTGTGAAAGGCCTCCTCTCTCTCGCCTCCGGCCCAAGCAAAGAACTCCTAACATCAAGAGCCAGATACAAACATTTAAGCGCGAAATACAATAAACCCCAACGGATATCCGCTATTCTTCTCCTACCTTTTTCAAAACCAACAAGACTTATACAATGAGCACACGCGAAGACCTGAAAACCGCCATCATCAACGGCAAACGCAAAGATGTTAAAACAATCATCCCCGAACTCCTTGAAGCAGGCGAAACCCCAGTCGACCTTCTTGAGAAAGCGATGATCCCGGCGATGAGCGCCGTGGGCGAAAAATTCAAAAACAACGAAGTTTTTGTGCCTGAGATGCTGGTCTCGGCACGGGCTATGAAGGAGGGCATGAAACTGATCGAGCCCGCCTTGATCGAAGCTGGAATCAAGCCCAAGCACACCGCCATCATAGGCACCGTTGAGGGCGACCTCCACGACATCGGCAAAAACCTCGTTGCCACTATGTGGAAGGGTGCTGGCTTTGAAGTAATCGACCTTGGGGTGAATGTCCCACCAGCTCAATTCGTCGATGCGATCAAGACCCATCAGCCTGCTATTGTCGGCCTTTCAGCCCTGCTGACTACCACCATGCCTTCCATGAAAACGACGGTCGCCGCTATCCGTGAGGCGGGCTTCGATACAGTCAAGATCCTTATTGGTGGTGCCCCCATTACTCAAAGCTATGCTGACGAAATCGGTGCCGACGGCTATGCCCAAGACGCTGGAAGCGCCGTCGATGCCGCCAAGGCAACTCTAGGTGCGGCCTAAGCTCAGATCGTTTTAAATGACAGAGACCTGCTCGACGCCGTAATCGTGGGCGTCAAAAAAAACAAAAAAATCGACATGGCAACTATCTCAGGCAAACAGATTCTAATCAACGCACTCCGCTGCCAGCCCACCGAACGCACCCCATGGGTGCCATTCGTCGGAGTCCACGGCGGTGCTCTGATCGGCGTCAACGCGACCGAATACCTGCAAAACGCCGATCACATCATAGCTGGGCTCAAGGCCGCCGCAGAACGCTACAGCCCCGACGGCTTACCCGTCGTTTTTGACCTCCAGATCGAGGCGGAAATCCTCGGCTGCGACCTCGCCTGGGCTGCGGAAACACCACCCTCTGTGGCCAGCCATCCTCTGGATGAGGACTACGACCTCTCCTCGCTGGCGGAGTTCAATGTAGGGAAAGGCCGCATTCCTCTCGTCCTAGACGCCGTGCGCCGCAGCAAAGAGGCATTCGGAGAGGAAATAGCCCTGTATGGCCTCTTGACCGGGCCACTCACGCTTGCACTCCACCTGCGGGGCGACGACGTCCTCCTTGACATGTTCGACGAGGAAGAGGCCGTGCCTAAACTTTTCGACTACTGCGCCGATGTAGCCATCCAGATGGTCGACGCCTACATCGATGCGGGAATCGACGTTATCGGTGTAGTCGACCCCATGATCAGCCAGATTGGCCCAGAGCATTTTGAGGAGGCGGTAACCCCTGCCCTCAATAAAATCTTTGACCACATCCGAGCTCGCGGAGCTCTTTCGTCCCTCTTTGTTTGTGGCAACGCCACTCGCAACCTGGAAGTTATGTGTGCCACTACCTGCGACAATATTTCCGTCGATGAAAACGTCGGCATGGTTGAGCTGGCGCGCATCGCTCGGGCCGCTGGAAAATCCTTCGGAGGGAACCTGCAGCTCACCGTTGTTCTCCTTCTCGGCGAAACAGACGACGCAGAACGCGATACTGTGCGATGCCTCGATCAGGCAGGGGCGGGGGCAGGCTTCGTTCTGGCACCCGGCTGCGACCTGCCCTACGCCGTTAAACCGGAAAACATCGAAGCTGTGGCTGCTCTGGTACGCGATCCTTACAAGTTAGAGGTCGCCCGTAACCTACCGGACAAGGATAAAAACGACAACTTTGATGACATCCACATCCCCGATTACTCAAAAGAACCCGCCGTTATCGTAGATGTGGTCACCCTCGACTCGGCTGGTTGCGCACCCTGCGCCTACATGGTCAAAGCCGCGCAGGAAGCTGGCAAAGCCTTTGGCCAGCCTTGCGAAATCCGTGAGCACAAAATCACTGGTCGCGACGGCCTCGGCTACATGACGAAGCTTGGCTGCACAGCTATCCCAAGCATATGTATCGACGGCAAGGAGCAATTCGCCTCTATAATACCTGCCCGCCAGGATATTGTCGACTTGCTGCAGAAGGCAACGTTGGCGAAGGTCTGAGCGATGCCTCCCGACTCACAACTCTTGATCACCGGTCTGCAGCAGCTGAGGACAGCTGCCAACAGAAGATAGGTATGCCTTCAAAAAAGATCCCCGTCATTCTTGTCACCGGCTTCCTTGGCAGCGGCAAGACCACCCTCCTGCGCCGTCTCGCCGAAATGCACCGGGACTGGCGGATGGTCTTTCTGGTCAATGAATTCGCCAAAACAGATATCGACGGCGAGAAGCTGGCCGCCACCGGATCCAAGACACTGAGTGTGGTTGGCGGCAGCCTCTTTTGCGAATGCAAGGCAGGAGATTTCCTTAAGATCATGCAGGAAGAGGTGCTGGGTTGTCACCGCACAAGCCCTCTCGATGCAGTTTTGATCGAAACCAGCGGTACCGCCAACCCCGAGGCCATTGGCCAATTGATGGCCAACCACGGGCTGGCCTCCAATTTCGAACTGCGCTCAATCGTCACAGTCGTCGCACCAGCGAAACTGCCAAAACTAATGGGTAATCTGCCCGTCGTGGAAGCCCAACTTCGTTCAAGCGACTTGATCGTGATCAACAAGACTGACACCGTTGCTGCCGCTACTCTGGATTGTATCGAGACTACGATCCGACAGCGAAACGCCGAAGCCAATATTGTCCGGGCTGAATTCTGCAAGTTTGACTTTTTTCTCCCGGAGAAGCGTCCAGTCGCGCCCAGCAACGATCTTTCGACCTGCGAGGCAAACCCCTTCACGACGGCGGAAGTAGAATGGCCAAAGGATCGCCCCCTCAACGAAGCACGTGCGTGGCTTGCCTCATTACCCGAAACCATTCTCAGGATCAAAGGCCGTATCCGAACCCCGGAAGGCGACTGGCACGTCGAACGCACCGTCGATTCCCTCAACATTGAGCCGGCGCCACCCGGCCCTACCCGCCTGGTCCTTATCGCCCACGACGACGACGAAAAAGATTTATTCAGTATCTTGCGTCCATCTTGATTCATCCTTCCCTCAAATGCCCTCATCCTACGCGATTCTGGCCTGCGACGTCTTCCGGGAAGAGCTTGAAGAGCTTTGCAGACGTACGCCCACCTGCAAAGCCCTTCGTTTCCTTGAAATGGGTTTGCACGATCAGCCCAAACTGCTGCGCGAGCGCATTCAGGAAGCCCTGTCTCAAATCGAGGCCGACCCAAGCGTCGAGGCCATCGCCCTTGCTTACGGGCGCTGCGGCAACGGCCTCATCGGCGTCACCGCTGGACGCTGCCCACTCATTCTCCCGCAAGCTCACGATTGCATCTCCATCCTCCTGGGTGGTACCGAGCGCCATGCTGCAATTCTGAAGGAAAATCCCGGCACATACTTCTACTCTCCCGGCTGGGTCCGCGAGAAACGCGTACCAGGCCCCGACCGCGAGGAGTGGCTGCGCAATCTTTACGCCGATCGCTATCCGGATGACAATGAGATGATTGACGATCTTGTCGAAGCGGACGCCGAAACCTTTGCCCACCACAACTGTGCCGCCTACGTTGCCGTCACCGATAACCCGACCGCCCGCGACTACTGTCGGAACTGTGCCCGTCACCTCGGCTGGAACCACCGGGAGCTTGACGGCGACCCCGGATTTCTCAACGCGCTCGTCCATGCGCAGTGGGACGATTCCCGTTTCCTTCACATCTCTCCGGGGCACCGCATCGCAGCCAACGGGGAGGGCCGTCTCTATGCCCAAGGCCACCGCCCATGATTCGCATTGAAAAACCCGACGGTGGCAGCATCGAACGCCCGCGCCCGCAAGACCCCTCGCAGCTCCTGACGAACTGGCTGGAACAACAGCAGATCCCACTCAACACCCGTTGTGGCGGACGCGGCTTCTGCCAGGGCTGTCTGGTCGAGATCGAGGGCATTACCCTGCGTGCCTGCCAGACGGATTGCCAATCAATTTCTTCGATCCGCATACCCACCTCCTCTCTGCGCGACCACAGCCTTAGCGGAGTCAGCATTTTTGAAATCGACGGCCCGGCTCCACAATCCCTTCCGCGTCCGGGACTTGGTCTCGCCCTCGACATCGGAACCACTACAGTGGCCGCTGCTCTTTGGGACCTGAAGAATGGGGTATGCCTTGCTCATGGAGCCCTCGCAAACGAACAGCGTCGCTATGGAGACAACGTCCTCAGCCGTATCGATCACGCCGTGAGCATGGGCGGGGGCAGCGCAAAACTTCAGTCCGCCCTCATCGATGAAACCATCCAACCCCTCATCGACCGGCTCTGCCGCCAAGCCAGTCGCTGCTCTGAGGAGATTGCCGAAGCCGTCGCAGCAGGCAATACCGTCATGCTCCACAGCCTCGCTGGCTCCAGTCTGTCTGGTTTTGCAGCCTATCCTTTTAAGCCTGAATTTCTGACAGCCCGGACACTTTCTGCCCGCAGTCTGGGACTGGACGCGGATTTCTCTATTCTCTGCGGACACAACCTTGGCCCTTTTGTTGGTGCCGATATTGCCCTCGGGGCCTACGCCTGCGGGATGACATCCAAAAGTGAAACCGCCCTTCTGATCGACTTCGGTACGAACGGGGAGATTCTCCTAAAACATCCCGGCGGGACCCTGGCCACCGCAACCGCAGCCGGACCTGCTTTCGAGGGTGGGCGCCTTCGATACGGTGCTCCCGCCCACGACGGGGTTGTCTCCGCACTTCAACGCCAACCCCAAAGCTGGCAGATCAGTATCTGCGGAGGCGGCAAGGCCTCAGCCAAAACCCGTGCCCTCTCTGGTGCCGCCTACATCGACTTCCTTGCACTGGCTTTGCGCGACGGTATTCTTTCCCCTATGGGCCGGATGAATCCGCAACACCCAGAGGTCAAACCAGTCGGCACAGCAGACCAAAATGGCTACGGAGTCGCCGTCACCAGCAGGATCTCCGTCACTGAAACCGATGTGGCCGAGTTAATACAGGCTAAGGCCGCCATAGCCGCCGGAGTCACGACCCTGCTTGAAGTCGCAGGCTTAAGTGTAAACGCCATCCAAACCCTCTACATTGCCGGCGGCTTTGGCTACCATCTCAACATCGCTCACGCTATCGCCATTGGAATGCTACCCAATCTTTCCGCCGAGCGCATCAAAATTATCGGTAACGCCTCCCTCGGAGGCGCCTCCCGCCTTCTGCAAACGCAAGACGACACTGACCTTCAAGACCTCGCCGCGCATACCAGGGTCATCGAACTCAACCAGATCAACTCCTTCGAAGATCACTTCATCGACGCCATGCCACTCCAACCCACGAATTAATCCACCCTTTAACTTTTTAAAAATGAAGCCAAAAGAACGCATCCTCCACACCCTCAACCGTATACCCACCGACCGACCGCCAGTAGATGTCTGGCTGACTCCGGAAGTCCTCCAAGACTTGCGTCGCCACACCGGCATTGAGGACGAACTGACACTCTACCAGAAACTTGGCGTCGATAAGATCGTCTGGATCTTCCCCGGCTATCAGACCGCCAGCTACGACCCCAACCACAGCCAGGGTCGCGATCCCTGGGGCGTGCCAACAGTGCAGGTGCAGTCTGGGGCCGCGACCTATCAGGAATATGGTGATCCGCCTCTCGGTGAAATGGATGAAGTCGAGGAAATGCAATCCTACCCACTCTGGCCCGATGCAGACAGCTTCAATTACAAGGCAGCCCGCGAGGCCGCCGAGCGTGCCCGCCGCTTTGACTTTGCTACTATCGGGCCATGGGTCTCTCACTTCGAGATATACTGCCATCTTCGGGGCATGGAAAACGCCCTTATGGATACCGTAGCGGAGGAGGAATTCCTCACGGCTACCCTGGACCGCATCGAATCTATCCAGACCGCGATGATGGAGCGCTACTTTTCCGAACTGGGTGACCTTGTCGACATGCTCTTCATTTCCGATGATCTCGGAACCCAGGAGAGCCAGCTCATTTCCGTCCCGACCTTTCAAAAGCACCTCAAACCGCGCCTGCGCCGATGGTGCGACCTCGCACACCGCCACGGCAAAAAAGTACTCTTTCACACCGACGGCTCTTCCCGCGCCTTCCTGCCCGACTTGTTTGATGCAGGGGTCGATGTCCTCAACCCAATCCAGCACGTCTGCCCAGGCATGGAACGCGCTCAACTCAAAGCGGATTTTGGTGACGCCTTCATCTTCCACGGCGGCATAGAAAACCAATCAATTCTCCCCCGTGGAACGCCCGAACAAGTCCGCAGGGAAGTTCACTCTTGTCTGGACACCCTCGGCGCAGGCGGCGGCTACATTCCCAGCTCCTGTCACAATATTCAGGCTGGCACTCCAGTCGAAAACGTTCTTGCCATGATCGAAGCCGTACACAACTACGACTCCTGAAAATGGTTTGCAGCATTTCCACCAGTGGCCTTACCCTCGCAATACCTTGCTCCGATACTCACGGGGAGTGCAGCTATAGGCTTCACGGAAACGACGGTTAAAATTTGAGAGGTTATTAAAACCACACGCAAAGGCGATCTCCGTTACCGTTGCAGAAGTCTCAACCAGAAGACGGCAAGCCTGCCCCAAACGCACCTCATTAAGAAAAGCTGAAAAGGTTTTTCTAGTGTTAGCACGAAACAAGCGACTGAAATAGGCCGGAGCCAGACCGACCGACCGAGCCATGTCTACGTGCGTGATCGCTTCGGCGTAGTGCCTCCGAATGAAACTGCACGCCCTGCCAATGGACTCTGGCACTTCTGCAGGTGCGCTCGTACTATACAATTCGCTGGCCAGTTCATGAACTTCGCAATCGCTCAACAAAATATCTATCAGCTCAATAAAGGCACGCCAGCGGTGCAACATTGTCCGCTCCCGGATTGCCGCAAGGCATGCACCCGCCCGGGCGGAGACAGCCAAGCTAAAAGACAATCCCCGCTCCGCACGCGCAAGAAGCTGCCGGAAACCTTCAAACTCGGGCATCTGCGCCAAGCTCACTAAATTGCCCTCAAGCGTGAATTGCAACACCTCGGCACGGGCACGCCCGCTACCCGCTTTTCCATTTCGGTAAACATGGGGCAGATTGGCTCCAATCAAACACAGATCCCCCGGTTGAAAAGGCGCAACGTGATCCCCGATCATGCGCTCGCCCTCGCTTTCCAAAATATAGGTAAGCTCTATTTCGGGGTGAAAATGGAGCGGGTGGTCAAAGCTTGGTAAATCAATTAAACGAGTGACAAAACTAGAGCTTATCACTGGCTCAATTAGCTCAAGGGAAGGGCGCATACTTAAGATGGATTACACTTCATAAAAAAGTCAATAAAGTATCAGTAAAAGCCAATTCAAGAACAGAATCCTACTGGAATCTTTGCGACAATTTCTTTCCCTAATATGACCCCTAAAGAACGCTACCTCAACACCCTGCAGGGAAAGCCCTGCGATTGCCTACCCCGCGTGCCCATACTCATGCAGTTTGCTGCCGAATACATTGGCTCGAACTACGGTGCCTTTGCTGCCGACTACCGGATTCTGGCGGAAGCCAACTACCGCTGCGCCAAAGACTTCGATTTTGACCAGCTCAGCGCCATTTCCGATCCCTACCGGGAAACCGCCGGATTCGGCGGCATTACCACTTTTGTTGAGGACGGTGTGCCGCGCTGCTCTGGGCCATTGGAAGGCGATGACGACATAGACGTATCAAAGCTTCCCCGGCCGGATCCTCTCCAATGCGATCGCATGCGAGATCGCATTGAGGGGGTTCGGGAGATGCATCGACTCGCAGGCGAAACCCACTCGATCATGGGTTGGGTAGAGGGGCCTGCTGCAGAGGCAGCCGATCTGCGGGGACTCTCCAACTTTTTCATGGACCTGCTTGATGACAAGGAGGGCGTCGATGCGTTAATGGAGCGGACTACCGACAACGCAATTCACTTCGCACACGCCCAAATCGAGGCAGGAGCTGACACTGTCGGCATCGGCGAGGCCATGGCCAGCCAGGTCTCTGCCGAAACCTATGCTGAATTAATTCTACCTTACACGGACCGCCTGGTCCGTGCCATTCGCGAACGGGGGGCCTTCGTCAAACTCCACGTATGCGGCAATATAACGCACCTGCTCCCGCACTTCCGAACCATGCCTATCAACATCCTTGACCTCGACCATCTTGTTGATACCTCGACCGCCCGCCAACTGATTGGACCCGGGATCACCCTTTGCACCAATCTGGACCCGTCGGGTCTCGTTTGCCATGGCAATCCAGAGACAATTCGAGCTGCAGTCTTGAAAGCCGTCAGCCGCCTGGGCAACCCTTGCATGATTAACGCAGGCTGTGAGATTCCATCCGGCACCCCGGAGGAAAACCTCCGTGCGCTCTGCACCCCTGTTCCCTGGAAACCGAATCCAGCTTAGATTTTCAATTTCTTTTAACTAAAAATCCGATACTAAAAAGTTTCAGTAAATTCCACCATGCCAAAGGTTACCCTTATAACTCCAAGCAAAGAAAAAGTCATTCTCGAAGACGCGATAGGCACGCTCATGGAAGCGGCTCTTGATGCTGATGTAGAAGGCATTGACGGTGATTGCGGGGGCGTCTGCTCCTGCTCCACTTGCCACGTTCACGTCGCACCAGAATGGGTCGAGCGGGTTGGCCCCCCGAACGATGCCGAGGCGGACACCCTAGAGTTCGATGAACGCACCAATTCGCGCAGCCGTCTGAGCTGCCAAATAGAACTTAAAGACGAACTGGATGGTATGGTCGTCGAAATTCCCAATTCCCAGTAATTCGCAATCCATGTCCATGCCTCCACTCAACGATACATTTCAAGATGCCCGCGAAAGTTCCGGTGTTCTCAACTGCCCTTTCCAGGGCAAAGAGGTTGCCATGATCCTGCGTCACCGCGATGTCCGCACAGCCGCCAAGGACTGGCAGACCTTTAGTTCGGACGCCCCGTTCCGCGTACCCATTCCATCAGAAGAAAAAGTACGCTCCGTGCGACAGCTTCCCATAGAGACTGATCCACCTCTTCACACCGGTCTCCGAAAAATCGTTGAGCCGTTTTTCCGTCGTCCGAGGGATCCCGATTTTCGCGCACGAATCGAGCGGCTAATAGAGGGCCTCGTGGATGAAGCCATCGACTCCAGCGAAGTCGAGACCGTCCACGAATTCGCTCTTCCGCTCCAATCCCGTGCCCTCAGCTACCTGCTGAACCTACCGGAAAGCGAGGCCGAAGAGTGGATCAACTGGGGCGTTCACGTCTTTCGCGATGGCGACGGTCCCGCAAAGGGGGCCCAACTGGATTCCTATATTCAAACTCAGCTCGACCGCGCTGAAAGCAAACCTGGCGATGACTTTTTCAGCGCCCTTACTCAGGCAGAATTCGACGGCCACCGCCTCACTCGCGAGGAGATGACCGGTTTCGCCAACCTTACCTTTGCCGGCGGCCGTGATACAGTAATCAATACCGTTGTCGGAGTTATCGCCTATTTTGGCGAAACCCCTCATGCTCTGGATGAGCTTCGCCGGCACCCTGAACAGCTCAAGAGCGCCACCGAGGAATTCTTCCGCATACTCAGCCCCCTAACTCATATCGGCCGGGTTTGCCCAAACAGCACCCATGTCCATGGAGCCCAGGTCGAAGCCAATGAACGCGTGGCACTGACCTGGGCATCTGCCAACCACGACTCCGAAGTATTTGAAGCCCCGAATGAAGTCCGCCTTGACCGCAAGCCCAATCCACACGTCGCTTTTGGATTCGGCCCACACAATTGCTTAGGTGCCCACCATGCCCGTGCCATTCTCCAATCCCTCCTCCAAACTCTCATCCGTAAAATTCATCGCATTGAAATCCTTCAATCGATACCGAAAATAGAAGTTGAAGACCGTTACCAACGCCAAAACGGATATGAAATACTGAGAGTTCGCTTGCTACCAATTTCAACACAAAACTAGCGCAACAGAAATGCTTGAAACCGCAACTATCCTTGGAGATTCCAGAGCTCTGGAATACAGCACGTTAGCCATCTACTTTGCATTTCTGATTGTGCTTGGAGGCGTATTTGCAAGACTGAACAAAAACCTGAGTGATTTTGCCAGAGGAGGATCGCAGCTGACATGGTGGATGGTTGGGACCAGTATGACGATGGCTGGAATCAGTGCTTTCACTTTCACCGGGAATGCATCTGCTGCATTCGAAGCCGGCCCATCCTTGCTGATTATATACCTCGCAAACGTCTTGGGTTACGCAGCTGGAGCAATGTTCCTCGGTCCATGGTATCGACAAACCCGTGCCTATACCAGCGCTGATGTTATCCGCGGCAGATTCGGAACAGCTGCCGAGCAGTTTAGCATCTATTTGGGTTTGTTCCTCGGGCCAGTGGTTGCTGCTGTCCAACTCTGGGCTCTGGCCATATTCGTTAGCTCAGTCTTCGGCTTTTCGATGGTGGCAACAATTGTCCTTATTGGTTCCATTTGTATACTTTATTCAGCTGCGGGCGGCTCATGGGCGGTCGTCGCTACCGATTTTGTACAAGGAATAGTTCTATTTTCTATTACAATTCTAGTGGCAACCCTAGCCTTGGTAGAAATTGGGGGATTAAGTGGATTTCTAAATCATCTGGAGAACCCCGAGATAGCCGCAAGTTTCAAATGGATTCATGCTCCTGGTGAATTTTCTGCCGATCGCTTTACATGGGGTTGGGCTGCTGCCATTTTCACAATCCAATTGATGACCCAAGTGCACCTAAGCTCAGCGAACCGCTATCTGGCAGTAAAGGATGGTCGAGAGGCTCGAAGAGCTGCTCTGCTCGCATTGATCCTAATGTCTTTCGGCTCAATGATCTGGTTTTTCCCTCCTATGGTGGCACGAATGCTCTATGCCGATCAGGTTCTTGCACTGGGATTAGATGATCCAGCGACTGCCTCCTACGCGATCACAGCATCCAACCTCCTCCCAACAGGCTTAATGGGCGTAATGATTGCGGCCATGTTCGCTGCAACAATGAGCAGTCTGGATACAGGCCTCACGGCCCAAGCCTCGACTTTGGTTCGCAACCTTATCCCCCGAATCCGTGGGCAGTTGGGTTACGAACCGATGTCTGAAAAAATTCAAATACCTCTCTGCAGAGCCCTTACAATTGCCTTGGGATGCATCATTATAAGCCTGAGTATACTGCTGTCTCTGCAGCAACGCTTCATCCTGTTTGATGCGTACTATACGATAAGTTCGGTTATTGGTTTGCCTACCATGTTACCCCTCTTTGCCGGAATACTGTTTCGCAGGATGGCGTCATGGAGCTACTTTTTCATCTTTGGGATAAGCCTTATACCATCGATTCATTCAGTCATTCAGGAAACTGCGGGGGCTGATCCATGGACCATCCAACACCGGGCCATCTGGGTCTTATCGTTTGGAACTGTAGCTATTCTTATCACAACTTTGCTCAATCGTTTTTCCACAGCTGAGCACAAAAGACGCGAATTCGAGTTTTTCAAGAAGATGCATACCCCTGTTGACTTTGAGAAAGAGGTTGGGATCCACCGTGAAGGCCAGCAGGCAAGAGTCCTGGGAACTGCTATTATTACCATGGGTTCTCTTTTAATGACTTTGGTCTTATTGCCGAATCCGTGGCCAGACCGCCTGATAATTGCAGGACTCGCAGCCTTTGTAGCTTCTATCGGAATTGCCATACGATCAGCCGGAAGATGCGAGCGAAAAAATTGAACCCCAGGAAATACAGATGAATAGACCAAACATTCTCTTCATATTAACTGACCAGCAAAGATTCGATACCATCAAATCTCAAGGATACAGCTGGATGGAGACTCCCAATCTTGACAAATTGGTGAACAAAGGAGTCAGTTTCCATAATACCTACTGCCCCGCAGCGACGTGTACTCCCTCCAGGGCTGCAATCTTCACAGGAATGTTTGCCCACAACACGGGAACCTATTCGTTTCAAAACTGGGGACACCAAAGGACTTTTGTTCATGATTTAAAAGATGCAGGATACTGGTGTGCCAGCATTGGGAAAATGCATTTTGAACCACGTGATGCCTCTGGTGGATTCCATGAAAGAACCATCGTCGAAAACCCTTCAGGAACAACAAAGTGGGGTGGTAATGGTGACGACGACTGGGGAAAGTATCTGTCTTTCCACAACCGTAAACGGGACAACATGCGCCATATTACGGATCCAAACTGGTTGCAGAAGTTTCAGGGTGTAGTCTGGCAGGATGAGGAACACCTTCACAGTGATGCTTTTGTGGCCAACAGTGCCTGTGGCTGGCTTCGCAACCATATTGAAACGAGAGATGACCCCGACCAACCATGGTTTCTGGAAATCGGCTTTCCGGGGCCACACGAACCTTACGCGCCGCCAAAGCGATGGCTCGATCGTTACATGAGACGCGGCGATCTGCCCTTACCCTGTGCATGGAACGACGATTTAAGTAAAAAACCACCTCAGCATAAAGCTCAGCAGAAATTTTTCGAAGATTGTGATGCGGAATCGAGGATAAAAATGCCTGATGCAACGCACTCAGACATCCTTAGAATGCGCGCCCACTATTACGCCAGTGTTTCGTATCTAGATGAGCTGATCGGGGAAGTTCTGGATAAGGCTAATTCGATTGGAATGCTTGAGAATACATGGATCATCTTTACGTCCGACCACGGCGACGCACTGGGCGACCATAGGCTGAGTTATAAATGGCTGATGTACGACTCCATGGTTCGCGTTCCCTTCATTATCGTTCCGCCCAAATCCAGTAAGGCTCAAGCAGATATCCAATCGGCCGTGTCCCTGATAGATCTCGCCCCAACTGCGCTGGATATAGCGGGGATTCCTAAACCACCATACCTCGACGGTCAATCTTTGCTACCCCTGATTCAAGGAAGCTGCGCCGAAGGTAGACTGCCAGATGCCGTATTCTGCGAAGACAACTACCTCCTAATGATGCGCAATCAGAAAGGGATGAAAATAGTGTTGTACCTGGACGGCACTCCAGGTGAACTATACAACCTGAACGAAGACCCTGAAGAAGTAGATAACCTATGGCACTCGAACAGCCATCGCGCAGAGCGCGACCGTCTTGAGGTCGATGCCCTAAAATGGTTAGCACGATCATGTTACCGCAATGCGGCTTATAAATGCGATCCTGAAAATAAAAACAAATTCCCCGGCTATCGCTGGCCCGAAACAGAGGAAAAAATGGCATTGATCGGACCAGGCCTTGTTCCTCGTCTTCCATATTAACCCTCCATCACTAGTAACTGGGCCTTAAAACAGCCCGATACCAAATATCTTCCATTAGGTCTGAAGGAGGGGGCACCCTAATTCGAATTCCGCCCAAGTGAACCTCTACGGAATATTCAATTTCTGCCAGGTCCACGGTATACCATTCCCCGAAAGAACCCCGGCTCATCTGCAAGTCAATACGCAAATTTTCAACGCCGGACTCTAACACCAAGGCCTGCCCGCCGTTTATCCGCCAAAGATCCTCCGCATTTGAAATGGTATCAAGTTTTAAAAAAATGGACCCGCCGCTTACAGTCAACCTTTCCGGCCAGAGATGAATTCTATAAAACATCTCACCCGCAGAGCTACTGCTTTCCAAAAAAAGTTTAAAACCAATGTCACCCTCAACAAAGCTCAGGGCTGTTGACTCGAGCGGTTCAATATATTCCTGATAGAGTTTGCCAAAGAAATTGTGATTTCGGGCACGACCTGAATCCTCGATCGTCAACCTGGCCAAATGAAAGGAGCTAACTCCTTCGCATGTAGCATTCCGGCCTATACGCAACCTTAGGAACTGGGTGTCTGAATTGTATTTTGAATCAATCCACAATGACGTTTCGCGAGTACCATTTACGCTTAAGCTGATCCGCTCACGCTGTCGAAACCATTCAACTATCATCCATTCATCTTCAGGGGCTGAGACTCGAACTTCATTATCATTCCAACGGCTGATCAACTCATTCTCCCCATGATCATACAATAAAGTCATTTCCGAACCGGATGGCAGGGTGTAACTAAACTTAGCAATAGAACGAATCCCAAGCTCTTCTTCAGGCAACCTTATGATCATCGTAACCCGGGGTTGTTCAGTATTCAACTCAAATGGAAATCCTCGATAGCTTCCCAAATTTGCATAAGTCGTGACAAGAGCCGAATTACCTTCAAATGCCAGATACGGAAAACCTTCATCGCTTCTCCAAAAAGGACGAGTCGAATCTGAGGTCGCAATCAAATGATGGTGGCTAAGGCTACTTTGAATTCGTCCAACTCCCTTGTCCTGTCCTTCCTGCGGGATCGGCAGTCGCCCTCCATTGATGCCGCTGTCATGCCAAATTCGTCCAGAAACAGCAGGATGAAAGTCCGCAATCTGTCGCGGCAGCTGATCCCATATTTCAATCGAACACCCGTCATCCTTAATCCTCTCATTCAAAAAATCTAAATGCCTGTGTAATGATTGCGAACTGGTTACTGTAAAGTGCACGCCCAGCGCAAAAAGCCTCCCTTTGTATGCAGCAACTAAAGCGTGTCCCGAATCACCCATTACTGGAACAGCCTCATCACGCCCTCTTCCAAACAACGAATCATCAGCCGCATCGAAGTTAAACCCTAGAAGTTCACTAAACTCGCCACCACTTTCCATTCGATTTATTCCAGCCCTGTTATTCATTCCGAATACACCTACGTTTGCAGCTGACAAGCCAATGGCGCTGCCTTGCACAACTGCAAGTGGTTGAATTGGTACATTTTCAGGGATCGGATGAGCGAGCCTACCAAGCGTCAGATCCGTCGAGCCAGGGACAACCTCGTAATCGAGCACGTCGTAATCCCGTTCAACTCCGTCGCTCCCAACAAACGTAACCACTCGAGGGTGAGTGTTTTGAGTGTGCGTTGTCGTTACAAAATGCTGCCTTGATATGAGCGTGGCCCGTCCTGCACCAGATAAAGTATCCTGACTTACCGAAATTCCCGAGGGATCGTAATAATGGAAAATAAAACCTTCATTCAAATCCTGACCGGCCAACCGAACATGTCGATCTGGATCAAAAACTCTAAACTGTAGAGCGCACAACCAAATCGGTGTATTTATAAACAGAATGATCGTTAGCCAGAGAATATTTTTCTTCGCAAACATAAGAATAAAAAGGCCCGGAAGAGATAAAAATCGCATAAACTCTCCCGGACCATTATAAAGATGATATTGAGCTCAGTCGTTTTCAGTCTCCATTACCGATCACTATCACGCCCAAATCTTCCCGAACGTGAACAGTTTCATTATCAAACGACTGCTCTTCTTCAATCCTGTACCGAATGAACATTGGATTTGGTCCGTGACTAAATCTCAGACCAAAAGGATCTCCACCATATGTCGATTGGACCATCCCAAACGTATCAGGGCTGTTCATTTCCATACCATAATTCACCTGGCGCCATTCATGATTAACACCACCACTGCTGCCTCCATCGGGATTGACGGTCAGCCTGAATGACCGCAGGTCGAAAGGCAAACTGCTGGCCCAACCTGTTTCAATTGCAATATACTGGATAGTTACGTACTCAAAAGGAGTTGGCTCGTCGGCATGAAATATCGCCTCCTCATACTGTCCCATAAACTGAAAGCCATTTCGGGTAACATCATCAAGCCGTATCGTTGTCGGTGGTTGGCCAGCTGAAAGGCGCTCATAAGAGGCCAAAACAACGGGTCGACGACTGAACAAATCATTTTCAAAACTAACCTGTTTCCACGGATTTCCGCCTGAGAGCCTCCAGATACTTCCGCCAATACGACCGGATTGCACTGAAAGGCCTCCCAAATCGCGGATATCGGGATCTACAGCCAGAAAATAGACAAATGTCCGGTCATCGACCTCCTCTGCGCCTGAGACCTTATTATAATTCCATTTTGTTGCCCTAATTTCGAATTTCTCTTTGGTGATTCCTTTCACTTCAACAAGGATGGGGTCGCTCTCCTGAGGACTCGGAGGGCTCGCTACAACAATTGGTGTAACAGGGAACTCATCCTGAAAATACACCGTTTTCCAGTTGTGGTCGATGAACAATCTGCCACTTTCTACAGCCGCTGTTTTCGCTGGAGGCGGAGACGGCGTAGGATCGGGCATGGTACAATAATCTTCTACTGAAGGCAGAAAATCCGTCATTCTATCCTTGCCGTTGTAAGGGTCACCCTCTTGAACATACGCGTATCCCAAAACATCCAGAACTTCACGCTTCCACAGAGCGCCTATGAAAGCGGGAGTTCCATTGTATAAAGGTATATTATTGCCGGAATGCCAGTTAGCGGCCTGCGGACGATAGATATAGCGGGCATTCGAATCCTTTGAAAACATGACTTCACCATATCCAGGTATACTGCCGATTTGAGCGAAGAATTTTTCAAACCCACCATCGTAATTTTCCTGATTATGCAGGGCATAATTCGCAATAGACAGAGTTAAGTAAGCCCGCGCATTGATAGACCCATAATCGGCAAAGGGCGACAAAGTTCGTTGAACAGAATTAAGTGCAAGATGGTTGTTTTCCAACGTAGTTCCGCCGCCGCCAAAAACCCATCGATTCGATTCACACTCACTCATGACATTGAACTCGAGAACACTGTCAGGGCCGGGCAGTCCATTCTGCCATTCAGGTTTTACATATATTTTCCCACCCAAAACCCGCTGATTCCCACGCCAAGTGGGCCCAAAGGAATCTCCGTTAATATGATCGACCAAATCGGATATAACATAAACTTGTTGGCCGGCACCAGATCCCGATATAATTTGGAACTTCGTGTTCGGAATCTGCCTAGCAGCACGATAAATTCTATCATTATTATTCAGCTTCCACTCGAATTCGTCTTCGAATCTTATCCAGGCACCCCTCCCGTTGTAATCAATACCCTGCGAATGAATGTCGACGCCATTTATTGTGAATCCATCTAATTCAAAATCATGATCACTTGCATCAATAAACCGCCTTGAATTTGGCGACGGGGCATCCGGACCGGGGCTCAATGGGTCACCGTAGTAAAGCACCTGTGCATAATCAGAAAAATAATATAGAGGATCCAACCCGTGAACGGAGTCATTCATACTCTTCATTCCTTCATGGTTAAGCATCCTGCCCGCTATGGCTATAATCAACCCATGCGCAGCTTGCTGTCCGCCATCATAGGTTAGTGACAAGCCAGCTTCAACTGCTTCATAGATATCGATAGCCCGCTGAAGAAACCTAACCTGGCATTCAAATCTTTCTTCAAGGCTAAGCCAGTTGGCTATAGTTCCGATTGCAAGGTCTCCCATCGCGGCACCCAAATCAGCTGAGTAAGTCCCCGAGTAGTAAGCAAACTCGGGACCAGAGTTGTTCCGGTAACCATGGTAGGACCGAGAGACAGAGAGATTCGTGTTCATGATCATGGGTCCAGGAAACAACTGCGTCAGCCTCTCCCCCCGAAATAGCATAGGAATCTTATTTCCATCACCAGCGTCATAAAAACTACTATTTAACGGGTTTCCGTGAAGATCATACTCTGGAAAATCTATCAGGTGTGCATCCAGGTTGGTAATATCATCAGTCGTTATAAATTCCGGGTCCTGCTGACGTTCATAGCTGCGGAGCACACCAGGTCGGAATGAATTCTCAGGGGGTGCGGATCCTAAAACGGTAAGAACAGCGACTGCTTCCAATACAGTTTCAGGATATGCAGATACGTTCTTAGTAATATCCCAAATGTCAGGCTCGTTCCTTACCATATCACCATGACCAAAAGACTTAGGCGTTGTGACCACATCTCCAGGATAAACCCTGACAGGAGTTACTCCATCCCAACCAAGATTTTCATTATAATCCGTTCCCCAGCCACCTTCACGGATAGCTCCGCGACTATCCCAACCGAATACCGGCTGACTGACAACCTTAGGTCCGGCTGGATGCCCGGAATCGGATATATAGAATCCGACAGGTGGGTTGATAACAGTGATGTTGATATCCGCTTCTCCTGTAGGGCTATTCTGAAAACCAGTAACATCTACATTATTTTGTCGTTGTGGAGCAGCATCAGTCAGAAAAGTACCAGCTTCCGGAGCGACAATCCAAGGCATCCCATCAACAAAATACCCATACTGAACACTTTCATTAAAGGTCCATGAAAAAACAACTCCATCAATCTCTGCAGTGACGGTCACAGCAGAACTATTTGCTAATCCGGAAACAGGGGGTAAGAGACTCACAATAGAAATTACATATAGAATCAACCATGGCATACGCCGAATATCTTCATAAGGATTCTGCTTCATGTTATAAAACGGGGTTAGGGTTAGTAGTGAATGATTTCCCAGCCTGATAGAATAGACTCACTGACCAACCACACAACCCCAGAAGCATTAATTTTTCAGACGAAAAAATACATATTTCTGAGATGAATCTTCGCAACCTTGCCTTCGACTTTATGGATGTTGAAAATCTTGAAGTTAAAGCAAACAAAGGGAGAATTCTAAATCACCATGAGTAAACTAAAAGGCCAAATAATCAGAGCTTCAGCTCTATTCTTCTCAGCAATAATCGCAAATGGTTCGGGAGAATCATTCTCAAAAATTGAAAATTCAACTCTTGTAGCTTCAGATAAAAAATCTGATGCCGAACATGAACACTGGACTTACCTCAATTATTTCGGATGGGTCTTTACTCCATACATTTCAAAGCCTCATGACAACGGCCACTGGAATTTCTCAACGATACTAGGTTGGTTTTTCGAACATTCCGACTACTCTCCTTACATCTATATTACCGATATCGACAGTTGGATAAAGCCTGTCTCTACCAATTGCACTTATGTGTGGTTTTTCGAATACACTACAAATTCTTTCAGAACACCCCAAGATCTACCATCTAAACTTGAAGTAAATACCCACAGGATCCTCCAACAGGCCAAGACAATGATGCGAAACACCGCTGCATCTATACCACACACCAATCAGTTTCCAATTTACACAGTTGGCCCTAACTGGCATTTGGTTGGAAGTTGGAACTGGACTGCCGGATTCTGGCCCGGATGCCTCTGGCTGATGTATGATTTCAGCGGGGACGAATACTGGAGAGAAAGCGCAGAGGCATGGACCGAATCAATGACGAGCCAGAAAGACAATACAACCACTCACGACCTTGGATTCATGATGTACAATAGTTTTGGACAAGGACTGAGACTGGGCGTCAATTCAGACGAATACTCCGCAGTACTGCACGAAGCTGCTGACTCGCTGTTCTCCCGCTTCAACACGGAAGTTGGTGCAATTAGGTCATGGTCGTGGGGTGACTGGGATGCAGGCAATCGATTTACGGTGATCGTTGACAACATGATGAATCTGGAACTCCTTTTCTGGAGCGCCAGGGAACGTGACGACCCTGAAATACAGAAAGCTGCTATTGAGCATGCTCGGACAACTATACGCGACTTTTGCAGGCCCGACGGCAGCACAGTGCACGTTGTCGTTTACAACGAAAACAACGGAGAAATACTGGAAAAACTGACCCACCAAGGCTACAGTGACGATTCAACATGGGCTCGAGGCCAAGCCTGGGCACTCTACGGATTCACAACGGTCTACAGAGAGAGCGGTCTCGATGAGTTTTTGTATCAAGCAAAAGCCAATGCAGACTATTACCTTGAGCACTTTCTCGATAAAGGGGTCCCATACTGGGATGTTGATGCACCCGTTCACGAAAATACCCCCCACGACACCAGCGCTGCGGCCATCGCCGCCTCCGGACTTCTGGAACTTGCCTCTCTGTGCAGGGCAGAATACCCGGGTGCAGCTAAGCGCTATAGCTTAGCTGCACATCATATTATTGAAGCGCTGATCAGCCCTCAATGGTTTGCAGCAATACCAGATTCAAATGCTCTTCTTGCCGGAGGAACGTACAATCAACCGGCCAACCATTCCAACACAGGCCTGATCTGGGGTGATTACTATTTGCTTGAGGCACTGCTGCGTTACCTAAAGCCGGATCGAATCCCAACTAGCCCAGTCCATGATTTACCCAACTGAATTTCGTACCCTCCAACTACTCCTGGCTGCACTGACAATGAGCTTCAGCTCATTGTTTTCATTCATTCAACCTGAAGATCTGAAATTCTTCGAACAACCCAAGCAATCTTATTCAAACGTTGAATGGAGCCACGATCACCAGCTAGTTACTGAAACATCACTTTTCCATCAGCAACAGTCACGCTCGCGCCCACCCTGGGGAGTATACACTTGGATCGAAGAAGTCGCCCCGGCACTCGGGACCGTTGAACAACTAGGAATCCGTAACCTCCGGCTTGGTGGCCCATGGGATATTCCGGAAACCGCTGAAGTGATGGAATTTGCAGCGCGCAACGACATCGAAATAACCTATACGATAGATCTCCGCTGCGAGAACGGCAAATTGTTGAGACGAGACAGCTTTGACAGTGATGCTCACATGATTTTGACCTATGTAGAGAACATCAAGCAATTCCTTTCGCAATACGGCAGCCAAGGCCTGTTCTTTAAAGATAAAGCTATGGACAGTCCCGTTCGAGCTCTTAAGATATGGAATGAGCCCAATTTCCACTATCTGATTCCTGCATCAGAAGACTCTGATGTGGACGAAGAACGAAGGCAAATACTCTACTCCTACCTGTTCCTTCTAGCCGCTTCAACCATACGGGAAGAGGACCCAAAGATGAAAATCGTTGCCTTCGGAACGGGCGGCTCTGGCGCGGGCGATAGGCGCTTCATTGCTGGCGTCCATTTGAAGTTAAGCGGTCTACCTGAATTTTATGATGTCGTCTCAACGCACCCTTACACCGAGGGAGCGCCACCCGAGGCAACTGTTCACCGAGAATGGGGGAAATACACACAAACAGAGGGCTTGCAGTGGATCCAACGGATTTTATCGGTAAATTCTCACCCGAATACCCCGATTTGGTGGACAGAGTTAGGATGGGAGATACCCAATGCCAAGGGTGGCCTTCATCCTGACCCGGTAAACCGTATCAGGGAACTCGTTTCACCCGAAATTCAAGCGGCCTACGTGGCAAGGGCTTGTCTCTGGGCTCTAAGAAATGGAGTGCAAAGACTATACTTTATGCACCTTTTCGACTCAGATGGATTTAACGGAGGTTTCCTCGTTCGCGGATCCCTTGATTGGCGCCTCAGCGCACGTGCAATTCACAACCTTAACCGACTTCTTCCGGCACCTAAGGTTTTAGAGTCCATTGAAGATGGAGATAGACACAGCTATATTCTCAAACTGGATAGTAGCTCAAATAAAGAAGAGAAGG
This sequence comes from Opitutales bacterium, assembly GCA_020831485.1. GTDB lineage: Bacteria > Verrucomicrobiota > Verrucomicrobiia > Opitutales > Oceanipulchritudinaceae > JAFIGG01. The sequence goes on from JAFIGG010000135.1 coordinate 47,684, forward strand.
AAATAGTTTATGCAATCTGGACAGTAGCTGGAACGGCGGAAATACAAATACATACACCTTTTGACTCAGCATTGGTTATCGACATGGTTGGAAATCGAAAGCCAATCAAAACAGAGCAAGGTAAAATTACTGTAACCGCTGGGACCTACCCTCTATTTCTGAAATCAAATGAACGCCAGAAGACCACAGAATAAACTACACTCTTTCTATTTGAGGCAACAAATGAGTATTTTCAATTTTTACGTTAGAATCTGTTATAATGGCGGATATTCGGCGCCAATTCAAGGTTTGCATTAAGGAAACCTGTCCCCACTTGCCGGCATCGACCAACAGATAAATCTTTTCGCACGAATTCGCCATCATCCGCTTTACTTCAATTTCCAATGGATTCGGATCTGTGACACCGGCCTTAACATCAACTCCGGTAGCGCTCATGAAAAACTTTGATGCACGCCGTTTTCGAAAAAAAGACAAAGCCTCCTTACCAACAGAAGTCGAAGATTCCGGGCGTAAGAGACCACCACTCAAATGAACAAGAGGCCTCGCCGGATGCCTGAGCAACGCATCCGCAATTGGCAGACTGTTGGTCATTACCGTCAAATTCGGCGGCAGCGATTCTTTTGTCAGCGCCCCGGTCGTCGTTCCTCCATCCAGAATTATAATATCACCTTCACTGATCATATTACGCACGGTCCAAGAAGCAATTCTCTGCTTGCTCGCAAGTGAGTTCACAGCTTTGTCAACGTAAGATTTCTCCAGGACTGACTGAGAGTCAATAGCGCCGCCCCTGATCCGCTTGAGAAAACCTTGCTCTTCGAGAAACTTAAGGTCCCTCCAAACCGTCATCGCAGTTACACCAAAGCAACGCTCCAACTCACTGGTACTCAAAATCGTCTCAACTCGAAGCCGTTCCAGAATACGTCGCTGCCGATCTTCGACCAATAACCGTCTGTTAACTTTTTCTATTTGTGTTATAAATGTTACTTTACCTCGACTTGGAGCGCCAGTTCAAGAATTTTGTGAGTATGGACTATTTCCTTGGAGTAGATGGAGGCGGGAGCAATACACGCTTCGTTTTAACCGACGCAAGGGCAGAACCCGTATGGATCAAACACTTCGGCCCCAGCAACATTCAGGAGGTCTGCACCGATGAGGTCAAATCGACCTTCAATGCCGCTTTGAACGAAATTGCCTGTGCAGCCACGTGTGGCTCCATCAAGAGCGCCTTCCTGGGAATAGCCGGGGTGACGAGCAAACTGGACAGACAGTTTCTGTTGAATTTGGTTATCAACCATCCAACCCTGAGAGCGAGCACAATTGAAATCGATCACGATGTTAGAATAGCTTTGGCGGGAGGGCTCAAGGGCAGACCTGGAATCGCGCTCATCTCAGGAACAGGGTCCTCCTGCTACGGCAGAAACGCCAGCAATAAACCCTACCGCTGCGGCGGATGGGGCAGCTTGGCTGACGACATCGGAAGCGGCGGATGGATCGGAATTCGGGCTCTTCAAAAAGCAGTTAGACAAGCCGACGGAAGAGATGCAGAGACATCGATCCTCGGTCTTGTTAAAAAGTTTTTACAGCTGAACTGTATGGACGATTTTCTGAATCGGGTTCATAGACAGGGGCTGAGCAGGCCACAAAGGGCGCGTCTTGCACCAATGGTGGTCGAGGCTGCAAGCGATGGAGACCCGGCAGCAATATCCATAATTCAGGAAGCTGTTCGTGGTCTGGCGGAATTGGTGCACACTTGCGGCAACAAACTGGAGATGGACGCGCCGGAAGTTGTTCTGGTGGGAGGCCTGACAAAAGCACCTTATTTCTCCACAGCGCTCAAAGAGGCAATAGTCAGGAGCTGCCCCAGCTGCGTGTTCACTGAGAATGAGCTAAGCCCCTCCGCTGGGTCAGTCCTTCTGGCACTAGAAAATGCCGACGTTGCATTCAATAAAACCATTTGGAAACACCTACAGCAAATAGACCAATCGAAAGCATCATTATGACACATCCAACAGACCTAATATCCGTCAGCTACGACGAATTAACTGCAAACCTTTCAAAGGGTAAGATTGTTGAAAGACGCCTCAGCGAAATAAGAGATTCTTTTCTCAATCCAGATTTAATTGATAAGATGCCCACAGACGAAGACCCGATTGTCTATAGAGTAACCGCAGTTGAACCTTCTAATGGCACAGGAGATTTACACTACGGGCTGGGAATTATCTATCCGGGAAAAGTGGGCCCTGAATACTTTCTAACAAAGGGGCATCTACACCAAGCAAGGGAAACTGCAGAAGTCTATATAGGTCTCTCCGGTGAGGGATACATGCTACTGGAAAACGAGAAAACCCTTGAGACACGAATGGAGCCTCTAGGAAAAGGACAAATTGTCTACGTCCCTGGACACACGGCTCACAGAACAGTGAACACAGGCGACAAACCTCTAACTTACTTTGGCGTCTACCCTGCTAACGCAGGCCATGATTATGGTGCAATTGGAAAACGAAACTTTCTCAAAGTCATCGTAGAAGAAAATGGTAAGCCAACCCTGAAAGATCGCTAACACAAATACCCTTTAAAAATGGAAAACTACGTAACTAAATCCATACCCGATACCAAACCCGAGGTCCCTTTCATTGAAAGACCCTGGGGTTCGTTCAAGCAATTTGCATTCAACGAGGACTGCACGGTAAGCTTAATGGAAGTTAAGCCTGGCATGCAATTATCGCTGCAATCCCACACTGGAAGAGCCGAACTGTGGATAGTTCTGGACCAAGGAGCCAAAGTGCAAGTTGGAGAAAATGCTAGAATCTGTGATCAAGGAGAGGAAATTTGGATCAAAGCCAATGAAAAGCATCGCCTTAGTTGCGTCGGAGAAAAACCATGTCGTGTACTGGAAGTTGCGTTTGGAAACTGGCAGCAGCAAGACATCACGCGCTACGAGGACGACTTCTCCCGCCCAGAAAGCGGAGACTAACTTTCGATTAATTCCAAACAACTGGATCTATAAATGAAATATCTTGAACGCTTGGGCCTGAACGCCCCAAATTACGATCGTCATCCTCATGTTGAAGTAAAAGGACACGACAATTCTTGCTGGGCAGGATGGCAATCGATTACAAACGAGCTCAAAAGCTCAGCGCTCCAAAAAGGTGAGAATAAATGCGTTATTGCGATTGAATGTTATCCCGGAGTCTTCGATGACGAGATTCTATCTGCAATCAGTTCGGGCATTCCCGATGCGCAAATCTTCAGGACCACTGAAGCACTCAAGAGTCCTGCAGAGATAAACAAGCTGGTGGAGCCGGACCTTGGTGGCGACGATCCCGTTTTCGGGAAGCTGACCCGTCTCGAACTAGATCACTTCCTGGATACGGACAAGAAAGCAACGCTGGAGAAAGCGATTCTTGAGTCAAGCGCAGCCACGGTCATTGTTTATGGCACAGCGGCCCTCCTCTGCACTGAGGCCGACATTGTTGTCTACGCCGATATGGCAAGGTGGGAAGCCCAGCTTCGGCAACGGGCAAATCGCGTCAGCAACCTCGGGGTGAATAATTCTGAGCAGGCAGCCAATCTCAAATACAAACGCAGTTTCTATATCGACTGGCGGGTCTGCGATAGGCTCAAACAGAAAACCTTTGAGCGCTGGGATTACCTTCTCGACACTTGCAAGGAAAATTCTCCCAAGATGATTACTGGCGATGCGTTCAGAGACGGAATAAACCAAACACTTGAAAGGCCTTTCAGAGTTGTGCCATTTTTTGACCCGGGAGTCTGGGGAGGCCAATGGATGAAGGAAGTCTGCAAACTGCCCGAGGACAAGTCCAACTATGCATGGTGCTTCGATTGTGTTCCGGAAGAGAACAGCCTACTCTTGAAATTTGGCGAAACAACCATTGAGGTTCCGTCGATCAATGCAGTTCTTTACTGTCCAGAAAAGCTACTTGGCGAACCCGTCTACGGTCTCACTGGTGCCTATTTCCCAATTCGCTTTGACCTGCTCGATACAATGCAGGGCCAGAATCTCAGCTTCCAGGTCCATCCCATGTTGGATTATGCCCGACAGGAATTTGGGCTGAACCTGACCCAGGATGAAAGCTACTATATTCTGGATGCGGAACCTGAGGCTGAAGTATACCTTGGGTTGGTGGAGGATGTGGATGCACAAGGTATGCTGCGGGACCTGAAAGTTGCAAGCGAGGATCCATCCAGACCCTTCCCGGATGAGAAATACGTTCAGCGCTTCCCTGTTAAACGCCATGACCATTTTCTGATCCCAGCAGGCACATGCCACTGCAGCGGAACGGACACGCTGGTTTTGGAGATCAGCCACACTCCCTATGTCTTTACATTCAAGCTGTGGGATTGGGATCGGGTTGACCTCAACGGGTTGCCTCGCCCTATAAACCTGGAACGGGGCGAAAAAAACATCCAATGGGAACGAACTCGTAGCTGGGTGGAACCACGCCTGGTGAATCAGTTCGAAAAGTTATCATCTGGCGAAGGTTGGCAAGAAGAGAAGACAGGACTGTATAAATCACAGCTGATCGAAACCCGTCGACACTGGTTTGAGAAACCCGTCGCTCACGATACTAAGGGAGAAAGCGTTCATGTTCTAAATCTGGTCGCCGGACAGGAAGCCACCGTTGAAAGCCCAACGGGTAGATTCGAACCGTTTGTTGTTCATTTTGCCGAGACCTTCATTGTCCCAGCAAGTGTTGGTCCCTATATTATTCGTCCCTCAGGACCATCAGAGGGTCAGCAATGTGCCACGATCAAGGCATTCATTCGTGTGAACGCATGACTCTTTGCCTGTTCAGGATTCTTGTCCTTAGTATGAAGCACGGGCCTATTGCCTCCCTTTAGGCCCGTGCTTTTCCCTGAAAGCAAGCGGAGCCAATCCACACAGTTCCTTAAACTGCCTGGAAAAATAGAAAGGACTGGAGTAGCCCAGCTTTGCAGCGATTTCTTTGACCGAGAGGTTAGACTCAAGCAACAGTTGTCTGGCTTTGGCTACGCGGGCCTTTATCAAGAAAGTTTGAATTCCACAACCCATCACTTTTCGAAAAATCCGCCCAAGATGATCACAGCTGTATCCACGGGATTCAGCAAGCTCAGCTATTGTCACTCCTGTTCCGCTGCAACGCTCTTGTATTTCCGCGACCATCTCATCCACTAATCGCCTGTGAAATTTCTGAAGCCCAAGGTCTTGGATGAAATCGTTCTTGGAGGCCAGGTGAAGATACTCCCCGACCAAACTGACAAAAAGAGAATGCGCCAGCTTCGTGACCTCGCAACCGGTTCGCCGTGGAACAGTCAGATGCATAGTCTGGGGAAGAAACAGGTCTTTCCTGACACAGTCCGACTCCCGAACGAATTGCGGGCATGGAAGTCTTTGTGAATCCGGAGGTTCGCCGCCAAGAACAACTCTATCGTGATAGACTTCCCAGTATAGTTCGACAATGCGTCGGCTCAGACTCTCAATAAAACTTGGATCGGTCACATCCAGTATGCAGTTATTCTGAGCAACTTCAGGGAAACCGCATCGAGAGTCTGCTGTGAAATGAAAGAAATTTACGCCTACAGGGTGTTCGGGGTTTTGCCTGAATTCACAAAAGACTTCAGCAGGAAACCAGACCAGATTACCAGATCGTATCGAAGTCCACTTTCCTCTATCAATCCTAACGCTGCCTTCACCATGGAACAGATACCAAATCTCTTCATAGCTTTTACGAAGGCCGGTTTCCCAGGGATATTCAGAGGATATTCCTTTTACATACTGTTTTCGGCCAACGCGAAAGAGCTTAGAAGAATCTATTGATATGCTGCGATCCAAATTCAATCATTCCTTGTCTCGATGGTAATCAGAAAGATCTTTCACTCCAAAACGGTGCTCAATCCGGACTGGATCGACACCAGAAAAGTCCAGTTCACCACATAATCCTGCGGCAACAATCTTTTGCACCAAGGGCGCAGAAGAATAGGCATTGATTGCCGCTTTCACTTGAGGAAAATACCAGGGAACCAAGTAGGGAGATCCCAGGCCAATCGCAATCATTTTGTCCCATCCCGAACAGCTGCAACTCCAGTAATTGCGCGCATCTTCCCCAAAAAGATCCATCGTACCCAACGGACGATGAAACTGACGTTCAACGGCAACCAATATCCTGTCATAATCCTTGGCCAGTTCCTTAAGCTCTTCAGGAAAGACATTTCGCTTTAAGTCCACTTCAAAACCTCTAGCCTGAAGTTCATTCTGCAAGACTTCCATACGTTGAAATGCTTTGATGTTTGGAGTCGCAGCGAGTATCAGTAAGCGCTTCTCCTTGGTAATGTCCAGAGGGAGTGTTTGGGACCGGTTCCATAACAAAGTCAATGAAGATTTAGCTGTTTCATGTGCAACCGCTTCAGCCTCTGCAGTGACGATTTTCCGGTCGAGAGGAGTCTCCTTACGGAAGGCATAAACCTCTTTTACCTTCCATATTCTCTGTAAAGCATCATCAAGCCGTGCGCGAGGAACCTCACCCCGTTTGATCAAATCAACCATTCGATCAATGTATTCAACTCCGGGCCACAGCAACATGTCCACTCCGGCCTTGAATGCTTCTACACAAGCATCTTCGACGGGAAGATGACTCAGTATGCCTCCCATTCCAAAAGCATCGCTGACGACCAATCCTCCAAATCCCAACCGCTCCTTAAGCAGTCCCGTCGTCAATTCATACGAAACAGTACATGGCAATAGACGACCATCTTCAGTGACTTCTCTTTGCGACTGAAAACTTGGCGCGCTTATATGGGCAGTCATAATTGTCGCAACCCCCTCATCAATCAATGACTGAAAAACCCTACCATAGCTTGCAAACCAGTCATCCTGCGACAATTGATTCATAGTTGTGGTCAAGTGCTGGTCCCGATAATCAGAACCATCCCCAGGAAAAGTTTTGGCGCAGGCAGCCATGCCTTCTTGTTGTAATCCATCAACAAATCCCTGAAGAAGTGGGATGATCCGGTCAGCATCATCACCAAAGGCTCTTGTCCCCACATTCGAACTCAGAGGGTGAAGGTTGAGATCAGCCATTGGCGCCAACGCCCAGTTAATACCAACCAAACGTCCTTCACGAGCGCAGGCTTGACCATAACGGCGTGCAAGGTCGGAGTCATTTGCAGCCCCCAGAGCCATCGGCCAGGGCAAGGATGTTAAGCCCGGAATCACGTCCCCACATCCATTCTCCAAATCGGCAGAGACCAACATCGGCACGCTGGATGCTTTTTGACATTCCTCCACCGACTTCCGCACGCTCTCAAAGCTGTTGGAACCGTCCTCAATTACTTCCCCGCCGACAAAAATACCGCCAACAGGATATTTTCGAATAAACCTTTCAATATCACCGGTCGGCAAAACATCCTGACTTACATGTAATATAACCGTCTGCGCGACTTGTTCCCGTAAAGTCAGCTCTTTCCAGGACCCGGGCTTCCCCGTCTGGATGTCATTACCCATATTATTCTCGGACATACGCATTTCAAAATTAGAAACAGTTAACTTTTATAACGCGATCGGTTGGCGGCGAAAAGCATTAAAAGACCAACCACAAGTATTCCGCCAGCCATTCCAAGGATCGTCAGTCGATCCTGAAGTGAATTAGGTATCAACAATAACAGCAGAAGCAAACAGCCAAGCCCTGCCGACAGGCGCCCCAAGAGATACAATTGCTGGTAATCATTGGCGTTTCCTACCTCTTTCTCAAAGTCGACAGGCCGCAGCATATCATGATAGAAAACCTTGGTCTGGGCTATCGCTTCGGGATCTCTATCAGGCCAGAGCCTGTAACTTAAGAAAAACCCGACCACCGAGAATAGAGCAACCACCACCAATCGACCACTGAATTCGAAACTTATGCCCTGTGTTTCAAGTATGAAAAAAAGAATCAAAGGACCCGCAAAACCTGCAATGATCGAAAACATCGCAGAACTCCTTGGAGCATTTCTTAAAAATATCGCCAAAACAAAGGGAATTGTAAGCGGAAGCTGAACCCGCGCAGCAAAGTTCATCATGAGTTCAAAGATTCCCATAGTGCCGAGCTTAGCCAATCCTAAAGTAGTTATAAGTATTACGGCGGCTAACACAGTGGTGACCCTTCTACCCCATTTCAGTTCAGTCATAGGATCAAGACTGATCAAACTAAATTTCCGACGAAGAGGGGGCATGACGTTGCGAACAATAACTGCCGCATTTGAGTTCAACCCTGAATCCATTGCGGCCGCAGTTGCTGAAAACATTGCCACTAGAACCAACCCCATCATACCCGTTGGAAGCAGGTTCAAACAGGCTACAACATAAGCTGACTCTTCAGGCTTATTCAAAATCCCACTAAAAGCCATCACCTGGTCCGGATACAACACCCGTGCAGCAAGCGGGGGCGCCATAAAAAATATTGTACTGCCGATCAAGATTACAAACATCAGAGCTGTTGCTTTCTGAGCCTCAGCTCCGTCTTTAGCAGCAAAAAATCGTGCACTCCAACCCAATTGCAACTGCCCGATGAACATGATGCAGAAGACGGCAATTACCCAGGTCCCTGTATATTGTCCATCGGGGAATGCACCCGCTTCGTGGATAAACTGAAAGCCACCGCTTGCCCCTACTTTTTCAATGAAACCACCAACTCCACCCAGCTGCACGAAGGCTAAAATGCCTACCGCGATGACCACAGTTTGAAGCACAAGGTTTTGGAGAAAATCAGTTGCCATGACCGCCCAACGGCCTCCCGAAACCGAATAAACTCCTACCACAATCCCCAATCCAATAATCGTCTGTTCCAATGGTATCTTGAACACTGCAGAGACGAAAATTGAAAGCCCCAGAAGTTGAAACGCTCCGTAAATAGGCATCATGCACATATTAAGATACGAAAAAAACTGTTCGGTTGCCACCCCGAACCGCTCTCTTACAACTTCTGCTCCCGTGACTTTTCTTAATTGACGAAGCCAGGCGGCAAGAAACGCCACTAAAACAATACCAGCAGTCCACTGGCCCAAATTGGTAGCCAAAGGTGCAACGCCAGCCTCATAAATGGCCCCTGCAACTCCAGTAAAAGCGGCAGCACTGATAATACTCATGGCCAAACTGGGGCCCAGAAGCCACCATTTGGTGCGTGCCCCACCCCTGAAATAGTCATCAGAGTTTCGATTGAACGATTTAACAATCGGACCAACCCCCGCAAGGGCTATCAGATAGATCACGATGACGACATATTCAACCGTCAAGAGAGTGGGCAGTTTATCTTCCATTAATTGGGTAATTTTCGGGGTATTCTTCTACAACTAGAACTCATCATAGGAAACTTGGGATTCATCCACGCCCACCTTCTTTAGCATTTTAGTACAAGCTTTTATCATCAGAGGTGGACCGCAAAGATAGAATTCTATTGCTTTTGGATTAGGATGCGAGACAAGCAGGTTTTCATAAACGATATCGTGTATAAATCCTTTGTGCCCCTCCCATTCATCCAATTCCAGGGGCTCTGAAAGAGCAATCTCGAAGTCGAAATTTTCGTGCTGACGGCTCAAGTCTCCGAAATAGTCTGCGTAGAAAATTTCCTGCTTCGACCTGGCGCCATACCAAAAACTAATTTTTCGGTTGGTGTTTTCGTTTTCAAAAAGATGAGAGATATGGGCACGCAAGGGTGCCATTCCAGCGCCCCCACCTATGTAAACCATCTCTTTTTGAGTCGGTTTTATATGGAAGTCCCCAAAAGGGCCGACTACACTAACATGGTCTCCCTCACGCAGGTTGAACATATAGCTGGATCCGACTCCAGGAGGACAATCCTGTCCAGGCGGAGGTGTTGCGATCCGAACATTAAATTTTAAAACGCCTTCAGCCACTGGGTTATTCGCCAAAGAATAATTGTTGCGGCGCCCCTCTTCTTCATTAGAAACTTCCAAATCAAAAACCTGTTGGCGCCTCCAAACTTCAGCATAGGGTTCAGGAATATCAAAATCGCTGAAGGAAATCCTTTTGTAACTTGGAATATCAAATTGAAGATAGTCACCCGGCTTGATATCCGGCAAGGTATCAAGGGGTTTCAATACAATCTCTTTTATGAATGTCGATACACTGCGGTTGCTGACGACCGAAAGACGATAAATTTTTTCCTGACGGGCGCCAGCCCCCCCCGGATGCATGACATTCAACCAGATTCTTCCTCCAACATCTTTAATTGGATAGGTTGCCAAACCTCTGCAAACCGGCGCCCTTGCAGGAGATCCATCTTCCAGATTGAATCGGCCATTATGCTTTGGGCACTCTATGATCCCACCCTTTACCAAACCTCCGGCAAGGTGAGTGTTTCCGTGCGTACAGATTCCGTCACTGGCATAAAGTCGCCCTTTTCCATCCCTGCATAGCGCGAAAGTTTTCCGCTTATAGTCGAACCTGATCACATCTTCATTGACGAGATCCCGGGCTGCACAGACCTCCAGCCAGCCTTCCTCACTCGGTTCAGCCTCGGCCTTGTACAATCCCTCTTCCTTGACTGGCGCAGGTGCAGGAAGCTTTCGTTTGACGTGATAGCTAGGATTCTTGATCTGCTTGAGAATTGCCGGAAATATTTCACGCCAAGCCGTAAAAATGCCTGAATATGGCGGGGGACAGTCGTGTTTAATCAACTCGTGAAGCTTGGGCAAAGCGTGATACGGAACCAAGGGGAACATGTGATGCTCCAGGTGGTAATTCATATTCCAATAGATAAACCGATTCGGCAGAGGCATGAACACAGTTCGACAGTTCAACCGGTGATCCAGAACATTTTCAGCAAGGCCCGCATGCTGGGTAGTATTGTGCAGGATCATAAGCCAAGTTCCAAAAAATTGAGGAAGGACAAACAAAAAGATCGGCACCCAACTGGCAAAAACGACAGAGACACCTACAACCAAAAGGTAGATTCCAAGAACAATTCTAGCATTCCGGAAAACCTTGGGGTATTCAGACTCCGGGATAAAAGTTTTTTCATCCGCAGAGATTCGCCCCAAAGTATGTCGAATTAAACTGCTGAAATACGCTTTATACCCACCTAAATTGAAGCAACTCAGGATGAGTGCCTTTACATCGGGGGGCCTGGGTATTTGTATCTCCGGATCCCGACCAATTATGATTGTGTCGCTGTGATGGCGCGTATGGCTCCAACGCCAAACCACGGACTCCCTCATCACCATAAAGGAGGATATTTCATATAGCAGATTGTTCATCCAGTCTGAGCGAAATGCAGTTCCATGGCTGCATTCGTGCCATCTGGAGTCCGAAGCAGTTGCATAGAGCACCGCGTAGATCAAGTAAGGAAAGGTCGCCCACAAAGAGCCCCATAAGTAAACAGTCAATCCCCCTGTGAGAAAAAGCAGCGCAAACCAAATAAAAGTGTCCCGAATTGCCGGGCCATTTTTGCGCTCCAAAAGTTTCCTGAGCTCTGACCGTGAAACGGGTGTCTGATACCAATCCGCCTCAGCCAGACCCATTTCAACTGCCCTTCTGGCGTTCTCTCCGGTGAGACTGTAATCCAACTTTTCGGGAGGTCGCATATGAGCTGTCGCAGCGTGTTCGTGTTCCATATTTCAAGTAATTGCGGAGTTCAAAAGAGGTTACCGAGAGACAAGCATCAAATAATAGCCGAAACCCTGACTTCGGTCCATACACAGACAACGCATAGGCCTGCACAATACCGTCCGTGAATAAGCTGGGTAACAAAATTATGATGCATTTGAGGGTAATCCAAACAATCCGAGATCGGACTATTGCATTCCCTAAATACACTGCCAGAAATTCGCACAAAAGCAGCAGTGAACATTTTGAAACGTTTCATTAGCTCATTGATTGTCATTCTCACTAGGCAGTCCCCAAGGTGTGCTCTTAAAGGTCGGAATCAGCCGCCAAAAAAAAAACAAAGCACCAACCCTATGGATTCAGCTTCTACCTTACCTGTCACAGTCACCAAAGCCCATCGAATTTTCATCCCGTCCCGCGTCCTGGCGGGCAACGGCAATATCCTCCCCGATCACCCCGCACAACGTGCAGCTTGGGTCTGGTCACCCCATCGTGGACCAAATGAGACGGCAGTCGTTGATTTCAGCCTCAGTTTCAATTGGCCTTCGAACGGCACTTTACGCTTCCATGTAACAGCGGATCAGAGGTTTCAACTGTTTATCGACGGGAATGAAGTTTCCTACGGGCCAGACCGTTGCGACATTCTGCACTGGGCGGTAACAACGCTTGAAATTGAGCTAAGCCAGGGGCAGCACCGCATCGATGCGAGATGCTGGCAGATTGCTGAAGCAGCGGGATCCAGTCGCTTGGACCCCAAGCATGCAGACGGCAACATAAATGCTCCAAATCCGCCAATGGCCCAAATGAGCTATCAGGCTGGATTCTTGCTGGCTGGCGACAGCGATCTTTCCCCTCATCTCTTGGATACGGGAAAGGCAAACTGGCAATGCATAGACCGAACGAACGCATTGAGTCTAACTGGTCCCAAAAACCATGGATACCACGATATAGGTCCTGAGTTTCATTTCAATATGAAACGATGGAGAAAAGCGGAAACACTAAAAGGCAATCCGGTAATCGTCAAGAATCCACCCACTTTTAACCAACATGGGATACGCAATACCGGATGGGTTTTGACATCAACCCCATTGCCTGAACAGATTCGTAAAGAGGTTTCGCCGGGAAAAATCAGGGCCATTCGAGCCGCTTTAGATCCTGAAGCTGCTTGGACTGAAGACACCGAAGTAGACACTGGAAGCTGGCAGAAACTAATCGAGGCCGGCCAGGAAATTAAAATTCCACCGCAGGTGGACGTCGAACTAATCTGGGATTTTGAGCAATACCTTTGCGGCTACCCTGTTCTCGTATGGAGCGGTGGAGAGGATTCATACATCGAATGGTCGTGGGCTGAATCGCTCTTCGAAGTCCCTCAGGGCCAGATCGTTGAAGCTGAGTCGCCCCGCGGTCACCGAGGTGAAATCAACGGCAAAAGATGGCACGGTTTTGGAGACACTTTTCAAGCATCCGGAGTGAGCAACGAGCTAGCGCCAGCTCTTTGGTGGCGCTCCGGGCGCTATGCTCGGTTGCGAATAACAACAGCGGGCGAACCTTTAACAATCAAGCACCTTAAAGTTCTGAAAACTGGCTATCCGCTTGAGCGAAAATTCTCTTGGAATTCGTCTGACCCGGAGTGGGATGCGATTATCCCACTGCTTGCAACAGGCTTGGAAGCCGGAGCCCACGAAGTTTGGGCGGATAGCCCCTACTACGAGCAAATGATGTATGTCGGCGACAATGTATTGCATGCCCTGTCCAACTACACCTGCTATGAGGACGACAGATTATCCCGCCGCACGATCGAACTCCTCGACTGGTCACGAGGTGAGTCGCGAGCAGGCCTAATTGCAGAACGGTATCCTGCGGCCTGGCGTCAGGAAGCGACAACATTCGCAACGCTCTATCCAAGTTTGATCAAAAACTTTCTGCTGTGGCGAGGGGACACGGAATTCGTGTCCCGCCACCTGTCCGGTATGCGGCAGCTGATGGAATCCCTCATTGCCATGATCGATCACACGGGACTACTTAGAGAAGTTGCCGGATGGCCTTTCATCGACTGGGTCCCTGATTGGAATCAAGGATGTGGACCAGGCGTCCGAGAGGGCAATTCTTCCATTGTGAATCTACACATGGTTTTGGCCCTGGATACCGCGGCTTGGATCGAGAACGAAATTGGAGAAAAACTTATTGGCCAACGCTATACAAAGCTTTCCGCGTTAATCTTCCAAAAGATAATAGACATTTACTGGGATAATGGAAGAAACATTCTGTTGGACACAACGGATGAGAAGGCGATGACAAGCGAACACGCTCAGGTCCTTGCCGTCTTATCCCAAAAACTCAGCCAAGAGAAAAAACATGCATGCCTGAACGCATTGGTGGCAGGCGGGCTCAATGCGAAGTGTACGATATACTTTTCCTACTACTTGCTCGAATGTTTCTATCAAAGCAGGTGTGAGGACGCATTCTTTAAGCGTCTTCAGTTCTGGAGAGAATTACCGGCAAAAGGGTTTTGTTCGCTTCCGGAAATGCCGGATCCCTGTCGCAGCGATTCGCATGGCTGGGGAGCGCACCCGCTCTATCACAGCTTTGCTTCAATAGCTGGTATCCGTCCTGCGAAGCTCGGTTTCCGCGAGATTGCCATCGAACCGATGCTTGGAAAGCTGAATGCTCTGCAGACTAGTTGCGTTCATCCAAATGGTGAAATCCGTTTTAAATACTCTAAATCCAAAAAAGAAACCGGATTTGAGGTTGAACTGCCGCGAGAAACAAGCGGATTCCTAAAATGGCAAGGAGAGAAACATCCCCTGCGACCCGGAAAACAGTTTATCAAGATTGATCAGGAATTGGTTGTGTCTCGAAATTCAGGTTTAGTTTGAAAGCGATAAAGATGAATAATCAGGCAGCTGAAATAAAAATACTCATAAACTACTGGACTTTCTGGGACCAAAAAGGGCCAGATGGAAAAGAATTGGATATACCGGAAATGATCGTCCGAACTGCTGCGCAAGGTTTTGACGCATTCACTTGCCCCTCTGATTTCCCGAACCTTAAAGAACTCTTATCACAACATGAACTTCGCTTCGCCGCAGCATTTCAGGCTTTCGACCGCGCTCAGTTGAAGCGGGAAATTGAAAAAGGTGCGGAGATTGATTCTGGCCCCATGAATTGCCAACTCGGGCGGCACAATACTTCAACGCAAGAAGCAGTTTCGCTTACCCTGGAAATGATGTCACTTGCCGCTGACAATGGGGTTGATGTGCACCTTGAAACACACAGGGATACCTGCACAGAAACACCTGAAAAAACAGCAGCAATTATCGAGACCTGCTTCAACGAGTCAGGTAAATTTCCTTTGGTCAATTTTGATTTTTCTCATTTCTCTTGTGTAAAGCACCTCGATGCAGGCAACTACTCCGAGCGCCTACTCGAACCGAACAAAAGCCTTTTCCAACATTCTTCACTCTGGCATATGCGGCCTTTTAACGGACACCATTGTCAGGTACCCGTAACAGATGGAAGAGGTAATCTATCGAGTGAATATCTGGAAATCCGTCCATTCATAAAAGACTGCATACAGGCCTGGACCTGCGGCCCCAGGCCGAATAACGAGCTCTGGGTGTGTCCTGAGCTTGGCCCCATTCCTGGATACGGATTGAGTTGCTTCCCAGATCGCTGGGCCGACACGATCATACTTGCAAATGATTTGAAAAAGATATGGTCGGAAACTATAAAATAGACCACTCGACTTCCCTCAATTAAATCCTTAAAAAATCCCCAGCCCCCTTTTTATTAACATGCTTAACAAGATCCTGTCCAAACCAATCCAAGCCTTCGTCGCCAGTCTGTTTGGGATAAAACTGGCTATCGTCACATCATTAGCCGCCCCGCACGGAGACTTGTGGGCGAACTATACCGTCAGCCAAAACGGCAACGTCCAAACAGGAAATTTCCTAGGCAGCTTGAATATTGCCCAAGCCCCATGGATTCATTCCCATATGGCCAATTCAAAATTCTATCTGCCGGAAGAACACGTCCAGGAAGAAGGCGCTTGGCTGTACTTACCACGGAAATCCAACGCTCCTGAAATCATTTCTATTGCAGTTGCTTTTCAGAACTTGGATTTCGCAATGTTGCACGTCCAGCTCTCGCTTTCGGCAAACCTCGAAGTTCATTGGGGCACTTCGCCTGAGACACTCAACCATCAGACCGAAAGCTCTCCCACAGCAGGCCAAAGCGAACACATTGTCAACTTGGGAGATCTTCCTCCGAACGAAACCATCTACTATAAAATAGTGGCAGTCACACCCCAGGGTCCAACCAGCCAGAGCAGTGTTAAGTCTTTCACTACGCAGGGAGTAACAATGGCGCAGGAAGTCTCCCGTCATGGAATCACCTGGAGATTCGACAAAGCCTATCCCGTCGGACAGTTTGCTAACGGCGACTGGTGGGTTGTGGGCCCGGTCAAAATTATTGGGATTGATCCCGTGCCAGGCCCAATACCAGAGGAGGAAGACATCGCTGACGTCATCGATCATAACCAATACCACACAACCAGTTTGCGGGCAGACAGAAGGTGGAAAAACGGCTCTATGATTGTCAGCCTCCAGAACGGCTACCATCAGGCCTACGACTCTCGCAACGCAAACTATAATCCAGCTCTGCGGTTCCAGGCAGGCGACACTCTTGAACAAGGCCAATCCCTCATTTCAACGGAAAGCCATACTCCAGAAACGGGATATCCCGCTCAGGTAATCTACCACGATCTGATGTGGCAGAGCGAAAAAAACGAATCCAGAGTACTCAAAACGGCGGCCGTTTTGACGTGTTTGGATTCAATTCCTTCCGGAGATATGCTCCGACCAGCATATGTCGAACCCTCGAATGGACTTGAAAAAGAAGCCTACCATCTCCGGGATATCCAATGGGACAAACTGAAACGGCTGGCCTTACCCGAATTCGGAATCCTCCCGCCTGATCAGCATCCAGATTGGTCTGCTTATGAACGCTACTTTGAACGTGTCTGGCTCGACCACATTGGCGGCCACTGGTACGATCAACGATTCGTTCCATCAGAAAACCAAGCCTACTATGGTCGCGATTATGCACGCCTGTATGGAGCTGCATCACTAATGGTTCACCTGGACGTGCCAAAAACCGAAAAACTGACGCTGCTGACGCGACTTTTGCAACTTGGGATCGATTTGCGAGGCATGGCTTTGCAAGGTGCTGCCTGGTCCGAGGGGGGGGGATTAACGAGCGGTCGCAAATGGCCCATACTCTTCACCAGCATGATGCTCATTGAAGACTACAGCTACGATCTCCCGGACGATGCAGTTTTCCACGAAGATGTACAAACCTATTGGGGTGAGGGATGGCATGGACAACGCGCGCTTTACCAAATGGTCTATCATACCCAGCCACGACTTACCTACATGGAAAAAACACCAGACCAATGGGACAGTTGGGACACATCCGGAATGCTTGGTGGTAAATCCTGGGCTATCCGTTCGGAAGAATACCGGGCGAACACCACGGTCAGAGCGTGGCCGGCCCAGACTTTGGCGGCACTTCTAATGAACGCAAAAGAACTCTGGGGTCATGATGCCTATTTTGAAATCGTCGATGACTGGATGAGGAAGGAAGATCTGTATGCTGACCAACGCCAAGGTTTTCCGCGGCCTCATCCAACAATAAACCCCTACCCTGCTATCGAAGGCCTCGATCCAGCTATTGTTTCACTTTGGTCTTATGCATTCGAAACAACCGCATATGAGCCTTTTGTGACCCAAATGTGGCATACTTACCGGAATTCTGATGCCGTACCCAGCCAGCCCCATGGGGATCATCACCGCAAATGGGATCCCTTTACAAATGGACAGCCCCGTGATCTCAACCGTTGGACTCCAAACGATCGAATTCGCTGGGTGCCAAATCAAATTCCGAACGGACTCTGACTTCCAAAAACATGAATAGTTATCGCACAAACGCTGCTTCGCAGTCTCCTGAAACTAATTTGGTTGGCGATCCAGTTGATATAAGTTACGACTTTTCCAATCCCGCAAATACATTCTTTGCGGCCGACCGATTGGTCTGTTTAGACCCTGTATCCGGCAACGGTCTTGTCCGCCACAAGATCCTCGAATATAAGCGGCAAATGGCATTCAGCAAAATGATGCGCTAGCCAATGCCCGCTGAGCCAATAGAAAATCTGCCAAGCGAGTACCATTCCGAACCGGAAACCCCCTTCTCGATCAGCTTAATTAATGAACGAACAGTTCGTTTAAGAATTTCGAGCAGACCAGGGGACAGTCTCAAAGATAGAAATTCCCTTATGCTAGTAGCTGATCCTCAGCATTCGCTAAAGGCCTGGAAAGCTGAAGAACTGGAAAATTCCTGGAAATTTGCCAGTCCTGAAGGGCAGGTCATAATCAATAAGAATCCGTGGCGATTTACTCTTTTGGACAAAGAGGGCAAGATTCTCACTGAAAGCTACCATCAGGATCTCAACGAGTTGACCTATTCTAGCACCCTACCATTTTGTAACATGAGACGGGCGTCGAACTACAGTCGAGGATTCAATGCCGCTTTTGTCTCCACTCCTACTGAAAAAATATTTGGGTGCGGTGAATCATTCGGCAATTTCGACAAAACCGGAACCAAGGTAGTATTGTCGGTCACAGATGCTAATGGCGTGGAGTCAACCTCTCAATACAAGCCCGTTCCCTTTTTTATGAGTAATCGTGGTTACGGCGTCTTCATTCACACTTCAGCGCCAACAACGATTGATTTTTCCGCAAGCCAACGCTTGCGAAACGCAATTATGGTGGACGAAAGCGAACTGGATTTGTTTTTCTTTATAGGGTGTCCAAAAACTGTCCTAACCGACTACACCGCTTTGACGGGCCGTGCAAAGATGCCTCCTCTCTGGTCTTTCGGACATTGGATGAGCCGAATTTCTTACGATTCGGAAGAACAGGTCAGGCAGGTAGCAATCGACACGAAAAGGCACAGGATTCCGACAGATGTTATCTACATAGACACCGGTTGGTTCGAAACTGACTGGCAATGCGATTACCAATTCTCCCGTTCTCGCTTCAAGAATCCACGGAAAATGATTCAGGATCTGCAAAAAGAGGGATTTAAAGTTTCCCTTTGGCAACTTCCTTATTTTTCGCCAAAAAATTCTTTATATCTGGAAATAATCAGAAAGGGACTCCACGTAATGGACTCGGAAGGTGGCGTTCCCTATGATGATGTTGTGCTGGACTTTTCAAACCCAGAGACGCTTGAATGGTATAGAGAAAAATTACTTTCCCTTTTCAACCTTGGAGTTAGCGCAATAAAAGTCGACTTCGGAGAAAGTGCACCGATTTACGGACGCTATGCATCAGGCAAATGCGGACACACTGAACACAATCTTTACCCACTGCGCTACAACCAGGCAGTCTTCGATACGACTGAAGAAGCACATGGATATGGCCTTATTTGGGCTCGTAGTGCCTGGGCAGGAAGCCAAAGGTATCCAGTCCACTGGGGGGGCGATCCTTCACCAACAAACGAAGGAATGGCTGCCAGCCTCAGGGGTGGATTGAGCTTGGGCGTATCCGGATTTACTTTTTGGTCGAATGATATCGGAGGCTTTGTTCAAAGGACCGATGAAAAACTGCTAAGGCGTTGGCTTGGGTTGGGTATGTTCTGCTCTCACGCACGTCGACACGGCCACCCGCCAACTGAACCTTGGAACTATTCGAAGGAGCTTTTAGACGACTACAGAGCATTCACAACAGCTAGATATCAGCTGACACCATACTATTATACTCAGTCCAAACTAGCCGCAGAAAATGGCCATCCGCTAATCCGACCCCTATTTTTTGAATTTCCAAACGATCCCGGTAGCTGGCTAATTGATCAACAATTCATGGTCGGCACGGATATACTCATCTGCCCTTTCTTTGAAGAATGCAGCTCCTTGGACGTCTATTTACCAAAAGGTAATTGGGTTGACGTTCAAACAGGGTGCAGACATGCGCCTGGCTGGCATAGGATAGCTGCCAACAAACTTCCAGTCCATATCTTCGCCCGCGAGAATTCGGCAATCCCGATGGTCCCTGTTGCACAAAACACAGATTCGATAGAATGGGACCAATTGTATTTCACAATTTACCCGGGCGATTCGAATGCCATTCACTCGAAACTCTATACTCCAGGTGAACAAGAAATAAAAGAGATCAATTTCCTCAAAGGATCAGGCAATTGGTCGACAATCGGGGAATCGTACAGATCACTTATCAAGTAAAGAGATACGGAGCAGGACATACCATCCCGAATCTCTATTCCTGCCGTGCGAACGAATCATTGTGCTCCGCCATCCAATTGTCCAACCAAGTGCAATGTTGCTCGAGTATTTTTTGTAGTCTTTGCTATGGACTAAACTTTGGGTCTCCAGAGGATCGATTTCCATATCAAAAAGTTGCTACGGATTTGAGATCGAGGGCTGCGACCAGGTAAAGCGACACTTCAATGTTCTCACTGCTGCCGAGACGGAAGTCCAGAACAGCTTTGTGTCCGTCAGAGTAAACGCCAACAGCAATCAACGCATACACCGTTGTCGGCTAAATACCGAAATGTCCAGTATTGTAGCCTTTTTCCCTAAATAAAGCACCACTCAATCCTTTCAGCACCTATTGCCCGGGCTGCAGTAATTTAACTGGCTTTGACGATAGTTCGGTCTATTCATTGTGCTGTCTCAATTCAACGCTGGAAGATTCCAAATCATTGCTCACGCTGAGGCACATAGACCCATGCACCCCACTCATTAAGGTTCTCCAAAGGTAAAAAGAACCAGGAACGGAAATCATATACAAACACCCAATCGCCTTGCGGATAGATCCAGCCCAGAAATTCCCCAGTGTTGACGTGTCCAGACTCCTCTATGAGCCACCCCGCCCAATCCTCGCCAGGCTGCAGGCCCGGATCCGGCTCTGGTTCCGGTTCTGGTTCCGGTTCCGGTTCTGGTTCCGGTTCCGGTTCACCAACATTAGTTGATTCAACAACGAATGAAGAAACTCTGAATGACGCATTTGTAAAATCACCAACTTTCTCAAAGTGATACCCAATAGCCGTGATGTCATCAAGGATTGGCTCAATCTGGTTTCCAATTGAGCGAATGTCAGTCGTTGGATCAAATTCAAACCACGATTCAATGCTTGAATTGTCAATAGAACCGGAACTCGTACTATCAAACATACCTGTGTCGTTTGAGATATAAAAGTCAGTTTCTCCATTCCTGATTACAATTCTGACAACCCCTCGCGCAGATGAAGCATTCACAAGCCCTTCCAGCGAAAGATTCAGCTCTTCAAAAGAAAATGCTCCCTCATTCACAAAACCGTCGAAATCGGTCCAAAGAACCATACCTGAAATTTTCCGGTCAGCTTCCGTATTATCGCCATTGCTAAAATCGAAAGTTAGCGGATTCGGCTCGATATTATGCGGGATCTGAACGCGTGAATGCCCATTTGTGTTGTTTGATACGGTCCCATAAAATACCGCCGATACACCAGCCGGATTACCTCCTTCATAGTATTCTTGGGAGCCTCCTATAGTGGGGTTAATTGGACTCGAGAGGTCCAGAATCTCGGAGTTTCGATTTAAGTTATAAAAGCTGCTAACGATCGAGTTTCCTGGGCCCCACTTGATAACTGAAGATTCAGGAACCTCAACAGGATCTGGTTCAGGATCCGGTTCAATTACTTCAATATCAGGAGCCATCGCGCTTGGACCAGGCAACGGCAAACCGTCCAAACCAAGTCCTGCTGCTTCAAATTCAACACCTCGGCGTGAAAGAACTTGCTCCTTCCACAGACCACCCAATACCGCTCTCTCCATGACCCAATCACGTGGATTAGGAACCGTTGGATCGGCGGGAAATCGGCTCCGATCACTGTTTAAAGTAACTTCTCCAAAGCCCGGCACCTTGCCAATATCCACCAACCAGTTATCCACGCCAGCCGAATAGTCATTCTGCGCTTCAAGGGCATAGAGAGCAATCAGCATCGAAAAATAGGCCCCAACATTTACCGAAGCATAGTCGCTCATGGGCGATAGGCTGAACATTGATTGATTGGGGGTTATAAAGCGATTGAATCGATTGTTCCCACCTGACTTGAATATCCACCTGTTCGCTTCATCCGAGGTGGCGGGGAAAAAATACAAAAAACTACCCTCTCCCGGTAGCCCGTCGGTCCAATCCGGTTCAACATGGAGTCGGCCTCCATAGACGTTGGGATTACCATCGCCCAATCCGGGGTTTGGCATGATGTAATCTTCAAACCGTGAAACTCTGTAGATCGTTTCCCCTGTACCGGGACCGTTCAGAACTTTAAATTTGATATTCTGTAACTCACGGGCTGCCCGGTAAATCGGCCATGCAAACTCGTCATTGATTTCAACAAATCCATTGCCCGCGTCAACGGCAGGAACGCCGCCAAAATGAAGGGTAAACTCTTCTGAATCCCATGGCAGAAAGCGAACACTGTTTACATCCGGAGCATCCACTCCAGGAGCGTCCGGATCTCCCAAGTATGCAAACTGTGCATAATCACCTAGAAAATATTGTGGCTCCAGACCATGAACAGTATTATCCATACTTCTCATTCCATCGTGGTCCAGCAACCGGCCAGCGATAGCTAGACGGAGGCCATAGGCCGTCATCATTCCCCCATCGTGTGACAAAATCAATCCGGCCAGAACGGATTCGTAGGCATCAATCGATCTCTGGATAAATTGAATCCGACAAATCTCCCTTTCTTCAGGGGTAAGCCAAGCTGCAATCGATCCCAAAGCCAGATCACCCATTAAACGGGAAATATCTGCCGAGTAAGTTGCACCACTGTTGTTAACATATCCATGCACCCCTTCCCCGTCGTTGTAGCTGATGTTCATTATCGCTGGACCCGGCATCAAAGAAGAAAGCCGGGAGCCAAGGAAATCTTCCGGGATAGGACTGACACCGCCAACATCAATTGCTTCTCCGAACAAATTCTCAGAAGGGAGATCAATCAAGTATTCGTCTATATCCGGAATAATATCTGAAAGGCGGATGAACTCTGGATTAATACGCCTTTCAGCACTTCTCACGACTCCGGGTCGAAAAGAGTCCTGTGGAGGAGCTTCAGAGAGAACGGTCAGAACCGCAACGGCTTCAAGGACAGTGGAATGTATTCTATTTGTTTCCGGAGAACGCATTTCGACAAAAGACTTAGGTGTCGTAACAATATCACCGGGACTTAAGCCGATAGGCGTTGTTCCATCCCAACCCAACGCTTCGTCATAACGTCGACCCAGGCCATAGCGGATTGCTCCTCGACTATCCCAACCAAAAGCTGCTACCCCCCAAGGATAAGCTGGGTCGGGCTGCGCTAATCTGGGAACTTCGGCATTCAGATCCTCATAAAAATCCCCTACCGGGGGATTGATGACCGTAATATTGATATCTGCCTCAATATTATTCTCGGATGCGTCCTGCACAGGATTTCCCTCCAGGGAGCGGTGCTCCCGCGATGGACTTGCGGAGACAAGAAACAGACCTTCCGCAGGAGCAACAACCCAGGGCTGTCCATCTACGAAATAACCCGTTTCCAAAGTGTCACTGTCGCTCTCAACTTGCCACGAGAACTCAACTTCACCAACAGTCGTCAAAATTTCAAACGCATTACTTCCAAACAAATAACCTGGTGGAATACTGGCGATAGTCAGAAGTGCGAAGAATTGCTTAAAAATAAATGTTTTCATACGAGTAAGCTCAAAATTCAACAAACCTAGTAGACCAAGGGTCGGGAGCTTAAAGCAACCCGACCCCTGATTAGATAGTTACGATAGTTCTTAAGAGAACACTATAATGCCTCTTGGAAAATCTAAACCAGGCATTCTCTCAATTAGGAACAGTGACAGCAAATCTGTAGAAATTAAGGCATTGGAATATACAGCCACGCACCCGTTTCCGTCACATGCGACTCAGGCATGAAGAAAAACTGATTTGCTGTGTAACTGAAAATCCACGGTTCCAGTCCCGCATAAAGTTGGCCTAGAAAATTCCCAGTATTCACTTCATTAGATTCATCAATTGGAAATCCAGCCCAGCGGTCCATCTGGGGCTCCGCCTCAACAAGCATCTCTGCAACATAGAATTCAAAACCAGCCAAAGGCATATCTTCAGAGCGATTCAGAACACCGATAGCGGTAATGTCATCCAACACCGGACTTGCGGGTGCCCCTACCGCAGCAATATCCGAAGTGGGATCGTATTCAAACCATTCAGTGGCAAGGCTACCCACATCTTCGATGCGCGTGTACGTCGTCATGTTCTCCAGAGTGCTGCCAATATTGTTGGACACATAGAAGTCGGATCCACCTTGACGAACCACGAGGTGGTTCGTCGAAAAGTCAATTCCGTCTTGTGCAGAATTGTATCCAAGCGACATGGCAATCGAAAGATCGTCGAACGCCAAGGTCTCGAGATCGAATCCATTGATAAAACCATCCTGCTTCTGCCACAAAACGATGGCTGCGGTATCATGCGGTACGCCAGAGTCAGCATTGGAATGAAGCACAATGGCATCGATTGGTGAAGGCCACCAAGGAATCGCCTCATCTCCTGCATAAACACGAACAGAGGCATCTGCATCATTTGCATCCGAAGATGTCCAAACGCTTGAATAGAAGTTTACGGAGCGATCAATCCTGCTTGGATTTCCGTCATAATACTCCAGAGAACCCCAGATAAAGCTGCTATAAGGAGTTGAAAGATTGAGGACATTTGCCGACGAACCATCGTTGTCACCCCAAAAAGGGCCATTTACGATTGAAGAGGAGGGTCCCCATTCAACAACGGAAGCAGTCTGCGCGAAAGCAGAACTTGCGAAGAGGGGAGCCACGCAGGCCCCAATGAGCAAAGATTTTAAGGTTTTGAGATTACAATATTTCATTTAATAACAGGTTTGAATGGTAACAATTTAAGGGAAAACGTTGATTTATGCTCCTTCTGAATTTTTCTTCATGCGCCGTCGCACTACAACAAGCGCAAAGGCCGCAAACCCTAGAAGTGCTGCATAAGTTGATGGTTCTGGAATCGCTGTTGCGGAGAATTCAGAAACTCTAAAGTTTGCAGTCGTGAAATCGTCTTCCTTCACATAAAGGAATCCGAGAGCAGTGATGTCAGCAAGACTCGGCGCAGCAGAAACCCCGAAATCGAGAATAGAAACAGTTGGGTCATAACCGTACCAAGCAACCACATCTGTTTCACTTGCAACACCAGCACTAGCCGCCTCCAAAGTCCCAAGATCATTCGAAACATAAAAGTCACTGGCACCATCCCTGACAACAAACCGGACTTCGCCACGTGCCGTAGATGCATTAACATAGTGATCAAGCGACAGAGACAGATCTGCAAAGGAAAAAGTTTCACTACTCAAAAAACCATCAGGCTTTTGCCACAAGGCAAGACCGGCTATGACACGGGTAGCGCTGGAGTCAGTCCCGTTACTAAAGTCAAACGTCAGTGGATTAGGATTAATGCTATCAGGTATTTGCAACCGAGAAACTCCATCATCTGTCGAATTATACAAGGACCCGTAAAAAACAGCCGAGGCATCGACTGGATCTCCTCCCTGATAGTATCCCTGTGCTCCAATATTCGGACTCATGGGTGTGCCTAAATCAACAGCAATGTTGTTCCGGTTTTGGTTGAAAAACCCAGTAACAACATCGTTTTCCGGCCCCCACTGCAGCACAGAAATGGACTGGGCAAACAAGCTAAAAGGGGAAAGTAATGCAGAAGCTGTGATCAAACACAGCAGGTAGGATATCTTTATTTTTTTCATAGTTAAGCGGACTTTAGTGATAGAAATTATTTTCATAAAAGATGGCCCGAAGAAGGCGTGTAGACAACGAGCTTTCCATTGAAACGTTTGAATTGGACTAACACTCCGAGGAGCTTCTGTAAGGAGGCAATAGGCAACCCCAATTCTTTGACCGGTAAGGCATTAATGGCAATCCATTGAGTCCCTTTAGCGGCCCGGTTGGAGATGAACTCCAGTTGTAACAAAATCCTTTGATGCGATCCGCTCGAATAGGGGATTCGGCTACTATACAGCGAGGCGAATCCAAGGTGGCCATAACAGGCATGGCATCACCGTTCGAGTCAATGAGTTGAATTCCAGGAAAATATTTTTCTTTCGGCTCACCCAAAGCTGAACTTGTCAAAATTTTTACTCTACCAAAGGTTCCTCCATCAGTTTCATCAAATTGCCAGGAACTAATTATTGGAGGTTCTGGCGGAATTTCCGCCCTGGATAGAGCACTCGCAAAGACAGAGATTCTTTTAGCCATCGCCTTCTTGTCTGAAGGGTGTATGTCTTTGGGATCGCCCAAATCTGTCGCTGGAACACAATGAACTTGCTCCATCAATTCTGCCACTTCCTGCTGCTGCTCTCGGACAAAGGGCCAATTAGCGGATTCCGGATCTCCTTCAAACGCAGGCAGCTGAATATTAACGAATGGCAATTCATTTTGATTTGCATTCAATTTCCAATACTCCCGCCACTTTTTTATCATCAGACGCAAGCGGCGCCCATATTTTTCTGGAAAATAGGCATCAGACTCGCCTTGATACCATACAACGCCCCTGACAGAAAACGACACCAAGGGCCGTATCATAGCCTCAAAGGCCCCTGATGGATACGCAAGGCATCGGCTGCCTTTCGGCCCCCAGAACAAATACTTAGTGTAAGGCAACATCGACAACCCGTTTTCAACCCGATCCCTATTCAAATCGTCAAATTTTTTTCTCTCGATCTGCCACTGTTCAATTTGCTCCTCGTAGTCGTCTGGGTCCGCCGGGTAATCTCTGAGCAGATAATTCAATTCAGAGTCTTCACAGAAGCCGTTTCGCGGGATCCAGGATACGATACTGGATCCGGCCAAAGCCGAAACGATAACACCGACTTTGCAATCCAAGCTCCTGTCCAGCTGCTCGACCAAAAATGTTGGCAATGCGGGCAATGACCCCTTATCCACGACATTTTCGACCTTCCATTTGAGACTTGGCAAAGCGTTAAAAGCCTGCGCAAATGGTCGCTCAGGGACCCGCAGGATACGCAAGTTGGATGTTTCCAAGCGATTACCGTCTGCACCATCCCCGGTAAGACCGATATCATTCAGACTCCACATCACGTTGGATTGCCCGGCACACAACCAAACTTCACCGATGTAAACATCAGAGATTTCTAAAATCTGGCCTCCACTCTCAGCAGAAATGTTCAGAGGTCCTGCGGCACCCATCGGGCCGAACCCAACTTGCCATCTTCCTCTATGGTCAGAAATTGTCTCTTCAGACAGAACCCCTAATTTAACCGATACCCCAACCCCTGGTTTAGCAGTACCAGATATGGAAATTGCTTGGTCGCGCTGCAATACAACGCCATCGCTAAACAAAGGATCCAATCGAAGCTCACCACGACCTTCAATCTGAAACTCATCTCTTGCGTTTAATAAATAACGACTCTTTAAACCCACGGCCAAAATCTTTTTCGGTTTATAGATTAACCCAGTTAGTTACTTGTCTCAGTGTCCTTCACCCGCAAAACCCGTGGATAATACTCCGTTTTAGAAAAATACCAGGCATTACTCTTATCGGACCAAAGATAAAAGCCATCCTGTTCGTGGAATCCCAATATAAACACCCATTCTTCGCGCTCAACCCAATAGACCCAAGGAAAATGACGGTCATAGAAAAAGCCCAACCCTGTCGCCTTCCAATAATTTCCTAACTCTTCAGTTGTAATTGATTGGGTGAATATAGTCTCCGGCCTGCCTGTATGAGTCACCTTAAGATCGTCAACATAAAGGAAGGCTTTTTGTATTTCCGAGCCTGGTACATCAGGTCCAGGTCCGCGGAAAGCAACACCAACAGCTCCGCCGGGGAGCCATTCGACGCCAACGTCAGTAACCCGACTGTTGTCAAGAGTGACTCCATTGTAAGTGATAACCGGTTCCTGCAGGCCTTCTGAATAGTCAAAAACCCAACGACTCCATTGACCTTTGCTTCGCTCAAGCCCCGTATTATAGACACTCCAGCCATCGTTTAGGCCCAGATTTATCCAAACCAAAAGGTCGTCACCGTTGAGAAACGACCTCCAGCGCTTGCCAAGCAAGAACTGATCGCCATTGGCACTGCGAGTACCCCAAAAGGCCCCCTCTTGAATCTGCGTTCCAAACTCTTCACCACCGTCATATACCCGGAATTCTATCCGTACTGGAAGGTCAACAAAATCACCGAAATTGAGTGTTGCTCGCCCATTTCTGACAACCCGCAAGGACTTTTCACCTGAGAAGCTACGGTTGTTGGAAATATCCGCGTTCTCGACTAACCAGCGCGAATCCAGATCCCCGTCTTCAAAATCATAAAACAGGGTTTGTCCGGGCCGAATTTGCAAACCCGAAAAATCGTCTTCTCTGAGTTCTCCCTCGACTACAGAAACGGGCCAGGTGCGCTCTTCGCCAGCAAAAGTCCATCGAACAATGTATTCTCCATGTTCAATTTGTTCACTGAGTGGATGAGTTCCATCCCAAGCATAGGAATAGTAATTTCCACTGACATTACCCGAATCAAGGTTTCCAATCAATTCACCGTCCTGATCAAGTAAATCAACAGAGATTGACCCGGATGAAACAGCCCTAACGACTAGTTGCGACCTATCCGAATTCACTGTTTCAATCTGGCTGGGGACGGCCAGGGCCATCATCAACTGGGTCCCTGGCTGCAGCTCTACGTCGTGCACGACAACCTCTGATTCAGAATCAACTAAGACACGGTTAAAACCCGATCGTTCGTCGACGACATTCTCTAGATACGCTAAGGAAATCTGATCCCTTAAGGAAGCCGATCCACTTAATTCGCTCGCATAAAGATTTCGTATTTCGCTATCAACCTGAGCCAAGTCTTTCCAAAGTTCTCCAGCAGATGCCGAACCATCTGCATTGACCCAGTTGTTATCGCGCATCCAGAGATTGGTGTTAACCATTTTCTGGATGTCTTCCTGGTCGAAAACTATCCCGGTGTTATACGCCTCCATGAAAATTTCTGTTTCTATCACCTGGTAAAACGACATCGATGGATGCACTGCAACCCAACTGCGCGTATTGCTTCCGTCCATATCCCAGCGGCCATGAGGCATCCAGAAGTTCCAAACAATCCTTTCTTGATCGGGATAATATCTAAACATGGCCTTAGCCCGACTAAAAATCTCATAAGCCCGATCGCGATACTTCCGCTCTCCCGTGATCCGATACAGGCGCATAATCGCCTGAGCAGCTTTATACTGCTTATTCAGGTTCTCGCTGATTTTTCGGTTGGGTTGCGGCTCCCACACAGTAGGATCATCTCTTCGGATTCCATAAGGGTGTGTGTGATAGGAACCATAACCCAAATGATCGACAAAGTAAGTACTCCTCTCGTTCCACTTCGTCCAAATCATCGCCTCTGCCAAGTCCAAATATTCCTCAGCCTTCGCCAAATATTCGGCATGCAACAATGGATCATTAAAAATCGTTTCAGCAACCCGCAGGATATGCGAAGCAATCAGCGCATCGCCAACAATTGCATCATAGAGAAATTCAACTGTAGGATCCGATAGGTCCTGACGAATAAACGCTCCAATGACACCAGGATATCCATCCGGATCTTCGGATATTCCGTCCTCGATCGCAGTGTCGAAATACTCTATGGCGGCATCAAGCCAAGCTGGATCGTTGTAGGCTTCATAAGCATCCACAAAGTACCGAGCGTTGAAATTGACGTGCCAGGCATATTGCTCACCACTTGAGGTTTGTAATCCAGAGTTACTCAAGGCCTGATTTAAAAAGACCTGAGGGCTGGGTTGAGCATATAGATTGGCCAGGCTGAGACTTAGCAGCGCTGCAATTGACAAATAAAATTTGGTTTTTGAAAACATATATATTTAGCTGCCCTGAGTTGTAAGGAAGATTCTTTAGACCGAATCGAGATTTAGAAGCTGGCGTTTAAGCTAACCCGCCATTGCCGGGGACCATAGAGCACACGGGTTCTCCTCACCTGGTCATCACCATTTGCATCCGTATAAGTCACGATATTCTCACTCGACCTTTGATTAAACAAATTGCGAATTCCTAGACTTGCCCGATATCGAAC
The DNA here is from genome assembly GCA_020831485.1 of Opitutales bacterium. GTDB lineage: Bacteria > Verrucomicrobiota > Verrucomicrobiia > Opitutales > Oceanipulchritudinaceae > JAFIGG01. The sequence goes on from JAFIGG010000135.1 coordinate 77,509, forward strand.
ACTCCCTATATCAAAGTTGTAGTTGAAAGTTGCCGAGAAATCGACCCTAGACTTTGTAGAGGGTGTCGGAAACTGATTCAGAACAAGATCTCTGCCACCGATTGGAATCGATGTTGGAGAAGAGCCATTGTAGCGTATCCCTCCGGCGACCTCGAGTCCCTCAAAGGGCCCTTCTGAAAAAATATACTTATTCCAAACACTCAAGGAAGTACTCGGCGTAAAGGAAAGGTCCATCCCATTAATTCCACTTCCGTTGGTAGTCGTCGGATCTCTTGGATCATCGAAGGCATCAGGCCCTAGAATCCAAACCCACATATCGTATTCAGTTCCAAGATTTTCGCCGGTTAAAGGATCGCGAGTGGATGCCAGGTTGAAACCGTTGCCAACAACTTTCCTGTTTTGGTGAGAGAAAGTGAACAACACTTGATAGTTGGTTGTTGGAGAGAAAATAATCTGCCCATCAATGCCAATTGCCTCTTCCTCGAAGGTTACCGGCGCCCCAACACTATTGCTCGGGTTATTGGCTATCTGAAAATCTGCCCCAGCATCGTAAGAGATAGGTCGACCATCAAAACTGCGATCGCGCACGGCAAGGTCAAAAGCCCGCTGCATCACACCACCGTCCTCAAGGTCTTCATAAGGAACAAAGAAATATACTGCTCTGCCTTGCGGATCGATATTAGAATATCGGCTCAATTCTGTGATCGATACAATCCCCAAGTCCTGCGCCGCTGAACTACCAGCCTGATTCGGTGGCGTACCTAAACCAAATTCGTCGAACGCTTGAATCACATAATCCCGTGCAACACCATAGGTGATGGGAGCCGAACCTTTAGGCGCACCCGCATCCCCACGATGGGCAGCCGGATCGAAATCGCCCCCGGCTAACGGCCCGTCAGCTGCAGGCCCTTGTGGCCCACCATACCAACGACCGGGATTCGGTGCTTGATTCCATTGATAGACAGCGTTCTCTCGCTGAATCCGATAAAGAGAAACCGTTCCTGAAACGCGTCTATCCCACAAATCAAACTTGAGACCTATCTCAATATTATTCGTTTGTTCCGCGGGGATGGACTCATAGGCACCGTCTCTTTGCCCGGTATTTGGGAAAACCCCTTCCGAGTACTGGACATAGACTGACAATGGGTCAGTAATGCGATAAGACACACCGCCAAATACGGAGTTAAAGACCTGTGCACGTTCAAAATTTGGCTCAATGGTTCCATTAGGGCTATGCTGACGAAAGAGTGCGATATTATCTTCTATGCGCTGATTCAATTCATCAGGAAGGCCGGGAATCCACTCATGCTCACGATCGCCAAAGCCTATTAAATAGGGTAAAACAGCAAACTGTCCTGTTCCCCAATGCTGACCGGTACTGCTAGTTCCGAGAGTCTGATCTTCCCATGTGTCGATTGCGCGAAGGTACTCTCTTTCGACCGAATCGTAACTATCACGACGCGCTCCAGTGATCAGCGTCAAACGGTCATTGAACAAGCGGCCCTGATAGATTCCGTAATAGCCCTTATAGGTCAAATCGGCTTCGAACCAGCCTGATCTGGCAATATTCCGCATCTGATTATTGTCGGGGCCCAAAGTGCCATCCCGCAGCAACCTGCCCGGAATAGCTAACTCTTGTCCCTCATAGCGTATCACTGAATAATCGAAGATATTTTTGAAGTGCAGTGGATCCTCATCCAGACGACCAACAGTGTAAGCCGTGTTAACAGCAGGTTCGCCAAGGACAAAACTAACCTCGTCTTTAACGTATTGATAGCCCCCAATGAGAGTGTGTTCGATTGGAGTGCCAAACAAACGGTCGGTTTCAAGAGTGTAAGCAAACCGTCCCCTTAGCTGAGTTGTTTCTGCACCACCAGGTTGCTCGTACCAGTAATAGTAGCCAAACTTTCTGTTCTCCCATGTGGTGTCCCCAATTCCCCTTGAGCGATCGACTAGGTTAGGCACGATAAACAGTTCACCTGGACCATACCCACGTGGATCATTCTCATCAAACTCAGGATTGCCCCTGAACTCATTCGGGATAATTGAGATTATTTCACCGGTGATCGGATTACGAGTAATTCGATCCGGATTGTCTCGTGGGCGAATGGCTGCGCGAGTGTTTGTAAATGAATCCATTGCCAAATTAAGCCGATCCTCTGAGACATCTGTGTAATACCCACCCAATTCAATATTCAGGTTCTCTATCGGCCTAAGTGTGAGAGTTGCAAGAAGGTTCATTTCCTCCCTCTCATAGGAAGTGTCAGGACCACTTATCCTGAAACGATCACCCAGATTGGGGAACTGATAATCGGCTTCCGGTTTCTGGTCAAGAAATCTATCTGCATCCGCATCCAGAAAGTCTCGCCCAAACTGAAACGGCTCAAAGAATTCGTTGCGTACATCCAGAGAATTAACACCTGAACCTGCTAGGTTATCCCGAAAGAACTGAGGTCCGAAACCTTTCTGATTGAAGTCCCCAATCTGCCCTTCCAAGTAAAAGCTAAGTTTTGGAGTTATAAACCACTCCAACTGACCTGCAAGATAACGACGATACTCTTTTTGATGATCCGTCCAGTGGCCCTCCTCCTGGTATGCCCCAACGATCCGATAATTCAATCGATCGCGAATGATCGGACCTGTAGTGTCAAAAGAAGCCCGATAAAAGTCATCACTCCCAAAGTTTACGCTGAGAGATTGACGATTCTCGGCCAGCGGTCTCTGCGGGATAATATTCACAATACCCGAGAGCACATTAATACCGTATAGCAAGGATGCCGGGCCCCGAACTACCTCAAGACGTTCAATGTTCGAAGTGTCGGTAAGGCCTCCCAGAACAATTTGATACTTGGGGACAATAGAACCAACCCTGAAGCCTGCTCTCTGCTGATTAGGCACATTGTAACCACGAATCTGAATTGTATTCGTAAAGGCGTTGTTGATATTGGCTGCGGTCGACGGTGACACCTCAGCGCTCGTGCCAGGATTAGCTCCACTTGTACTCCGATTATCTGCAATGTACACACCGGCAGAGAAGGCCAAAGCCTCCCTGAAATCCGTCGCTTGCAAATCCTCTATAAGCTCCTTGTTTACAACCTCAAGAGGAATTGGAATGTCGCGAATAGCCATATTCAGACTTGTCCCAGACACTGCGTTCGTGGACAGATACCCTCTGTCACCACTCGTCTCAACAACAAACGGTGACAATTCGAAAAGCGTATCGTCAAATTCTTCGCCTAGAGAAGGAGTTGCAGCTGCAAGCACGGAAACCGCACAGGCTGCACGCAGAACACTCAGTTTGTGGTCAAATAAATTCATAAATCAACAAAAGGGTCTTGAAGAATGGACAAAGAGTCAGGTCCTTGCCCACTCAGCAAGGGTATGTATTATAATATACGATGATGGCGCAGTGAGTCAGTTGCTTAGCGTGGAGCAAAAGCCCACGCACCAGCATTTTCTTCAACCCACGACTCTGGGAGATAGAACCAGGTGCCATAACGGTAGCTATAGACATAATTCCCCTCCAGATAAATGACCCCCAACCAGTCTCCTGTGTGAACGAAACCATCGAGAGTAACAGAATAACCGGCCCACTCAGTGGGTTGTTCCGTCTCAGGCGGCTCAACCGTGTTTTCAGGAGACGGCGTCGTCAGGTTCAACCCATTTACATCAACATGCAAATCGTCAATGTAGAAGAAGTCTCCATCAAGAGGGCTTGCCGCTGCACCAACAACCGTACCCATAAAGAATGTCCTAAGGGGTTCAGTAGTCGAAGTTCGGTAAGCGGCTTCTGAAAGGCTATCGCCAAAATCATCCGTAAATGTAGCCAGCACCGGTGATTCATCGGATTCCCGCTTAACATAAAACTCAGTTACGTTATCATTGTTGTTAACGTGCATCCATATCTCGACCCACTCATCCACAGGAATTTCAATAGGGGTCGAGGCGAAGGCGGACGCGTTGCGCACCCTGAAAGCAGATGAGCCTGGTCCAAACATCTGAAACTGGGGACCGAGCACCGACCAGGTATTCGGTGCGGACATAGGGTTTACGCCCTCCGGATAATTTGTGATTGAAGGATCCGGTACAATCCTTGCCGGGGTTAAACCTGCGGCCATGTCAAGTCCGTTTCCAGTATTGTAAAACCGGAGGTAGACCGTAGATTCACCATCCGCCGGAATTGGCACCGGCAACTCGATTGCGGTATGAACAACGGCCCAGTCATAGACCCCATAACCTTGAGGATAGGTGACCAGGACGCTGTTGTCAGAAACACTGTCATCCGGATCCGGAGCGATTCCGATTATGGGATCTGCTTCCGGCACAGCCAGCCAGTTAAAAACCTTGTCCATGCCGGATTGGAAGTCATCAACGACAAACCAGTCGGCATTTAGAACATTAGCGCTGCCCGCCAGAACAAAAGAGGCAAGCAGAGTCGAAATGGAATTACGAATTTTCATAAGTGAATAGTATTAATATTTCTTTCTTTGGGTAACAGGTGGGTAACGAACGCGCTTGAGTGGATCTAGCACCTTCTGATGTATCATCCCAGCAGACCCGGCAAAGTTGGTCAATTTTCCGAAAATTGAAACGTTGCAACCGGAAGTGTGGCTGGTCTTCGTGGCTTTATCGAAGATCCAAAACCAACTCCATCACCGAGGGACAGGCAGAGTTTTGCCATCACGCCATTTGCATCCAACAATCCTATCCCGAGTAGCGGACACAACGCCCCTTATCCCCATGCGGACACTCGCATCCAGCATTTCCATGGCGGCCACGCCCATTGCGTCGTCAAGCGGCAATGTCCCCGCAATGTCAGAGTTCCCAAACTCATCAATCGCCATATCCGCGTAGGCAAAGTCTCGCGGAATCCGATAACCCGCATCAATCAGCCGATCATAAAGCCAAGCAGGAAAACCGATGATGACATCAGGCCGGTTGTTTTCGATCCATTGGAAAATTCGCTCAAATTCCGTGTAAGAACACGCTAAAGGAGAAATTCCGCCTAACTCGCCTCGCAATTCAATCTCGCAGGCCAAAGCGCCACCCACCCTGCTCCAATCATCATAAAACGCAGGCTCGTGGTGCATTGAAACAACGCCTATCCGGCGGTATCCCATGCCCCAGACTTTACTGAAAACGGTCCTCGCAGCTGTAAAGTTACTAGCTCTAACAGAATCAAAGGGTAACTTTTCGCTGTAAGCTCCGCAAGCTACTACCGAAAAGGGCGACCAATCCACAGCAAGAATCAGCTCAGGATCTTCAAAATACTCAATGACAACACCCACAACACCTCTCGCGTACAGCATGCGATGGACCTGAGCCGGGCTGCTGAATTCATCCAACCTGTAGACATCAATTTCATAACCCAGTTTTTGTCCTGCAAGCTTGGCTCCTTCGATTGTTTTTGCCCATGGCGCCTGGCGGATACCTGAACTGGACTGGTAAATCCATGCGACCGGAAGAGAAACGGTTTCGCCCCGTTTGCGATTCGAATGAGAGCCCAAAGCTGCAAAAGCTGGATTTCTCTGATAGCCCATTTCTTCGGCAATCTGACAAATCCTCTCACGTGTTGCTGCCTTTAGGCGCTGTGAATTTCGCAACGCCAATGAAACGGTAGAAACTGCACACCCTGCGCGCTTAGCAACATCTTTAATTGAAATAGACATCCGTCCGGAACCAACTTTCAGAAAAACCGATATTCTCCCCAAAAAACCGCATTAGATCAAGAACAATAAACTAAACTCACTGCTCTGCCAGACCCTGTCTTTCTCCTTCATCCCCCTCGTCGAACAACAACCCCCTAGCGTATTCATTATCTCTTCTTATTTGTATCCTTAAAAAAACAAAAAGGTTTTACTGTTTCGAATTTACGATTGACGAGAGCTGCCAGCAACCGCAAAGACTCCGCCTTCATTATGCCACAGATTAGCTACCCTCCATTTGACTGGACGTCAGAGATACCTAAAAACTGTCCATTTCCACTTTCGGATTATTGGCATGGCATGCGCTTTCTGGGAAGGTGCAGCGACTACCGGGTGGGGGATACCTTCTATCCTAGCTGGGCCGGCGACGACATCCTCTACTCACCCTATACAGACGGCGCAGTGGATGGCCTGTTTTCGTGGTCTTCCGGATTCGTACAAGGCGGTGTTCCAGTAGACAACCCGGATTTCACTGGTGGATTCCTTACCCGGAAAGCAACGACTGGGCATGCCCGTCTAATTGGGGCCGACCCCCTCAATTTGCGCATAGAGCCGATTGGCTTACACGCAGCTGACCCTTATCCTTATGGCGGCAGATATCCTTGTGGAAGTCTTCACCATAACGGAGTCTGGTACTATGGCACCTACTGCCTATCACCCTTCGCCGAAACTCCTTATGGAGGTCAAGTTTACAACTGGCCTCACCTTGGACCTCTCGTTGGTTTTCGCATCTCCCACGACAATGGCAAAACCTGGATCGACACACCGCATACACCTTCTCAATCTCTTTTTGGAGAATCTGGCCTTTGTGGCTATCCTATCAAAATTGGCGCTCCACACTTCGTCGACTTCGGCAAAAACATGGAACACTCACCGGATGGCTATGCTTACTTGGTGGCGCAGGGCTCGGACCTTGCATTAAAACCAGGAAATCGTTTTGCCCACCTCAGCTGGATTACAGCGGATCAAGTCTATTTACTTCGTGTCCGGCCTCATCCAGAGACCATAAATGATCCTACTGCCTACGAATTCTTTGCCGGATCGGATGGAGACTCAACCCCACGCTGGTCGAAAAACTTCCGGGACATCCAACCTCTGTTGGAATGGAAGGGCCATATGGGATGCGTAACTGCGACTTGGATTCCCAAAGATGAGCGTTTCATCCTCTGCGTCACGGATGGCGGAAACACTTGCTCACGTATGCATACTTATTTTCTCGAGTCGGAATCACTGACCGGCCCCTGGCGGATCGTCTCCTATCTTAAGGACTTTGGCCAGCAAGCCTATTTCGTAAACATTCCTTCAAAATTCCTTCAGAATGATTCGGACAATTTCTGGCTGGCATACTCAGGCAATTTTGCCCCCGAGTGGAACGGCGAGCGGATCGAGGTAAATCCTCCAGGAACTCGTTACGGTCTTGTTCTTCAGGAAGTACAGTTTCGCAAGTAGTTCAACTTACCAGAACATCCAGCATGTGCGGATTTATGTGTATTGATAGCGGTCGAGATACTCCAGAAAACCAATCCAAAGAAAGTGGAAGTAACCACCAGGGCGGTGAGTAGGGGTATTGAGATTGCGACATTTGGCAGATCGATAACGTCATTGTCTGATCTATTTTACCTCCCCTTCTCCCTCTCACAGATGTAACAACCTCTGGCTGTGTTGAGGAGTTTTTCGTGATCGTTCTGGTTTGGGAAATCGAGGTCCAGTTGATTCAGGGATTGGCTGAACCAGTGGGGGCATAGAAAGGGGTTTCCGCAGTATTCGATTCTGCGGGGATCGGACAGGGAGACTTTGTAGGGGGATGCCCCAATATTTGTTAAAACTCGAGATGGTTTCCAGTGTATTGGTTTGTGATTTGGTTGAGTTGAAAGAGATTGTCAATGGTGAGTCCCTCGCCGGTGGCTTTGGACTGGCCCCGGCGCTGAGGGACTGTCGGTCCCGAAGGGACGCCGCGTAGCGGCGAGACAGGCGCGAAGCGCCGGGGCAAAGAAGTCATTTTCATGCTGCTTGTCGGTTGGCTTCGGATTTTTCCAATGCTTGTTTCAGTTTCTCCAGATCGCCGTGCCCGACTATTCTCCGGAAACCAGTTTCGGCCAACTTCAGGCCGCTTGCCATCCATCTGTCAGCCTGATCGGTTTCGCGGTGCCAGCGACACACCCGTCCAATATGGCGACGGAGATTTTTGAAGACATTTTCAATGCAATTGGTCGAGAGCAGTGTGCGGTGCAAAGTGTTGGGGACATTCAGCTCAAAGAGTCGCAAGAGATCTTCTCCCGCCTCTTCAAAGCTTTCACGAGCCTGTGCATTCTTGTCCTTCAAAAACGCCCTCAGGGCTTCGGCGGCGGCCTCGGCTTCCTTTTCGCCTTGGCCCTGTCGAAGCTTTTTAAACAGGGCCGCCAGTTCCGCCCAATGCCTCTTGCTCAAATAGCCCCGAACATTGCGTTCTTTATGCACCAGGCAGCGTTGCACCAGCGTATCCGGGTAATGTGCCATGACAGCCCCTCGCAGCGCCTCAGAGCCGTCCAGAACCGCCAGTAGGCGTCTTCCCGGTTTCTTCTGCAATCCCCGTCGTTGCAGATTGCTCAACAGATCCTTGCAGACTTCCTTGTTCTCAGAACCGCCGATGCGAAAGCCGAGAACTTTTTTATACCCCCGCGTGTTGATCCCCAGAGCAACCGTGGCAACAAGGTTTTTTCCCAGCACAACCGCATCAACCATCAGCACCAATAAATCGAATCCCAAAAGATCGCTTTGCTGCACCTCTTCGACCAACACGCTGGCCTTCTTTTGCCACAAGCGACTCACCGAGGCCTTGCTCTGGCCCAAGGCCTCTTCAGCGCTCAGGCAGGCAACATCCCGACTGCTGACTCCACACAGGACCGCACGCATCACAGAGTCCTCCCATTGCGCGGGATCCTGCGCTGCCTTCCAGCTCTGCAAGACAACCTCCTGAACCCCCTGTGCCGTGCGTTGACGCACCCGCGGCCGGGGCATCCTTTCTCTCTTGCCTTGCACATACACGCTCGAAGGCGCGCTGCCCGCACGGAAATACTCGCCGTTATCAGTAGGCTTGTAAGGCTGGCCGCACAGCCCGCTGACCTCCTCTTGCACGACTTCACGCAGCGCCTGCCGCACCGCTCCTTGCAATATCAGGCGCAGCTCTTGGCCCGCTCCGAATGAATCCTCTTGTCCTATCAGTTTTTTGATCTTATCGCTCATTATTGGTGGTTTTCTGTTGGTTTTTTAGCTCCCTCAGCCTGTTGGCTGGGGGGCAGAAAACCACCTCTTATTTTAACAATTTTTGGGGCGCTGCCCTTTGTAGACGGAATAGAAGCAGCCTTTTTCTTTGCCAAATTGTTGCTGGGCTTGGCTGAAGAAACCAATGAAGTTGGCGGAGGTTGAAAGGGTGGACTTTACCTCGACATAATGGTCCAGGCCTTGGAGCTTGTAATGGATATCGTAGTGAAGGTTCTGCTCTTTTTCGTCGTTTTCCCAGGATACTTCGTCGGGGTTGACTGTGCTTTTCAGGTATTTGAAGACGAGTTCTTCTCCTTTCCGGCCTGTAAGTCCTGTCAGGGATTGTTCGCCTTGGGCAGCGTTGGGATTGGAGGGCTGCGTTCTGCCCAAATCTTTGATTTGAAACCTGGTCGGACCGGGAGTGTTGGCGTCGGGCAAGTCAAAATCTACTAATTCGAGGCGCAGTAATTCGTCGCGGAGGTCTTTGCCCTGCGACTTATATAGCATGGCATACGCACGCTGAAAGAATTCAACGGCCTTCTCGAAGATTTTGAAGCCTTTGACGTTCTGTCCTGACTGATGATTGGCGTATGGTTTTACCTCCTGCCATGGCTCGCCCGTGGTGACTCTTGCGCCATTGGGGTATTGGCCATGCACGATGGCATAGTATTTGGTTTTCTTTGCCTTCATTGTTTGATGATGAGGACTCCTGGAGTCTGTTTGTGATGCTGTTCCAGCTCGGGATGATTTCCATGGGCACGGAGGAGGCTTGTCTACTCGAGGGCGATAGCGGGGATGCGACGGCTTTTTACGGGCTTGGCGACGTTGTGCTGAAGGATTCGGGTGACTTGCGGCACATCGTCAGTGAGGGGACGGTTGAGGTTCATTGTGTGCTGCCTGAGGGTTTGCAGATTACGGCGCGCAAAATTGCCCTGTATTGCGCTCAGCCACATGCGGTTCGGCTGATTGCTTTTGAGGTGGTGGCATGGGATGTTTGCGTGGGGTCTGCGGTGTTCGAGTTGTCGCCGAGTTTGTTGCTGATCGGGGACCAGCCTCTGGAGGCGGAACAGAGATCGAGTTTTGGCCGCGTCGTTCGCCTGCCCGGGCCGCGACGGGAGTTGCCTGCTAGAAAGGTGCTGACCACCGCCGAAGGCGAAATCAGCCTGTGGCACCTGGCCGCGATGGGGATCCTGGACCAGTGCTCGCTGAAAAGGTTTCTCGACTCCGCTGCTACGGTCTCGGACGGGACCTTGTTTGAAGACCTGAACGAGTGCGTCGGCAGGCCCGACGATATGCACTGCTACGGTGCGGACAAACTCGGTATTCCCGGGCTGGACCGCAAAGAGCTGACAGCGCTTGCTGCCTACCGAACCCCGGTTGAAATCTGCGGCTTGCTCAGGCAGCCATTTTTGTCGGGTTACGACTACGACCCACGACGCCTACCACGCATCATTCGCTTTTTCATCGAGCAGAGCCTCATGGAATGCGCGAAATACGGTGGGTTTCGCCGCACTGTGGACTACAAATAGATGCCCCATTGAATGGCTCGCAAAACGCGTTCGACCTGAACAGGCCCATCCCGATCTCCGAGGCAATCGGCTGGAGTCTTTCCACCCAGAGCTGGCAATGCCTGCCCCAGCCAAAGCTCCACCTGATCCGCATCGCCCAACACCTCCAGCGCCAGACTGCGGATTGAGGCCTCCGAAGGGACGCCCTGAATCGCCTTCGCGCACAGGCCGTCCACATACTCGTTCCAGCGGTTGCCGCTGTGGGATTTGACCTTGGTCATGGCGGCGAGCCATTGTCGGTTTCTTTCAACGTAGGCCACATACTGCTGGGTCCAGCGGTTTTTGGCCTTCCAACGCTTATCCTGAAAAAGGTGGCCGACCCAATGGTAGATGCCCGCGTAGTGCGTCGGCAGGCCCGACGATATGCACTGCTACGGTGCGGACAAACTCGGTATTCCCGGGCTGGACCGCAAAGAGCTGACAGCGCTTGCTGCCTACCGAACCCCGGTTGAAATCTGCGGCTTGCTCAGGCAGCCATTTTTGTCGGGTTACGACTACGACCCACGACGCCTACCACGCATCATTCGCTTTTTCATCGAGCAGAGCCTCATGGAATGCGCGAAATACGGTGGGTTTCGCCGCACTGTGGACTACAAATAGATGCCCCATTGAATGGCTCGCAAAACGCGTTCGACCTGAACAGGCCCATCCCGATCTCCGAGGCAATCGGCTGGAGTCTTTCCACCCAGAGCTGGCAATGCCTGCCCCAGCCAAAGCTCCACCTGATCCGCATCGCCCAACACCTCCAGCGCCAGACTGCGGATTGAGGCCTCCGAAGGGACGCCCTGAATCGCCTTCGCGCACAGGCCGTCCACATACTCGTTCCAGCGGTTGCCGCTGTGGGATTTGACCTTGGTCATGGCGGCGAGCCATTGTCGGTTTCTTTCAACGTAGGCCACATACTGCTGGGTCCAGCGGTTTTTGGCCTTCCAACGCTTATCCTGAAAAAGGTGGCCGACCCAATGGTAGATGCCCGCGTAGTCGTAGTAGAGGTGAACCCGGAGGTTCTGGGATCTGGCGTATTGGATGGCCATCATCGCGGACTTCAATTCGCCGCCAATCTGGCGCATATTGACGACCTCTCCGGAGAGTAGTCCGAAATCCTTGTGTAACACCTTGTTGTTTTCAACGACGGCCAGCGCCCAGGAGGCAAGGCCGTTGCGGAAACTTCCGTCAATGTAGACATCGACGACGGGTCGAAGCGTATCTGATTGTTGAGAAGGGTTCATGGTATTCAATGCAAAGTCGTTATCTCCCCTGCCCGATCGACACGGAATTCGCTGCCGACCGAATACCGCAGAAAGTCCGCTGGATCTTCATGCAGCCCCAGCCATGGCAGGGCTTCCAGGTATTGGATGTCATGATTCCCCAGCAGGACCGTCAGCCTGTCGCCGAGCTGTCCACGCAAAGATAGCAGCGTTTCCGCCGTCCGCCCGGCCGTGTCTGCCTCAGCGCTGTACGGGTCAAAGTAATCCCCACCCAGCACCACCTGACTGACCTGATCCAGCTCACGCTGCAGAATCCGCTGGAGCCAGCGGATGTTCTGGTGGATGTCAAAAATCAGCAGACAACGATCCGTGAGCAGTCGTGCCTCAGAGTTCAATTGCGCGTTTTCCATTTTCACTTTCCATAAAGTTGTGCGATTGTTACAAAACCTTATGGAAAGAGCATTGCGAAGCAATGCATGCGCGGGTGGGAAACCCGTGTCTTACTGCGGTCTCGTTTTAGAATTCTAAAATGTGTTTTAGGATTCTAAATTTACCGTTCTAAAACGATGGGTTCACAAGGCGACACGGAGCTCGGCGCGCTAAGGCCCCGGGTCCCCGGCCTGAAAGGTGCGGGGCTACTTTGGGATGGTATGGGCCTCAGTTCGGAACAATAGCGTCGACCCGGATTTGGCCGTCTGGAGTGAAAGCATCCGCATGTATTTTATGCTCACGCAACCGCAGAAGCATGTCCTGCAACTGCTCGCGCCTGGCAGCTTCTCGAGGCGAATTAAAGTATTGCTTCTGGATAGTTTCGACATCCACAGAGCGAGTGGAATCTATCGGGATTTCCGCGCCCTGCTGGACCCACCAATTCGATTAGTGACTGCCCTGTGGTGGTGACCAATGCCTTGGAAAGGTAAGCCTTAAC
>JAFIGG010000059.1 GCA_020831485.1 Opitutales bacterium
GGTAGAGTTGGGCCATTTGGCGGAGGTAGGGGTCGGCGGACTGGAAGAAGTGGTAGTAGCCGGCGCAGAGGTAGTTGAGGCCGCGTTCGCCGTCTTCGGTGTGGAGGAAGCGTTGTTTTGGGCAGCCGCCGTTGCAGGCGAAGCGGTAGTCGCATTCGCGGCATTGGCGGGGGAGGGTGTCGCGTTTGTTTTTGCCAAACTGCTGCTGGGCGGGGGATTCGACCATTTCAGCGAGGGATTTTTCACCCAGTTTGCCGAGCTTGTGAGTGGGGTACACGTAGTGATCGCAGGAATACAGTGAGCCATCGTGTTCGATGGCGAGGGCGCTGCCGCAGGTCTCCTCAAAGATGCAAAGGCCGGCGGGGACTTTCAGCCATTTGGCGAGGGCGATGTCGAAGAGTTGCACGTAGATGCGGCCGACGTCCTTTTTGATCCAGCGCTCGAAGATTTTAAACATGAACTCGCCGTAGCCTTTCGACGGAACGCTCCATGGGTAGACGGGGCTGTTGTCTTCGTCGTCGGAAGGGGCCGCATGGCTCAGACCCCACTTGAGCGCCAGCGCATTGGGTCGCCTTTCGACGATGGGAATGAACTGCAGGTATTTGGAGCCGATGCCCCGCAGGAAACGGTAGACGTCCAGAGGGTTGTCCACGTTTTTGCGATGCACACAGGTCAGGGTGTTGAACTCAACATCGTGTTTCTTCAGGAAATCGAGGCCCCTCATCACATCGGCATGAGAAGCGCCGCCATCGCGTCCTACACGGTAGGCGTCGTGCAGCTTGGCCGGACCGTCGATGCTGAGGCCGATCAGGAAATTTTCGTCTTTGAAAAAGCGGCACCAGTCGTCGTCCAAAAGGGTCCCGTTGGTCTGGAAGGCGTTGTCAATTTGGCGGCCTCCAGAATACTTTTTCTGAAAAGCGACGGCTTTGCGGAAGAAATTGACCCCGCAGAGCGTGGGTTCGCCTCCCTGCCAGGCAAAGGTGATGGGCTGGTTTCCCGGTTGGGATTGGATGTACTCGCGGACATAGGCCTCCAGAACTTCCTCCGACATCTTCCAGCGCTGATTCTCATCGTAGAGCGCCTCCTTCTCCAGATAGAAGCAGTATTTGCAGTCCAGATTGCACAGAGGACCAATGGGTTTGGTCATGACGTGATAGGGTACTTTGGAGACTGTCATAAACACAAGAATATCGCTTCAATTTGACCCCGGGGTCAATTCAATATCCGCTATTAGCACTCCAAAAGATTAAAATTACTTATTTAAAGTATTAGCAAAAATACAAAGAAGACTCATCTGTCTGTTTTAAATTGGATAAGGATATCTTTTAAACTAGCTTTATGGCCGAACTGATTTCCACCCTGCGCATACCTCAAGAAATCGAGAATGGAAGAGCCCCTGCAAATTCATCTGATCTACATCATGGCTTACTGCGTGTTGGGGATCGGGTTCGCTCTGGGTCCCTTACTGATTGCACATTTGCTGATGTCGCGGGGGTCCCGGCAAACGATGAATCGGGTGGGGCAGTTCATCGAATGTGGTGCCGAGCCGATTGGCGATGCCTGGATTCGCTACAGTGCGGTCTACTATCTGTATGCGCTTGTGTTTGTCGCCTATGCGGTCGCCATTATTTTCCTGATTCCGGTCGCACTTATCTATGACAAGGTTTTCCCGATAAGGGACCTGGTCGCGCTGTTTATTTTTCTCGGGATCCTGTCCCTGGTTGTCGTCTACGCCTGGAATAAGGGCGTCTTTGAGTGGCTGCGCCGACCTCCGCCGGTCCGGACAATCCCTCCTTCCGCACAAACCCTGACCCCACCAGGCTCATGAGTCCCAAAAATCCAGCTTCCGAACCCGACCTTTCATCCATCGTTAAATTTGCCCGGTTGGACGATCTGGTCGCCCTGGGCCGCGCCAATTCCTTATGGCCGCTGACCTTTGGCCTGGCTTGCTGCGCGATCGAGATGATGGCGGCAGGGGCTTCCCGCTTTGACATCTCCCGCTTTGGTGCCGAGGTTTTTCGGCCGTCGCCGCGGCAGGCGGATGTGATGATCGTGGCCGGCACGGTCAACCGCAAGATGGCGGATATGATCAAAACACTCTACGATCAAATGCCCGAGCCGAAATGGGTCATCGCTATGGGCAATTGCTCCATCTCCGGTGGACCATTCATCAACCCGGACCAATACTCCGTAGTGATGGGTGTCGATAAGCTTTTCCCAGTCGATATCTACGTGCCTGGCTGCCCGCCACGCCCTGAGGCTCTGACAGAAGGCATTCTTGCCCTCGAAGAAAAAATTACCGGTCACCGCCGTTGGCCCAAAGTGGAAACCGAATGAGCACGTTTATCGAAGAGTTGGAAATGCGCTTGCAGGAACGATTCCCGCCAATGGAAACGGAGCAGACCCGTGTCGAAGCGAAAAACGACGAAGCTGAAGACAGCGCCGACGACGCAACCGATGCACCGGCTCCGTCGGCAGCTCCCTGTGAGCGTATGGAGTTCTCAAAGGTCGGTATAAACCTGAAATTAAGCGTTAAGCCGACGCAGGTTATTGAGGCGGCGCGTTTGATGGATGAATACGGCTTTGCGATCGATATGATTACTGGGGTCGACTGGCCCGAGGATAGCCAACTGGAACTTATCTATGACTTTCTCCATTTTGAGAGCTATACGCGGGTTGCGGTGCACACCCGCATCCCACGCGACGACGCAAAGATCGAGAGCCTGACAGCCGTCTATCCGGGCGCCAACTGGCACGAGAGGGAGACCGCCGAGTTCTTTGGCATCGATTTTATAAATCATCCGAACCTGATCAACCTGCTCCTGCCTGAGGATATGGTTGGGTACCCACTGCGCAAAGACTTCAAACCCGAACCTTCACCCTACTGATGGAACTGCCGAGCGTACACGACATCGGAACCCAGGAGACCTTCGTGCTGAACCTGGGTCCGCAACACCCTGCAACCCACGGGGTGCTGCGCATCAAACTCACCATGGACGGTGAGTACATCAATGATGCGGTGATTGTCGCGGGCTACGTTCACCGCGAGCACGAAAAGATGGGCGAAAACCGTCCATGGACGCAGTTCCTTCCGAACACAGGCCGAATCGATTACCTGTCGGCCATGATGTACACCCATGCCTATGTCGGCGTCATCGAGCGGGCCTGTGAAATCGAAGTGCCGGAGCGGGCGGAATACATACGGGTGATTACTTCGGAGCTGAATCGGATCTCCAGCCACCTGGTCTGGTGGGGGGCCTACCTGATCGATCTCGGCGGTATGACACCTTTGCTGTATGCCTTTGACGACCGCGAAAAAATTCTCGATTTGCTGGAAGCGCTGACCGGTGCGCGCCTGACCTACTGCTACTATCGGGTCGGCGGTTTGCTGGAGGATGTGGATGACAATTTCATCGAAGGCACGCGTAAATTCGTGAAGGAATTTCGTCCACGACTGAAGATGTTCCGACGTCTGGTTACCCAGAACATCATCTTCCGCAAACGGGTTGAAGACATCGGTTACATCGACGCCGAGATGTGCCGCCAATACGGGGCCACCGGCCCGCTCATTCGTGGCGCGGGCGTTCCCTATGATGTCCGCAAGGCCGAACCCTATTCGGTGTACCCGGAATTGAATTTCGACATTCCCTGCTATCCGGAGGGCGACAGCATGGCCCGCTACAAGGTCCGCATGGAGGAGATGGAACAGAGCCTGCGGATCATCGAACAGGCGCTCGACCGTCTGCCGGATGGGCCGATCATGGCAAAGGTGCCGCGGGTCATCAAACCGCCGGCGGGGGACTACTGTTACGCCACCGAAGCCGCCCGCGGGCGCTTTGAAGTGCGGGTGACGAGCATCGGCAAGCCGCAGGCCCACCGGGTGCGGCTGCGCACGCCCTGCTTTGCCAATCTGAGCCTTTTTGAGGAAGCTGCCCGTGGCATGATGCTGGCCGACGGCATCGCCATGATGGGCAGCCTGGACCTTGTCATCCCCGATATCGACCGCTAGCGCAATGGAACCGGCCCGACTCATATTCTTTCTCCTGGGTGCCGCCGCCTTCGTCGGCCTCAATGCCGCTTACCTGGTCTGGGTCGAGCGCAAGGGGGCAGGGCGCTTTCAGCGGCGTGCAGGCCCAACCGAAGTGGGTTATGCCGGCTTGCTGCAGCCGATTGCTGATGCGGTCAAGCTGATGTCGAAACAATTGATCGTGCCACCGGGAGCGGACCGCATGCTGTTCCGTCTGGCACCCCTGATCATGATGCCGCCCGCGATCATGGCCTTTGCGATTCTGCCCTTCAGCGACACCCTGGTTGCAGCCAATCTGAATGTTGGATTGATTGCGCTGTTTGCTTTCAGTTCCTTCGAGGTCATCGCGGTCATGCTGGCGGGTTGGTCTTCCAGAAACAAATACGGCATCATTTCCGCCGCCCGGGTGGTGTCCCAGAATGTAGCCTATGAGATTCCGATGATGCTGGTGATCGTAACCATGATCCTGGTTACGGGCAGCCTGAACCTAACGGAGATTGTCAACCAGCAGGCCGGAGCCTTCTGGAACTGGAACATCCTCAACCTGGCCGCAAACCCGCTGATGCCGGTCACCTTTGTGATCTTTTTTATCTGCATGCTTTCCGAAACCAACCGGGCTCCATTCGACATGGCCGAAGCCGAGAGCGAACTGGTGGCAGGCGCTTACACCGAATACGCAGGCATGGGCTTCGGCGTCTTTTTCATGGCAGAGTATGCCAACATCGTGATTGGCTGCGCGCTTGCGGTGATCCTGTTTTTCGGCGGCTGGCACAGTCCCATCGGCGTCTTGCCCGGTGTGTTCTGGTTCCTGCTCAAACTCTACGTCCTGGTCTTTGTGGTTATCTGGGTGCGCTGGACCTTCCCCCGCACGCAGTTCTATGGCCTGCTCAATTTGTCGTGGAAAATACTCATTCCCATTTCCCTGTTCACGCTTCTGCTGAGCAGCGTTATGGTCAAAATCTTCTAATCATGAAAGCCAAGAATATCCTGAAAGACGTCATCGGAGGCTTTTGGAGCCTACTGGTGGGCATGAGTATTACGCTCAGGGAATTCTTTCGCAAACCGGTGACGGTTCATTATCCGCACGAGAGCCTTAAGATGTCGCCGCGCTACCGCTCGCACCTCATCTTTACCGCCGATGAAGACGGATCCTCGAAGTGCATTGCCTGTAACCTCTGCGTGAAGGCCTGCCCGACTGAATGCATCTTTGTCGAAGGAGAGAAGAAAGAAGGGGCCAAGAAAAAGTCCGTTACCCAATACGATCTGGATTTCACCCGCTGCAGCCTCTGCGGCGCTTGCGTCGAAGTCTGCCCGACCGACGCCATCGTATTTTCCAAACGCTACAACATTGTATCCGGCGACAAAAAAGACTTCAGCCGGATCGACCTGTGCAAGGACCTGGAAGAGCGCAATAAAAAGAAATGAATTCCTTTCCTTTCATCGAATACCTGCTGCCGCTGATCTTCCTGGCCTTTGTCGGGGCGACGATTGGCGGGGCCTTGCTGGCCGTTTTGACGCAATGGATCATCCGCAGCGTCTGCGGTCTTGCTATGGCGTCGGTGGGCTTGGCAGGCATGTTCTATTTCCTCAACAGTCCCTTTCTGGCCATGATCCATATCCTGATCTACATCGGCGCGGTTTGTATAACCATTGTGTTTGCGATCATGCTGGCAGAACCGGACGAGCCGGACGCACAGGAGCAGGCATCCTCCTTGCCGTGGACCCTTGGAGCAGGGGTGGTCGCAGGCGCCTTGTTCCTGGGACTTGCCTGGCTGGGTCTGACGGCTGACTGGCCGACGCCGGTAGTGACGGGCGATGGATCGGTTGAAAGCATTGGCATCGCCCTGCTGACGACGCAGAGCCTTGCCTTGGAAATCATCGCGGTGGTGTTGCTGGTGTCCATTCTCGGAGCACTGGCAATTGCCCGCAGAGGGAGGCACAAAGCATGAATCCGCTGGACTTGCATCAGACCCCGTCGGCTTACCTGATCCTGGCTGCGCTGTTGCTGGCCATTGGATTGTTTGGCCTGCTGAAACGAAGGACCCTGGTCGGCATGCTGATCTCCGGCGAACTGATCTTCGGAGCGGCGATGTTGAACCTGATGACGGTGACGCGCTTTTTTGCTCCGGATCCGGCCATTGGTCAGGTCTTTATTCTCTTCATCATGGGACTGTCGGCGGCAGAAGTGGCGATTGCCCTGAGCATTGTCATCGCGGTCTACCGCAACTACAAGTCGATCCAGACCCGGGAACTTTCGGAAATGAAAGGCTGATGGATGGAAACGGTGAATGATCCCAGACTGCTGATCGCCATCCTGGCTCCCTTGCTGGGAGCGGGGCTGATCATGTGGACGGGCAAACGTCCGAACCTGCGCGACGGACTTTCGCTGCTCAGCGCCCTGATACTTTTTGGAACCGTGGCCTCGCTCGTTCCGGCCGTACTCTCCGGGCAGACGCTGAGCTGGAACTTGTTCGAACTGCTGCCGGGGCTTTCATTCACCCTGCGGGCGGATGCATTGTCGATGCTGTTCGCTCTGACGGCCTCCTTTCTCTGGATCCTGGCGGTGTTTTATTCGGCGGGCTACATGCGGGGACTGCAGGAGCATTGTCAGACCCGCTTCGCTGCCTGTTTTGCCCTGGCTTTGTTCGGTTCGATCGGGGTCGCATTCTCGGATAACCTGCTGACCCTGTATCTCTTCTACGAGATCGTCAGCATCACCACCTATCCGCTGGTAGCCCACCATCAGGATAAAGAAGGCTACGCCGGAGCGCGCAAATACATTGCCTACCTGACGGCAACCGCCAAGGGCCTGGTTCTGCCAGCGATGGTTCTGGTTTATGTGTTGAATGGGAATCTGGATTTTGCCCACAACGCCAACGATGGGGTGTTGTCGCCCGATGTACACCGGGGAATCGTAACCGGCCTCTATATCGCCTTCCTCATCGGCTTCGCCAAAAATGGACTGATGCCCCTGCACCACTGGTTGCCGGGCGCCATGGTGGCGCCGACACCCGTCAGTGCCCTGCTGCATGCGGTGGCGGTGGTTAAGGTTGGGGTGTTCGCGACGGTTCGGGTAATGCTGTATGTATTCGGCACCGACACCATGGCGGCTTTCAATCTGGGTCTGCCCACGGCCTGGTTCGTATCGATCACTATTTTGGTGGCGTCCTTTATCGCTCTGGGCAAAGACGACCTCAAAGCGCGGCTTGCCTTTTCAACGGTCAGCCAACTGGCCTACATCATTCTGGGGGTTGCTTTGCTGACACCTTACGGCATTGCCGGCGGACTGGTTCACATTGCCAATCATGCCTTTGCCAAGATCACTTTGTTCTTCTGTGCCGGGGCCATCTATGTGGCCGCACGAAAGAAGAAGATTTCTCAAATGGCCGGACTGGGTCGGGCCATGCCCTGGACCTTCGGTGCCTTTGCGGTCGCTTCCCTGAGCATGATTGGGGTTCCCGGGGTGGCGGGCTTTGTCACTAAGTGGCAGCTGCTACTGGGTTCCTGGGATGCCGGATCGGTGGGATTGATTCTGGTTCTGCTGACCAGCACCTTGTTGAACGCGGCCTACTTCGGTCCTGTCGTTTATCAGGCCTTTTTCGGCAAGCCCACTGAAGAGGACAGGGCTAAGCCTGTGCGCGAGGCTTCGCCACTGATCGTAATTCCGCTGCTCATCACCGCTTCGATCTCGGTGCTGATTGGTCTTTTTCCCTCAACCTTCATGCAATTTGTGCAATTGGTCCTGTCATGACTTTGATCCGGATAATTGAATACCTGCGCGCCCGCAGCCAGACACTGGCCAAGCTTGGCATTGTACTGCTTGTGTGCCTGGTCGTGCTGGACGCCCTGCCGTTTGTCGTGGACAAGTCCGAGGCCCATACCCAGGCCGAGCGCCTGCCGGGTTTCTGGGCGGCTTATGGACTGGTGGGCTGCTTGCTGTTGACTGGCTTTGCGAAGTTGCTGGGCAAGGCGGGGCTGCAGAGGAAGGAGGAATCGCATAATGATTGAGTTATGGATACATCCTTCGGTTTTGTTGTTTGTCGGGGCTTTGGTGCTGCCGCTGTTGCCGGTGTCGGTGCGCCGGGTTGCTTTGCTGGGAGTGCCCGCATTGGTGTTGGCCTTGGTGCTCTTACAGCCGGTTGGCAATTTTGGTCAGATTCAGTTTCTGGATTGGGGCCTTGAATTCGGCAGGGTGGATGCCTTGAGCCGGGTTTTTGCCATCATCATGGCGTTGATGTGCCTGCTTGGTTCGCTCTATGCGCTGAAGGTCAATGACGTTGGCCAGCACATTGCGGCCTGGGTTTATGTGGGCGGTTCGCTGGGTGTAATCTTCGCCGGCGACTTGCTGGTGCTGTTCCTGTTCTGGGAATTGATGGCGCTTTCTTCGGTCTTTCTGATCTGGGCCCGACGCAGTCCGGAATCCCTTGCCGCCGGCTTTCGTTACCTGCTGGTGCACACTGCTGGAGGCCTGGCCTTACTTGCCGGTATTGTGGCTCACGGGATGAGTCAAAATGGCGATTTCAGCTTCAACGCCTTTGCTGCGGCTGAAGCCAATTGGGCGGTCTGGCTGATCCTCATCGGGATCCTGTTGAATGCGGCCGTGCCGCCCCTGCATGCTTGGCTGCCGGATGCCTATCCTGCGGCCACTTTCAGCGGCTCGGTATTCTTGTCCGCTTTTACCACCAAAACCGCAGTCTACGCCTTGTGCCGCGGTTTTGCAGGATTTGAGATACTACTGGTGCTGGGCGTGGTCATGGCGCTTTACGGCGTCATCTATGCCTTTCTCGCCAATGACCCCCGCAGGCTGTTGTCCTATCACATTGTCAGTCAGGTCGGCTTCATGGTCGCTGGCGTTGGTATTGGCACAGCGATGGCGGTCAATGGCGCGATTGCCCATGCCTTTGCCCACATCCTTTACAAGGGCCTTCTGTTCATGGGAACAGGCGCTGTGCTTTACCAAACCGGTCGTAGCAAGTTTACCGAACTGGGAGGGCTCTATCAGAAGATGCCCTGGACGATGTTGATGACTTTAATCGGAGCCCTGTCCATCTCCGCGGTGCCCCTTTTCAGTGGCTTTGTCAGCAAGTCGATGACCATCGCCGCAGGCTATGAAGCGCATCACTACTGGGCCGCCTACCTGTTGATGCTGGCCTCCATCGGGACCTTTGTCAGCATCGGCCTGAAACTGATCTATCAGATCTGGTTTGGTGAACGCCGTGCGGATGCATCGACCTGGGAAAAGGCTAAGGACCCCGGCTGGAATATGATGGCCGCCATGGGAATCACTGCCTTCCTTTGTTTCCTGATCGGCGTCTATCCCCATTTGCTGTATCAGCTTTTGCCGCATGCGGTGGACTATCAGCCCTTTACCAGTTACCACCTGTCGGAGACCATACTGCTGCTGTCCTTCGCTGCGCTGGGCTTTTATCTGCTGCGCCGTCAAATGGCGCCGAAGGCGAGCAACTGCCTGGACCTCGACTGGCCTTACCGCAAGGGTGGGGGCCTGGTCAGCTGGATGGTGCAAAAGCCTTTGCAATCCTTGGATCAGCGATACTCCAGACTGCATGAAAGCGCCGGCATCCGCCCGCTGATGGAGTCTGCTGGCGCGTCGGCACGTTTCGACAACCGCAGGATCGATGGAGCCGTCGACGGACTGGCCCGGCTGATTCGAAATCTGGGCACAGGCATGCGTGTGCTGCAACGGGGTTCCCTGCAGCAGAACCTGACCCTGGCCTTTGCCAGCCTCGCCGTCCTGTTATTCCTCTTTTACCTATTCACCTGAGATGCGTTGACCCATGAATTTGCCTGAATCCAGTGCCGGACTCCCGATTCTCAGCCTGCTCGTCTTTGCGCCGCTGCTGGCAGCCGTCGTTGCCGGCTTGATGCCGGGGGAGCGCTCTTTGAAGTGGTGGAGCCTGACCGCTACTACGGCAATTGCATTGTTTTCCCTGACCCTGCTCAGTGGCTTTGAGGCCACAAGCTCTGCATTTCAGTATGTTGAACAGCGGCAGTGGATTCCGGCGCTGAACATGCATTACACGCTGGGCATCGATGGTATCAGTCTTTTGCTGGTGCTGCTGACCACCCTGATCATGCCCTTCTGTGTGCTGGCTTCCTGGACATCCATCCGCATCCGCCTGCGTGAGTTCATGATTTGCCTGCTGGTCATGCAATGCGCCATGACCGGGGTTTTTGTTGCCCTGGACTTTGTGCTCTTTTTCATCTTCTGGGAAGCCATGTTGATCCCCATGGCCCTGCTGATCGGTATCTGGGGTGGGGCCGGGCGAATTTATGCTGCCTTGAAATTCTTCATCTACACGATGGCCGGTTCGGTCCTGCTGATTGTTGCCATCATCGCCCTGCGCATTGAGCTCGGTACCTTCAGTATTCCGGCGCTGATGGATCAGCCGCTGGAGCGTTCCTTTCAGCTCTGGGTGTTTGCGGCCTTTTTTATCTCGTTTGCGATCAAGGTACCGATGTTTCCCTTCCACACCTGGTTGCCCGCTGCCCACGTGCAGGCGCCCACGGCTGGCAGCGTGATTCTTGCAAGTATTCTGCTGAAAATGGGAACCTATGGCTTCCTGCGTTTCTGTCTGCCCATTACACCCTTGGCGGCCATCCATTTCGCCACAGCGATTCAATGGTTGTCAGTCGTCGCCATTATCTATGGCGGATTGACTGCACTGGCTCAATCCGACCTGAAAAAACTGGTCGCTTATTCCAGTGTCGCCCACATGGGCTTTGCCACCCTCGGGATATTTTCGCTGGTTCATACTGGAACCATCGGCGGTGCCCTGGTCATGATCAATCATGGTGTGACCACCGGTGCACTGTTTATCGCTGTGGGCATCGTTTACGAACGCCTTCATACCCGTGATCTGTCACGCAGTGCCGGGTTGGGACGGCAGATGCCGGTGCTCGCGTTCTTTCTTGGAATTTTCTGCCTGTCCTCAATGGCCTTCCCAGGCACCAACACCTTCATCGGCGAATTCCTGGTCCTCGGTGGTGCCTTTGAAGTGTCCCTTTGGCTTGCTTTGTTGGCGGTGCCCGGTGTGGTCATTGCCGCCGTCTACAACCTGCGCATGTTGCAGCGGGTAGCCTATGGCGGCACGAGCAATCCGGACCATTCTTCCGTGGCCCGACTGCATTGGCGCGAAGGCCTGATGCTGGTTCCCTTTGTGGTTTTCATTCTGTGGATTGGGCTGCAACCGGAACCTTTCATTCATATTATGCAAGCCAGCCTGGAAAACATTCTCGATATTCTGGAACGCGCCCACGCCGCAACTTTGCTTTCTCCCTGAATCAGCGCCATGTCCGACAACGAAGTATCCATCCTCATAGCTTTTCTTCCCGAGTGGCTCCTGCTCCTCGGTGCGCTCACGCTGTTTACCCTGACGCTGTCCAATCTGCCTCTGCGGATTGCCCATAGGGTGTCCATCGCAACGGCCGCGGCGGTTGCCCTGGCGTCGGTTTTCAGCTTTGGGGTGGAAACGGTTCTGTTTGATGGTGCCTACCAGGTCGACGCTTATTCGCAGTGGCTCAAATTGGTTTTTGCCCTGGGTTATCTGGCCTGTGTGTTGATTGCGGATCAGTTGAAGGATATCCGAGGAGACGTTCGTCCGGAGTATTATTTTCTCCTGTCGACCAGCATCCTTGGCTTTGTCCTCCTGGCCAGCAGCATTGACCTCATCACATTGGTGGTGGCGTTGGAGCTGTCCTCATTTCCGCTGTTCATATTGATTGCCATGCGGCGCGAAGCGAACGGCCAGCGCAGCCAGATGGAATCGGCCGTGAAATACATGATGTTTGGTATCGGCGCAACCGGGGTGATGCTGTTTGGCATGGCTTACCTCTATGGCCTGACCGGTACCACCTCTCTGCCTCTGCTGATCGAGAACCTGCAGCCTGTCCTGCACAGACCGTTGGCTATTGCCGGATTGGCAATGACGATGGCGGCCTTTTTCTATAAGTTGGCTGTATTCCCGTTTCACTTCTGGACCCCGGATGTCTACCAGGGCGCGTCCAATGGAACGACGGCCATTCTGGCTTCCATCCCCAAAGTGGCAGCGGTGCTTGTGCTGGTTCGTTTTGCCAGCGCTGCCGAGCCGGGCGCTCCGGTGTTGGCTCTTGTGCTGGCGGTGCTGGCAATTGGCTCCATGTGCTACGGGAACCTGCTGGCCCTGGTGCAAAGCGATTTCAAACGCTTGCTCGGTTTTTCGGCGATTGCGCACGCGGGCTACACCCTCCTGGGACTTGTGGCCCTGAGCGATCGGGGTTTTACCGCTGCCTTGTATTACACCACCGGCTATCTGTTTATGATCCTCGCCTGTTTTGTGGTCATCACCCGGGTGTCACGGGACGGAGCCAATCTGCCGATCAGCGCCCTCGCTGGATTGTACCGTCGTTCACCCCTGCTGGCCTGGACACTTCTTGTCGCAGTCTTTTCGCTGGCGGGAATTCCGCCAATGGTTGGTTTTATGGGCAAGTTTTCCCTGCTCAGTGCGGCCCTCGAGCAGGGCTACCTCTGGCTCGTTCTGATTGCGGTCGTAAACACCGTGATCGCTGTCTACTATTACCTCAACGTCATTCGCTGCGCCTTTTTTGCGGAGCCTGAGGCGGACACGGCTGATTCCGTAATTATCCTCGACTGGCCCATCCGCGTGCTCTGTGTTGCCCTGATTGCTGTGATTATTGGGTTGGGTATTCTTCCGGGCAGTTTCCTCGAAATGGTTTCGGCATCGCTGGGGTTTTGATAGCCTGTTTTGAAGATTGCTAAATAAGGCTGTCGTCGTTTATTGACTTCCTTGTAATGCTAGCTCTCTCGACCAGTTTCAATTATGCCTTGCGGGCGCTGAGTGTCCTTGAAAAGGGCGAAACCGAAACCACCTTTGTCAAGGATTTGGCCAAGGCCGCGGATGTTCCGGCTCCCTATCTGGCAAAAATCTTTACCCGTCTCGCCACTGCCGGTCTGATTGAAGCCAAACGCGGCTGGAAGGGTGGCAATCGTCTGACGCGACCGGCGGATGAGATCACGCTGTTTGACCTGGCCGAGGCGCTGGAAGAAGACCGCTGGCTCGATACCTGCCTGTTGGGTCAGGAAGAATGCACCGACCGCCGGGCCTGTCCGACCCACGAGTTCTGGAAAGTGGAGCGCCGCCGTATCGCCAATCAGCTGCGGGAAACCACCCTGGCTGAAGCCATTGTATTTGAGCAGCAACGCAAAGATAAGGCGGCCAAAAAGGCGTAAAAGCTGCTCTGAAGCGGCTTATTTACTGAGCGCACAAGGGGCGCGGGTCCATTACCTGAAAAATGGTGGGAGATACTGGATTCGAACCAGCGACCTCTTGCGTGTCATGCAAGCGCTCTAACCAACTGAGCTAATCCCCCGAAAGTGAATTAAAGGCCTTGATGAAAGGGCGGGATCGAACATTTTCAAGAGAAAAATACAGAACTCATCGGATAATTTATGATTCAGTACCTGCGCATTCAGAATCTGGCACTCTTGGAGGCGGTTTCGCTCGAATTTGAAGGGGGCTTTATTGCCGTCACCGGAGAAACCGGGGCAGGGAAAAGCATTCTCCTGGGTGCCCTCAGCCTTTTGTCCGGAGCGCGCATGGATAAATCGATTATCCGCCAGGCTGCGGACCACTGCGAGGTTGAGGCGGCTATTTTTGTGCAGGATTCGGCGGCCCTCGATGCCAAACTCGAAGAACTGGGACTGCCGCCCTGCGAAGAGGGGCAATTGCTCTGTTCCCGCAGTTTGTATCGCTCGAAAGGACCAAAAGTTCTGATCAATGGCAAATTGGCCACGGTGGCCAATTTACAGGCTTTGGGCAGTTACTGGATCGATTTCCATGGTCCTGGTGAACCGCAGAAATTGTTCGATGAAAGCTGGCAACTGGCCTTGCTCGATCTGTTTGCCGGGCACGGGGACGCGCTGCGGGATTATCGCGACGGCTACCGCAGCTGGACTGAATTGTTGCAGAAGATCGAAGCGCTGGCTTCCTCGGAAAAACTCGATCCGGATGAAGCGGCCTTTCTGCAGGCTCAATTGGAGCAGATCGACAGTCTGGAACTGAGTGTCGAAGCCATTGACAACCTGGAGCGGGATTTCAATCGTCTGGCTCAGGCGCAGGATTTGAAGGAGTTTGGCGGACGCATTCAGCACGGGCTGATCGGCGACGGTGGGCAAGGGGAGCAACTCGGCCAATTGCTGCCGCTGGCGCGAGAGCTCGGGCGCAAGGACGCCGATTTGCAGGGCTTGGCCGACCGTCTGGAGTCGCTGATAATAGAATGCAATGACTTGGGTGAGTCCTATGCCGATGTGCTCGACGCCATTGATCTCGACCCGGAATCCGCTGCCCAGCTGGAGGCCCGCATGGATGCCTGGCTGGGCTTGAAGCGCAAATACGGAGGCTCGATTGAGCGGGTTTTGCAGCGCCGGACAGAGATAGCCGACAAGCTGCAGAGCCAGGGAGACGTCGATGGTCAGATCCGCAAACTGCGCAAGCAGGCGGACAGTCTTGAAAAGCAGCTGATGGATAAAGCCGAAGGCTTGCAGGAGTCCCGTCTCAAGGCGGCCCATGCACTGGCTAAGCAGGCCCTACCGCTGTTGCAGCACCTTGGATTTAAAAAGGCCCAGCTGCAGATTGATTTGATTCGGGAGAAGCGGCTGATGCCGCATGGCCTCAGTCGCTGCTCCTTCCTCTTCACGCCCAATGCCGGGCAAAGTCTGATGCCCTTGAACAAAATCGCCTCCAGCGGCGAAATCGCCCGCGTGATGCTCGCTTTGAAGGCAGTTTTGGCGCAGGTCGACGGAACCCCGGTGCTGGTCTTCGACGAAGTCGATGCCAACGTCGGCGGCGAAATCGCCCGCAAGGTTGGAGAAGAATTGGCCCAGTTGGGCCAAACCCACCAAGTATTCTGTATTACCCACCTGCCGCAGGTTGCAGTGACCGCCAACAGTCATTTCCTGGTTCAGAAGGACCAAACCGATGACAGCACAGCCATTTCCATCAGCCCCCTCCATCCCGACCGCGAAGGCCGCCTGAACGAACTCGCCCGCATGCTCGGTGACCGCAGTTCAGCAGCAGCCCGCCAGCACGCGGAATCGTTGCTGGCAGGGGCGTGAAGGAGAGGCGCTGAGGGGGTGGTGAGGGGCTAACGGGCTGAGGCGCTGAGGGGGTGGTGAGGGGCTTGTGGATGGTGGAGCCCTGCCGTAAGAGGGTCAGGTCCGGCCCCGCTCCTCACCCCTCAGCTGCCAACTTCCTGCCGTTCAATCCGGATTTCGATGAATCCTAAAAGCTGTTGTTTGACTCAATCTTGCCAACTGCCTTCGAGGGGCTGATGATCGAGTTATGTTTGGTTTGATTCTGTTTATAATTCTGGTGCTGGTGATGTGGGTTTATTTGCCGCGGCTCGGGTGGGTTTCGGTGAGCGATGCGCGGGAGCAGTTGCAGGTGGGGGCGCTGCTGTTGGATGTGCGGTCGCGGGCTGAATACAATTCCCAACCAGTGAAGGGAGCAATGAATATTCCTGTCGATGAGCTGATCGCTGCTATTCAGAAAGAAGAACTGTCCAAGGATCGGACGATTCTGCTGTTCTGTGCGAGTGGCATGCGTTCGGGGGCGGCGCGGCGTACGCTGCGGAGTTACGGTTATACCCAGGTTGAGAATCTGGGGACGGTTGCGCGGGCTGCGGAGGCGGTAGGGGGAGCTGGGAGCTGAGGGGCTTGGGAGCTGAGGGGCTGAGGAGCTTGGGAGCTTGGGAGCTGTTGTTAGGCGGGGAGGATGCCGTGGTAGATGGCGATGAAGTGGCTGGCAGTACCGCCGATGACGAAGAGGTGCCAGATGGCGTGCATGTAGGGTCGGCGGTCGGCTAGGTAAAAGAGTACACCGAAGGTGTAGACCAGTCCGCCGAGAATGGTGAAGGTCAGGGCGGTGCTGTTGAGGTTGCTGGCGAGGCTGGGGACGGCGATTACGATGAGCCAGCCCATGGCGAGATAGATGCTGACCCGGATGGCTTTGTAGCGGTTGCCGTAGACTATTTTTAGGATCACTCCGGTGAGGGCGAGTCCCCAGATGACACCGAGCAGTGTCCAGCCGATTGGTCCGCGCAGACTGACGAGGGTAAAGGGGGTATAGGTCCCAGCGATAAGGATGAAAATCGCGCAGTGATCAATGGTTTTGAAAATCTGTTTTAAGCGGGGTCGCCGGACGCTGTGATACAGGGTTGAAGCTGAATAGAGCAGGATCATCGACGCACCGAACACACTGAATGCGACAATCTTCCATGGATCGCCGAGGTGAGCAGCCCCGACGATTAGCATCACCGTGCCGGCAACGCTGAGCAGTGTGCCCAAGGCATGGGTCAGGCTGTTGAGCAGTTCCTGGCCGGGGCTCTGGTGGTCAGTTACCATCGTATTGATGGCTGAACCATTGTGTGACCCGGACGGGGACGGTGCGGCCGCGCTGGGTTGGAGGATTAAAGCGCATGGAGGCGATGGTGCGGCGGGCAAACTCAACGATGCGCGGGTCGGCTTCGGTCAGCGGCGAGGCGAGGCGGGTGCTGCCGTCACGGTCGATGAAATACTGCATGCGGACTTCGCCCTCCAGCGGTTGATCGTCGTCGTCCAGAACCACAAAACTCTCCACCTCATTGCGTAGTTGAAGCGGTTGGTCCAGGCGCTTGGGGTCCGCGATTTCAAAACCGCCGAAGCCGTAGTGCGCGACAAAGCGATTGCGGTCGCGCAGGGTATCGGTCCGCATCATTTCCCGGTCTCCACGGCGCTCATAATTCATGCGCACATCGGCGTGTGCGGTGATGGGGCGACCGTCCCTCAGAGCCGGCCGAAAAGGAGTCTTAACCAGCGCTTCGGCAAAGGCCTCGGCGAAGACCTGGTGGCTGGCCCGAGTGATCACAAAATCGACCACTTTGCCTTCGCGGTTGATTAGGGCGACCGCGCTTACATGGCCGGCATAGTGATCTCCGTCAAATCCATATGCGGCTTCAGGGAATTCAAAATGATTGCTGTGCACCATGCGCGGTGAACGGTCCTGACCTGAGAGTGAATGTGGGAGCATCAGGGGCATGATCAGGAGGGGGAGGAGGCGGGAAATCAGGTAGATAAGATGCATGTTGGGGGGAATTTTTGTGGGGGTTTTGCGTTAACACAAGCTTGGAGCGGATTTGTTTACGGGAAACTGCGCAAGGTTTGTATTCGACTGTTAAATGTCCAGTATCGAGATTTTCGAGTTCAAACCTGCCTTTACCTGTTATCGAATATGTTATCCCCAAAGAGATTACGGTTATCATTGTTAGTGATGAGCATCCATCTAACGGCTCTATTCCCAGCGTCTGCGGCCTATGACTTTTTCATCTGCGCCAATGTAAACCGGGATTACGTGATTGGCTCGAACATCGTCACCCTGAACGGTACCTTCAAGCTGACGGAATCCGGCGATTGGAAGCACTTTGGCGACAACGACTTGACGATCTTTTCGTTAGCTTTTGATCCGCGCGACCGCAACCGGATGTACACGGCGACGCTGAATGGCATGTTTCACACCGAAAACGGGGGTGAAACCTGGCGCATGGCTAACAGTTGGGACATGACCGAGGGAAATACTGTGGTCGTCGACCCGAACGAGCCGGATACGGTTTACCTGGGAACGACCGATGGCATCGCCGTTTCGCGGGATCGGGGTTACACTCTGGAGCGGCGTGAGAATGGCATAAAGGAACGTGGCCGTTTCACCCAGGTGATTCAGGTCGATAGGACAACGGCCGGACGTGTTTTGGCCGGAACGGCGAGCGGCATTTACCTGACAGAAGATCGGGGCGAGGTCTGGCAGCGGGTGCTGCCCACAGCTACAACGGTCAACGATGTTCGCCAATCGCCGCACGATCCGAATCGCTGGGTTGCCGTTACCGACACTCATGGCGCCTGGGAATCGAAGGACCGCGGCCTGAACTGGACCCGTATCGAAGGGTTACCGAAAGAGGATGCGATCTATAACATTACTTTTGATATCAGCGATCCGGACCGGCTAGCGATTGGCAGCTGGACTTACGGCGTCTGGGTTTCCGAGGACGGGGGCAGCAGCTGGACCGCCCGCAACGAGGGTCTGCCTGATCGGCACCGGGTCTGGCGGACGGGCATTCACCCGGAAAGCGGTCGCTTGTATGCAAGCGTTTTCCAGTCGAGTGTCTTCTATTCCGATGACTTCGGTCGAACCTGGGAGATGGATCCCTATCTTGAGGACGGATCCCTGGTCCGATATTTCCTTAGTGTGCCGCGTTGATTGGCCTGAACCTCATTTCAATACTTCTGACCCATGCGTAAATCTTATTCCTTGTTTTGGTGCTTCTGTCTAATGTTTCCTTTTTTGTCCGCATCCGAGGCCACTGAATCCGACCCGGTTCCGTCCCGTGCAGTGGTCGAATCGGAGGACGAACGCCGAGCGGCTTATTTAGAGCGTGTCCAGACGATGCGTGACTGGCTGTATGAGCGGGTGGATACGGAGGATACGTCGAGTATCAGTATGTCGTCCCTGTGTGAACTCCTGCTGCGCGGCGAACACCTGGATGTCGCCAACGCGCGGGTGATTGAACTGATGGAAAATCCCGGGACGGGACCTTTCTGGATGTTCCCGATCACCATGGTGGCCTTTACGGGACGCGATGTCTTGTCTGAAGAAGCCCGCCAGTCCATTCGCAATGCCTGGCGCGACCGCCGTCAGCTTCGGGGTGATACAGAGAATCACTGGGTGATGTATTATGTGTCCCTTTACCTGATGTCGGAACTCTATCCGGATGAACCGGCAGAGACTTGGTTTACCGGCAAGTCTTCAACAGAAAACCTGCAGGAGTCGCGGGAATGGTTACTGCACTGGATGGAAACCACGACGACCATCGGGCAGGGTGAATACAATCCGACTCACTACATTGGCGAATACGCAACTCCGATGCTGATGCTCGCGGTCTGGGCCGAGGATCCGGAAATCCGTATGGGCGGTCGTATTCTGCTGGATTGGTTGTTTGCCGAACTGGCGACGGTTACCCTTGAGGGGGTGCTGCGTGGTCCGAATTCGCGAACGGACGAGAATTCCGTCATCGAACGCTGGAACTCGCTCGCAGGGGTTTTCAGTTGGGTCTTGTTTGGCAATACTCCTTCACCCCGCTACAGTTGGGGCCAGTATTACGCCATCCTTGGCGAACACTATCAAGTGCCTGAGGTCATTTACCGCATCGCGGTCGATCGCAAGGAAGACATCCTGCAACGGGATCGGGCGCGCACCCGGCGGTACTGGCGTTACAGTGAGGAACTGTCTCCTCCAATTTTTAAGACACAGTATTTGCGCAGGGACTACGCTGTTGGCTCCTATCAGGGCGGCATCAGTGACCCAATTCAAACGCACGTGTGGGATGTTACCTGGCGGGTTGACGATCCCCGCGGAGTGCATCCGACAATGTTTTCTCTGCATCCGCACTCTTCGGGTCGGGTGATGCAGATGTTTTTTTCGACCTTCCCTGACCCGATGCCGGAATCTGTCACCCGCGAGGGCAAGCCTTCTTACAATTCACCCGATAAGCTGCTCGGTTGCTCGCCTTATGAAGAAGTCCTGCAGGATCTGGATACGGTCATCGCCCTCTACAATATAAAGCCGGGCGAGGACTTTCCACACATCAACGGATTCTTTTCCAAGGATCTTGAAGACCTCACCGAATGCGCATCCGGGTGGATCTTTGCCCGTGGCGGAAATACTTTTCTCGCCTACAAACCCCTTGCCGACTACGAGTGGATTGGCTCGACCTTCTATCCCAGTATGTGGAGCGATCCAGAGCCCGGGGAGGACAAAATCCTGCAGAGCCCCCATTTGAAAAACGGCACCATCCTGCAAGCCGCCTCCGCCGATGAATTCGACAGCTTTGAGGATTTCAAGACAGCCATGCGGGACCTGCCACTTGAGTATTCCCTGGAACCCGTCCCTACGGTTCGCATGACTTCTCTGCGAGGCCGGACACTGGAGTTCAGTTACGGGCAGACCCCGCGCGTTGATGGCCGCTTTGTCGACTATTCCAAATGGCAGCTCTTCGAAGGCACCCACCTGAATTCCAAATTGGGCTCCGGGCGCCTGTCGATTACCCATGGCCGCCTGGAACGTGTTCTTGATTTTTATAAGCTGGAGATTACAGACCGTATTCGCCGGTAGGCGGTCCTTACCTAGGCGCAGTGGTCCCCACTGCGCGACGGGGATCGGTTGGACGGACGAGGCGTCCGTCCCCCCCGGGGAAGGTGCGCCCCCGCGCCGGTAGCGGGGCCTTGGATTGGACGGACGAGGCGTCCGTAGCCCCGGGGAAGGCGCGCCCCCGCGCCGGTAGCGGGGCCTTGGATTGGACGGACGA
>JAFIGG010000060.1 GCA_020831485.1 Opitutales bacterium
TGGGATCGTGGAATCAAGCTAAAGCTTGTGCTCCGACGGGGGAAACCAACCGAGTTGCAGGGATGGGGGTTGGTTTTTCAACGGGCACGAGGCGTGCCCGCCCCCGGAGGCACCCTACCCGACAAACTAAGAACCAAAAAACCAAGAACAAAGAACCAATTCTCTCCCCGACACGCTGCCGCCCTTGGTCAACCTTCAAAAAAGTTGATTAAAAATGGATTGGCTGGACTTTTGCTTGCGGCCACAGGAGTAGCGTAAAGGCGTTTTTAGGCTTATTGGAGGGGGTATTGGCTGTCGATTGGAAAATGTGTAAAATTGGTGGAGGGGTGGAGGGATGGAATGTTTGGAATTGTGGAAGATTGGATGAGTGGAGGTTTGGATTGTTGGAGGGGGGGATTTAGGAATGGTGGAGGGGATTGTATGAATGGTTGGGGGGTTGGGGGTTGGGGAAATGGGTTTTTGCGTTTGCACTTGCTAGGGGGCTGTGGGAGGTTGATTTTCTGGATATTATTTATGGAAAAGACATCAGTCGACGGAGAAGAAATTTTACAGCGCGTGCGCGAAGCGCGGGCTAAACTGAAAGTTGAATTGGGTAAGGTCATTGTTGGCCAGCATGAGATCCTTGAGGAGATCATCTATGCCCTTTTGTCCAAGGGGCATGTGCTGATCACGGGGGTTCCGGGACTGGGCAAGACCTTGCTGGTCAAGAGTCTGGCGAAGACTTTCTCCCTCAGCTTCAAACGGATCCAATTCACGCCGGATTTGATGCCGGCGGATATATTTGGCTCGGACGTGGTCGAGGAGGATCCGGCGACGGGGCGGCGGAGTTTTCGTTTTGTGCCGGGGCCGGTGTTTGCGCACATGGTACTGGCGGACGAAATTAACCGCACGCCACCCAAGACTCAGGCGGCTTTGCTGGAAGCGATGGGCGAAGGCCAGGTGACGGCGAGTGGCAAGACGATGCCGCTGGAGGAGCCGTTTTTTGTGCTGGCTACCCAAAACCCAATCGAACTGGAAGGGACCTACCCGCTGCCGGAGGCGCAGCTGGACCGCTTTTTGCTCAATGTGGTGATGGACTACCTGCCGGAAGCGGATGAAGTGGCGATGGTGACAGCGACCACACGCCCAGCGGGTGAAGGGCCGCTGCCGGTGTTCTCGCGGGAAGAGGTTCTGGAACTGCAGGATCGGGTGCGAGAAGTGCCGGTGTCGGAACACGTGATCCGCTACGCGGTACGGATAGCGGCGGCGACGCGGCCGGACAACGCCAACACGCCGGAGAAATTGCGCGACAAAATCAAATGGGGCGCCGGCTCACGGGCCTCGCAGGCGCTGGTGCTGGCGGGCAAGGCGCGGGCGCTGCTGGAAGGACGCTACGCGGTGGCGATTGAAGACATCCAGGCGCTGGCACTGCCGGTGCTGCGTCACCGGGTAATTCCGAATTTCCACGCCGAAGCGGAGGGGATTCGCTCCGACGATCTGATTCGCGAAGTTTTGAACACGGTCAAGGAATAAGCGGTCTGCAATAAGCAATGCCCGTTCAGGCTTCTCAATCGCTTTTGGACCCAGCCAATCTTACCCGGATTGAGCCCTTTCCGCTGTTGGCGAAAACGGCAGTGGAGGGCTTCTTGAGCGGGATGCACCGGAGTGTGTTTCATGGTTTTGGTTCGGAGTTTCTGCAGTATCGTCACTACACCCAGGGTGAGGATTTGAAGTATGTGGACTGGAAACTCTTTGCCCGCAGCGACCGGCTGCACAGCAAAGTATTTCAGGAAGAGACCAATATGAATGTCTACCTGGTAGTGGATGCGAGCGCATCGATGGACTACCAGGGAGAACAGGCGTCCTGCAGCAAGGCACGCTACGCGGCAATGATCGCAGCCTGTTTTGCCTACATGGCGGCCAAGCAGGGCGATAACATCAGCCTGCTCTGCTACAACGAACAGATCAATGGCTACCTCGAACCGGGTCACCGCAATCAACAGCTGCAACGGGTGCTGCTGGAATTGGCGCGCAGCCGCCCACGCGGAGAAGCCCGGCATGAACAGGCACTGGACTTCCTCGAAAACCAGGTCGGCAACCGCGGCCTGGTCATCCTGCTGTCGGACATGCTCGAAGGCGAGAACGTGCTGCCGCGCCGCCTGAGCCGTCTGCGCCTGCTCCACTGCGACTGCATCGCCCTGCAGATTCTGGATCCGGATGAACTGCGACTCCCGCGGCGTCCGTCAGCCCGCTTCGAAGACCTCGAGAGTCAGGCCGAAGTGTTGACCAGTCCGGAGCGCATCGCGGAATCCTACGACGCCCAAATGCAGGGCTTTCTCGAAACTTTAAAGACGGGTTTTCAACGGGAACAGGTCGACACCCTGCGCCTGCTCACCACCCAGAACCTCGGCGCCGCCCTGGCCGCCTACCTGCACCACCGTGAAAAGCGTGCCTGACGCCACCCCACCCCGCGCATGCTGAGCTTCCAACAACCCGCCGTCCTTTTTGCCCTCGGAGCCCTGGCCATCCCGGTAATCCTGCACCTGGTGAACCGCAGGCCTGCGCTGCGCTGGCGGTTCCCGTCGGTGCGCTTCCTCAATCCTTCTCCCCTGCCACGGCAGGGCAAGCGGCGCCTGACCGATCCACTTCTGCTGCTCCTGCGGCTGCTACTGTATGCGTTTTTAATTGGACTCGCAGCCGGACCGCAATGGCAGGAGGCCGATGCCGCCGCCGAAGCAGAGCAACAACGGACCTGGATCCTGATCGACCTCTCCGCCAGCATGCAGGGTTGGAATGCCTGGAACGAAGCACTGGAGACGGCCGAGGCCGTGCTCGATGCCGCCGAACCCGGGCCGGTGGGCCTGATCGCGTTTGCCGATCGGATCGAACAGCAGAGCGAATTCAGTCAGGACCGCGCGGCGCTGCGCCGCCAACTGCGGGAACTGGAGCCCACGCCCTACCCGGCCGATCCGTCGACGGCGGTAGCGGCCGCGATGAACCGGATTGAAGACGCCGGCGACCGCATTCACCTGATTTCCGACTTCCAGCGCTCAGCCTGGGAAAGCCTGTCCTGGCCCAGTGCCCGCGCGGTGCAGCTCGAACTTCACCCGGTTGGCCGGGAACGCCGCGGCAACGTCGCCATCCTCGAAGCCCAGAGCTATCTGCGCGCAGCAGGCGAACTCGACGTGTTGGTCCAGCTGCGCAACGACAACTCCAACCCCACCACCAGCACCATCCACCTCGAAGTCGACGGCCAGACCTACAGTCAGGAAGTCGAAGCAGAGCCCTGGGAAATCGTGCCCGCGACCTTCAGCATCCCATTGCCGCAGCAACCCGAAGGCTTGCTGCGTATCGACGACGACGCCTACGCTCTCGACAACCGCTACCACCTCTACCTCGGCCTGGCCCCACCGCTGCGGGTGCTATCGCTGATGCCACCGGACCAGCGTGCCGGAGCCAACGAAGAAATCTTTTTCATCCAGACAGCACTGGAAACCCATACCGGCTCGGAGCCCCTGCGCTTCGGCGTGGATGTGCTCGGCAGTGGCATGGTTCAGCCAGCCCTGCTCGCCAACTACGACGCTGTTTTTGTGCCGGGCTCGACCCGTGAAGCCGATGCCATCGACTTTGGCGCGCTCGCCGAATTTGCCCGAGACGGCGGCGTGGTGCTTTCTACCCTCGACGACGGCGCCGTCGCCAGCCTGCGCGCCCTGCGCGCGGAAGGCGTCTGGGATCTGCGCCACGGCGGCCAGACCGGTCGCGAGCGCACGCAGGGACGGAGCGACTCAATTGGCCCGCTGTCCAATCTCAGCCGCCTGCGCGAAACCTTTGCCGGCGATGCGGCCCGCGACCTCTATTTGAGTCACCTGCACCGCTATGTGATTCTTGAGGACGCCCCGACCGACACTGTGCTCCTGCGCAGCGAGTCGGGCCACCCGCTGCTGCTGGAGACTCCGGTGGGCGACGGACACTGGATACTCAGCGCCCTGCCCCTCAACACCCGGGCCTCCGACCTGCCCCTGCGCAACACCTTCCTGCCACTGCTTAAAGAGCTGATGCGCGTGGCCGCGCCAGAAGGGGGCGGCATCGACCGCTTCGACCTCAGCTCCGAGATTGCCGACCGCTACCCGCAGCCCGGCCTTTACTTTGAAGATTCACGTCCGGCGATGGTCAACATTGCCCGCAGTGAATCGGATCCCGAAACCCTCGACCTCAGCGCAATCCGCCGCTCCCAGCAGGCCACGCTTGCCGCCGCCGCGCGCGCCGACGACGACCCGGCCCGTTCCCTCTGGCACTGGTTCGCCCTCGCCGCCGCAGCCTTATTTCTCCTCGAATGCGCGCTCGCCGGCTGGCTGGACCGCAGTCGCCCAGCCCCTCAAACCGCAACGGAGGGCTCCACATGAAACCCTTTTTCATTCAACAACTCGAGCCCTACCGCCGCCTCATCACCCGCCGGCGCCTGATCGCCTGCACGCTTCTGTCGGCCCTGGCCTTTCTAGTTGCCATCGTCGCCATCGACGGCTTCACCCGGTTCACCGGCATCCGCGAACACACGGCGCTGTGGGTTGTCGGCATACTCATCCTGAGCGGCATCAGCGGCGGCGTAACGGCCATGGTCCTTACCTGGCGCAGCCGCCCGCAACTGCGCGACCTGGCGGCGCGCATTGAGGACCGCCATCCGGAGCTGTTCGACACCCTTAACACGGCCGTGGAGATTGCCGAGACCCGCAACGGCCCCTCCAACCTGCTCGAAGCCAGCCTCTTTCACCAAGTCGACAACAGCCTGCGCGACATCCCCCTACGCCAGTCCCTGCTTCCCAGCTGGCTGCGCCTGCCCAGTCTGCTGGCTATGGGCATATGCCTCTTTCTGCTGTTTGGCTGGAGCCTGATGGTTCCGCTCAACCAGAAAGCCTTTTACGCCTTTCAGGACTGGCAGCTCGGCAGCCATAGCGGCCTCTTCATTAAACCCGAGGAGTTAAGCATAGCACGCGGCTCGGACCTGACCGTCAGCGTCGACATCCGGCGCTGGGAGATGGACGCCAAGATCGCATTCCGAAGCCCCGGTGCGGAGCTTGAGCGCCACCCGATGACGGCAGGCCGTGATGGCCTGCGCCGCTTCAGTTTTTACGCCGTCGACGAAGCGATTCAGTTCCGTATCGAAACGCCTTCGCTGCGCAGCGAATGGAAAACCATTCAGCCCTTCACCCCTCCGCGGATCGAAGATTTGTCGATCGAAGTGCAGCCCCCCGCCTACACCCGTATAGAACCCAGTCAGCGCGAGGGACTCGGCACCCTGCGCGTGCCCGAAGGTTCAGAAATCCACTTCCAACTCTCTACCCGCGAAACCGAATCCGCCCAACTGAAAGCCGGCGACAACGCCTTTGAATTCGACCCCACCGATGGAGAGCGGGAAAGCAGCGATGCAGAGACCGTTCCGGTCGAGGACTGGCAGCTCCGATACCGAGCTGAGAACAGCCTGCGCTACTACCTGCGGCTGAGCAATGCCAACACCTTTATTGAAACCGATAGCTACCGCCTGGAGGTGCTGCCCGACGAGCCACCTGTAGTGGAAATCCTCGAACCCGGTGAGGACATTCAGATCGAGCCGGACAACAATCTCCACCTCGTCATATACGCCGCCGACGACTACGGCCTCAGCGCGTTGACCATTCAGTTGTCCATCGGTGGGCGCGACCGCGAGAGCATTCCCATCCGCCCGCGCTCCGAGCACGAGGACGGACGCCCACCGCTTGAAGTCCGCATTCCCGCGGCGATTGATTTTCGCAGTCTCGACGTCGAGGACGGCGACCTCGTCAGCTATTGGGTACAGGTCAGTGACAACCGCGAACCGGATCCCCAGCACGCCCGTTCCGAAGTGTATTTTGTGGAAGTGCGCGAGGAAGTGGATCCCGAGGAAGTCGACGGCATGCCCGACGATTCCGAACGGCTCAACCTGCGTGCATCGATCGAAGAGCTGAAGCGCCTGATCCGCCTCAGCCACCGCGCCATCTCCCGCAGCGGTGAGGAGCGCCTCAGCCGCAACCAGGAAGTGGCCAGCGGCCTGCTCAACCTGCGGCGTGAAGTCCAGGAAGTTTACGACGAAATCCTGCCCTCGCTGGAGGAACAGGGCGACCAGTTTTTCCGCCGTGGTTTTGACTCGGTAATTGGCCTGCTGCGCTCCGCTGAGCGGCTGGTGACCGAGGACTACACCGAGTCATCCATCAACAGTCAGGAACAGGCCCTGCAGGAGTTGATCGCAATGGAGAACGCCCTCCAGCAGACCGAGATCAGCCGTCAGCCCAGCGAAGGCGAAGACGGCGAAGAAGGCGCGGAACCCAGTGAGGGCGAGGGCGAACCCGGCGACATGAGTGAACTCGACCGCCTGCGCGAGCTGCTGGCCGAACTCGAGGAGACCGGCAGCCGCCAGAACGTGCAGAACAATCAGGTCGACCGCGCTGGTCGGGTCGGAGCCGATGCCGAAGAACTCTCAGACCTTGCCGAGAACCAGGAAGGCCTGCGCCAGGGTCTGCGCTCGATTGAGCGCGAACTCGAACGCCTGCCCGAGACCGAGGACGTGCTAGTTCACCTTTACGACGCCAGCCGCCGCATGCGCGGCGCAGGCGATGCCCTGCGCGAAGCCGAGAGCACCCGCGCCTGGCGCGATGGACTTAGGGCCAGCGATGGACTTGAAAACGCCATCCGCCGTCTGCAGGACCGTCTCGACGATGCCGCCGGCCACGCCCTCGACGCATTGCAAAGGGAAACCCAGCGCCTCGCCGAGCGCCAGCGTCAGGGTGCCGAAGGCAGCCGTGAGGCCCTGGAGCAAGGCAGTGATCCGGATCCCCTGTTCGACGAGCAGCAGGACCTCAATACCGATTTCGACAGTCTGCTTGAGCGCATGGAAGCCCTCGCCCGCGAACTCGGCGAATTCTTCCCTGAAGTGTCCCGTTCCCTGAGTCAGGCCGCCCGCCAGGCGCGCGACCAGGAGCCCGGCTCCAGCCTGTCACGGGCGGCCAACGCTCTGCTCTATGAGCAGCTTGAACAGGCTCTTGAGTTGCAGGAAGAAGCCGCCGACGGCCTCGAGGGCCTTGCTAGCAGGATCGGCGAATCCGGTGCCGAGCTGCCCGCACTCAACGAGCGTCAGCTCGAACGCCTGCTCAGCGAACTCAACCGCGACCGCTCGACGCTGGAATCCATGGATCCCAGTGAAGTCGAAGAAGACCCCTCCCAGCTCGACGGCATTCGCCGGGAATGGGCGGACCGCCTCGAACCCCTTGCTGAAAGCCTCGGCGACGACCGCATGGACTCCCTTGCGCGCGGCCTGCGCTCGGAAAGCGGCACCCCCAGTAGCCGCCTCCGCGACGGTCTGCACCTCTTTGACGAAGTCGAGCGCCAGCTCGAAGGCTATCGTCAGCAATTGCAGCGCCGTCAGGCCCTGCAGCTG
Organism: Opitutales bacterium; assembly: GCA_020831485.1. Taxonomy (GTDB): domain Bacteria; phylum Verrucomicrobiota; class Verrucomicrobiia; order Opitutales; family Oceanipulchritudinaceae; genus JAFIGG01. The sequence continues at coordinate 7,424 of JAFIGG010000060.1, forward strand.
CGCCGCCGTTCGGCGCCGCCACCTGAATCCTACCGCGAGCAGGTTGAATCCTATTTCCGCCGTCTGGCCGAGGAGGACGACGAATGATGCGGTTGGAACCCATCGACGGCTTTGTCATCACCCTCGTCGGCATCGCCGCGGTGCTCGCCCTTGTCTGGCTCAGCCTCCGCAGTCACAACCAGCTGCCCGCCCGCCTGCGGCCCGCGCTGCTGGCTCTGCGGGTTGGCATGGTCGCATTGATACTGACCCTGCTCCTCAATCCCGTCTGGCTGAGCCAGAGCCCTGACGAGCGCGCCTACACCGTTGCCGTTCTCGCCCAGAACAGCCCGAGCATGCAGGTGGAGGACGTCGACGGCCAATCGCGCCTCGACTGGTTGCGAACCGCACTCGACCGCGACACCGACCGCGCGGTCAGCGACAACCTGTGGCAGCGACTCAGCGAAAACCATCCTCTCAGCGGTTTCAGTTTTGTCGACCGGATCCGCCCCCTCGACAGCGCCCTTCAGCTCAGCAGTGGAGCGACCGCCATCGGCGATTCCCTGCAGCAAGTGCTGGAACGCCCTGCCCCGGCCGGTGGCTCCTGGGGTGCGGTCCTACTGCTCAGCGACGGCGTCCAGCGTCAGGGCACTTCGCCCATCAGCCTGGCCCGCCGCTATGCTGAGGCCGGCATTCCGATTCACGTGGTCGGCGTCGGCGACAGCGCCTCGACCGGCGACCTGCGCGTGCAGTTTCGTCAGCGCGAACTCGAAGGTGTTCGCGGTCAGCCTATGGAAATGGGCGTCACGGTCGAAAACCTGTTTGGCAGTCGCCAGAACTTTGAGCTGCAGCTGTGGGAAGAGGACGAACGGGTAGAAACCCGCAGCGTCGAGTTGGCCCCCGGCGAAGTGCGCAACGAAGTCTTTGAAACCGAGCCCGCGCGCGGCGGCTTCCGCACCTATCGGGTGGAAATCGACAGCGACACCCGACCCCGCAATCCCGCCACCGACCGCGACTACGCCACGGCCCGTATCGAAGAGCCCGCCACCCATCGCCTGCTCTACCTCGGTCGTCCCAACTGGGAATACCGTTTCCTGCGCATCCTGCTCGATACCGAAGACCGCTTTGCCCTCAAGGCCTGGCTGCAACTGGGTCCCGAGCGCTTTGCCCGGCGCGGCTTTGAAGAAGGCGGCAACGATCCGATCGACCATTTTCCCGAAGACGGCAGTGTGCTGGAATCCATCGACACCGTTTTGCTCGACGCCGAAATCTTTGCCGAACTCCCCGAGGCCGCGCGCAGCGCACTGGTTGACTTTGTATCCCGGGGCGGCGGTGGCCTGTTGTTGACCGGTGCGGTGCCCAAGGAACTCGAAGAGCTCGAAGCCTTGTTGCCCGCGCGCCAATTGCGCAGCACCCGCTTCCGCGACAACCGCAGCCTGCAACCCATTGCCGGCCCCCTGTTGCGTGACGAGGACCAATCCATTTACACCCGCTCACCCGCCATCTTCCACAGCCAGGCCGGCCGCGCCTGGATTCCCAGCCGCATTCCCCGTGGAGCCCGCGTTGCTCTGGAAACTCAGGACGGCGAACCCCTGTTGCTCTACCACGCCTACGGCGCCGGTCGGGTGGCCTATCAGGGCTCGGAGGAGTTCTGGCGCTGGCGTATGGAAAGCAGCGCCGGCACGGAGCAGCACCGGCGCTACTGGCTTACCGTTCTGAGCTGGCTCAGCGAGAGCCGCCAACCCCGTCTGACCACACCCCTTCAGGGTCAGGTGCGAAACCTCGGCGACAGCGCCCCCCTGCAAATCCGCGTGCTCGACAACGCCTTTCGCCCCCGTGCCGATGCCCGCGTGCGCGCCCGGGTGACAGCCCCCGACGGCAGCCAGCACGAGCGCAACTTGCTGCCCCGCTTCGGCGAACCCGGCATTTACGATGCGGACCTGGACCTTAACCAGGTCGGCGAATACCGCATCCGTTATCAGGTCGACTTTGCCGAAGGCGAGCAACTGCAGCGGGAGATCTTTTTTGCCACCGTCAGTGGCGACGACAGCCAGGACAACGCCCTCGATGAAGCCCTGCTGCGCGACATTGCGCGCCTCAGCGGTGGCAGCTACTTCGACACCCGGGAAGCCGAGAGCCTGCGCTCCCTGCACCTGTCGAGTGCAGTGCCAATGATCGAACGGCCGATCTACTGGGCCCGAAGCCTGCCCTTTATCAGCCTCATTCTTGCACTCGCAGCGGCGGACTGGTATCTTCGCCGTCGATTTGGTCTCAAATAAATCCCTTCATGTTGCGCCATCCACTCAGTCGAATCGTCCTTGCAGCCGCTCTTTTGCTCGGCTGCCCCGGTGTCTTCAACCAGGCACCTGCACAGGACCTCAATGAGCTGCTACGCTTGCTGGAAAGCGGCGACATGGGCAGTAACGAGACAGAGAGCCAGATCCGCCAAACCATAGAGCGCGCACTGAATGACTTTGAAAACGGCACCATCGAAGAACAGGCCGGTGCGCTTATGTTGCTTGGCAAATACAATCGCCCGGAGAGCCGGGCTGCCCTGCACAAAGGCCTGCGCAGTATGCACGTTCGGGTGCGGCGTGCGGCTTTGATTTCGGTATTGGAGAACCAGCGTTCGATCATTCCCTTTGAAGAGACGAGACTCATGTTGCCCATGCTCGGCGACGGGGACGTCGAAATCCGCCGCCAGATCAGTTCGATCCTGCCGCAGTTGGCAACTAGCTGGCGCATCGGGCTCAACCAGATCCGCAATCGCCCAACTCAGCAGGGATGGCCGCAGGGTTGGGGAGAAATGGTTGTGAACGCCTTCCGCGACGAAGATGCAACAGTACGCCTGAACATGGTGCAAAACAGCAGCTCCGTCGCCTCCATCCGGGAAATTCTTCCCCTACTGGTTGAGCGCCTTGAGGACGACGATGCCCGCGTGCGGCTGCTGGCCCTGCGCCAAAGTGGTCGCTTGGCAGACAGCGGGGCCTTTGTCGCTGCGGTGCAGTCGACCACCCTCGGCGAGAATCCGCTCTGGGACCGGGAACTCGCACGTCAGCTGGTCAACCACGCCCGGCATCCTGAAGCGCGGGAGTTGCTCGAAGCACTCGCAGCATCTGCGGACCGCAATACTCAGATTGAAGCGGAAATCAGCCAGCTCTATGTTTTTGAACAGCCCCTCGAACGCAGCCCTGCCTTCGAGCGCATGATGACCGAGTCTGTGCCTCCCGAGGCCGTTCAGCGCGCGCTGCGCACGGTCTACGGTCTGGAGCGGGAGGAAGCCTCCCGAATCGCCCAACGCCTGTTTGAAGCGGAGAGCAGCGTGGTTCGCGAAGAAGCTCTGGTTGTCTGGGACAGCCTTTACGGGCGCCTGCCGGACGATGCTATGGTGGTTCGCCTGCTCGACGACCCGTCCGCCCAGGTGCGCAGTCGTGCGCTGCGCGCACTGCGCAATCGCTGGCAGGAGATTGGAATCAGCCTATTGCAGGAAATGGCTGCCGCCTCGAACCGGGAGACCCGTCTCGCTGTTTTCCATTTTCTCGAAGATCGGCCGGGCGATGAGTTGCGGAGTCTGCTCATGCCTCTGCTGATCGATTCCGACACTGGCGTGCGTGAGCGCGCACTCGGCGCTCTGGCCGAGCATCAGGTGCGCGGCTGGGAGCGCATCCTTGAACGCAGCCTACGGGATCCGAATCCAAGAATTCAAAGGGCCGCTGCCCAGCAACTTTTAGCCAAACGGGCTGAGCATCCACAAGGACTTCAGGTTTTGGCCGACTGGATTGAAGCCCATCCCGACTCGGAAGTGGCCCGCCAGTTTGGTCAACGGGTCCGCTCCGCCCTGAACGCACAACAAGCCCCGGAACGCGGATGAACAACACCTTTGCTCCCAAAAACCTTTTCTCAGCCCCGCAGAAACGCCTGCTGTGCTTTCTGCTATTCCTGATCGTCTTCTGTCTATTGGTCTTTGCGCCCCAGCGTGCGGACTCGGCGGTCCAGCGTCCACCTGAAGACGCCTGGCAGATCGCCCAGCTCGTACAGGACGACCCTTTTCGCCGGTTTTATCCCGGAGCCCTGACCAGTCTGATTGAGACCATCAATCAGCAGACCACGCTGCGCTTCGATCCGGACCCCGTTTACATCAACAATTTCGAGGACCCAAACCTGTTCCGTTACCCCATTATCTACGTCAACTATGCGGACCGCCGGGACTGGACCCTGACTGAAGCCGAGCAGGAGAACCTGAGACGCTACATTGAGCGTGGCGGATTCATTTACATAGATGCCGGCATCAATGCCGAATTTCTGCGCGGCGACGCCAGCCACGGCCAGTCCCACAGTTTTGCCGACTGGTCGGTGACCCCTGTATTGGAGGAAGCCTTTGCCGCCGTCTACCCTGAACAGAGCTTTGAGCCCCTGCCCCGTTCACATCCCATTTTCCGCAGCTTTTATGCCGGCCTGCCCGATGCCTCATCCCTGCCCGAAGCCATCCGCGACTATGTAACCAACGAAAAGTGGCCGCAGGGCACCTATTCCTTTCTCGGTCTCCAGGTCGACGGCCGCGTTGCCGTGCTTGCCACCCCAATCATCGCGATGGGCTGGGGCCGCAATGAAGTCGGCCAATGGACAAACCCCATCGGTTTCCGCGTCCGCGAAGAGGCCGAGGGCATGTCCAGCCGGCTCAGCGAAGCTGCATTCTCAGGCCCTGTTTACAACGTCACCCGCGAGGACGGCCTTCAGGACCGCATCTTTTGTCAACCCGACACCATGCCCGCCTGGGTCGAAGAACCCGGCGGCAACTTCCGCATCTTCCGCTACTACAACAGCGCCGAAATCAGCGACTACGCCCACCAATTCTACACCCGCCTCGGTGTGAACATTTTCGTGCACGCCGTGAGTTTGTGAGGGGACTGAGGATCTGAGGAGCTGAGGGAGTGAGGGGCTGAGGAGTTTTTTTTGGGGGGGGGTGGACGCCTCGTCCGCCTGGACTTCCTACGCGCAACGGGCGCGAGGGCGCGCCCGTCCCCAGGAATGCATGTCGCCCACTTCCCGCCTTCGGCCAGCGGCAGTCTCGGCGTAGAGCAACGAAGACGGACCTTGTCACGGCCCTCCCGAAGGGCTATCGCTCCTTCGCTACCCTTCAGCCCCTCAGCTCCTTAGCTCCTCAGTTCCTCATCCCCTCAGCTCCTTAGCTCCTCAGCCCCTCACTCCCTATACGTCCAACATTGATGCAACCCAAACCCAACCGGCACCGTAACCGCGATAACACTGAACACGCCAACAAGGTAGTGAAAACCAAGGGCCTCGATGACCCAGGAAATACCGAAGGCGAGCAGGAGGCAAAGCAGGCAGACGATCCAGAAGCGGAACAGGCTGCGGCGGCTGGGGCGGGAGCGGAAGCTCCAGAGGGTGTTGACCACGTAGGAAAACAAGGTGGCGATGCTGAAGGCGACAACGTTGGCAAGGGGCGGAAAGGCGGTAAAGGCTTCGACCAGAAGGACGACCACCCCGACGTGGATTAGGGTATTGGCGACGCCAGTAATGCAGAAGCGCAGGAAGCGGCCCAAGGCCTCAGAGTTCATCTGATGGGGATGACTTTGCTTCGCTGCCATTGACGATCTCCTGGACCAGATAAAGCGGGCGACGTTTGGATTCAATGTAGGTTCTGCCGAGGTACTCGCCGATAATGCCAAGAGCCATGAGTTGGAGCCCACCCAGCACCAGCACGGCCACCATAATGGAGGCAAAACCGGGTACATCGCGACCAAAGGCCAGGGTGCGGAGGATCAGGTAAACTGCGTAGCAGATCGAAAACAGGGCCGTCAGACCGCCGACGTAGGTCCAAATCCGCAGTGGAAGGGTTGAGAATGAAGTGATGCCATCGATGGCAAAGTTCCACAACTTCCAGTAGTTCCACTTGGTGGTGCCCGTTTCGCGGGCCGGGCGGGTGTAGGTGACCTCGGCCTGTTTGAAGCCGACCCAGGCGAACAAACCCTTCATGAAGCGATTGCGTTCCGGGAAGCGTTTAATCGCCTCTACGACCCGGCGATCCATCAGGCGAAAGTCGCCGGTATTGGCGGGAATCGAGATCTGTGCAACTCGGTTAAAGAAGCGGTAAAAACCTCCGGCAGTCATTTTTTTGGTAATCCCGTCGGAAGAGCGGTCCACCCGCCGGGCATAGACCACATCAAAACCCTTGCGCCATTCCGCAACCATTTGATGGATCACCTCCGGCGGATCCTGCAAATCCGCATCCAGTGGAATCACCGCCCTGCCCCGTGCGAAGTCAATACCCGCACACAGTGCTGTGTCCTTGCCGAAATTCCGACTCAAATCGACCACCCGAATCCGTGTATCCTGTTGAGCCCGTTCGCGCAATCGTTCCATGGTCCGGTCCGAACTGCCATCATTGACCGCCACGATTTCGATGTCTAGCTCGCTGTTTTCAAAGGTCTTGAAGACCTCATCGAAAAACGACGAAACCCCAGCCTCTTCGTTATACATTGGAACGATGAGGGAAAGATCGGGAACAGAAGATTCTGAAAGCTTAGGCATAATTGAAGTGTTTAAGATCTCTAGAACAGCAGAATTTTCGGTTAAAACAAACTTCAATTTGTACGCTTCCAGAATGGTGGGGCGGTTTCGCCGAAACCGTCGCGATTAGTCAGTGGCTCCCGCCTTCGGCCAGCGGCCGTCTCGGCGAGACGGCCCTACCTTGTCACGGCGTAGTGCGACGGAGACGGCCCTACCTAGGTTTTTATGCACAAAAAAGCCCCTGGCCTTGCAAGCAAGGCACAGGGGACTTTTTAGACTTAATGATGGAGAAAAAACTCAGCGATGGGTTCCGTCCGGGAGTTCGTATTCAGCATACTCCCGATCGAGCCAATCCTGAGGCACATGGATGATAACAATGTTCATTGAGCGGTCGTCTTCCGACAGCATCGCCGATTGGATCTGCACCTTGGTACCGCAGCGGCTGAAAGTCGGGTGCGGGTGGTCAGCCGCAGTGGGTTTGTGGCCCGTCGAGATCATTTTCATCTCCATGGTATTGCGGTCGATCAGGTAAATACTGCGGGAAAAATCATCGCCAACGAGAAAGCGACCGTCAGGCGAGCCGTGCACGTGCCAGAGACCCGAACCACTCTTGGTTTGGCCCTCTATGCGCATTTCGTTGGTGCGGAGGTTGACGACACCCAGACCGGTAGCCCATTCACGGGTTCCAGCCGGACCCCAGTCGCTCCATTCTTCGTCGTCCGAAATGGCCACGTGGCCCATGATGGCGATCGCAACTTCATCCTCGGTGATAATGGCTTCGTGGGTTACCCAGTCGTGTTCGTGTTCGCGATAGATCGGGCGCAGGCCAGTGCCGTCGGCATTGACCATCCAAACCCGTTGAGGCGCGTTGCCACCGGTTTCCCAGCAGAACATAATTTCGCCCGGAACCCAGGGATTGGCCTGGACGTGGCCGGCCTGGAAAGGAACTGAAACGACATAACCAAGTTCACCAGTCTCCAGATTCATTTTGGCAATACCTGTTGGTCCGGCACCCATGTTGCGGGGGCCGAAATTGCCTTCCGGCTCAACGCCTTCGGGCAGGTATTGGGCTGCGTATTCTCGACCCACTCGGAAATACGCAACGTCTTCGTTGGCATCAATCGCCAGGTCACCACCAGCACCCATTTCAGCTGGAATAGTTCCCACAACTTCCTGATAATCAGAGGCATCCTTCATTTCGCCCTTCTTGCTGTCGGTGAAGAGCTTTTCCAGATGCACACGCACCAGTTCGAGGTCGCCACGAGGGAAATTCGGACGCTGCCCCGGAGTGCTATTAGGATCGCGAATCAAGTAAAGATACATCTCCTTTTGGGCGATGTTCAACATGCCCATGTAACCACCCTCGGTCACTTGGACCAGGTCACCCGTCTCTTCATGGACGGCCATAGCTTCACCCGGAACCCGATTGGAGCGGAAAATCAGCCACTCGCCATCCGCAGTCCACTGTGGGTGGGTCTGATAGATTTTCGAGTCACCGGCAGGCGTGCTGGTCAGAAAAACAAGGGGATGTCCGGTCACCGGATCCTCAACCACTTTTCTTTCAGAGGGGAATCGGGTGCCAATCTGGGCAAACGTCTGCGCAGCAAACACACAAGTCGCCAGACACAGGATTAAGGTTCGTAATGAAGGGGTTCTTTTCATGGCAAAGTTTTCAGGGAAAGCCATCCGCCCGTCAACGGGACTGAATTCTGACTGTAAAACGGTTTTTGACATAAAAGTAGGGGGGCAGATTGTCAGCTACAGGCACGGGGGGGTGGACGCCTCGTCCGCCCGGCTGATTACGCACTTGCGGACGCGGGGGCGCGCCCGCCCCCTCGGGGACTACCCCTCTGACGGTCAGTTGTAACTTCGCTTGCCGGGCGATCTGAAATCTTCGATAAACCAGCCATGTTCAATTGCCTCCGTTACCCCTCTACGCTCACTGCTCAACTCGCTCTGATAAGCGGATTGCTGTTTACTGGCCTTTCGGTTCAGGCGCTGGATCGGCCGGATACCGAATTCAAAATCTTCCAATTCCCGGCGGATCAGATTCCGCGGATTGACGGCGATGCGTCGGACTGGGATATCGTGCCGGAGTCCTATGTGATTGGTACCGATGAACTTTGGGAGACCTCGGGTAAGCACGATGAGCCGAATCCGGAGACCCTGGATATCCGTGTACGCGTTGGCTGGGTCGAGGGTTTGAATCGGCTGTATTTCCTTTACGAGGCCTATGATGACTACTGGGACTTTTCGCTGCCAGGGCTGAAGAACGACACCTTTGAGATTGTCGTCGATGGCGACCTTTCCGGCGGGCCCCTGATTGCCCGCTTTCGCAACAATCCGGAATCCATCAGCGAGGAGGACGCCTTTTTCAGCATGCACGGTGTGCACGCGCAGAATTATCACATTTTCACCCCGCACGAGGAGAAGGACTGGGCCATGCTTTGGGGACCTCAGCAATGGCTGAAGGAACTGCCCTATGCCCAGGTCGCTCAATCCTACGACTTTCGTCCGGGTGAATCCGGACATTACACCCTGGAGTTCTACATTACCCCTTTCGACTTCGCCAGCGCCAAGGGCCCTGAACATTCGGTCGAGACGGATCTGAAGGAAGGCAAATTGATCGGGCTCAGCTGGGCGATTATTGACTACGACGACGTCGACAGCAGCCGCAACAACGGTTTTTGGACGCTGTCCCGGACTCACATCATGTATGGCCAGGCCAACCACCTTGTCGGCTTCCGCCTGATGCCACTGGAGCCTGAGTTCATAGAGGAGGGTCTCAAGGCCCACTGGAGCTTCAATATCGTCGATATGGAGCGCCGCCTTGTCGCTTTCAAGGACCAGTCCGTCGGCGAGGTCGACAGCTGGCATTGGGATTTCGGCGATGGCAATAGCTCCGACGAGCAACACCCCATCCACGAGTATGCAGAAGGCGGAAATTATGTCGTGGTTCTCAAAGTCGAGGGCCCTGAAGGAAGCTCCCGCTTTTCGCGCGTATGGGATGTCGGTCTGCACTGAGAAACCGATTTAATTTGACCTGAAGCAAAAAATACTTCCGATCATATCCAGCTTTCGCGTTACCCGCGCGGGGCTTGAATACCCTCCCACAACTACCCGGAGCTGAGCTCCGACCAACTACCAATACAACACTTCCCTCCCTATGAAACAGCTACCCCTGTGGACTGCTGCCGCAGCATCGCTGCTGGCAACCTTCGCCGCGCACGCCCAATGGTCACCTGACGGCTTTACCGATGTCACTGTTCACGACCCAATGGTCACCCATGTGGACGGCACTTACTATATCTTTGGCTCCCACCTGCAGGTGGCAAAGTCGGACGATTTAATGAATTGGACGCAGGTCGCCCAAGGCGTGAATGCGAGCAACCCAATTTTCAACAACGCTCCGGTGGACCTTCAAGTCGCCTTGAGCTGGGCGCAAACCGATACCCTCTGGGCCGGCAATGTTTTCCAAATGCCGAACGGCAAATTCCACTTTTATTACAGTGCCTGCCGGGGCGATTCGCCCCTGTCCGCGCTGGGGCTGGCCACCGCAGACAACATCGAAGGCCCCTATGAGCACCAGCAGATCCTGCTCTATTCCGGTCAGACGGCCAGCAATCAGCCCGGTTGGCCCTTCCACAATGCCAACGTCATGCCCAACGCCATCGATCCGAATATATTCTTTGATGCCGAGGGCAGGCTGTGGATGCTGTATGGATCCTATTCAGGCGGTATTTTCATTCTCGAACTCGAAACCGACACCGGATTGATCAAATCCGGCCAGGAGCTGTATGGGCAAAAACTGACCGGCGGCTATCACGCACGTATTGAAGCCCCTTTCATGCTCTACAATCCGGACACCGAATACTATTACATGTTCCTTTCCTACGGAGGTTTGGGCGCGGGAGATGGTTACCAGATCCGGGTTGCCCGCAGTAAATCGCCGACGGGCCCCTTCCTCGATCCCAAGGGCCAGAGCATGCTCAATGCCAGCGGCCGATCCGGACAGATTCTAAATGCCGCCGACCCGCTCATTGCACCTTACGGCGGCAAGCTGATCGGCGACTACCAATTGCGTCGCGCCAATGGAAGCAATGGTATTGGTTATGTTTCCCCAGGACACAATTCGGCCTACCACAATAGGGAGACTGGCGAGTACAGCATTTTCTTCCACACTCGCTTCCCCGGGCTTGGACAGATTCACCACCCCCGCGTACATCCGCTTGAGTTCAATGCCGACGGCTGGCCGGTGATCATGCCCTTCCACTATGCCCATGAATCGCATTCGAACGTGAGCGCGCCTTCAAACACCTTTAACCTCAGTGGGACCTACGAACTGGTACAACATGGATTGGACATCCAGACAGGTGGCATCAAAACCTCCCAGACAGTTCAGATCAATGCCGACGGCAGCCTGTCCGGCGCAGTGAGCGGCAGTTGGACCCACCACGGCGGCGGCCACATTGACATCACTTTTGGCGGAGAAACCTTTAAAGGCGTACTGAGTCAACAATGGGATCACCACGCCAACACCTGGACCACTACCCTGTCGGCTCTGTCCAATGAAAACCGGTCGATCTGGGCCGTTCAGACCGCTGCCGACGGCGAAGTAACTTACGCCCTCAATTTTCCCGGCTGGATTGATTCCAATCAACTCAGCGGCGACGGTGCCGCAGCCAACGGAAATCCGTCCGGCGACGGAATTCCGAACTCCATCAAATTCTTCTCCGGCATGGACCCAAACGCAGCTGCGGAAGCGGATGAAAAGCCCAAGATGCTCTTGAGTGACACCGGCTCCGCCGACCGCTACCCCACCCTCCGCATGCTGCGCGACCCCATGGCCACCGGTGCGAACCTGTCCCTTGAGCAATCCCCTGACCTGTCCGCCAACAGCTGGACCGAGGTTTCATTCGAAATCGACGTGGACACCGTTTTGGACGATGGCCGTGAAGTGATTCATTTGCGCACTCTGGATCCGGTTGGATCGGCGAACAGTATTTTTCTGAGAGCCAGAGTGACAGTGGATTGATGGAAGTGGGGGGGTGGACGCCTCGTCCGCCCAGCTTATTACGCACTTACGGGCGCGGGGGCGCGCCCGCTCCCGTTACTTGGGTGGGGCCGGTGGGCGCCCCGGCCGGCCCCGCTATTGATACAAATTCCATTCGCAGGCCATAGGATTCCCAGAGTGTGTAAGATCCACTTGGCAATCCCTTTGGGTTATTGCGTATGTATTTCGCGTATGCAATTAAGTCCTTCATATCCCGAGCCATGCGGTCATAATAGCCACTCTGCCAAATGGATCCGTGGTCAATTCGATGAGCAGAGATGCTTTTCCAGGATTGTAGTAAACTCGACAGGGCTACCAAGGGCTCACACAGAACATGGACATGGTTGGGCATAACTATCCAGCTGATGAATCGAGCCCGTTTGCCTTCATCACTAATCAGCGTTTTTGTCAGTTCAATACGCTTTTCTGGATTGCTCAATAAACAGGATCCAAGCCCCTTATCCAACCACTCATTGAGCTGCATTTCAAATGGATCCAAAAGTTCTGTATCAACAGAAACTTTATTTTGCTGTTCAAGTTCCCGTAGTTTGCTTGAGGGCAGCGAATCCCCGAGACGAAAAGTAATAAATTGAACAACACTGCCTTGTTGCCAGTGCGGCAAATGGACTCCCGACACTTCCACCTCCCCTCGGGGATTAAAAAAGTTCCAGTTTTGTTCGCTGTGATGCATGTAAATCACGATAGAATAACGTTCTTATAGATAGCAATTTTTATTCTATGTTTTTTGCAAGGCGGGCGCGGGGGCGCGCCCGCCCCCGTTGCTTGGGTTTGGGGGGGGTGGTCCGCACGGGCGCCCCGCCTGTTTCGCACCAACCGGCGCGGGGG
>JAFIGG010000061.1 GCA_020831485.1 Opitutales bacterium
AAGTGTTACCTATGTCTTGAACCTTTTTTGTTGCCTATGTCCTGGAACCGGACCGGTTTTGCTCTTCGTTGTAGACCAAGCTTTAGTTTGCTGGCAGGGAATGGGGGCGTTTGATTTCAAATTTGAGAGGGCGGACCGATTAAAATAAAAATTAAAATTGCAATCGACGGACGAAGCGGAAATGGCGAAGCCAGGTAGGGCCCGGTTCGCCGAACCGGCCGTTCACCGTGGTGGCCACTGCCTATCCGATACTGTTAGATGAAAATCGAAAGGGATTGGCTGCACCGATCGGGCGGTTCCTTTCGGCGAAAGGAACCCTACCTCTTTGGGGCCAGCGCTGATCTATGGACTTTACGGAAGGCGATCTTCTGCCCAATCTGGTGGGCATGTCATCCTTGCCGGCGGTTTCATATATTCAGGAGCGTATTGCGGATTTTAAACCGCAGATTGGGTTAACGCTGGGTTCGGGCTTTGGCTTTTTTGCGGACAGCCATTTGCAGGCGGATTGTGTGATTCCCTACGCGGATATTCCCGGCTTTCCGGTGTCGACGGTGGAGGGGCACAAGGGGCAGTTGGTGTTTGGACGGGTTGGTGAAAAGCGGGTGGTTTGCCTGCAGGGGCGGTTTCATTTTTATGAGGGCTATTCGATGGCGGAGCTGACTTTGCCGGTGCGGGTGCTGGCGGCTCTGGGGGTTCGGGATCTGGTCTTGACCAATGCGGCAGGGGGCATTCGCGAGGGGATGTGTCCGGGGGATTTCATGCTAATCCGTGACCATATCAATTTCATGGGTGCCAACCCCTTGCGGGGACCGGTCCCTGAGGGTATGGGAGCTCGCTTTCCGGATATGACCGAGGCCTGGGACCGAAAGTTGCGGGCCTTGGCGATGGAAAGTGTGCCAGGCTCTGGTCTGAAGGTGCATGAGGGTGTCTACATCGCGGTGACCGGTCCCAGCTTTGAAACACCAGCCGAGATCCAGGCCTTTGCCCGTCTGGGTGCCGATGTCGTGGGTATGTCGACAGTGCCGGAGTGCCTGGTGGCGCGGGCCTGCGGGCTGCGGGTTCTAGGGATCTCCTGTGTCACGAATTTGGCCGCGGGTTTGAGTGGTGGATTGCTGTCTCATACGGAGGTCTTCGAAACGGCCATGCGTGTGCGGGAGCCCTTTGCGGATTGGCTGGGTGCGGTCATTGCCGATATTGAAGAGACTGCTTGAAAAGGGTTGTCCCGGAGTCGGTCCAGTGACTTGATGGAGCTTTTATGTGGTTTAGAATTTCTCTGCTTGCCCCGTTGCTTATTTTCTGGAGCTGGTTACCTGCGCAGATGCCGGAGGACCATCTGCCCGAACTGGCGGAGATCCTGTCTCGGGCGGGTGATATGCCTCGGGGACAAAGCCTCGAACAGGCTGCGGACGAGGTGGAAGCCCAGCGCATCATTGGGCGTTCCCATCGATTGCCGCGGGTACATGCTTCGACCGAGGGGGTGATTCGTTATGAGGTTCGCGAGGACATTGAGGACCGCTTTCGTTTTGTGGCCCGTTCTCACGTGCATGCAACGCAGCCTATCTGGCACTGGGGCAGTCTTGAGCAAAGGGAAGCCATTCACGGTCTCTATGGGCGTTTGATTGAACTCGAAGCTTGGGAGCGCTCTCAGGGTTTTTTGACCGAACTGCGTGAGCATTGGCTCTACTGGTTCATGACGCGGGCCTATCACGACAGCACCCTGAAGCAGATCGAACGCATCGAGCATCGGATTGAAACTGAGGAGCGTTTGCTTGAGCGAGGTGAAAGCTCAGAGGAGCGCTTGTTGGACCTGCAGCTTGAACTGGCGGAGCTGAGCGATGAAAAGTTGCGCCAGGAAGCGGATCTAGGCGGGTACGAACGGCGTTTCGCCGCCTGGTTGGGAGGAACGGTTGAGGGACCACCGCTGGAGTCCACCCGGGATACCTTGCTGGCGCTTGAATTCAGCGATCGCCGCTCGCCACAGAACGAGTTCTGGCCGGAGGCACACCCGCAACACGAGCGCAAGGAGTGGCAACTTGAGCAGCAGCAGCGGGAGTTGGCGATTGCTCAAAAAGCGACCTGGCCGAAGCTGGATATAGTGGGCGGCGTTTCGCAGGATGAGTTGGAGGCTTTGGACCGGGCGGGTTCCGTCTTGCGCTGGAATGCCTATGTGGGATTGCGCGTGGACTGGCCGATTTTTGATGGCCGGCGCTCCAAGGGAGAGCAGTTGCGCCTGCGCTCGCAGATTCGCCGGACACGGGATGAACTGGAGCGCGTGGAAGCGGATCTGGAACAGACTCGGGAGCGGTTGCAGGCTGAAGTGGAACTCCACCAACGTCAGGTCCAAACCCGCCAACTTCGATTGCGCCTCGCTGAAAGGCGGCTCGACCTGGCCAAATCGGCGGAATTGGATGTAACCGTATCGGCTGACGAACGTTTCACCCGTGAAGCGGAGGTCTCAAATCAGCGATTGCGGATTCTTGAATCCACCGTTGCTTACCTGATTAATCGTATGCATTTAACTCAATTGACGGAGGTCGCCCGATGAAGTGGCTGGCATGGTTCATTCCCCTGGCCCTGGTGCTGGGGATCGGGTATTGGTTTTTCTTTATGCGGGCTATGCCGGTGCCGGTGGTCGAGGCGCGGGTCGGCGAGGCGACCAGTGCGGTGACAGGCACCATCGAGGTGCTCGCGACTCGCGACCAGACGCTCAAAACCGAGACGGGTGGGAGGGTCGCTGAAATACCGTTTGATCTGGGCGAACCGGTCGAGGAAGGCACCCTTTTGGTGCGTTTCGATGCCAGTCGCTTCGAAAATGAACGCGAACAGATGCGGGTGCGGCTGAATGCTGCGCGTGAGGCCGCTGAATGGCCTTTGCCCAACGAACTGGATCTGAAGTCATTGGAGGATCGAGAGGCCGCTTTGCGCCTGCGCGTCGAGCGGGGTGCGGCGCCGCGCTCAGAGTTGGATCGTCTGCATCAGGAGATGGATAAACTTCGCCTTTACCGGGATCGGGAGCGCCTGCAGCAGCGGGAGTCGATTGCTCTGATGGAATTGCAACTGGAGGCCCTTGAGCGACGGATCGGCGAGGCGGAGCTTCGCTCTCCCTTTGCGGGCAGGGTGGTGGAGCTGTTTGCCCAGACTGGTGACTTGCTGCATGGAAACGCGGATGTGGTTCGGGTTGTTTCCGATGAATGGTTTTTGGACATGACCCTGAGCGAGGAGGACTTTGCCGGGGTTGCCTTGGGTCAACCCGTGGTTGCACGCTTGGCGAGTTTTGGCGGACGTGAGATCCGGGGTAAGGTCGACCACATCAGTACGGTGGTTGATGCAGAGCGGAAGACGCGCTCGCTGATGGTGAGTCTCGATGAGATCCCGGAGGGCATGGCCCTGGGACAGACGGGGGAGGCCTATCTTGTCCGCGACCAGCGCTCGGGCAATGTGGTGATTCCCCGTAGGGCTCTGCTTGGTCGCCAGGTTTACGTGCTTGAGAACGGTCAGGTTCGGATCCGATCGGTCGAACCGGGCTATTTGAGTTTGAATCGTGCCGAGATCCTTTCCGGACTGGAGCCCGGGGACCGCGTGATTGTGGACAGGCAGAGCGATTTACGTGAGGGTGACCGCGTTCGCCCAATAACCATCCAGTCGAATTGAGCCCGAACTTCCAGATCGCCTGGCGGTTTCTGGTCGCCAAAAAACGGGCGCTGTTCATGAGTCTGGCCGGCATTGTTTTCGGGGTGGCCTTTTTTATTGTGACCCAGGCGCAAACGGCTGGCTTTCAAAACTTTTTTGTTCAGACGATCCTCGGCGTGAATGGTGCCCTGCGTGTTCAGGACCAATACCAATACACCCTGACGGACATGGTTGCGGAGTTGGAGGAGTCCGAAGAAGTTGACCGCATCCGCTTGCGCGAAGGGCGCGAATACCGTCCGGGGGTCCACAACCCAAATCAAGTAGCCGAGGCAGTGCGTGCCTTTGAGGAGGTTACCGGGGTGGCTGCGGTGTTGCGGGGCAGCAGCTCGATTTCGAGCGGCTTTCGCAGCGATGAAGGGCGGGTTCTGGGGATCAACCTGCTCGAGTATCTGGCGGTTTCGGACCTCGGCATGTATTTGCGGCATGGAGATCTGGCTGACTTTTCCGCGGATCCGGCGGGCATTCTACTGGGCAACCGGCTGGCTGCCCGTTTACAGGTGTCGGTTGGGGATACCGTCTATCTCGGCCATCTCGGTGAACAGCGCCGCTACCGGATAGCGGCCATCTACGAAACGGGTGTTGAGCAGTACGACCGTTTTCACTATTTCATTCATCAGGCGGAGGCCCGGCTGTTGTTGAAGCGTCCGGATGAGGTGAGCTACCTGCAGGTGGCGGTGCGAAATCCGAATAATGCCCCGGTTCTTGCGCAGCGGATTGAGGAGGCGGTGGGGCACCATGTGGCCAGCTGGCAGGAGCGGGAACGCTCCTGGTTGGATGTGTTCAGGGTGCTGACGATTTCTTCTGCCATTACCATGAGTGCGATTATTCTGATCGCTGGTCTGGGCATCTTTAACACGCTGGCAATCATTGTCATGGAGCGTAGCCGGGAGATTGCGATCCTGCGCTCCATGGGCTACAGCCGGGGGGATATCCGGGCGATATTTATTTATCAGGGCATGGTGGTAATGGTGCTGGGGACTGTGGTCGGTTTTATTTTAGCCCTTTGCCTGACCTGGGGGGTGGAGCGTCTGCCTATCCGCATCCGTGGAATATTCGCCACCGACAGTTTTTTGGTCGAATGGTCCATCTGGCATTATGTCTGGGCGGCGGTGATCGCTGCCGTTGTTGTTTTTATAGCAAGCTGGATTCCAGCCCGCAAGGCAGCGCGAATGGAGCCCGCGAATATCATCCGGGGGACCGGCGCATGAGTGGGCAGGTGACAGGTGGCGTGGTGGCCATGAAGGCCCGGGGGCTTGTGCGGACTTTGGGCTCAGGCGAAGCTGCAGTGCGGGTGCTGGATGGTTTGGACTTTGATCTGAGCCCTGGAAAGACTCATGCAATTGTGGGCCCCAGCGGTTGCGGGAAAAGCACCTTGCTGTATCTGATGGGTCTGCTGGACCGGCCGGATCGGGGCGAGATCTATATCGGCGATCTGGAACTGGCTGCGGCCAGTGATGAGGTGCGAACCCGTGCGCGCAATGCTTCGCTGGGTTTCGTTTTTCAGTTCCACTTTCTACTTTCGGAGTTCAGTGCCATGGAAAACGTGATGCTGCCTATGGCGAAGTTGGGAGGCAAGAGTCGGGAGGAAATGGAGCAGCGCGCGGTTGGACTTCTTGACAAACTGGGTCTGGCGGACAAAGCCCGCCGTATGGCGCATCAGCTGTCAGGTGGCGAACAGCAGCGGGTGGCCATTGCCCGGGCACTGGCCAACGCTCCGGCGATTTTGCTGGCGGATGAACCGACCGGTAATCTGGATGAGCGCAATGCCCGTCAGGTATTTGAGCAGCTGCAAGGGGTTGCCCACGAACTCGGACAGGCGGTCTTAATGGTTACGCACAATCCCGGGTTGGCCGAGCAGTGTGACCGTATTCTGCGGATGCGGGACGGCCGCTTTACATGACGTCGGCAAAGCCTTTGCGGAGGCCCTGAAATACATAGAAGCCACCGTAGAAGCAGACGGCCGCGAGCACATACAGATAGAGGATCCAGTGTATCTGAACAGCTGTTCCCCAGAGCATCACATTGCGCATCTGGTCGATTCCCTGAAGGATGGGATTCCACTTCAAAAGGTTCCAGATGAGTGGAAATTCATAGAGATCGGATGCAGGGAAAAAGATTCCGCTTATCCAGAATGCCAGCTGGCTGGCAATTGGCGTGATTTGATTGATGTCGCGGAAGTAGACGGTGGCTGCGGAGAGTAACCAGCCCATGCCTGCGGCAATGAACACCAGCGGCAGCCAGATAACAGGGATCCAAAGTATCCCGGCGGGAATGGATTGGGTGACCAGGCAGATCGCCGTAATGGCGAGCACCAGACTGATGATGGCAGGTATGAGGCTGGCGGCCAGATATGCGATGGGTAGCAAAGGTAGTGGGAAAATGACCTTTTTAACCAGATTCGTATGGCTGACGATGGCTGTGGGGCTTTGGTTAAGCATATCTGTGAAAATGCCCAGAAGGGCCAGCCCCAGATAGATGCCAAGGCCGTAGAGCATGGGACTCTCGTCGCGGTCGGGGTAAAAACTGCCCTGAAGTAGAATGCCGAAGATAAAGGTATAGAGCAGCATCATAGCGATCGGCGTCAGCACCTGCCAGAAGAAGCCCAGCAGGGAGCCCTTGGTGCGCTGCAAAACCATGCGCTCGCTGAACTGCAGTGCGATGTGCCGATCTCTCCAGAGCAGCTGAAAGGGTTGGGTTAGGCAGGACAGCATGCCAGGGGTCAGGATGATTGTTTTTTCAGGGCCTCCAGCTCTTCGGCCATCTTGTCCCGTTCCTCCAGCGCCTGGTCCCGTTCCCAGCAGAAATAGCCGCAGGAGTGTTCCATCTGGGCTGCCTTGGTGTAGGCCTGTTCCAGTTCATTGAGGAGGTTTTTGATCGCTTTTTCCTTTTCTCCCAGCTGGAAATTACTCTGGGTTTCGAGCGACATCAGGCGACTGGAAAGCAGTGCGTTTTCGACCCGCAGCGCCGTGGTTTCGCTGACATCCATTTTCTGGAAGGGTGCCTTGGATGTATCAGCTGGATCGGCTTCCAGCTTGTTGATCAGCCAGAATCCGCCATTGCGTTCGACTTGCAAGCCACGTTGTTCGCTGAAGTGCTCCACATCCAGAATAAGCCCCGGCCAGAAGTCATCGTAGTCGTCGCCGAACATCACCCCACCGGTTTTCAGCAGGGGCCAATAAGCTTCCAGATCCGCGATCACATCGCCCTCGTCGTGGCTTCCATCAATGTAGATCAAGTCGGCCTTGACCGCATGATGCTCTAGAAGGCGTGCTGCAATGGCGCTCGTTTGTGGCAGTGGAACGATGCGGTGTTCTTGTTTGCGGTGAATCACATTGGCCAGGAACTGGTAGAAAACATTCGGAAAGCCGTTGGTTATCTTGAGGTCCTTGTAGCGTTTGTTGTGGGAAATGTCCTTCCAGAATTCCTGTGCGCCGAGCCAGGTATCGATACAAATGATGGCGGAGTCCGATTGTTCCCGATCCAATAGCTGGGCGCAGGTCAGGGCGGAGCCTCCCAGCCAGGTACCGACTTCGATGATCAGCTCGGGCTTCTTTTCCCGAATCAGCTTTTCAAACAAAGGGTGCTCGCTGTGCCAGCCCTCCAGTTGCTCCGGATATTTTTCCAGTGGAAAGTCCTTGTATGGGGAACCGTTGAATAGAAGGTCCAGGTAATTTGCTGCCGGTTCTTTCATTTATTGGAAAAGGTCTTGAGTTGAATCAGGAGATTTTTGGAAGCGAACCTCTTGCATAGGCAAGCCCATCAGTCCAAGGACGACACGGTCGCTGGCGGGAGTCAACTTGATGGCTTCATGAATCCAATGCTCCTGAGTGTGGGCATCATGGGTGCCGACCGCTACAGCGGCGAACAAAAAATGGTCGCCGGATGGGAGGTAGGGCATGACAAAGGTGAATTCGGCCACTGCCGTCTCTTCGCTTGCCAGTTGCAGTGGCTTTTGGCCGGAAAGGTGAGAGCTGAGGTAGGTGTTGTCGTGGAACAACTCCTGGCCGAATCGGTTTTTGATGCCGAATCCGACAATTGGCGATTCGATTGGCTGCTTGGCGCGGATGCTGACTTTCAGTTGAACCAATTCCCCTCCGCGGATTACCTGCAAGGCTTTCTCTTTGCCTGCCTCACGGAGGGATACAGATTCAATTAACACCCGGCCCTCGCCGAATGAGGGCGATTCCGCATCGAAACTGAAGAAGGGGATCTTGGTGTCGCCACTCGTATTCAGTGCTTTTTGGCGCGCATCTTCAGGGCGAATGCCGCTTTGGTCACTGGCTTCTACGTGCACACCGCTGAGAGCTGACACGGCCTCTGAATGATCAATGGAGCTGCTGTATTGGGATTCCAGATAGAGTTCTGTTGCCCGTTTGGGGTCTCCCAGATACTGTGGTCGTCCCTGATGCAGCCAAAGGACCCGATCACAGAAGCGGGTAACCAGACTCATGTCGTGAGAGACCACGATTACTGTGTGCGATTTGATGTATTCCTGAAGCCAGCGCACGCATTTTTGCACGAAGAATGCGTCGCCGACGGCTAGGGCCTCATCAATAATCAGGATGTCTGGCTTCACGTGAGCGAGCACGCTGAAGGCCAGGCGGACAATCATTCCACTGGAATAGGTGCGCACTTTCTGATCGATGAAACCGCCGATTTCCGCGAAGGCCTCAATCTGAGGGAAAATGGCATCGGTCTCTTTGCGGCTGTATCCGTAAAGGGAAGCGTTCAGGTAGACATTTTCCCGGCCTGTGAATTCCTCATTGAATCCGGACCCAAGTTCAAGAAGCGCTGCCACTTTGCCGGAGGTTGAGACACTGCCCATACTGGGTTCCAAAATGCCTGCAATGATCTGCAGCAGGGTGCTTTTTCCGGAACCATTGCGCCCGATAATGCCAATGCACTCACCGCGGGGTATAGTTAGTTCAACGCCTTCCAAAGCATTGAACTGCTGATACTGTCTGTGCAGACTGGATTGAATCGCTGGTTCTGGAAGTATTTTACAGATTCCCTGCAGGCACAGCGCTTTGAGCCGTGCTGTCGGTGTCTTCCAGACCCTGTAGCTCTTGCCGAGATTCCGCAGTTCGACCGCCGGACTGGGGGCATCCTTGTCCATGCTGCCAGTTACAGGCAGGTCGCCCGTCGGAACCGGTTGTAAAGTGCTTTCCACCATGGCTCAGGACTGGTTTTGGGCACTTCCTTGTAGCGTTTTGCCGCCTCGCGGCTTGCTCGCTGGCGATTCTCCCAAACGCCAACGGAATGCAGCAATAAAGCCCGCATCCAAGGTTGTGGACAACGTTTCAGGTAAGGTTCCAGTGTACGCATTCTGGAATCGAAAAAATTAGTCACGCGCATATTCGAAGATTCGTGTTCGCGATATTGAAACAATGAACGCGGCACGACTTCAAGCTTGTAGCCGGACAATACCAATTCAGCCAGAAATTCCCAGTCTTCGCTGGCCGTGAAGGGCACATGGCGAAAGCCACCCAGCTGCTGGAATACTTCCTTGCGAATAATGAAATTGGCATCGCCAAAGGGGTCCACATAGGGTCCAGCCTCTATGGCTGCCCCAAGTGGAGTGTAGAAATCGAGTTGTATCCGGCGGCCCTCCGCATCAGTCTTAAACTTATCGAAGTGACAGGTTACGCAGTCCGCTTCAGCGCTGAAAATGGCCTCGGCGAGGACTTCCGTCATGTGGTAGTGCGAAATGTTGTCGGCGTCGCAAAATACGATCAAATCCCCCTTTGCCAATTCAGCCGCACGGTTGCGGGTTGCTGAAAGGCCCTGATTATCCTGGCTGAAAAAGCGAAAACGGGATTGGTCGCCAAACCGCGCCTTGAATTTTTCAAAGACTTGGATCGATTCCGGGTCAGTGGATCCGTCGTTGATGACAATCACTTCGTAATTCGGATAGCTCTGGCGGGCGAGCGAGAGCATCTGTTCGGGGAAATAGTTGCCGTAATTGTAGTAGGGAATACAAATGCTCACCAGCGGCCGTTTCGCCAGTTGTTGAGGCAGTGAGCGTTTTTTTTGTTCGAGCAGCTTGAGGCAGTCCTCATGCAGTGCGGTCCAGGCTTCTTTTGCGGCTTCGGTCCGGTAGCGGCCTTTGGCAAGTGGCAGGTCCCCATTGTAGGCGTCCTTTATTTTTGCTGCAATGGCACGTGGATTCAGTTCGAACAAATGGTCAGGAGATTCGAATATTTCAGGAAAAGCTCCTGAATTGGAGCCGATTGTCTGAATCCCAAGGGCAAAACATTCAATAGCGGTGTAGCCCAGAGTTTCGGCAATGGAAGGCAATACGACCAAAGAGTCGCGGTTTTCGCTGAGGTATTCGATGCACTCGGGTTGGTCCCATTCGCTGTGAATAGTGTATGTCCAGGATGAAAGGTGCTGGCGGAAGAACTCGGGGATTACCTCTTTTGAGGAGCCTGAAGGCGTTTCGGAATGATTTCCAATGAAAATGATTTCAGGAACCTGTTGCCCAAAGTAATTCTCTTTTGCCAGCAGATCCAGGGCGGCGAGAAAAAGGTGGATGCCTTTTCGGGTTTCGAGGCGGCCGAAAAAGACTATGCGGGGATGCGGCTGCCCGGTTGTATTTGAGGTTGAACGCTCGTTGGCAGAGCCAATATCCAGCATGTAGGGGCAAGTCCGCCGCTCGCTGGTCATTTTCCACCCCGCATCGTGTTCAATGTATTCGAATGCGTAGTTGCTGGGAGCGGATACAATGTCGGTGTGTGAAACCGGATAGCTCTCGATGAACTCAAGCAGGCTTTCGTCGACTTCGTTCTCGGTAAAACACTTCATCCCTTCACGAGCCCAGCGTGCAGGACCATTGATCATGGTCGTGAAAACTGTCTTCGAGAATGCAAGGCCGGTGTTGCGTGCCTGGTGGCTGACAAATCCGTCACCGTTCAAGTCCTGGAAATAAACGATGTCATGATTGTTGCGGGCCAGAAATTGATAAACCTGTTGAGACCTCAGGTTGAACCACTGATTAAACCAGCCTACAATCGGATACATCGGTGGCTCATGTTCCAGAAAGACGATATCGACACCGTAGGTTTCTTTGAAATGTTTACGCCAGTGATCGGCCTCGCCGATGGCAATCTCAGCAGTGAGTAGAAGCGTGACCGCAGTGTCAGGGAAGGTCGTCAAATGACGCACCAGGTGGTGTGTGTGTGTGCCGATGCCTGAATTTCGGCGGGGACCGATCATTTCCGGAGAGACAACACAAACTTTGACTTTTTGGTGCGGCTGGTAGGCCTGCAGTTCTTCAAACTGCTGAATTTTCTGCTGAATGGCCCCTGTCCCTTCAGTGGCATTGGCGTGATAGAGGGTGAGGTCCGGGTCTGGAGGCCACTTGAGTGAGCGGGTTGCAAAGTGGTTTGGAAGCATCGCCCAGTTCAGGTCCAAGTCTTCTTCCTGCAGCAACTGATTGATGACCGGTTGCTCATTGAGGTCCGGGTTGGCGTTCATGGCCTCCCGCACCCGCTTGTAGAAATTGCGCACCCGATCATTACTGCGCATCGCGATGAAGCCTGTGTTTACTTCCTTATCCCATTTGCCAAAGCCTTCCTTTTGAAAAGCAATGTCCAGGTTTTTCCCCCATATAAAGGATTCCAATTCCAGCTTGAATGACTTGAAGCAAAGAATGTCTATGTCGCTCCAGACGATGACTGTGTCCTCAAGCTGATCCAGGCTGTCAATAATGAGGTCAATCTTCTGGTTGATGCACTGAATGAACTCCTTGCTCAGAAAATCGCCGTTTCCCTGGATTTCTTTCAAAGGGAAGGCGGTCAGGGAAACATCGTTGGGCAGGGACGGAATGAAGTAATCGTTAAGGAGTACTTCGTGTGCTGGTGTATAACAGCAGAATACTTTCATTGCGGATTCAAGAGAGGGTAAGGAAATAATGCAGGCTTGACAGCGCAAGCTTGGAGGAGGGGGATAGGAGTATTATGCCTTCCGAATATGATTTTCTGGTTGTCGGCGCGGGATTCGCAGGTCTGGTTGCAGCTGAACAGCTGGTTCAAAAACTGGATGCACGGGTGCTGGTAGTTGAAGCGCGCAATCACATTGGCGGGAATGCGCACGATGCCTACGATCGCGCGGGTGTTCTGATTCACCAGTACGGCCCACACTATTTTCGCACCAATTCGGATCGCGTTCGGGACTACTTGTCGCAGTTCACGCATTGGCATCCAATTGACTACAAGGTACAAAGTTTTACCGGAGGGCGTTACTGGAGCTTCCCGATCAATCTCAAGACCTTTGAACAGCTGATTGGGAAGGCCGCCACGACGGAGGAGTTTGAGCGCTGGCTGGAAAGCAAGCGCATTCCCATCGAATCGCCGGCAAATTCCGAAGAAGTGATCCTTTCGCAGGTTGGGCCGGAATTGTACCGACTGTTTTTTGAAGGTTACACCCGCAAGCAATGGCAGTGTTCGCCGCGTGACCTTGACCCATCTGTCTGTGGCCGTATCCCGATTCGCACGAACCGGGACGACCGCTATCTGCGGGAATCGTTTCAGGCCTTGCCGAAGGATGGCTACCACCGCTTGTTTGCCCGCTTGCTGGAGTCGATTCAGCACCGCTGCGAAGTGGTTTTGAACACGGATTACCGCGAACTTCTCCCGCAAGTTCGATTCCGCCACATGATCTACACAGGGCCTGTCGACGCCTATTTCGATTTTGCCGACGGGCACCTGCCTTACCGTTCGCTGCGGTTCGAGCCGGAGTCTTTCGAACCGGAAATGCTGCAGGAGCGCCTCTCGATCGCTGGCAAACCCGGGTTCTGGCAACCGGAAATGCAGGTGAATTATCCCGGGAATGAAGTCGAGTTTACGCGCATCGTCGAACTGAAACACGCAACGGGACAGCGTTGCCCGAATACAACCATCGTGCGGGAGTATCCTGAAGCCTTTGGCCTTGGGAAGGAACCTTACTATCCCATTCCGAACGAAGCGTCTGCATCGATCTATCGGAAATACAAGGCTCGTGTGGAAGCAGAAAAACATGTCAGTTTCATTGGTCGACTGGCGACCTATCGCTATTACAATATGGATCAGGTAGTCGGTATGGCGCTGACTGAAGCTGGAAAGCTGGTGAAGCGCTACCGTAATGCCTGAGGGGGATTATCAAAAAAACACCTGCCATTGCTGACAGGTGCTTTTTGAAAATTTCGGACCCTGCCGAAACTACTAAATTACCTTACAGTTCAGAAACTGTCTCAGTCCACAGAGCCGTGGATCGTCGTCCAGTCGCTTCCCTCAGGGCTGTCGATGACGTTGGTAATTTGGGCTACACGGTCGCCATTTTCAGTAAATGCGCGGAACCAATACCAGCCATCGCCCGAAACATAGAACAGACCGATTTGATCTTCTTCAGCATTCGCGAGGGGATTCAACCAGGGATTTTCGCCGACTTTCGTCCAGACCCAGCTTTCGAAGTGGATGGAATAGCTCCAGAATTCGTTTTCAGTTCCAATCGAGGAATTGATGTAGAACCATGCCGATGCTGCTCCGGAGAACTCAAGGCGATAGATCCAACCGTCTGCCTGATCCCAGTAGTGGTTCATTACCGGGTTGTAGCTCCAGCCTGTGTAGCCTGCCTCTTCAAATGCCGGATCGTTGTCAGCGTAAACGTAAGTGCCGGAGAAGAACAGGCTGATCGGAAGGCTGGGAACCGAGTAGGTTTCAGTGCCAACTGTAAGGCTGCCATCCGCATTTACGGTAGCGTCCGGGCGATTGATAGTTGTGTCGCCAATGACAAGGTTGCCACTACCGTCCACCGTGCCTTCAGGTGGGGAGATAGTTTGGCCATTGATCACTAGATTGCCGTTTTCGTCGACAGTGCCCTCTGGTGGGGTCGGTTGAGCGTTGAGCGCGGAAGCGCCGATAAAGGCAGCAAGGCTGCCGATTGCGAGTAGATTACGGATGGTTGTCATAGTTCTAGATATAAATGGTGAAACAGTGTGTTACTGATGGGGTAAACGTGAACATCAAAAGAGAGTTTCAAAAAAAATCCAAGAAAAGAAATTTTCAATCAGGTCTCTACCGTCGACGCCTGGGAACGGCAATGTTCTCTACGGCATCGGTGTCTGGACGCGCCGATGGCGCCTGCGTAGGTGGTGTTCCTGATGGGCGTTGATCGGCGCTGCTGCCGGGATCACCAGAAGCGGTGCTGCCACCGCCCTCTCCGGAGCCGTTACCGCTGCCGCTGCCGCTGCGCTGGGCGCCTGGCAAATTTTGAGGAGCGCCGGCCGGAGGTTCTGCCGGCTCGCCAGGTGAACTGCCACTGATACGGGCGGAGCTGACAGTGCGGCGCTGAGGAGTTGGGCTCCGTGAGGTCGAGGTGCGGCTGGTGTTGCCGACGGTGCGGACAGGGCGCGTAGCTGTGCTTCGTGCATCTTCCTGGCTGCTGGCTGCAGCCCTGCGGTCACGAGCAGATGACGATCCACTGCCGGAAGGATTGCTTTCAAGCTTGGCCAGGGAAAGCCAGCCTTCTGAATTCTGGTAGCGAGCTCTGACTTGTTCCTGACTCGAATCAAAGTCCAGGATGGAAATAGAATCGCGGCTTTCACCGATCCGCATCCATCCGCCGCCACCTTGCTGGCGCTGGCTGATGAGGATGCGCACTTCTCCATTGATTTCATACCAGCCTTTGAATTCGAGCTGGCGCTCGATGGGGGTCGACGGACGTTCCTGCGCCGCCGGTGCGTTGCTGCGGCCAGGGTTGAAGTCGGGCGGTAGGAAGGGGGAATGCTCAACCAGTCCCCGGCCGGCATGCAGGCTGCCGGCAGTGATCACTGCCAGACCGATAATCAGAATTTTTTTTTCGAAAGTGAACATGGCGATAATAAGTGAAACAGCCGTTTGCGGAATAAGTTGCCTGAATTGGGTCAGGTTTGCAACCGGATTGTGGCATGCCGGTTTGCCCAAACGGCCCGCGCTGGTGTATTCGGCGGAGGAAAGCAGCTACTGCATTCACGCTGACGAAGGTTTGCTCTGTTGTCTTTTGGCGAGACGATTGCCCGCTTCATCACGAATCAGTTCGGTGTGGAACCAGGCTGGCGGGCGCCACCCCAGCGCTTTATACAGTAGGATCTGGCGCGCTGTGGACAAAAGTAAATCTTCGCCGCGGACGACTTCGGTGATGGCCATCTGGTGATCGTCGACGACGGTGGCCAGTTCATAGGAGGGGTAGCCGTCCTTGCGCCAGACCAGAAAGTCTCCGAAATCCTTGCCGGCTACGAATGTTTGCATTCCGCAGCGGCCATCCTTAAAGCGGATCGCGGTGCCATCCGGCACACGAAAGCGCCAATTGACCTTCATCGGTTGGCTGTAGGCAGCTGTTTCTGATCTGCCCGCCCGCAGCTTGGCCGGAAAAATGGGTTCGCGCCCGCTAGGGTGGGGCGCAGACAGGGCTTCGCGCACATCCTTGCGTGAATGGGGTGAGGGGTAGATCGAAAAACCGTCCCGGAGTTGGTGCCAGGCACTCAAATAGTGGGATTGGCGTTCACTTTGAAGGTAGGGTGCGTTGGGCCCGCCCAGATCGGGGCCTTCATCCCAGTCGAGGCCGGCATTCTTCAGGCTGGTGCGGGCGGCCTCGTCGTATTCGGGCTTGCAACGGGCGCGATCGAGATCGTCGCAACGGTAGACAATGCGGCCCTTGGCAGCCCGCGCGCGTTCCCAGGCAATCGAAAAAGTGGCGATGTGCCCAGCATGCAGATAGCCGCTGGGCGTTGGGGCAATGCGTCCGCAGTAGCTGGTTTCGGGCATGGCAGGCGTGGCCTCTGTGCCTTTTTATTCGCTGAACCGCTCGGCCATGGCGACAGCTTTCAGCATGCCTTTGGCTTTGCTCACGGTTTCATCGTATTCATTGCGGGGGACGGAGTCCGCGACCAGACCGGCGCCGCTTTGCACGTAAATGGTCTTGTCCTTAATCAGGGCCGTACGAATCGCGATGCAGCTGTCCAGATTACCGTCGTAACTGAAGTAACATAGGGCTCCTGCGTAGGGGCCGCGTTGTTCCTTTTCCTGCTCGGCGATGATCTGCATGGCGCGGATTTTGGGAGCTCCGCTAACGGTGCCGGCGGGGAAGGTTGCCCGCATCAAATCATAGGCGCTGCGCTGCGGGTCAATCTGGCCCTCGACCTGAGAGACAATGTGCATCACATGTGAATAGCGCTCAACAATCATGTATTCGGGTACTTTGACCGAACCGTATTCGCAGACCCGGCCAAGGTCGTTGCGGGCGAGGTCGACAAGCATCAGGTGCTCGGCGCGCTCTTTTTCGTCTGCCAGAAGGTCTTCTTCGTAAGCGTTGTCCTCTTCCGAATTGCGTCCACGGGGTCGGGTGCCCGCTATTGGACGCAGTTCAGCCAGCCCGTTGGTCAGTCGCACATGCACTTCCGGCGAAGCCCCCACCAGCGCGAACTCTCCGCAATCGTAGAGGAACATGTAGGGCGAAGGGTTCACAATGCGTAGCGCGCGGTAAAGGCTCAGGGGATCGGGCTTGAAGGGCTTTTCGAAGCGCTGGCTGCCCACCACCTGGATGACGTCACCGGCGCGAATGTATTCCT
Organism: Opitutales bacterium; assembly: GCA_020831485.1. Classification (GTDB taxonomy): domain Bacteria; phylum Verrucomicrobiota; class Verrucomicrobiia; order Opitutales; family Oceanipulchritudinaceae; genus JAFIGG01. Next base: position 16,274 of record JAFIGG010000061.1, read on the forward strand.
TGCAGCGTTCCACCATGGATTCAAAGGCCTCCGGTGTGAAATTGCCGTCCGGGACCTCCGGGACTCCGGGATCCTGTACCGGCAGCGTTGGGATTGCCCGGCCCTTGCGCAGGGTTTCCGCCAGTTCCTGCAGAGCCTCTTTGGCATGGGCATAGGCGGATTCAACCGATTGCTCCTCGTCCAAATGGGTGTTTACCAGCAGGCGCAGAGTCTGCCGGGCCCGGTCGAAAATCACCAGAGTATCGCTGATTAGAAAGTGGGCTACCGGCATTTTCAGCGGATCCTTTTCCGCGACCGGAACCGTGGATTCCACACAGTGAATGTATTCGTAGCCAAGATAGCCCACTGCGCCACCCACGAAGCGTGGCATGTCCGGCAGTTGCACGGGCTGGTACTGGGCCATTTCAGCTTCCAGAAGTTCCAGTGGATCTTTCGGGGTCGGCACGCGTTGCTCTTTTCCGTCGCGGCTGCGGATCAGCGTCTCACCGCCCAGGGTCGCACGAATTGTTTTGCGCGGGTTGCAGCCGATAAAGGAATAGCGGTAGAGATTCGCGCCACCCTCGATCGATTCGAGCAGGAAAGCGGAGTCGTTGTCCGCTTTCAATTTGGCGTAAACGGAGACCGGCGTTTCGTAGTCGGCCATCAGCTCGCAGTAGACTGGAATCAGGTTGCCCTGGTTCGCCAACTTGGCGAACTCATCGAATTGAGGAAAAATCTGCATGGGAGATAGTTATTCTACCGTGACGCTTTTAGCCAGGTTACGCGGCTTGTCGACATCGCAGTTTCTTGCCAACGCGGTGTAGTAGGCCAGCAGCTGCACCGGAATCGATGCGAGTACGGGTTGCACCACTTCATGGGCTTCAGGAATCTCGATCACCGCGTCTGCCAGGTCTGCGGGGAAGTCCTTGCCGGCGTCCGTGATGGCGATCACAGGACCTTTGCGGGCACGGATTTCCTGAACGTTTGCCAGAGATTTCTGGAAAATCTCGCTCTTCATGGCAAAGGCGACGGTCGGGCATTCCGGACTGATCAAGGCAATGGGACCGTGTTTCATTTCGGCTGCCGGATAGCCCTCGGCGTGGATATAGGAAACTTCTTTCAGCTTGAGGGCCCCTTCCAATGCAATGGGAAACATTGCCTGCCGCCCGAGGAACAGGTAATCCGATTTTTCGGCGAAACGTTCGGCGATTTCCTTGATATGCTCAGTTTGATTGAGCACCTGAGCGACCATGCCGGGAGCTTTCTTCAGGGCGTTGACGATTTGAATCCCTTCGGAGAAACTCATGTCGCGCATGCGTCCGAGGTAAAGGGCCAGCATGGCTGCAATGTGCACTTGGGCGGTAAAAGCTTTGGTGGAGGCCACTCCGATCTCGGGGCCGGAGTGCTGGTAAATCCCGCCGTCGTTTTCGCGGGCAATGGTGGAGCCGACCACATTGGTAATGCCCAGAACGCGGTAACCCTTGCGCTTGGCTTCGCGCTGGGCTTCCAGAGTGTCAATGGTCTCCCCGCTCTGGCTGACGGTGAAAACCAGCGTATTTTTATCCAGAGGAGCGTTGCGATAGCGGAATTCGCTGGCGTACTCGACCTCGACCGGTATGCGGGCATACTTTTCGATCAGGTATTCGGCAACCAGGCAGGAATGCCAGGCGGTGCCGCAGCCGAGAAATAAAATACGGTCAATCTGGCGCAGTTCGCGCGGATCGATATTCAAGCCCCCGAACTGGGCGGTGCTGCCGTCCTGAGAAAAGCGCCCGCGCATGGCATTCTCAATCGCCATGGGTTGCTCGAAAATCTCTTTCAGCATGTAGTGGGGGTAGGCGCCAAGCTCGGCGTCCTCGATGTCCCAGGAAATCGTATCGATGTGTGGCGAAACGGTTTCGGCATCAATATTGGTGATTTCAAAATCCTCCTCGCTGAGATAGGCAATCTGGCCATCGCTAAGGTAGACGACATTCTGGGTGCGCCCGGCGAATGCAGTGACGTCGCTGGCCAGCAGGTTTTCTCCCTTACCGACACCAATGACCAGCGGGCTGCCCTTGCGGGCGCCGATCATGTGCTCGGGCAGGTCTGTGCACATGATGCCGATACCGTAGGTGCCTTCGACCTGGTAGAGTGCTGTGCGCAGGGCTTGCAGGAGGGCCTGTTTGTGTGATTTGCCGCTTTCCTTGAGCTCAAGGTTGTAGAAATAGGCGATCAGGTTGACGAGCGCTTCACTGTCGGTCTCGCTTTTGAATTCTATGCCTTTGGCCTCCAACTCACGTTTAATGGCCTTGTAGTTTTCGATCACACCATTGTGAACCAGCGCCAGGCGTCCATCCCAGCTGACATGAGGGTGAGCATTGGCTTCGGTGACGCCACCATGGGTGGCCCAGCGGGTGTGGCTGATCCCCAGGCGGGCTTGTGAGTCCGCAGCCAACACTGGTTTGCGAAGGTTCTCGACCCTCCCGGTGCGTTTAAGCGCGTTGAATTGACCTTTTTCCAGAACGGCGAGTCCGGCCGAATCATACCCCCGGTATTCGAGGCGTTGGAGACCATTCAACAAAATAGGGGAGGCTTTCTGTTTGCCTATGTATCCGATGATTCCGCACATAAAGTTTGCATCCCAATGCAATCCATTCCATAACGCAAGACCGAAGCTTTTTGCGTTTACATTCCACCTTTTCAACACCCTCAAAGCCTGAATGAAATCGAAGATTATTGCCGTAATTATGGGCGGTGGCCGTGGCACTCGCCTGCATCCGCTGACACTCGAACGCTGTAAACCCGCGGTTCCTCTCGCCGGAAAATACCGGCTGGTCGATATCCCCATAAGCAATTGCCTGCACTCTGGTATGAACCAGATCTATGTGCTGAGCCAGTTCAATACGGCTTCACTGCACCGGCACATTCAGGAGGCCTACAAGTTCGATCCATTTGGCGGTGGCTTTGTGGATATACTCTCCGCAGAGCAAACGGCGACGGGTTCCAATTGGTATCAAGGGACTGCCGACGCCGTTCGCCAGAACCTGCACCATTTCAGTGCGGATGACGATGATCTGGTGATGATCCTTTCAGGGGACCAACTCTATCAAATGGATCTGCGGGCAATGGAGCGGCAGCACCGCAGTTCGGGTTCCGACATCACTATCGCGGCCAAGGCCATGAAGGTATCGGAGGTGCAAGGGCTGGGGCTCATGCGGATCACCGATGAACTGGACGTCACTGAGTTTGTCGAAAAGCCCACGGATCCTGAGGTTATTCGAGGTCTGGCGGTGTC
>JAFIGG010000062.1 GCA_020831485.1 Opitutales bacterium
ACGGTCTTCTAAACCGTAGGTCGTGGGTTCGAATCCCGCCGTCCCTGCCATTTAAACGCCAGACCAATTCTTTCTGTTGGGCATCAAAAAGCCGGGCAGAAAATCCTGCCCGGCTTTGCTTTTCAAATTCCAACTAGCGTGGACGTGGATCAGGCTTTGCTGAAGTGCAGGATACCCCAGTCCAGCACGCCTTGCTTGCCGGCGTTGATCCAGTGGCTGAGACCGTTTTTCATACGCTCACGGTAGTCTTTGCTGCAAAACTCAGCGAGTTCGGCATCGCGACTTTCCAACTCGGAACGGACGCGGCTGTAATGTTTTGGCAGATACTCGGAGAGACGCTCGATTTCAACAGTTTTCCAGCCGAGATCCTTAGCGAACTGCTCATATACGTCAAAGGACCCCATCGAAGCCAGGTGAATGCGTGCCAGGACTGGCTTGAGCACTTCGGGATCGGCATCAACTTTCTGCATGGGATCGGTGAAGATGAACTCACCGTCCTGGCGCAGGACGCGCTCGACTTCTTCGAAGACCTTTCTTCGCGCACCACTGTGCAGGATGGCATCCTGAGACCAGACGACGTCGAAGGTGTCTTCCTTGAAAGGTAGATCTTCGAAGGTTCCATCAACGACCTCAATCAGGTGATCGAGGCCCTGCTCTTTATTCATCTGACGATTGCGCTCATTCTGAACGGTACTCAAGTTCAGACAGACGACGTGGACACCCCATTTTTTGGCGAGATAGCGGGCGGAACCGCCATAGCCGGCACCTATATCGAGAATGCGGGCATCCGGAAAACGGTGGGCAATCTTTTCAGCCATGCGCTCCACAGTTCGGCGACTTGCGTCGCGAATGGGCTCAACGTCATCCTTATACAGTCCAATGTGGATGTCTTCACCACCCCAGACATTGTAGTAGAAGTTGTCGGCATCGCCACTGTCGTAGTAATCCTTCGCCATTTTCTCAACGGCTGCTGCATCGTGCTGGCTCATGCTTCCTCCTTTGCTCCAGGGGTATCTGGATAACGTTTTTCAGCGATAAATACGATAAAGTCCGGATCCTCCTGACGATAGGTTTCCTTGAAGTCCGCAAACTTATGGACTTGCTGGAAACCGACCTCTTTCATCAGTCGCTCCGTGTAAGCCTGACGCAGGGGGAACATATTCAAGTGGAAGGTTCCACCATCTGAAAACTTGTATTGGAAACGTGCCAGGCCCTCGTCTACAAACTCCGGCTTTGCTTCAACATTGTCACCACAGTAATAATACGTGTGCTTGCTCTTGAAGCCTTCATCGAGGATCATGTCGTAATTGCGCTGATCGAGAATCAGAATGCCGTCGTGACGCAGACAGGCATAAAATTCGGCCAATGCCTTACGACGGTCCCTTTCCTCGAATAGGTGAGTGAAAGAATTGCCCAGGCAAATGACCGCGTCGTATTTGCCGTGCACATCCCGGTTCAGCCAGCGCCAGTCAGCCTGTACTGTGCGCAGGACGTGGCCATGGCGGCGACCATTGGCAAATGCCTTGGCAAGCATTTCAGGGCTGCCATCCGCGCTGATAACTTCGAAGCCCTCGTTGAGCAAACGTACGGAGTGAAAGCCCGTACCGGTCGCTACATCGAGAATCTTCTTCTTGCCGCGGCGTTTCAACTCATCAATGAAGAAGCTGCCTTCGCTTTTCGCACGCCCATCCCAGTCAATCAAGTCATCCCACTTGTCGACAAAGGAATGTACGTATTCTTCTTTATATTTATCCGTTTGGCGGACCTGCGTTGGGTTTTCCCCGTAGTCCTGTTCTTTGTGTTTCTCTAATGCCATAGCAAATAGATGAACTGAAGTATTGGCGGAATTCGATCCCGCCGCAAAAGCTCAAGGGAACACTATACGCGATCTGTCAAGGCGAACGAAGCCCCACATATTGGTAAGGCAGCGACTGTCAGGAACTTAGAGATGTTTACAAATTTGAAAGAATTTCAGCTGGGCTGCTTTCCCGTAAAATGACGGCGGCTGGAGGCAGCGCGCGGCGGATATCAGCCGTTGGCAGACCGGTTCCAAACTCCGTCAACAAGCCTCCGTTCAGAGTGAGATCCTCGAAAAATTCGACACGCCCATCAAGGAATCCAATGAAGCCGCCACGGTCTCCAAACACCGCCGGTTCGTCTTCACTTAAACTCGCCCAACGGCCCTCCGGGCGCAGTCCCCGGGTCCACATCACAGGGGTTGAAGGAGGATGAATGCCGGGCACTACGCCCGAAGCAATAACCACACTTGTTGGCTCCCTTACAAAATCATCACTCAATTGCCAGGATCCGTCCTCCTGCGGCTGCCCCACCCTCAGAAGCGAATTTCCACTCGAGCGCTGCCGGGGGTCACCGGTCACCCGGTATAAGCGGGCGTCGTTCAGACCCTGACGCCGGGCCAAAACCAGAGCCCAGGCGTGAACCGATTCCGCTTCATCCAAATCGCCTGAGGCATAGCGCTGCTCAGCCGACCATGCGATCAGGACCTGCCTCATGTTGTGACCAGCACTCGTCATCTGCGCTTGCTGGCGAACCGAGCCGACTGCCGGAATCAGCAAGCCCGCAAGTAATCCGATCAGGGCAATAACCACCAGCAATTCGATCAAAGAAAATCCTCCGCGCCTCGGCGCGGAAACACAAGAAACAGAATAGCGCTCAAACATGAGGCCATTTTGCTAATCTTTAAAACGCTATTTCAAGCCTTAATTTCGGCCAATTTCATCATCAGCCAAAGGCCCTTGCAGCAGGCGGTAAAGCACCTGTTGATCGATGCGCTGGTCGAGGTAGCGGCAGAAGCGCTGATATCGTTCGTAGACATCGAAGGTTTCAAGCAGTTCCTGACGCAGGTCCGCGGACTGACAAACCGAATGGATCGTCAGGTCAAGGAAGACTTCCGGTTCTTCGATGCCTTGAATCATCTCGACGAACTCTTCCGGCAACTCATCCTGCCAGGAACGGTCCTTTGACAGCAACTGAGCGACCCTCGATTTCTCCGCCAGGAGCTCCTTATCTCCCGCTCCGGGTTCGGATGAAACGGGTTCAATTTCAGCGATGCGGTAGGGCTGGTCTTCAACGATGTTCACAATTCTTACCCGAACCAACCCCTGGATCACCAAATTTGAAGTACCATCGTCGTTACGGTGGGACGCCCTGACGATGCCAACTGTTGCAAACCGGTGCATAGGCTCAAAACGCCCTGTAGCCTCTGCTTCCTCCTCATTCTCTTTGGCTACGGCAAACATGCGTTGACCCTGTAAAACATCCTCGAGCATTTCTCTATAACGTGGCTCGAATATATAGAGGGGGATTACCGCATGCGGGAAAAATACAGTATCCCGCAAAGTCATTACGGGCACCCGGCTTGGTATAGCTAAAGTCGACTCCATTGTCATACTACTATCCACCATTTTTTGAAAAACTCAATCCTTCCATTTCCATGGAGCAAGCAAAGCCGGATCGGGATCCGGGCTTTCCGCATAATAAACCGCCATGCGCAGGTAAGATAATACATCCTCCGCCAACTCTGCATTCTGACGCCGCCCTTCCGTGAAAAGGCTTTCCGGCGAGCGTCCACGCAGTTCATCCGGGTCTGTGATCTCCTGATTCAAAAGGACACGCACCGTGCGGAGATCCATTCCGGGAATCCGGCTCAAGGGTGAATTCAATGCTTCGTAATCAACCTTCTTCTTGCGTTTGGGTGTCAACTCCATCAGTGCGCATCAAGCTAGCAAGCCCTGCTTTCATGAAAAGCCTTAAAAACAATAAAAGCCGGCCATCATGAAACTGGGTCAGCCAAGCTTGTGACACACTGCGCCCAGGTGTGACACAACTGTGACACAAACTGAGCCAATGGGCGCCCGATCGAAGCCTTATGGCTATGAAAAGCTTCTCGGCAAAGGCCTTTAGGGTCTATTATTCAACGACTTGTATAACCGATCCCCCTTCTGGCATTGCAACTGCAAAGGAGTGGCCATCATGAGTAAGATCATCGGAATCGATTTGGGAACTACAAACTCTTGCATGGCTGTCATGGAAGGGGGCGAGCCCGTTGTCATCCCTAACAGTGAAGGTGCACGCACAACGCCGTCCGTTGTTGCATTCGCGAAAAACGGCGAACGCCTTGTCGGCCAGGCCGCAAAGCGCCAGGCTGTCACCAATCCTGAAAACACGATTTTCTCCGCCAAGCGTCTGATTGGCCGGAAATTCAGCGAAGTGGCCGAAGAAGCCAAAGGCCTCCCCTACAGGGTCGTCGAGGGAAAAGGCGGCGATGCCTGGATTGAAGTCGTCGACAACGGCGAAACCAAACAACTGCCACCCGAGCAAATCAGCTCAATGGTGCTCGCCAAGCTGAAGGCCGACGCCGAGTCCTATCTGGGCGAACCGGTCACCAAGGCGGTCATTACGGTTCCGGCCTATTTTAACGACAGCCAGCGCCAGGCAACCAAGGACGCCGGCACCATTGCAGGACTGGAAGTGCTTCGCATCATCAACGAGCCAACCGCCGCTTCACTCGCCTACGGACTCGACAAAAAGAGCGAGCAGACCATTGCGGTCTACGACCTGGGTGGTGGTACCTTTGATATTTCAATCCTGGAAATCGGCGACGGCGTCTTCGAAGTGAAGGCGACCAATGGCGACACCCAACTGGGTGGTGACAACTGGGATACCGCCATTATCAAATGGCTGGCCGAAGATTTCCAGAAGGAACATGGCATCGACCTGCGGGGTGACCGCATGGCCCTGCAGCGTCTGAAGGAAGAAGCTGAAAAGGCGAAGATCGCCCTCAGCTCCTCGCAGTCGACCGACATTAACCTGCCCTTCATTACTGCTGACTCCTCTGGTCCGAAGCACTTGAATGTGACTTTCAGCCGTTCCAAGCTGGAGCAAATCACAGACAGCCTTTACGAGCGCACCATCGAGCCCTTCAAGGCATGCCTTAAGGACGCCGGAATTTCCAACAGCGAAATTGGTGAATTGGTACTCGTTGGCGGTATGACCCGCATGCCCAAGGTGGTTGAAACCTCCCGCAAGCTTGCCGGCAAAGAACCCCACAAGGGCGTGAACCCTGACGAGGTGGTCGCCATCGGCGCCGCAATTCAGGGTGCAGTTCTGGCTGGCGACGTCAAGGACGTGCTCCTGCTAGACGTCACCCCGCTGACCCTCGCCATCGAAACTGCTGGCGGCGTGGCCACCGCGATGATCGAGCGCAACACCACAATTCCGACCAAAAAGTCTCAGGTCTTTTCCACCTATGCGGACCAGCAAACCGCCGTGGACATCAAGGTGCTCCAAGGAGAACGCCCGCTCGCCAAAGACAACAAAATGTTAGGCAACTTCCGCCTCGACGGCATCCCTGGTGCTCCCCGCGGCGTGCCTCAGATTGAAGTCACCTTTGACATCGATGCCAACGGTATTCTGCACGTTTCGGCGGTCGACAAAGGCACTGGCAAGGAACAGAAAATTTCCATCACCAATGCCTCCGGCCTCAGCGAGGACGAAGTTAAGAAGATGAAAGAAGACGCCGAAAGAAACGCGGAAACGGACAAGCAGGCCAAGGAAAAGGTCGAAGCCCGCAATCAGCTGGATGGCGTCGTGTTCTCGACTGAAAAGTTGGTCACCGACAACAAGGACAAATTCAGCGAGGAAGAACAAACCCTCATCAAGGGGCTCGTCGAAGAAGGCAAAAAGGCCCTCGAATCCGACGACCTCGAGCAGATCAAAGCCGCAACGGAGAAGATCAATAACAGTTCCGAACTTCAGGCTGCTGTTGCCCGCATGTATCAGGAAGCTGGGGGCGCTGCCGGAGCCGAAGGGCCTATGCCGGAAGGCCCTGAATCCTCGTCATCCTCCAATAAAGGCGGCCAGGATGCTGATGACAATGTAGTCGACGCCGAAGTTGAAGACGTTGCAGACGAAAACAAAAAGTAATCTCCGCATTCAATCCAACCCATTTACATCAATTCGAATTAACAAACCGAAAAAATCATGACAACTGCTAATAAAGTAAACATCAAACCTCTGGGTGATCGCGTTCTGGTAAAGCCAGTCGAAAGTAGCCAGGAAGAAGTCAAAGGCGGGATCATCATCCCCGATTCAGCCAAGGAAAAGCCAACCACGGCCGAAGTGCTCGCACTGGGCAATGGCAAAAAGGATGGTGAAGACTATGCCTTCTCCGTTAAGGTGGGCGACCAGGTTATCATCAGCAAGTATGGTGGTACCTCGGTGAAGTATGATGATGTTGAATACACCATCCTGCGCGAAGACGACATTCTTGCTATCGTTGGATAAGTCCGGACGACGCAGATCATTAACAGATAAAATTAGATTTAAATACTATGGCTAAACAAATTAAATTCGACGAAGACGCACGCAAGCGGCTCCTCCGCGGCGTCGAAACCCTCGCCAAGGCAGTCAAGGTAACACTCGGCCCCAAGGGCCGTAATGTCGTTATCGACAAAAAGTTCGGTAGCCCGACAGTGACCAAGGACGGTGTTTCCGTCGCCAAGGAAATTGACCTTAAGGATCCCTTTGAAAACATGGGTGCCCAGATGGTCAAGGAAGTGGCTACCCGCACCAGCGACAACGCTGGCGATGGCACCACCACCGCTACGGTCCTCGCTGAGGCGATCTTCCGCGAAGGCCTCAAGAATGTCACCGCTGGCGCCAACCCGGTTTACCTGAAGCGCGGTATCGACAAGGCTGTGACGGCAGCGGTTGCAGAAATCAAGAAGCTGGCCATCCCGGTGACGGACCGTGAGGCCGTCAAGAACGTTGCGACGGTTTCCGCTAACTGGGAAGAAGAAATCGGCACCATCATTGCCGATGCGATGGACAAGGTTGGCAAGGACGGAACGATCACCGTTGAAGAAGCCAAGGGCATCGAAACCACCCTCGACGTCGTCGAAGGTATGCAGTTCGACAAGGGTTACCTGAGCCCCTACTTCGCAACCGATCAGGAAGCAATGGAAGCCGTCCTCGAAGACGCTTACATTCTGATCCACGAGAAGAAGATCAGCAACCTCAATGACCTGCTCCCGATCCTGCAAAAGGTTGCCCAAAGCGGTAAACCCTTCCTACTCATTGCTGAAGACGTTGAAGGTGAAGCTCTTGCCACACTCGTGGTCAACAAGCTGCGCGGCATGTTGAATGTCTGCGCCGTCAAGGCACCTGGCTTCGGCGACCGCCGCAAGGCCATGCTTGAAGATATCGCTGTCCTCACCGGTGGCAAGTGCATCACTGAAGACCTCGGCATGAAGCTCGAAAACCTCGAGCTCAGCGACCTCGGCCAAGCCAAGCGCGTTACGGTCGACAAGGAAAGCACCACGATTGTCGAAGGTGCCGGCAGTGCTGCTGACATCCAGGGCCGGGTAAAGCTGATCCGTCGTCAGATCGAAGAAACTTCCTCCGACTACGACCGCGAGAAGCTGCAGGAGCGCCTCGCCAAACTCGCTGGTGGTGTTGCTGTGATCAATGTCGGCGCCGCAACCGAGCCGGAAATGAAAGAAAAGAAGGCCCGCGTTGAAGACGCCCTGCACGCAACCCGCGCAGCCGTCGAAGAAGGCATCGTTCCCGGTGGTGGCGTAACCCTGTTGCGCACCCGCAAGGCGATCGACAGCCTCAAGCTCGAAGGCGACGAAGCCATCGGAGCCACGATTGTCAGCAAGTCCGTTGAGTGGCCACTGCGCATCCTCTGCTTCAATGCTGGCGTTGAAGGCAGCCTGATCGTTCAGGAAGTGCTCAAAGGCTCTGGCAATCAGGGTTACAACGTGGCGACTGAGAAGTATGAAGACTTGATCAAGGCCGGCGTTGTCGACCCAGCCAAAGTGACTCGCAGCGCACTGCAGTATGCAGCCAGCGTGTCCGGTCTCCTGCTGACCACTGAAGCCATCATTACCGACCTGCCGGAGGACAAGAAGGACTCCGGTGCCCCTGATATGGGTGGCATGGGCGGTATGGGTGGAATGGGCGGCATGGGCGGCATGATGTAAGATCGCCCGGTCTTCCCTCTCCCTTTCAAAAGCGCTTCCTCTAACGGGGAAGCGCTTTTTTATGATTTGCGGGTTTTCAAAGGTCTCTTGCGCTGTCGGTTGAAAAGCGGACAGAAGTCACAGCCGTTTTCACTGCCATCACACTTTTTACGCGCCTGGCAGTGCTGACGTCCGTAATATATGATCTGCAGGTGCAGGCGATTCCAGTGCGATTCAGGAAACAACTTTTTCAAGTCGCGTTCGGTCTGCACTACACTGCGTCCGTTGGTAAGGCCCCAGCGCTGAGCCAGCCGGTGAATGTGCGTATCGACCGGAAAGGATGGAACGTCAAAGGCCTGCGCCATTACTACCTGCGCGGTTTTATGCCCGACCCCTGGCAAAGCCTCAAGCAACTTAAGGTCGGCAGGCACATCGCCCTTATATAAATCCACCAGCATCTGCGACAGCTTGGAAATGGCTCTGGCCTTTTGTGGACCCAATCCGCAAGGACGAACAATCTCTAGGATAGTGGCCTCAGGAACTTGAGCCATCGCCTGCGGCGTATCCGCCAGGCCAAATAGCTTTGGCGTAACTTGATTGACCCGCTCATCCGTACACTGCGCCGACAACAAAACCGCAACCAACAGGGTGTAGGGATCTTTGTGGTTCAGAGGAATCTGAGGCTCGGGCATCCATCCCTGTAATTTCTCCAAAACAAATTCTGCGCGTTCCTTGCGTTTCATGACCAGAAGGCAAAGGATTTCGGAGAAAAAAGCCACTCAGGATTGCATTCCATCGACATTTTCGGACACTAGACCCTTTCCATTATGAGTCTTAAAAACCTGAAGAATCCTCTGCCCTACAACCCTGACCAATTGAGTCGGGAACGGACCCGCCACTATATTCCGGCGGATGACTCCGACATCAAATCCATGCTGGAGGCCACTGGCGCCAAAGACCTCAAAGACCTTTACAGTCACATCCCTGACAATTGTCGATTCATAGAGCAGCCCGACTTGCCGGATGAGCTTGAATACGACGCACTCCTCGAGCATCTGGAAACCATTTCAGAGAAGAACCGGATACGCGCCTCTTTCATCGGGGATGGCCTGCCGGATTACGAAGTCCATCCGATTGTACCGCACGTTGCTTCGATCCGCAACCTGACGACGGCCTATACGCCTTACCAACCGGAACGCTCGCAGGGCACACTCATGACCCACTGGCTTTATCAGTGCGTCATGAGTCAATTGACGGGATTCGAGGCAATCAACAGTTCCCTCTATGATCGGGCATCAGCGATCTTTGAAGCAATCTGCACTGCAATCCGGATAAGCCGCAAGGCGACCGTCGCCTTGGTCGCCGAAAACATCTATCCCGGAGACCTTGAAGTCATCCGGACACTGAGCGAAGACACCGAGATCGAAATCGCCACCTGTCCGGTTGATCCGGAAACTGGTTTGCTCGACCTCAATGCCCTCAAAATCCGCATCGGAGATTTGGGCAATCAGCTGGCCGCGGTCGTATTCCCTCAAGTCAACAACCTTGGACTGCTGGAGGATGTGGACGCCATCACTGATCTGATAGCCGACAGCCCTGCCCAGAGCGTCGCTGTGGTCGACCCAATGCTCCTTTCAACTGGTGGGCTCAAGCCACCAACGGCATTCGGCCAAAAAGGTGCCGACATGTTGGTAGGCGAGGCGCAGCACCTCGCAATCGGCCCGAATTTCGGTGGCCCCGGTCTGGGTCTCTTTGGAGTTCGCCACAATGAGGAAAGTAAGAACGCCATCCGGCAAACGCCTGGACGTTATGTCGGGAAAGCACAGGATCTGGAGGGCCGCAACTGCTTGGTCATGGTTCTGAGCACGCGGGAACAGCACATTCGCAAAGACAAAGCGACCTCCAACATCTGCTCCAATCAAGCTTTTCTGGCGACGCTCGCGGGTGCTGCGGTTCTCGCCCGTGGTGAAGACGGAATGGCAGCAGCCATACTGGCCGGCCGCGAAAAGGCCAAAGCCGCCGTTGAGCGGCTCACCGCACTGCCCGGCATTGCGCTGGCCTTTCCCGCGAGTCCATTTTTCAACGAAGTGGTCTTCGAAATCGAAGAACCAGTAGTCAATTGGATCAGCAAAGGATGTGAGGATGGCCTCCACATAGGCGTCGATGTATCCGACCGCATCCGCGGCAAACGCAACCTGCTGAAGGTCTCATTCAGTGATCGCGAAGCAGACCTCGACCGATTAATCACCTTCTTTGCGCGCTGCAACTTTACTGGCACGGCGGCAAATCATACCGCACAAGCGCTCCCCGCGAACCGCACGCGCGCAACACCTGTGGGCTTGCCGAATCTGGGGCAGGAAACAATCGCCGCGTATTACGACAAGCTGGGTTCCCTGAATGTTAGTCCGGATGATGGTTGCTACCCGCTCGGCAGTTGCACGATGAAATATAATCCCTACGTGAATGACTGGGCCGCAAACCTGCCCGGATTCACAGACGTGCACCCTCAGGCACCCATCGATTCCGCCCAAGGCTGCCTCGAGATCCTGTATGAAATCCAGGAGTGGTTTAAGAAAATCACTGGTTTGCCCGGAGTGACGACCCAGCCAGTGGCGGGTGCCCAGGGGGAATTGGTTGGAATTAAACTCTTTCAGGCCTACCATCGCCAGCGCGGCGAAGGGCACCGCAATGTGGTGTTAATCCCCGACTCTGCCCACGGCACCAATTTTGCCACAGCCGTAATGGCGGGCTATAAATCCGGCAAGGACCGGGCAAACCCGAGCGGCATTGTGCTGCTGAAGTCCGGTGATGACGGAACCATTGACTACAAGGACCTCTGCGAACGCCTCGATCAACTGGGCGACCGGGTTGCCGGAATCATGATTACCAACCCGAACACCTGCGGCATTTTTGAAAAAGAGTTTCGCAAGGTAGCGGACAAGGTGCACGAAGCGGGTGGCCTTGTATACATGGACGGCGCCAACATGAACGCCATTGCCGGCTGGTGTGACCTCGGGCGCATGGGCGTCGACGCGGTTCACAACAATTTGCATAAGACTTGGACCATTCCCCACGGTGGTGGCGGTCCGGGTGATGCCATCGTCGCGGTTAGTGAAAAGCTGATTCCATTCCTCCCCGGTCACCTTATAGAGAAGGATGCGGAAGGCCGCTTCAGCCCAGTCAAACCGGAACAGAGTATCGGCAGTTTCCACCGCCACTGGGGTAACTTTGCCCACAAGGTCCGGGCTTATGCCTACTTGGCACGGCTCGGCAAGGAAGGGGTTCCCCGGATGACCGCAATGGCCGTATTGTCCGCTCGCTATTGCTACGAGAAGCTTAAGCCAGTCTACCCGACCCTGCCTTCGAAGGCCCGCAATACGCCGCGCATGCACGAATTTATTCTCACCATTGAGGACGAGGACTTCGAGCGCATCGAAAAGGCAGGTATACCCAAAGCATTGGCGATCACCCGTATCGGCAAACTCTTCCTCGATTTCGGCTTCCATGCACCCACTGTCGCCTGGCCCGAGGCCTACGGCCTGATGATCGAGCCAACAGAGAGCTACACCCAGAGTGAGCTGGACCGTTTCTGCGAAGCCGTCAGCGCCATCCGCCGGATGATCAAGGAACACCCGGAAGTGCTGAACAAAGTGCCCCTGTTTACACCGGTCGACCGCATTGACGATGTCAGCGCAAATCGCCAACTGCAGTTGTTCGAAAATGTAGACAGCCTCCCGGAAGTCTATGCCAACCGGCTTTCGCCCAGCGAAATCCACCAACTATCCGTAGACGAAATCTACCTGCGAATTGTCGAGGCCGCTAAGGACTGACCCGCGGCAAGGCCGGTTTAGCCAGGGGCTACCGCCTTCGGCCAGCGGCAGTCTCGGCCAGACTGCACTACCAACGCCATCCGGCGATTAGGTTTCAACTCTTTTCCGACGACTGCGGGGCCTTCCGCGCCCACAGAATGACCGCGACTCCTATCAGCGCAACCAGCAGGGAATAAAAAGTGCCGCGGCTCAGGCCCATGATCAGGCTGGCATCGGGTTCGCGGAAAAGTTCCCCGATGATGCGAAGGCCGGCGTAGGCGACCAGAAATTCACCGGCAATCTGCCCTGGATAACGGGTCAGATTCGCCGACTGCCAGAAACGCCACTGGATAAAGATGAAAAGTACCAAGCCCTCCAGAAATGCGGCGTAGAGCTGCGAGGGATGCCGGGCCGCTATCGATTCTACCGGATAACCTGGCAGGCTCTGCGGAAAAACAACGGCCCAGGGTACATCCGATACTTTGCCCCAGAGCTCGCCATTGATAAAATTGGCTATCCTTCCGAAAAAGAGGCCGGCTGGTGCTAGGGTGACCACAATGTCGCCCAAGGCGCGATAAGACCAACCGTAGCGCCGGCAAAACCATGCCAGAGCGAGCGCCACCCCAATGAAACCACCATGACTCGCCATGCCGCCTTCCCAAACACGGAACAATACCAGCGGGTCACTGAAAAAACGCTGGGTGTCATAAAGCAGAACATAGCCGAAGCGGCCGCCTGCCATGACGCCAATCACCAGAGCTATGAAAAGGCTTTCGCGCTCGACACGGTTGAGGCTTGAACGTCCGCGGCGCTCGTAGAGAACCAGCAGCCCCAATGCAACCAGGAAACCGGCAATGTAGGCTAAGCCATACCAACGAATCGCGATCGTTTCAGTGAACTGGATCAGAACCGGATCCAGGTCATGAACCCAATGCGCAAGCGGTGTCAAAAAACTCATTTTTCCGATTTAGGGATATTTTCTTCAGGGTCTGATTCTATCGACTCCGCACCTTCGGCGTCGGTCGCTCGATATTCCGGTCCAGCCGCAGGTCCTTCGACCAGCGGATCAGGAGTGACTGGAGGCGACTTCTCAGCACGCTTTTTGGCTAGTTCACGCATGTCGACCGCCAGATCTGAATCCTCGTAAATCTCCTGGCCAATTAAATGTTCAACGATGTCTTCCATCGTGATCACTCCAGCCGTCGAGCCATATTCATCCACAACAAGCGCAATCTGCTGATGTGTTCGCATAAATTGCTGCAAAGCCTGAAGCCCTGAGGCAGTTTCCGGAAGAAACAAAGCGTCCTGTCTCAACTCATATAAATTACGCTCGCCCAAGCCCTCACTGAAAGCCTGGAGGATGTCACGACGACGGACAATACCGGTGATGTCATCAATTGTATCGTTGTATATTGGCAAGCGGGCAAAAGGAATATTTTTCAGGTCCTGACAAACTTCATCAACCGTCAGCGCCTCCTGTAGAAAACAAACCACCGTTCGTGGTGTCATCAGCGAGTCCACCGAGACATCATCCAGACTCAAGGCATTGGCAATCAGGTCCCTTTCATTGTCGCTCAATACCCCGCTCTCCGCACTCCGCTCTGCCAGAATACGAATTTCCTCTTCCTGCTCTTCTTCAGTTGGTGCCTCCTTTGTAACGATGTAACGCAAGGCAACACCAGCGACCCCCGAAAGTGGCTTCATGCTCAATCGCACAAAAGCCAGCGGATAGACAAGGTAGGGTTGTAGACTCTTGCGGTAGGCAACCCCCAGGTTTTTGGGCAGAATTTCTGAAAAGATGAGGATTCCAATAACCATTCCTGCGGAAACGATGCCGACATCTATACGCGCAGTTGCCTTTGCTGCCAATGCACCTACTACTGTGGCACCTGCGGTATTTGCGATGGTGTTGAGAGTTAGGATAGCTGAACTCGTTTCATCAAGTTCCAGCTTAAACCGCTCCAGCAGTGAACCCAAGCGTGGATGCAGCCGCTTGAAAGACTCAACCTCCGCCATAGTTGTACTGAGCAAAAAGGCCTCCAACAAGGAACAGAAGGCGGAGATACCGAGCGTTAGTCCGATTGCGATGAATAACTCAGTCATGGCAAACCGGCGCTTCCTGACAATTCAGGTCTACAACCACCAGGATCTTCAGAATCCTCTTCCAGCAAATATTCCATAATAACGGTCATCCTCCGGTGGTTCGGACAAGTTTTCAATTCAAAATGACAAACTTATCAGGAATATCCATGCCTTTCAAATCTCAGAAAAGTGTCCGTCAGCCATAGTTCCTGAATTTTTCCGTAAGAAAACCTATCCGCACGCATTAAGTAGATAACGAACAGGAGTCATCACCCAATTCTAAATTGACGGCCCGTCAACTTTCATATTTCCCAACTCATACGCTAGATTAGTCCATTCCGTTTGCACCCAACGCAAAAAAAAGAATTTATTCATCCGATGTTTGTCACGAGATTGAAGTCCAACCTGTTCAAAAACCCACATCTCAGGAAAACTGCCGCAGTTCTATGGTGCTCTGCGCTGGCAGCGTTCTTGACCATTCCTCTCAGCACAGTTCACGCTGATGAAAGCTCAGAGGAGATGACCCTCGATTGGGTGATCCGTCAGACACTGGAATCCAACCTGGGAATCCGCATCAATCGAATCAGCCCGGAGATCGCCCAGACCCGAATTGATGCTGCAGACGCCCGATTTGATCTCGAGCTGTTTGGATCAGGTTCATTGAGACAAAGTGAGCAGCAGCGGACATTTTCGCAAACAGAGGGCACCAGCAGTGACCAGCGCTCGATGCAAGCAGGTGTCCGCCGACAGCTCTCAAGCACCGGTGGCACGGTCACGGCGCAAACCAACTATTCGCGGCGGGACAGCGATGCAGGGGTTAACGTGCAGAATCTAGCGCAGACCGCCGACCTTTATCTGTCCTACCGCCAGCCACTGTTGCGGAATTTCGGCAGCGAGGTCAGCCGAGCTCAGGTCAATCGGGCACATGCAGCTTCAGAATCCGCCTGGGCAAGCTTTGAAGATCAAATGCTGAGTATGTTAGCCGAAGCCGAGATCAACTATTGGCGCCTGGCCACGGCCCGCCACAACCTGGAATTTCGTGAAACCAGTCTTCAGCTCGCTGAGCGACTACTTGACGAAGTCCAGGAGCGCCAGCGTCTGGGCCTTGCAACGCGCGTCGAAGTTCTACAGGCTGAAGCCGCAAAGGCTCAGCGCCAGGAGGAAATAATCGAAGCGGAAGCAGCCTTGGAAAACGCATACGATGTCATCTACCAGATGCTCAATCGACTTGACGAAGGAACGGCGCATTTTCCTTCAGTCTCTCCCCTTCCGGAAGAGTCACCGCAAATGCCGGATTTCGATCAAGTCTGGCGTTCAGCCCTGGAACGCAATCCCTCCCTGCGTGCCCAGGAGGCCACTATTCGCCAGTTTGAACACGATCGCACTTCCGCACGCAACCGTACCCGTCCGCAACTGGACCTCGTGCTTGCAGGGGCTTACCTGGGGCAGGATGACTCCACCGCCCGTGGTGCCTACGAATCCGCCTTCGACCGTGACGGGAATCAATGGAGTGTAGGCCTTGAATTCAATATGCCATGGGGATTCCGCGCAGAGCGGGCCGATCTCCGCCAGACTGAAAAGCAGATCGAGCGCGAGGAAATGCGCCAGATGGAACTCCGCCAAATTCTACTGCGGGACACCCGCAGGGCCTATCGCAATTTCAATGCCCGCACCGAAGCCGTTCGAGCCGCCCGGCTAACGCTGGATCTGCGCGAAGCAGCCTACGAGCAGGAACTCGGGAAATACGAAAATGGACTGGCGACATTTCGCGAAGTGCTCGAGGCACAAAACGAACTGGACCAAGCCCAGGTCCGTTATATCGAGACCCGATTCAACCGCATCCAAGCCGAAATAGAACTGGAGCGAGTGGCCGCTTCCCTGCCCGAGCGCCACAGCATAATCATCGAATAGTCCTTACCTCCCTCCTCAATGAAGAAATCCCGTAAATTGAAGCGCCGGATCTTTCTGGCGATCGTTCTCGCTGGCCTCGTCGCAGGCGGATACAGTCTTACCCGCAAGGGTAGCGATACCATCAATGTGACTGTAACCCAGGTTGGTCGCGGAGACATCACGAGTACCGTGACTGGCACCGGTCGCATTCACCCTGAATTACAGGTGCGGATTTCGTCTGAAGTTGCTGGCGAAATCCTGGAACTACCGGTCCGCGACGGCAGCCGGATCCAAAGGGGCGACCTAATTCTGGCAGTCAATCCGGACACTCTGGAAGCTCAGGTCAACCAGCAGAGAGCAGGTTTGGCGGCCGCGCGCTCAAGCAGCGCTCAAAACCGGGCGGAGATGCTCAAGGCTGAGCTGGATCTCAGGCGCACAGAGGAACTTTTCGAACGGGGTTTTACCTCTCAGGAACAACTCGATCAGGCCAGGACCATGCTGGATGTTCGTCGCGCTTCTTACGAATCTTCTTTACACCAGATAGAACGCCAGGAAATGCAACTCAAGGAAGCTCAGGATCTGCTCGGCAAGGCCCGCACCTACTCTCCTATTGACGGCACAGTTGTGCGGGTCAACGCCGAGGTAGGCGATCGAGTTGTTGGCACAGGTCAGTATGAGGGAACCCACGTTGCAACCGTTGCCAATCTCGATTCCATGGAAGTGCGGATCGATGTCAGTGAAAGCGATATCGTCCATGTCCAAGTCGGCCAGCGTGCGACAATTGAGGTTGATGCACTTCCCAACCGGGTGTTCTCAGGAACCGTGAGCGAAATCTCACACTCGGCGGCCAATGAAGCTTCCCGCAGTCAGGAAGAATTAACGACTTTCTCGGTCAAGGTTCAATTCGACGACCCCAGCCCACAGATCCGACCAGGCATGACCGCCACTGCGGAAATCGAAACCGATACCCTGACTGACACACTACATATTCCACTTCTGGCCGTAGTCGTCCGCCCCGCTGCCGAGGTCAATGAAGCGGTAGGTTCCAGCGGCAATGACAGTGGCCGCCCATCTCGGTCCGGAGCCCGCGGAGGCCAGCGTCGGGTAGTTTTTGTTGTCAAAGACGGCATCGCTTACCTGCGCCCGGTGGAAACGGGAATTGCAGACCGCTACCGCATCGCCATCACCGGGGGCCTGGAGGAAGGCGAAACAGTGGTGACAGGCAGCTATCAGGTACTGACCCGCGAGCTTCGCCACCAATCGGAGGTCAACGTCAGCCAGGCGCCCCGCAGCCCCTGGGAAAGGAACTGACCGATGGCCTCGCCGGTAATTCGTATCGAAGACGTCACCAAAGTCTATGACCTTGGAATGACACAGGTAAAGGCTCTGCGCGGCATAAATGTACGGGTCCAACCCAATGAATTCGTCGCCATAATGGGGCCATCCGGCAGCGGCAAGTCCACCTTGATGAATATACTGGGTTGCCTCGATTCACCGAGCAGCGGATCCTATTTCCTTAGCGGTGAAAATGTTGCGGACATGGAGGACAACGCATTGGCCTCAGTGCGCAACAAGCGAATTGGATTTATTTTCCAGAGCTTTAACCTGCTGCCCCGTGCAAGTATTCTGCGCAATGTCGAACTGCCGCTGGTCTATGCCGGCATGCCAGTCGACGAGCGCGAAGAACGTGCCTTCAAGGCTTTGGAGCAGGTTGGCCTGGCCGACCGGGTTGCCCACCGCCCCAATGAGCTGTCCGGCGGACAACGCCAGCGGGTGGCGATTGCACGCGCGCTTGTAAACGAGCCATCGATCCTGTTGGCAGATGAACCAACCGGTAACCTCGATTCGCGCACCGGCGAAGAGATCATGCGCCTGTTTGAAAACCTTTACGAGAGCGGCCAGACCATTTTGCTGGTGACCCACGAGGACGACATTGCCCGTCATGCACGGCGCTGTATCCGCCTGAAGGACGGTCTGATTGAAAGCGATGAGACGACTGCTACACGAGTTTGAGGAGAATATCCGGATAGCCTTTGAGCAGATCTGGAACCACAAGATGCGTTCAATGCTGACCGCACTGGGTGTGATCATTGGCATAGTCGCGGTCACGCTGATGGGTACCGCAATCAAAGGTATCGACAAGGGTTTCGACGATAGCCTCGACATGCTCGGACAGGATATTTTCTACGTTGATCGTTTCCCGTGGCGGGAGTTGGGCGATGACTGGTTTCTCTACCGCAACCGCCCCCTGATCCAGGTAGACTACGCTTTGGAACTGAATCGCCAGATTCAAGCGAATCCGGACTCCCTGCTGCGCGTCGCTGTCCCAACGATTGGTGCCCGTCGGGGTGTGGAGCGCGGCGGCACGAATGTGGGAGGTGTTTCGATCAATGGTACTACGGCGGACTTCGACCTGATTAATACGGCACGCATGCTCCATGGGCGTTTCTTCACCCGTACCGAGGAAGCTGGTGGACACAATGTAGTTGTTCTCGGGTATGATGTAGCGGACGGTCTCTTCCCTGAAGGCGTTGAATTTGCAGTGGATCAACAGGTCACCATAAACCGCATGCGTTTCACTGTGATTGGGGTGCTTGCACGCCAAGGCTCGTTCCTCGGCAGGCAGAGCTTCGACCAGCAAGCCATTATGCCCCTGCCTACTTTACGCAAGTTCCATTCAGGCCGTTGGTCGGTATCCATTCGAGTACAGGCCATGCCGGATGCCGACCTCGCCGCTGCGAGGGATGAGCTGACTGGAATGATGCGTGGTGTTCGCCGCCTCATGCCAGGTGAGGACAATAACTTTGAAATCAATCAGTCTGAAGCTCTCGAAGCTGAATTGGGACCAATAAAATCTGGTATCGCACTTGCAGGTTTTTTCATTACAGGACTGGCACTATTTGTCGGCGCCATCGGCATTATGAACATCACATTTGTCAGTGTTCGGGAGCGCACCCGTGAAATTGGCACGCGGCGGGCACTAGGTGCCCGCCCCGGCCCCCAAAACTGGGCCGTGCGCATTGTAACGGGGGGCCAGAGTTTTTTTTGGGGGCGG
>JAFIGG010000063.1 GCA_020831485.1 Opitutales bacterium
TGCCTTCCCTTATCACTTTACTGCAGATTGCACGGGTATTCGGCCTCACCGGCGAAGCCATGATTCGCAGGATCGAGAGTTTCCAACCGGAAGTTCAGGTAGCTGAAGACCCGGACAGCAGCTATGGGCCGCCTCAGCGAGCCAAAGGAAAAAAGCACTCAAGCTGACAGACGTTAGCCAGCCGCACAGGCGTCCATACTAAAACACTGAAACAACCGGCGCTCGACCAAAACTAGGCCAAAAGGCCTAGTTTTTTACTTGTCTTTGGATCTATTACGGGCGATTCATCAGGCGTGAGCTGCGCTACTATGCCCTGCTGTCGAGGCATACAAGCGGACCCTTCCTTAGTGAATTATGTCTGAACACTCCAACAACCTTGCCTCTTACATCTGGGCGCTTGCGGACCTTCTCCGGGGCGATTTTAAACAAAGCCAATATGGCCGGATCATTCTGCCATTCACCCTGCTGCGCCGTCTGGAGTGCGTGCTGGAACCCAGCAAGGCTGCCGTTCTCGCCGAGTTCGAAAAAGTCCGCAAGCGAAAGCTGCCGGAAGATGCTGAGGAAAAGCTGCTCCTGCGCGCTGCCGGGCTCTCCTTTTTCAACACTTCAAAGATGGACCTCTCCAAGCTCGGTGAGTCCGGTATTGCGGCCAATCTGGAAGCCTATGTCCGGAGCTTCTCCCGCGATGCCCGGGAAATCTTTGAATACTTCAAGTTCAGCGAATTCATCGGCATGCTGGGCGATTCCAATCTGCTCTACAAAGTCGTGCAGCGCGTCCGCGCGGCAGACCTCAACCCTGAAAGCATTTCCAACCATGAGATGGGCCTGGTCTTCGAAGAGCTGATCCGGCGCTTTGCGGAAAGTTCCAATGAGACCGCCGGAGAACACTTTACCCCGCGCGACATCGTGCGCCTCACCACCTCTCTGGTCTTTATGGAGGATGACGATGCCCTGACCAAGCCCGGCATCATCCGCACCATTTACGATCCCACCGCAGGCACCGGCGGCTTCCTCTCTTCCGGCATGGAATACGTGCACGAATTGAATCCACAAGCCGTCATGCGCGCCTTTGGCCAGGAGCTGAATCCCGAGAGCTATGCGATCTGTAAAGCGGACATGCTGATCAAGGGACAGGACGTCTCCAATATCAAGCTGGGCAATACCCTTTCCAACGACCAGCTCTACTCGATCAAGTTCGATTACATGCTCTCCAATCCACCCTTTGGTGTGGATTGGAAAAAGATCCAGGGCGAGATCCTGAAAGAGCAAAAGGAAAAAGGTTTTGAGGGGCGTTTCGGCCCCGGACTGCCCCGCGTTTCGGATGGATCATTGCTCTTTCTCCTCCACCTCCTCAGCAAAATGCGCGACAGCGCCGAGGGCGGTGCCCGCATCGGCATCATCCTCAACGGTTCGCCCCTCTTTACCGGAGGTGCCGGTTCCGGCGAGTCCGGAATTCGCCGCTATATCCTCGAGGCCGACTTACTCGAAGCCATCGTCGCACTGCCGACCGACATGTTCTACAATACCGGCATTGCCACTTACATCTGGGTGCTGTCGAACAAAAAGGCCGCCGAGCGCAAGGGACAAGTTCAGCTGATCAACGGCGTGCACCTCAGCCGCAAGATGCGCAAGTCGCTCGGCTCGAAGCGCAATGAAATGAGCGCCGATGACATTGCAGCCATCACCCGCGCATTTGGCGCTTTTGAGGAGGTCGAGGCCCAACCGCTCGACAAGCCCAGCGAGGCCAAAAGCAACCGTGGCCGCCAGGCCGCCAACCAGAAGGCAGCACCGGAAAAGACCTTTGCCTGTAAGCTGTTCAAAAATCACGAATTTGGCTACCGCCGCATCACCATCGAACGTCCGCTGCGCGAATCCTATCAATTCAGCGACGAACGCATCGACACCATGCGCTTCGCCCCCAAGCCCTACCATGCACCCATGCAGTGGATCTATGAAAACTACGCCAGCGGCTGGAGCGACGCGGAAGACTGTCCACACTACGGCGTGCTCAAGGGCCACGAGACTGAAATCCGCGCCGCAATGAAAGCCGACTTTGCCGAGCTCAAGGAAAAGCAAATCAAAGACCTGCTCTCTCCCAAAACCTGGCACAGCCAGAAACAGATCCTGCTCAAAGCACGCCAATTGCAAGCGGCTCTGGGCACCGATCAACACGACGACATGAACGGCTACGATGCCGCCCTCAAAAGCACCGGCATCAAACTCGACGCCAACGAAAAGAAGCAAATCACCGCCGCCGTTTCCTGGAAAAACCCCGGAGCGGAAAAAGTGATCAAGAAGATTCACAAAAACACAAAGGCCAATCCTTTCTACGGTCTCTTTGCGGCACATAAAAAAATCATCGAATACAAAGCCGATGGCGACCTGCGTGACTTCGAAAACGTCCCCCTCGACCCCAGCCAAACCGTCAACGCACTCAACGAAGCCTACTTCCAAAAGGAAGTCCTCCCCCACGTCCCCGACGCCTGGATCGACGCCAGCAAAGTGGACTCCATCGATGGCGAAATCGGCATTGTCGGCTACGAAATCCCCTTCAACCGCCACTTCTACCAATACCAACCCCCACGCGACCTAGAAGAAATCGACCGCGATCTGGACGCCGTAAGTGCAGAGATTTTGAAACTGTTGCAGGAGGTGCATTCGTGAAAAGCACACAACAAAGCAATCCAACGAAGGAAAAGGAGGCTTGTAATGGCTGGACGATATAAACCCTATCCTGACTACAATGCTTCGGGAGAGGAATGGTTAGGGTTTGTCCCAAGCCATTGGAAAGTCATTCAAATAAAACATCTTAGTCAGGTTAAACGCGGGGCATCACCTCGTCCAATCGATGACGCAAAGTACTTTGATGAAAATGGTGAATACGCTTGGACCCGTATCGCAGATGTTACAGCTTCTAATGTGTATTTGACCCACTGCCCTCAGCGATTATCAGCTCTAGGCAGTTCACTCAGTGTAAAACTTGAGCCTCAGGAGCTCTTTCTAAGCATCGCTGGCACAGTTGGTAAGCCATGCATCACTAAGATAAAAGCCTGTATACATGACGGTTTTGTTTATTTCCCTGAACTCAAAGTTCCTATTAAGTTTCTCTTTTATGTCTTCGCTGGAGAACAAGCATATAAAGGACTTGGGAAATTCGGCACTCAGCTCAACTTAAACACTGATACAGTTGGAGAAATAAGGGTTGGTTACCCAGAAATAAACGAAATGGAGAGGATCGCCAAATTCCTCGACCACGAAACGGCAAAGATCGACCGGTTGATCGAGAAACAACGGGAGCTGATTGCCCTGCTCAAAGAAAAACGACAGGCCGTGATCAGCCATGCCGTAACCAAAGGCCTCAACCCCCAGGCCAAAATGAAAGACTCCGGCGTCGAATGGCTGGGCGAAGTGCCGGAGCATTGGGAGGTTTGTAAGCTCAAGCATGTCATACAGGCCCTTGAGTCTGGAGTCAGCGTCAACGCCGCCGACACGCCTGCAGAGCCGGACGAAATCGGGGTTCTAAAGACAAGTTGTGTCTATACAAGATCCTTCCGTGTCCAAGAAAACAAGACTGTGTTTATCGAAGAAAGAAACCGCGTTCAATGTCGAATCAGAAGAGGGGCAATTATCATTAGCCGGATGAACACACCTGATTTAGTCGGTGCCAGCGCCCTAGTAGAAGTCGATCAATCGAACATCTATCTTCCTGATCGACTTTGGCAAACAATCTTTCGAGATGAAATCGACATCGATCCCTGCTACCTAGCTTATTACATGACAATTGAAGGGTTTCGAAACCAGATCTCATTGGCCGCTGAGGGAGCCAGCAAAAGCATGCAGAATATAGCGAAGGAAGACTATCTATCTATTGCCCTGTTGTTGCCGGATTTAGAAGAACAGACCGCGATCACTGGCCATTTGGCAACTGAGCTTAAATCAATAGACAAGCTCGTTGAATATGTGGAAGAAACAATAACCCTCCTCCAAGAACGTCGCACCGCCCTAATCTCCGCCGCTGTAACCGGCAAAATAGACGTTCGCGGTTGGCAGCCTCCCAGCGGAGAAAATTCTGTTTCCTTTAACTAAGGTATTCAAAATGAGCGACAAAGCCAACGAACTCACTTTTCAGAATAATGTTATCGAGGCGATGCGACAGAATGGCTGGTTGCTGGGTACGCCTGCGGGGTATAATCGGGAGTCGGCGTTGTATGAGGAGGATGTTTTGGGGTTTGTCAAAGATACCCAACCCAAACAGTGGGAGAAGTATCAGCGGTTGTATCCAAATAATGCGGAAGCAAAGTTTTTGGAGCGGGTGACGACTCAACTGAACAAGGCGGATCCGAATGCGGCGCACAGCACTCTCCGCACTTTTGGTACGCTCGGAGTGCTGCGGCATGAGATCAAGGACCGGGGCAGTCGCTTTAAGCTTTGCCAATTTGAACCGGAGCACAGCCTGAACCCTGAAACGATGGCCATGTATCGGAAAAACCGCATGCGCATTGTTCCGGAGCTGGTTTACAGTCCCTGGGCGGTGGCGGGTAAAGATTCGGATGCAGAGGAAACGGCTGTATCCAAACGCTGGCGAATCGATCTTGTGCTTTTTGTCAACGGCATCCCCATTGCCACGCTCGAGCTCAAATCCGAATTCAAACAGGCGGTGGATCGCGCGGTCAGCCAGTATAAACGCACCCGCCCGCCGATTGATCCAACAAGCAAAAAAGCGGAACCGCTGCTCACTTTTAAGCGCGGTGCGCTGGTGCATTTTGCGGTCAGTCAATACGAGGTCTACATGACCACCCGGCTGGAAGGCGCCTCAACGGTCTTTCTCCCTTTCAACAAGGGCACTAAGGATGGCGGTGCTGGCAATGATGTGCCCGCGGATGTCAATCGCTACGCCACAGACTATTTGTGGAACGAAGTCCTGCTACCGGGGAACCTGCTCAAGATTCTCGGACGCTTTGTGCACCTGCAAATTGAAGAAAATGAAAGCTGGGATGGTCTCAAATACAAGAAAGAGACCATGATCTTCCCGCGCTACCATCAGTGGGATGTCGTCAATCGACTTGTCGGAACCGCCCGCGACGAAGGTCCGGGGCACAAATACCTGGTGCAGCACAGTGCGGGCTCGGGCAAGTCGAACTCCATCGCCTGGGCCGCTCATCAGCTGGCATCCCTGTATGATTCGTCGGGAGAGAAGCATTTCCACTCGGTCATTGTTGTCACCGACCGCACGGTGCTGGATGACCAATTGCAGGATACGATCTACCAGTTTGAACATGCGGACGGCATTGTCGGCCGGATCAACCGCGAAGAAGGCGAAGGCTCGAAGTCGGAAAAACTCGCCCTGGCTTTGGAACAGTCACAGCCCATTATCATCGTCACCATCCAGACCTTTCCCTTCGTGCTCAAAGCGATCGAGAACAGTGTGACCTTGAAAGAGCGCAACTACGCGATCATTGCCGACGAGGCACATTCTTCCCAAACCGGAGCGACCGCCCGTCAGCTCAAAGAGGTGTTGATGGTGGAGGCCCGCGATGAGGACGAAGATCTGGATGCGGAGGATATTCTGGACGCCGTGCTGGAGTCCCGCCGCAGCTCGGAAAACCTGAGCTATTTCGCCTTCACCGCCACACCAAAGCCGAAGACCCTGGAACTCTTTGGCCGACTTCCAAAGCCCAATGAAGCGCCTTCCAAACAGAACATTCCTGAAGCTTTTCATGTCTACTCCATGCGCCAGGCAATCGAAGAAGGCTTCATTCTGGACGTTCTGAAAAATTACACGAACTACAAAGTAGCCTACAACCTGGCCCTTAAAGTTCAGGAAGCAGACCAGGAGGTTGAAAGCAAAAGAGCCCGGGTAAAACTCAACCAGTGGGTGCGTTTGCACGATTATAACATCTCCCAGAAGGTAAAAGTCGTCGTCGAACATTTTAAAGAGAATGTCATGGGCCTGCTCGGCGGACAGGCGAAGGCGATGGTGGTTACCAGTTCGCGCAAGGAGGCAGTGCGCTACAAACTGAGCTTCGACAAATACATCGCCGAAAAGGGCTACAATAAACTCTTTGGCATGGTGGCTTTTTCGGGGGAAGTTGAGTTCAACAGCAAGGATCCAAACGTCGAAGGACTGATCGGCCAGAAGTTCACCGAGACCAGCATGAACCCCAACCTGAAAGGTCGTGACATGCGCAAGGCCTTCGATACCGCCGACTACCAGGTAATGATCGTGGCCAACAAATTCCAGACCGGCTTCGACCAACCAAAACTTTGCGCCATGTATGTGGACAAAAAACTGGCCGGCGTGGAGTGCGTACAGACGCTCTCCCGACTGAACCGCACTTACCCGGGTAAAGCGGAAACCGGCACCTTTGTTCTGGATTTCTTCAATGAACCCGAAGACATCCTGAACGCCTTTCTCCCCTACTACAAAACCGCCGAACTCTCCGACGTATCCGATCCGAACCTCGTCTACGACCTTTTCGACAAGCTGCAATCCGTCGGTATTTTTCTGTGGCGCGAAGTAGAGCAATTTGCCGAAGCTTTCTTCATCAAAAGCAAAAGCCAGGCGGCGATGATCAACATCTGCAAACCCGCCCTGGAACGCTGGAAAGTGCGCTACAGCAAAGCTTCACAGAGCTACCGCCAGAGCCGGGAAGAACTGGAACTTACCAAAAAGACGAACGATCCGGTCCTGATAGCCAACGCTGAAAAACGCTTCAAGGAAGTGAAGGTGGAAAAAGACCGACTGGACATTTTCAAGAAAGACCTCGGAACCTACGTTCGCTTCTACGAATTCATGTCCCAGATCGTCGACTACGATGACAAGGCCCTGGAAAAGCTCAGTATCTACGCCCGCAATTTACGTCCAATGCTCCGCGAGAGCTTCGATGACGAAGAAGCCATCGACCTCAGCAACGTCGAGATGAGCCACTATCGCCTCAGCAAAATCCGTCAACAGGACCTCACCCTCACCACAAAAGAGGACCAAAGCGAATACCCCCTGAAAGGTGGCGAAGCCGTCGGAACCGCCAAGGCAAAGGATCCCAAGGAGGAGCTTCTTTCTCAAATAATCGACCGCCTCAACGAACTCTTCGTCACCGATAATTTAAGCGAATCCGACATGCTCAATTACGCCTACACCATTCGCGACAAAGTGAAAGAGAATCAAAACGTAATGCGCCAGATCGCCAACAACACGGATGCCCAGGCAATGCTTGGCGACTTCCCCAAGGCCATCGACAACGCAATCCTCGACAGCAGCGAAGCACAGCAAAACCAAATGTTCCAACTCCTCTCCGACCCCGCCAAAGCCAGAAGATTCGCCAAACTAATCTTCGACATGCTCAAGATGGCGAGCTGAGAAATCTCTGGTCCAGAGAAACTGTATTTAAAACAGTGAGGCTCTAACGGTGCGCCCTCGCCTTCCCTCTACTAACTGTCTGACTCGCTACGCGTCAGATAATCAAAGTCCCAGAGGGACAGAGTTCTCAGGTGGGCAAGAGTCACTTCACTCTCCCCTACCGCCAGACACTCACAGACATCAATTCCACGACAACCGTTAAGAATTTGCTCGAATTCAACTACCAGCTTTTGAGCCTTCACGACGTCAACCAGCTCTTCATCCTCTTCCCGAAAAACCAACCAAACAGTGAGCTTATAATCGGCATCGTCGTTAAGTTCTTCCAGTTGTGGATCGCAGACCATATAGACCCTCTCGTAAACATGACCAAATTTCTTCAGAAATTGTTTGATGGTACGGCTTTCTCGGCCCAAGCGAATATTAAAAGCATCCGGAAAGGCCGGGCGTATATAGCGCTTCGCGATCCAGTCGGTAATCAAATCGCATAGCCGCTCATCATTCGGGTGTATTTCAGAGGGTTTCAACCCTGCGAGTAACCGGCGATCGATCCGGTATCGATCATGGCAGGAAGCACGAAAAGACGATTCTCCAATCTTAAAATCGAGCTGACGAGAATTTTTGCCGTGAATTAGATTCCCGTCTACTGTAGACATCGGTTTTATCTTAAGCAACTCTACATAAGGCTCTTTTGTAAAATCGGCCTGCACCAAATCGCAGTCGTGTGTGAGAACATAGAAAAGCTGACCTTCTTCAAACTGAAGTGAATTCAGGATCTCACTTGGCAATTTCTCGGGCAGCAGCACACATCCTTGTTTCCACTGATTCGCTCGAATTTTGGCCGCATCTTCCACAACGATTGATTCCATACGGGGTCCAACCTGTTAGCGACGCGGCTTAGAGACTTTCAAATTCCTGCGATAGGTCTGCTCACTCAGGGAAGCCATCGGATGCCGCTTCGATAATTCAAGAGCGGTTGGAACCCGTCGGCTTTTTTGTGCTTGGCTTACCTTGGCCGCTATCGCCTCAAGCAGCGACTCTATATGACTCATATCCAACTCTCCGGAACACAAAGCCGCTAGAACTGAATGCTCGTTTACTTGCTCTCTTACCAATGAGCCCAATCGACCGAGCTCCCTCGAACTCCAGCTCTTGGCCACAGCGTGGACGTCTGTAATTCGCTTGCGGTTTGATAGGGAAACATTTCTCCCCTCAACCCAATCGTAAATGGCTCTCCGTGAGACATTGAAAATTTTAGAAAGCTCAACCGTGCTGAGTGATAAAGCAGCTCTAATTTCAGCAAGCGCTTCAGGCACCTCCCTGGAAGTCAAAGCGTTCTCGACGACCTTGCCCCGAGGAGAAAGGGTGCAAATGGATGTCACAGATTTGAAAGCATCAAAAGAGTCACCAACTGGTCCAGGACTGGTTAAATCATCAAAGATCTTCCAGATGTCAGGAATGGCATGACCACCCCCTAAAAAACTGTCTGACTGACCTAAAACTCTGTAGCTCGTTCCCTGATCAGATACCAAACTACTCATTCCGACCTCCATTCATTCATTGCGGTTTTAGTCACACTTGCGGCGAAGGCCTTAGTTTGAAGGTCGTGCAGAGCCCAAAAATTTTTGATGATTTCCTGAACGGAAAAGTCATTGTCGACGTGCATAAAATGGTCCATGTCGAGAAGGCCAAAGGGTGAATTCAGATTGAGATCAAGATCAAAACTCAACGAAATCGGGAGCAAATCCGGGGGAAAACCGAAGCCGTTATTTGCCTCCATGTAGCGATGTATGAAGCGCGAGTTATCTCCGGTTTGGGTGACCGACTCGCAGCGAAACGCTTCCCGATGCTCGCCCCCTTGAATACTAAAACCGCGTAATGATGGCGAAAGGTAGCTCTCCAGCTTCTGGTCATCCCTGGGAATAACGAGGTCAACGTAGCGCAGCCCGATGCGCTGTACCAAATCCGGCTTAGCGTGATGAGCAAACGTATCAAGTATACCTTTGAATTCGCTTATGTAATGTTCGAACAACTTGTAACGAGTGACTTGGAAGACAATAAAATCAGTATCTATGAGAACGGATGCCCATTTTTCCTTATTGATAAACTCCCATTGTTTTCGCCTCTCAATCTCGGTCTTTCCGTTTGCGTCACGTTTTGTGATTTCGA
The DNA here is from genome assembly GCA_020831485.1 of Opitutales bacterium. Classification (GTDB taxonomy): domain Bacteria; phylum Verrucomicrobiota; class Verrucomicrobiia; order Opitutales; family Oceanipulchritudinaceae; genus JAFIGG01. The sequence goes on from JAFIGG010000063.1 coordinate 9,524, forward strand.
TTTCGCGCACGGAGAGTCGCGGAAAGCCATTCTTTCGCAATGAATCCTGGATTGCGGGTATTTTCTCTTCCATGGATAACACTGGCGCAAAGCGCACCTGCCCCAAAACAAAGATAAGGGGGGATTGAGGCAAATGCAGTGCGGGAGCTTGGCGTTCACTCATAATAGAAACAAATGACTTTACACATTACTTTACAAGACCTAATTTACGATTCTGGATTAGAAGCGAATTGAGACATCGTAGATTCGAGAAAAATGCCCCAATCTACCCAAGGAAGAGCCAGACACCCACTTTTTCTCCTAACACACGACAGAAACGACGCTCCTGTAAATTCCGAAAAACCCGCCTACGGCGCGAAAGTGCCACCATAGCCGGGCTGGTAAAGCTGTAATCCGGTTCGCGCGGCGATTTCCTCGAAGTGTTTGTCGATGGCATAAAGCCGGTTTCCATCGTGAAGGGCAATAGCTGCCACAACCACGTCCAGCCAGGGCACGGATAAACCATCATCACGCAATGTCCAAGCCAGGGAAATCGCCCGTTCCCAATCGTCTTCTTCACACCGCCGGTAAGGTATCACCGAGAAATGAACCCCGAGCCGCCGCCGCTCCTCCTTGCGTGCTCCGCCAAGAACCTCCAGCCGGACAGGTGTGCACCATTGCGCTTGGTAAGCGTCGAGCAGTCCCTCCACCGCCAGCCTAACCTCAAGACGGCCACGACGGCGCAGGGCCTCGATCCATGCCGATGAATCAACCAGCACCATCCCTCAACGTCCGGTTTCAAGCGGTGGAACCGGGTTGCCCGGATCTACATCCTCCTGAGATGTTTCCCGAGGGTCCGGATAATCAAAAGCACCCTCGCGGATGAGTTGGCCAAATTCACGCGCCCGCCGCCGCCGCACAAACTCCGTAACGGCCTTTGCCAGAGCCGAGCTTTTGTTCTTTTCCCCAGTCAGTGCCATGGTCTCCCGCAATACCGTTTCATCAATTTCCACGCTGATCCTCATTCTTGAAAATCTAGCAGCAAATTGATTCAAGTAAAAGGATTTTGTGCATCATATCCGCTAATGGCGGATAAATAGACTTTTACCCGCCATTTCCTAGATGCACTCAAAATATCCGCCAAGCCTGATAGAAATATCTGGCAAGGTCCTGCCCCCTCCCTACTCAAAACCAAAGAGTCGATCCAGCAGCTCGCTCTCCTCAAGAATAAAAGACCGCAGCAATACCAAAGAACAGCGCCACTCCAAAGGTGAATAGAATAAGCAGTGGCGATGGTCGCTCCAGATAGGACTTGTATGGGTTGCGGGGAGAAACGTAGGCTTCCACCGTGCTGCCGACCGGAAACCGTTTAACCTTTGCCTCAGCCATGCTAGGGATGCTCGCCGATACCCGAAACGGTGATAACCTGGAACTTTTCACAGGCTTTCCGTTGACTTCATATTCATAAACGACTTTCACGCTGTAATGAAGAGAGTGACCTCTGTGACATCGCTCCAGCCTTCGTTCAACCTCCGCAGACAAAATTGTCGCCGGTGCGCGTTTCCAATTTTTCATATCCTGCCGCAACCAAGCTTCCCAGCCAGCAAAGCCGGCAAGGGCCAGGGACATGATCAGAGGGATTAGTTGTGATTCGTCCATTTCCAAGGTTTTTTATTATTCGGGAGTGGTATGAAATTCTGTTTTAACCACTGATGAACGCTGATGGACACTGATGACTTCATCGGACGACTCGTTTCCATTCCAGCTTTGCATTCCTGAAGTTTAAAATGTAGCCCAGACGAAGTCCTGTAATCTTAAGGTAATTCATCATCTGTCCGATTTCCCGATCGGTGATCTTTTCGATTACTTTCGTGTCCACGACGATCTTTTCATAGGCGATGAGATCTGGAATGTAGTCGCCAACCTTTTCGCTCTTATAGAAAACACTGAATGGCTTCTGCTGCAGACACGGTATCTCGCGCAAACGAAACTCTATGACCAAAGCATTCTCATATGGCTTTTCATGGAACCCATTTCCGATCTCGTTCAACACCTCCATCGCAGAACCCACTATTTGCTGCGACTCGGCTTTGTAAAGCGGCTCCTCCCTATCAGTGTTCATCGGTGTTCATCAGTGGTTGAATTTTTCTCTTTTAATTAGCTAACCTATTTGAGATTGGGTATTAAAGAGGCATGCCGCTCAATTTAGACTTTGGGTTTGGTTACATGGTAGTTGACTAGTAGTATCAACCCACAGACCGCCATAAAGAAACAGGCTCCATAAAAAACGATTCGTGCTCCTGTTACATTTGAGGTATTCGCAAAAACCGCAAAGTTTATGGCATTCAAAATCAAGGCTGAACCGGCAATCAGATTTCCATACTTTCGCAAAAACTTCCTCATCGCTGCTGCCTTCTTCAAGCAATTGTTATTGAACGGGCGTTCGCTCTTTCCAGATAAAGCCCGTAAAGATCAATCCACCGAGGACGATGCCGGCTGAAATCGATACCATTTCCGAGAAACTGAATTGCTCCAGAATAAAATAGGCCAGCCACCCGAAAGAGGCAGCGACCGAGCCCAGAATTCCGCCATAGAGGTATTTATTCATGGCCTTTTAATTTCCACACAAAGATCCATGCTGTACTCGCGTTTCAGCCGTTTTTCCATTTCCTGTCGAAACTCTTCCCACTTCTCCTCTTGTCTAAACCAATAGGCCATAACAAGGAAGACGATCATCGCTGGTACACTGGCCGTTCTTTCAATCCCCAGCATGTATCCGATAAAGCTTATACTGAAGACAGTTATACAGAAATATTTCATTAATCACCCTTCAACTCTTCCACAGTATTGTATAGCCAAGAGAAAAGATTCCAAGCGTCCCGAGCAGAACTAGAAGTAGATACGCCATCCCAAGACCCGCATGAGCAAGTGCCGGTTCCAAGCAACCTACCGCAGTCAGAACGATCGTGACGGTGAAGTCTGCCTTTTTCTGCCGGCATAAATAGAAGTATTTCCGATCTCTAAAATGACTTATCTACTTTGTTCAAATGAATAAACTTGTACCAATATAATGGCATAAAGAGCACCGACAACAGCACGATAAGAACGCTCCACCAGATCTTTTCATCACGACTAATTTTCCTCATCCATAGATCTCCTAACACAACCAATACTCCAAGCGTGAAGGCAAAAATAATTAGTCTCTCAGGAGTAGAATAATGTGGAGCATATCGACTCCCGACCACTCCTGAAACCAGCAAAGCTGGGCCTGAAAAACAGACAATAAATAGAAGTATTTTACTTTTAATCATTTTTGAAGTTTCTCACTCTCGTTCATCAAAGATATTGAATGTATCAATTACTTGCCGATCAATGTCTCGCCACATTTCCGATGCTGATCGGGGCATAGTACTGTATTGGTGCTGATTAAATACAGCTTCCGCCATTTTTCCAAGACCCATGCCAAAGTTTGCCACCGCCACAGTTACAGGCCTTGCAGCAGCATCAATGCCCGCCATTCGATTTGGGTTCACACTCAGCGCAGATCGGAATGCATCCACAAGGTCGACAGTCTGACGCAACCCTTCAAAAAAATGCCCAGCTCTGGTGTTGCTATTAGTTATCTCACGACTCAGTCCCATCGGATCCACCCACCGCAGAGGATTATTCGACACATACCGATAGATATTCACATCCCCGGCATCGAAGCGGATGGGGTCGGTTTGGATGAAGCGGCCGAGGTCGGCGGAGTAGATGCGGTTGCGGTAGTCGTAGAGGTCGAGTTCGGGGAGGTATTCGCGGCCGGTGAAGAGGAAGCGGTTGTTGATGGCGGAGGTTTCGAGGAAGGCGTCGGTGCCGTCGAAGATGGTGGCGTTGCCGTAGATGTCGTATTGATAGCTCTCTACGACGATGCCGTTGAGGTCCGTCAGGTGGGTGACGCTGCCAAGGGCGTCGTGGTGGTGGAAGAAGGTGCCGTGGTTGTTGACGGTGAGGATGACTTCATCAATGCGGGGGCCGTGGACGTAGCGGGCTTTCAATTGGCCAGCTGCGTCGTATTCGGCGATGAGGTTCCAGTCGTCGTAGACCAGGAAAGTGGTTTCGCCGTTGTAGGTCCGGCTGGTGACGCGGTTGCGGTAGTCGTAGGTGAAGCGGGCTTCGATGCCAGGACCGGAAACCGAGACGAGGCGGTTCATGGCGTCGTAGCTAAGGTCCATGCCGTTGAAGCGGCTGAGGTTGCCGTTGGCATCCCAGCTTTGCATGCCTGAAGTTTAAAATGTAGCCCAGAAGAAGCCCTGTAATCTTAAGGTAATTCATCATCTGTCCGATTTCCCGTTCGGTGATCTTTTCGATTACTTTCGTGTCCACGACAATCTTTTCGTAGTCGATGAGATCAGGCACATAATTCCCAACCTTCTCATTCTTATAGAAAATATCAAACCGCCTTTGTTGTTGGCACGAAATACCCCGCAAGCGTAACTCAACCACAAGCGCACTTTCGTAAGGCTTTTCGTGAAACCCATGCCCCACCAAATTCGAAACTTCCATAGCGGCCCCAACGATCTGCTGGGATTCCAGCTTATAAATCGACTCTTCCGTATCAGTGTTAATCTGTGTCCATCAGTGGTTGATTTCATGAATCAATCCAGTCGCCGATATCAATTTGGTGAGATTGGATCAGTCTGGAGTTTAGATGTCTTTCCGTCTGTGACTTATTGAAACAATCGAAACCGATCCCGCTTGGGTCGTCTCTTTCGTATGTCCGATATCCATACCATAGAGACCGTCATCAACAACGGGTAAGGTCTCTAGATTGCCTGTTGATTCGATTTCGCTCTATCAACTGATTCATTCGTCATGGTTTCTTTGGTACACACAGAAAAAAGGTGCAAACACAATACTGTTTACCACGGCGGCAAGCACTGCGATAAAAACAAGACTATCCTCAATAGCTGGAAAAATACTCCGGGCCAACATATACAACGTCGCATATGCAGTCGCAGAGATGATAATCCCCAGTAGCAACATCCTAACTAGCTGTTTAGTAATTTTCATTCTGATCCTCCAAAAGCCCAATCCCAAGCATTGCTGAATCCCCAGCCCACGGTGTATCCGGTAGCTGCTCCAGCAGCCCCTGCAACGAAACCAATTCCTGCAGCAGGCAGCGCCGCAGCGCCTCCAGTCGCTATTCCCGCAGCCGTTCCTGCACTGACCGCAGTTCCTGTGGCTCCAACAGTTACTGTAGTCCAGAAGCCTTTCCATGACCATTCATAGAGACCTAGAGGATCAACGAAAACCAAAGGTCTATTTGAGACATACCGATAGATATTCACATCCCCCGCATCAAACCTAATTGGATCGGTTTGGATGAAGCGGCCGAGGTCGGCGGAGTAGATGCGGTTGCGGTAGTCGTAGAGGTCGAGTTCGGGGAGGTATTCGCGGCCGGTGAAGAGGAAGCGGTTGTTGATGGCGGAGGTTTCGAGGAAGGCGTCGGTGCCGTCGAAGATGGTGGCGTTGCCGTAGATGTCGTATTGATAGCTCTCTACGACGATGCCGTTGAGGTCCGTCAGGTGGGTGACGCTGCCAAGGGCGTCGTGGTGGTGGAAGAAGGTGCCGTGGTTGTTGACGGTGAGGATGACTTCATCAATGCGGGGGCCGTGGACGTAGCGGGCTTTCAATTGGCCAGCTGCGTCGTATTCGGCGATGAGGTTCCAGTCGTCGTAGACCAGGAAAGTGGTTTCGCCGTTGTAGGTCCGGCTGGTGACGCGGTTGCGGTAGTCGTAGGTGAAGCGGGCTTCGATGCCAGGACCGGAAACCGAGACGAGGCGGTTCATGGCGTCGTAGCTAAGGTCCATGCCGTTGAAGCGGCTGAGGTTGCCGTTGGCATCCCATTCAGGCTCTTCGGCGGAAGCACTTCCGTCGTCAAAGATGCTTTGAATACGGGTGTATTGGTTCAGCTCATTGGCTTCATAGGTGGTGACACCGGTTTCGCTGTCCTGCACGCGTTCGCGGTTGCCAACGGGGTCGTAATCGAACCAGGTGCTGCGTTCGGGAGCGTCAGCGGCACCGAACTGATGGACTTCGACCAACTGGTTCACAGCGTCGTAGCTGTAAGCCTCGGCACGGTCGTCGGCAAAGAGGGTTGCGGTGCGGTTGCCCACGGGGTCGAACTGATACTCTTCGCTGGCAAAGGCCTGCCCTCCCCGACTGCGTTCGCGGAAAACGAGCTGGCCAACGGCGTCGTACGCGGACTCGCTGAAGACCTGGTTGGCGTAGGGCTTGCGGAGCACTTGGCCGCGCTCGTCACGCTCATAGCGGACGAAGGGTTCGGCATCGGGCGCACCGATGGCAGTAACTTCACCTCGGGGGTTGTAGGCGTAGGCGATTTGAGTGCCATCGGGATACTGCAAGGTGTCGCGCTTGCCACCAGGGGTGTGGTTGTAGGCAACGGTGCGGGCGCTTCCGGCAGCAAAGATTTCCTGGGTTTCGCTGAGCAGGCGACCGGCAGGGTCGTAGCGATACAGGTGACGGCTTTCTGCCTCCTGCTCGACTTCGAGCAGACGACCCATAGCATCGTAGCTGCGGGATTCCGCCGGCGAACCGTCGTCCCAGACACTGGCAATCAGGCGATTGCGAGCGTCGTAGGAGCGGGTTCGGGCTTTACCGGCTCTATTCATGTAAAATATTTCATTATTGTTCGCGTCGTATGTCCAGCTTTCTGTTGAACCATCCGGATATTGTTTCGCGATTTGGCGACCGAGCTCATCGTATTTGAAGCGATAGTGGCTGCCACGGTCGTCGATGATAGCTGTGCGGCGACCGTTGCGGTCGTAGAGGTAGCGGGTCACAAAGCCCAAGGCATCGGTTTCGGCGATCACGTGACCCCGGGCATCATAAGAGTAATGGGAAGTAAGGCCGTTGGCGTCGGTCTTGCTGACTTTGCGACCGGCTTCGTCGTATTGGTAGAAGGTTTCGTGTCCAAGCGCCGAAACACTCTTGATCATGCGGCCACGCTCGTCATAGGCGCTCAGGGTCAGGCTCTCGCGGGCATCGGTAGTGGCGATGCGGCGGCCAACGGGGTCGTAGGCGTGACGCACTGTGGCCGCGTATTCGGTGCCCGGAGCCGTGGTTTGCTCGAGCAGCTGCCCCCGCTCATCGTAGATCCAGACGGTCTCTTCGCCATCCGGATAGCGCTGCCAGACTGGCAATGAGGCTATTGCGCTGCCGATCTCACCGAAGGCGATTTCGGTTCGGGCTCCGGTGGGGTCGACGATGGCCGTCTGCCTGCCGAAGCGGTCGTATTCGTAAATCGTCGCATGGCCGAGGGCATCGATGTGTTCGATCACCTGGCCCCAATCGTCGTAGACAAAATACTCGCGGGCATCGTCTGGATGAATAACGCCTGTTCGCTGACCGGCGTCATTGTATTCAAAGCGCGTGCGGTTGCCCAGGGGATCGGCGGACTCGACGAGGTTGCCGATTGAATCGTAGGCGTAGCTTGTGACGTGACCAAGGGCATCGACGCGATGTATGAGCTGACCGGCTTCATCATAAACAAAGCTTTCCCGCAGCCCGGCGAACTCCCGTTCAAGTGGTTGGCCGAAGGCGTTGTAACGAATCCAGTCGCGGGCACCATCCGGGTGTACGGTTGCGGTCCGCCGGCCATTGGCGTCGCGTTGAAAGTAAGTAGTGTGGCCCAGTTCATCGGTTTCGCTCAGAACCCGGCCGCGGCTGTCGTGGGTCCAGCTGCGGCTGGAACCGTCGACGTAGATCTCGCGAACGACATTGCCGTGCACATCCCGCTCATAGACAAAAACCTGGCCGAGAGGATCCGTTTCCGAGGTCCGGTAGCCGCGGTCATCGGCATCGTAACCGTAGCTGTGGGTGTGTCCCAAGGGATCGACCATTTCTGCCAGATTGCCGCCCGGCAGGAAGGATTCAAAGGTTGCGCTTCCGTCCTGGTCGCGGCGGACAAAGCCGCGCGGGCCAGATCCCTGGAACAGGGCGTCGATGAGCTCGCCCGTTGCGGCGTCATACACCCGTGCTATCTGGCCGAGTGCGGCACCCTCAGCCTGCTGATACACGTAGCGCCGCCCTCTCACCTCCGGGTCCGCGCGGGGGTCGTCGATTTCAGTCAGCAGTAGGCGACGCCCTTCCGCAGGCTCTTCGTAATGATAGACCGCTTCATAGTCACCGGGATAACTGACAGCGGTGAGCACCGGATAGTCCACTCCGGCGAAGGAATCGTAGTGATAGACAACATCCTGACCATTGCTGGCGGTGACGCTGGCAATCACTGTGTGGGCCGCGCCTTCGGAGGATTCGATGGTCTGGTATTGCAGCTCCAACCAGCGACCAGCCGGTTCGGTGATCCGGTGCAGGCGCTGGTCGCGCCAGTCGAAGGACCATTGCTGGCCAAAGTCGTCGCTGAGCATTTCCAGCTGATAGCCCCCGGCGGCAACGCTGCGAAAGCGAACTTTGCCCCCTTTGGGAAAGTGAACGGTCACTGCCTCGCCCGACCATTCCAGACGCTCGCGGGCGGCGGCTTCGGGCCACCAGTCACTGGGGGCGACTTCGGTGAAGCGTTGGACGAGGCCTTCGGGGCGGCGGAAGGAGAGGACGCGGCGGCCCTGGCTGTCGAGGCCGGCGTCAGTGAGTTCCCATTGCCAGTTGTGCGACCAGTTGTGGCCGAGGCCGAAATGGGATTCCAGCCGGGTCAGGCGGCTGTTGGCGATGCGGCCGAAGGAGAGGCCGTGGAGGCCGACGGCACCCGGAACATCGAGGTCCTGGGTTTGGAAAGAGAGGTTACCCGTGTAGGCATCGAGCGTACCGGCGGCACGGGAGACACCGTGGTCGGCGTCGTTGCCGGGATAAGGACCGGCGGCGTGAAGGGCTATCGCGCCGAGGAGCGCGAGGAGGGACAGCAACAGGACTTTTATTGAGGTCATGTTGCCGATGCCATTTAAGGAATGAGACGGCTACAAAAGAAAATAATGGATAATTTTCATAAATAAACGTGCTTGACTAGGGGAGAAAACAAGAAACAGGGTTAATGCTCGTATTGTGTAAAAACCGCCATGATCAAAACAGTAAATCGCTTTGCACCTATAGGCTATAATCAGGCAGCCACCCTCCCCTACTTCAATACTCCACGCGCAACGAACAGGGAGGTTATTAGTCTATCTTGCCCCAACCACTGATAAACACTGTTGGCCCAAAATTATATCAACCAGTAGAGTAGAGAGTGACAGGCGTCCTCTGCATGAGCAGGTTCCTCCTGC
>JAFIGG010000001.1 GCA_020831485.1 Opitutales bacterium
CCGCGCCCCCGCGTCTCTGCGTTTCTGCGTGAGATAAATCCGCCGGGCATGAGCCTCCGTGCTCTCCGTGCCTCCGTGCGAAAATCATGGCCGGGCATAGGCGTCCAAAACTACGCACTTTGTTTACGCTTTACGTGTTTTCGGTTCCTCGGTCGATTTCGATCTAATCATATTGCAAAAGCTGAATTACGAACTAGACTACGAACATGCCTAATAGACCCAAAAATACGACGCTTCCAAAAATTCCCCGTGATCATGAAACTGTCCGTTCAAAGGCAGAAGAGACTCAGAAAAAGCTGAAGGATCCGGCCATTGATGCGAGCGGGCTGACTTCGCGAGTCAAGGGGCACATTTCATCGCGTGGAAAACGCATGCAGGGCAAACGGGATGATGTGAACAAGTGAGGATCTGGCTGCTGACACGGTGTATAGCCGGTCCGCGGTGGCAACGCTTGGGGCCGTCATTCCTGGGAATCCTCCAGAGACGCTAGTCGTTGCTTCAACTCAGACAGAACTGAATCACATTCATCCTTAAGGTCCTCAACCAGCTTCTGGAGTTCTCCTGAATCGCTTTGGGGATTCTCTTCAATTTTTGTAGAAATCTCAACTAAGCGAGGAAAACGCATAGTTAAGCACATGCCCCTGAAGGCATGGGCAGAGGCGCGGATCTGAATGAGATCTCCCCCTGTTACCGCCCGATCCATAAGTTCAATTCCTGCAGGCAATTCGCGCAGGCATTCTTCCATCATGTCCCGAACGAGGGTTGTTTCCAAGAACACCGCCTCAACAAACTCTTGGTAATCAAAATGCTTACTTGCCGAAACGGCATCCTGACTCCAGAGGCCAGATTCCACACTATCAATGTTGAGGAACTTATAGAGAGTATGCTCTAAAACCCCTCGTTCAATGGGTTTCGGCATATAATCATCCATGCCAGCCTCAAAGACTTTCTCTCTCTCTTCTTTAAGTGCCCCAGCGGTCAAAGCTATGATCGGAATCCTTGTCCTTCGACCGGACTGCAGTTCCCAAGCACGAATCTGCCTTGTGGCAGTAAGTCCATCCATACCCGGCATATGGACATCCATCAATACCAGATCCACCTTCCGTTGTCTCACCACATCAACTGCGGATTCTCCCTCAGAGACTTCCAGAATCGTGACAGCAGGCAAGACACCACCAATAATGGTCTTAACCAAAGTCATATTCAACGCCACATCCTCCGCCACAAGAATAACCAAACCCACACCGGTAGAGCCGGATCCGTTCGCCTCTTCGTAAACGCCGGATGGTTGTTGAACCAGGCTCCCTTCAAAGCTTTGCGTAAGTGGGCCCTGGAGATAACGGCGAAGTACTTCAGCTCGTACTGGCTTGGCAAAACTTGAGCTTATCCCAAGTTTCCCACACTCCTCTCTCACTTTCTGGAGGCCAGAGGCGCTATGAAGAAGAATGATTGGCAATCTATCAGGAGAAAGCTTCAAATCATCCCGAATCAGGCGAATAGTACTCAGGCCATCGAGGTATGGCAGGTGATGATTCACTATAACCAGATCAAAATCTCTTTTTCCAAGCAATCGGATAGCATCGGCACCATTGCTGCAGCCAGTGAAAGACAGCCCCCAATGCTTAAAGTGAGCACTCATAATTGATCGACTGGATTCGTTGTCATCAATAAGAAGCACACTTTTCACCGACAACTGAACCAATTCATCTTTGGTTTCGGGCACCACCTCCGCCTCAAAATCAAAGAAAAAAGTACTACCCTTTCCGACTTCGCTATCTACCTTAATCTCACCATCCATCTTCTGGACCAACAAACTCGATATCGTCAGCCCCAAACCAGTGCCTCCGAACCTTCGGGTCGTTGATGTATCCGCTTGAGAAAAAGCCTCAAAGAGAGTGTTGATATTGTCCTTGCTGATTCCTATGCCTGTATCCCGCACAGAGCATCGGAAACGCCCTCGGCTGTTATTCTGCGAGAGCAACTCCAACTTCAGTTCAACTTCGCCCTCTTCAGTAAATTTGACGGCATTGGATAAAAGGTTAATAATCACTTGCTTCAAGCGGACAGGGTCCACTCGGATCAGACGGGGTAAATCTACCGGCAGGTTCATGAGCAACTCCAGTCCACTGACCCCTGCATGGTATTTGATGATATCAACGGCATCACCAAACAGCTCAAGAATGTCTGTGTCGACCGTTTCCAAATCCAACTTTCCGGATTCTATTTTTGAGAGATCAAGAATGTCGTTTATCACGCTTAACAGCGATGTGCCCGAATTACGGATGTTACTGCAGTACTCCATTTGAACTGCATCCAGATCTGTTTTGGAAAGTAGATCCGTAAAGCCGATCACGCCATTCAAAGGCGTCCGGATTTCATGGCTCATATTGGCCAGGAACTCAGACTTTACTTTCGCTGCAGACAATGCTTTCTCCCTGGACTCAAGCAATCGCTTCTCTACCTCTTTTTCGGAACTGATATCCTGTATGAATGACCAGATCAGCCTCCTTCCCTGCAAATCGCTGACAACGACTCCACTGAGTTGGACCGGGTAGCGCGTCCCATCTTTTCTCACGTATTCCTTTTCGAAATAATCGAATTTTCCAGACGCCTCCATCTGTTTCAGAGCATTCATTTCCTTTGGCTCGTATTCCCTGGGCGTTATATCCCAGTAGCTAAGGTTCAGAAACTCTTCTTTTGCATATCCAGTTGGTTCCAGAAGCTTCCTGTTAACATCCAGAAACCTGCCGGTTTCATAGTCATTCAAAGCAATTCCAATAGGTGAGAGCTCGTACAGTGCATCCAGGATATTGTTGTGATACTTGAGATCCTCTTCCTGCCTCTTGGCCTCGGTTATATCCAGATGAGTACCCATCATAATCAAAGGCTGACCATCAGCGGTCCATTCCATCACCCGCCCACGATCGACAATCCATACCCAGTCACCATTCTTATGCCGCATCCTGACCTGACACTCATAGTAATCAAGCTCTCCACTGAAGTGAAGTTTAAGCAATTCTTCGCTTCTAGCCAGATCTTCGGGATGCACCAAATTCATCCATGTCTCAATCGAAGCGGGTAAGAACTCCTCCAGGCTATAGCCAATCATCTCTGCCCAACGCCTGTTGAAATTGGTTTCTCCAGTTTGCACATTCCATTCCCAGGTTCCAGCATTGGTACCCCTTATAATCCCCTCCAGGCGACTTCGCTCAGCCTCAAGTGCCTCTTCAGCAAGTTTGCGTTCAGTTATGTCGATGTGGCAGCCAATCATGCGCTTTGCTTCGCCAGTCGATGTCCATTCAATAATTTTCCCTTTACATATCACCCAAACTGTTGAGCCGTCCTTATGCCTGTAACGAATCTCGTTGTAAAAGGGCGTCTCTCCCCTGCTCTTCACATGCAGGTCAAACTGTTTTTGAACTTTGGGCCAGTCTTCCTCGAACATCAGCGTCTGCCATGCTTCTGCACGGTTTGCCATTTCATGATCCTCATAGCCAAACATTGATTTAAATGCGGGGCTGAGATACTCATTTCCACTGGGAACATCCCAGTCCCAATAACCGGCCATAGAATACTCAAGAATCTCCTCATAGAGATTCTTTTGTGCCACCAGCGATTCTTCAGCTTTCTTACGCTCTGTAACGTCGCTGTGCGATCCAGCCATCCTGTAAGGAACTCCGTTTTCATCGCGAAGAGCCTCTCCTTTGGCCAAAATCCATCGCAGGGAGCCATCCTTATGTCTCATCCGAAACTCGATCTCGTAGGCTCCAATGCCACCCTTCAAATATCGATCCACATAATCCAGAACGCGATCTCTGTCTTCGTCAAAAAGCAGGTCATTGAACGTACTGAAAACATTCGGCAGCTCGGATTCAGCATAACCAAGCATCTCTTTCCAGCGGACAGACAGAAATAGCTTATTACTCAGTATATCCCAATCCCAGATGCCGTCATTCGAACCTGCGATCGCCAACTCAAATTGCTCTTTCAGGCTGAGCAAACTGGATTCCTGATCTTTCCAGGCAGAGATGTCGACACACACTGCCGTCCAGCTTTGCCCCTTCCGTTGCGACAAATCAACCTTGTACCACCTGCCCAAAGCCTCAGAAAAAATTTCGAAACTCCCGGCGCCACCACACGATACAACTTCTTCAAACAGTTTAATCCAGCTCGGGGAAAAGTCACTCCCAGCCTTAGCGGACCGGCTCAATAGACTGCCGCTCAGCTCAACCTCCGTCAAACCGGCAATCTGCTGAAACAATTTATTCGCATAAAGAACCCGACAATCAACCAGCCTGCCCTCACCTCCAACCACGGGTTCAAGAACCGTAAATCCAATGGAACCCAAATCAGATTCCGGGTCAAAACTTAGATGATCCATGACAAAATCTTAACTTATACACTGCGATAATCATCAGGGACTTGTGGGAAGTCGATAAAAAGGACCAAAAAAAGACCGGGAAGGGTAGTTAAAACCTTAAGGTATTGCTCAGCATCACCGTGCGCGGAGCTCTGGATGAATACTCGGAAACAATTGGTGCGCCCATGCCGTCGTCGATGGCGCGGTCGGCATTCCATTGACGGTCATTCAGCAGATTGTTTACCTGAAGCCGCATCATCCAGACATTACCGTTATCCCATCTATGCACATAGCCCAGCCAGGAATTGAGAGTCAACAAACTGCTCCCATAGTAGGGTTGGTGCCCATCGAGTCTGCCTTGAGGCAAGCTGGCAAAGCCAATAATCGGCCGCTCCATCCAGCGGGTCATGAATCCCAGACTCAATCCGTTCAACGCCGACTGTTGATCAAAACGATAGACTACCGACAGTTGCTTCTGCCATTCTCTATTTCGCAGCAGGCGGGCTCCAATTTGTGCGCGTTCCTGCTCGAAATCGTCAATCACCAACTCCACCAGATCGCCAACTGTTTCACCATCCGGATGATTTACCAGCCGGTTGGAATGATTCATCCACTGGCCTAAATAAGTATCCAGGTAGCGGCGGAAGCTCGGCATAATTTCCGACACGTTGCGCCGATCATAGCCAACATTCCAAGCCACCCGCAAATTGCGGCTGGGATTCGTTACCAGATCGAATTCAAAGCCGCGGCTTCTGGTGTCCTGCAAATCCACCCAGGCAATTCTATCTTCGCTTCGAGCTGGATCAAGTTCATCCCATATGGAATATACCCAGGAGGCTTTCGAACCCCGCAAAGCTCCATTCGACTCGTTGGTTCGGGTTATCTCATAAAAAGATAAATTCGCCGCCAAGCGCCGACTGCCTGACATGAACGCTGTCCCGCCCTCATATCCCCGGACTTCCTGAGGCGCGATTCTCTCTCCAAACACGTCGCGCTGAGAATTACCCGGCGGTAAAAAGCTATCGGCCTGATTATAGTAGAGAGTCCAGTTTTCATTCCAGGCAAAGGCCACTCCCGAGGATCGGCGAATCTTATTAAAGCGGTGCAATTCTTTCTCTGAAAACTCTTTCGACGATGGCCAGAGTCCGCTCTCATCCCGTTCAAAAAGTCCTTCTTTCACTTCGACACTGTCATTGCCAAATGCATGAAATACCGAAAGACGGTCTTGAAAATAGAAGCCTTTCGCGTAGCTCAACCACGAGCGTAATTGTGACTCCTCGTATTGCGGAGAATTTCCTGAAGCCACGAAGGCAGACCTTACCCCATCCTGCTCTATACTGGCAAAGGTTGATGAAAAAACCGGGGAACCTTCCAATTCCGGTTCGAGATAAAAACGTCGGCGAATTCTGTTTGCCGGATGATTTATGCCTTCCGGAAATCCGTCCAATGGAGTGAGGTTCGTTTCGTGATGCCACTCATTCCTTCTTTGCAGATTCCAAAATGATATTAAGCCCCCCAATTCATATCGCCCAAAGGCAGGATTGTAGTCTTCCAGGGCCAGATCCATGGTGGTCAAAAGTCGACCTTGAGTGCTTTCCCAATTGTAGAATTGTTGCAGCGATTGCGAGGTGGTTTCCAAGAAAGGTCTACCGGCATTTGGATTGGGGGATCCATCCGGCAAATGACGATTGGCATCCACCTGCAGCGCATGATCTACCGGCCGCATTCCCTGAAAATTATCCCGGCTCCCACTCTCATGGTGTGCCGCAAGCTCTACGGAGAGCCATTGGTTCCAGAGTGACTCCCAGAATCCGGAGTAAAGCTGATAATCGCGATTCAATCGGTTACTGCGGCCAGTCAATGAGTGGTACGCAGACAATCCACCCGGCAATTCGCCCGGACCAAAGCTGAAGCGCCTTTCAGGCAGGCCATTGATTTCAGGAGGAGAGCCTCTGGCCATGCGTCGCCAATCCATCACTGGAATCTCAGAATTCTCTATATAGACCAGATAGGCTCCACCGGCCATCCACTCCAAACCTTCCCTACCCCCTAGCCCGGCCCTCGGCTGATCGACCAACGGACGTCCTGCCTCAACCCAGGGTGTGTAGCGGTCAAACAAAATAGCACCGGCAGGCTGAATGTTGACGAGTTGCCCCCATTCGGCAGAAAACCTGACTTGATGCTGATCGTTGATTTGCCAGTTAAAATTCCCATAGATCGATTCGCGCTGCGTCTTGGAAGGCATACGAAAATGTGAGCCGTCCTCGTGCAGTCCGATAATCCTGACAGCCATTTCCCTCTGCTTTAAAACCTGATTGAAGTCCACAACCAGACGATGGGATCCATCATCAACGATCCGGCTTGAAATCGATTTAACGGATCGATTTAGCAAGGCTCGCTTACCGACCCTATGACTGAAACCGACCGGCGTGCCGGTGCCAAATAAAATAGGCAATGGTCCTTCGATGAAACCAGCCCGATCAACATTGTAACCGTCACCAGGAACTTCTGTGCGAAAAAAATCCCTCGTTGATACGCCCCGGTAAAACTCGTTCGTGAAAATCTCTGGGCTAAAGCGCATCGATACCCAGCGACGATCCATCGTGGAACTGATCAAGTTCGCCTGGTTGCTGAGTAAAGAGGTTAAATTACTCAGAACCCGTCGAGGAAAGTCTCGTCCAAATTCATTCTTGCGCGTAAGATCAGCAGCCTCCAAATGGTCCAATTGCCTCTCATAAACACCAACCCTGGAGGGGATTTCATAATCCAGAGGAGCGGCATAAACGGAAAAAGCGCCCCCACACAACAGGGAGAAGAGGCAGCTAAAGCGAATCCCTATCAGCGCGAATCTTAGCATAAGCTTGACTGTAAAATGATTGGATCAATCCCTTAATGACAAGGAATAACGGAACCGAATCGTAGAATCTTTAACTTATATTCGCTCAGCCACAGTTTCATATGATTCCGGAAAACAAGGGGACCACCACTTAAAATACAGTCGATATCCCCCTCGCATCGCCAAAAAAAGGCCCGGTCGCCGATAGGGCGCCGGGCCTTGGATGCCAAATTGGGCGGATGTGCTGTCAGCTAGAGTTAGAAGTTCAGTCCCATGCCGAAGGCGTAGCCCCAGCGGCCACGATCCCAGGCATCTTCGACGTCGCTGACGCTGTCAAATGTGTAGCTGTATTCTGCGCGGCCGAAGAGGAAGGCTCCGCCGTGGACATAATACTTCATTCCGGTCTGCACGCCAGCTGCGAAACTATCGCCGACACTGCGTCCGCCATAGCGGAAGCCGGTATTGGCTCCGATAAATGGGCGCCAGGGGCCGTCGAGGAAGTGATAGTCCGCCGCCACGATCGTGGAGCCCGACCAGTTACGGCTGTTCCCCAGATTGTTGACCGTCTGCCGCAGCGAAATGAGCCAGCGGTCAGTCGTGTACCAGCCGTAGGAACCCTCCAATGACAGGCTGCCATTGTCGAATTTGCGGTCGCTTTCACCACTGCCGGCGAAGGTTACCTCACGGCTTCCCTCGCGAGGCATATCACCGGACTGTGCCGCCCCTGGGAAAGTCGTACGCGCCTGTTGCCCAAAGGCAAATGACGCCAGGAAAAGCGTCGCGGACAGAATGAGTCCTGTTCTCTTAATAATGTTCATGGTTATACTTGGTTTTTGTGTTTGCTTTCTCCGGTTGTCGCATTTTCAGACGTCCCGGAAGAAATTCCAGGGTACAGCCGATCCGTCCGCTGTCGTGAAATTCCAGACAGCCGAAGGCTTTACGGCAGAAGCACCACTAAGGGCATACTACTATGCACCATTCACATTATGACAGAAACCAGAGACAACAACATGGGGTGTATCCCACCTGTGGGGGCGGGACCGCTGGTTGACGGAACGATGGTTCGTTAATGAATTCGCGGCGCTCTCGGCGAGAGCGCCCTAGCTGTGGCGTTGAGATGGACAATCAATGTCCGGATCCGATTCCGAATGGATTGGTAAAAACCCTGAAATCGCGTCCGCCTTCGGTAGTGGTCAGCTCAGCCCGCACATAGTTGCCCACACCCGGGGTTTCGCGGAAGTTCAAGGTCCTGCCTTCGTGAACGACTCGACCCAGAGCCCAGGGCTCGTGGCTGGTCTTGTAGTCGGCAAGCGGCTCAAGGGTTTCCGGAACCGATATCCACTTAATGCTGTCGTAATCGGAGGCGGAAATAGTGATGACACCTTTATCATTGTCTACCCGAATGCTGTGGATTACCGGAAAGGGTCCGCGGCCGTCGCGCAGGTCGATGCGTCCGGATGCCCAGCGGAAGTAGAACTGGCCGTTCAGCATCGCTTCGCGTACCGCCTCGGAAGAAAGCTCCTCGAGCACGAAAATGCTGTCGGTCTCGCGGGTATTGTCGAGCTGGTGCATGTCGTCGGCACCAAAGCCCCAGACCGGGCGTTCCGGCATGAGCCGCGCCAGCAATTGGTCCCACAGGCCTTCGTCATACTTGATCCGGTCTTCGTCTGCGTTGGTGACCTCGATTCCCACCAGGTAATCGGGTGAATGCTTCTGAAAGCGTTCGACATACCATTCCACCGGTCGCCGGGTCCACCAGTCCGCGTATACAGCAGGATGGTCCATGTATGCCAGGCCTCCAGTTTTCTTAACCTGGTAAAGCTGTTCATCCTCTGTCAGGTCTTCATCGGGGTGGACCCCATAGGACGTGAAATACGAGTTTATATGGTGCTTGGATGTCAGCTCGTTGGCTTCAATGCCAACCATGCCGAGTTTCTCCGGAGAAAGTGCTCCATAGTCGCTCCAGGGCCAGGTGGTATTGGCCGGAAAATTATCGGGCTTCGGATCGCCAGGAAAATCGGTGCCCTGCCCTTCCTCAAGCTGGCCCCATTCGATCCGCGTGTTGGGTCCAAATAGGTCGTGATCGGTGATCGCGAGAATGTCGAAGCCCATTTCACGGTAGGTGCGCGTCACCTCATCGACTGAATGCCACCCATCGCTCTGCAGCGTGTGCACATGCAGGGCTGCCTTGTATTGACCGAACTTCTCCCAATCAACCCGTTCGTATGGATTGAGGACCACAACGGTTTCAGCCATCACTGGAGTGGTGACGAACATCACTCCCAGAACGGGAATAAAGTAAGAAAGCTTGCGGGATAGTTTCCGGGAATTCCGGCAAAATAAGGAGTATATATTCATGACTCGGATGAAGATAGGTAAAACCCAAGCTGCTGGCATTTCTCCAGCAGACTTATCGAAAAGCAGGCCCGACCTGCCCAGAACTTAATCACAAAATCATTCGGTGGTTCGCGGCGCTCTCGGCGAGAGCGCCCTACCTTGGGATTGTTGTATATGCGCGGGCAGGGTTTCTCACGAAAAGACTGTCGAAAGCGGAGGGACTTAAGCCGGCGGCTTTGAGTTGGGGCCAGAAGGTTTCTAGCAGGTAACTGAGGCCGGGCTTGCCGCCGTGGCTGCGCCAGTAGGAGCGGCGGGCGGCGTCCATGCCGAGCATGATTTGCTCGCCGTAGCCTTCTTCAAACAGGCTGAGAATGAGGTCGCGGGTGGGGTTGCCTTTTTCTTTGGGCCAGCGGAAGGCGGAGTCGTATTCGACGAAGACGCCGGTCGAGAGGATTTCACGGTGGTAGGACAGCTCTGGCAGGCGGTCGGTGTGGGAAAGCACGATGGAGCTGGCGGACACGCCGAGTTTGCCAAGCCATTCGACCTGTTCTAGGGCAGCGGTGCCTTGTTCGGTGTGGGTCAGGATGGGTACGCCGGTTTTCTTGTGGGCACGGGCAGCGGCGGCGAAGACTTTCTTCTCGTGGGAGTTGAGCTGGTCGCGGCCGGAGGCGACCTTGATCAAACCGGCTCTGGCTGCATCGCGTTCAACCGGAGCACCATTGTAGTCGTTGCGGTCCACGCCCTGCTCGATGTCATCGATAAAACGCAGGGCGATTTCGTATTCCGATTCGGTATCGCTCCAATGGCTGGGTGGATAGTATTTGCGCAGGTGAATACCGGTTGGGCAGACTATGTGAACCTTGGCTCCCCTGGAGACCTGGACCAGCTTGCGGATGTTGCGACCACAATCACAGGGCATTGAATCAACCATTGCCCGGCCGCCGGCGGCACGAAAGTCAATCAGCTCGTCGATCGCCCGGGGCACATCGGCGAGCAGGTAATCCGGGTACTGCTCTGTCACATAACTCTCATCGATGATGATGTGCTCGTGGGCATAGCAGACGCCAAACAGCGTCGGATCGATGTCCCCAAGCACGGTTCGGATAAAAGGCTTTGGAGCGGATGGCGGACTCATGATGAATGGGATTCAAAGGCACAGACAGCGCTGCCGAGGATGCCGGCATCTTCGATTAAATCGGAGGCCTCGATGGCAACCGGAGGACTCTGCGGCGAACGGAACAGATGACGCGGAACGCGGTCGCGGAGATAGTCGAGGTAATGCGCGCTGGCATGGGCTCCGCCGCCACCGATAACAATGCGCTCCGGGGCATAGGCGTGCACAGCGTTGACGAGTATCCACACCAGTCTCCGCCGCCATTGCTTGAAGGCGTGCACACAGAGGCGGTCGGCGGCTTCATAGCCTTCGATCACCGCGCTGAAATCGATTGATTGGGGATCCTTGAAATAGCGCTCCGCAAGGCAGGAATCGATGCCGCGCTGAAGGCCGTCCCGAACAGCCATGGCGAGGGCTGTCGCCGAGCAGAGCGATTCCCCGGTGCCTTCGGCATTGCTAAGGCAGAGTTTGCCGCCATCGCCCTGGATGACCAGATGTCCCAATTGCGTGCCGAACTGTAACTGGGGGTCCCGCAAAATGCGTCCGTCCAGCAACACGGCCGAGCCAAATCCGGTTCCGATGGTGAGCGAGACCGCCCAGCGACAACCTTGGATTTTGCCGAAGCGCATCTCCGCCATCAGCACAGCACGCGCGTCGTTCTCGGCGACGGCAGGGAATCCCGTCGCCGCTGCAAGCTTTGGCACCAGCGGATAGTGCTCGAGGTCCTTAAATTTTCCGGGCAGATAAACCGAGCCCTTTTTCGGCTCGACCGCGCCGGACAGGCCTAAGCCGATCCCCACGGGATCCTGTGGCATACGCTGACGAATCGCGCGCACTTCTTCAACCAGCGTCGCCAGCAGGGCCTCAGGGCCCTCCTGTGCCGGACAGCTGCGGATGCGTGCCTCGCCAACCAACCCTTCCGCGGTTACGGCACCGCTTTTGATCCGGCTGCCGCCGACATCCAGTCCGATGGCATAGTTCATGACGGGGTCTCCAGTATCGCCCCCAGTTGACGCAGGCGCGCCTGCAGATTACCGGGTTCAAGTTCCCTTGGCAGTTGATTCGCAGCAGACGCCAGGGCGGCCGCGGTCCCCGCGGCCTGGCCCATGGCCATGCACTGGCCCATGGAGCGCACACTTGCATGGGCGTCGTGAGTGGCGGAAAAACAGCGTCCGGCCACCAGCAGGTTGACGGCTTCCTGCGGCAGCAGGCAGCGGTAAGGGATGCCAACGCATTCGCCCTCGGGCAGGTATTGCCACTTGGTGTCCGAGCCGGGATGGTGGTCTTCAATCGGTGCCCCGCAGAGGCCAATCTGGTCGTCAAACTGACGCGCCCCGAGCACATCGTCGCGATCAAGTCGATACAGGCCATGCACACGCCGCGTCTCGCGAATGCCGATTTGTGAGCCGAAGCCGATCAATTCCGCCTTCTCGTAGCCGGGCACTTTGTCCTTGAGAAAACGCACATACTCAAGCGCCTGCCGGCGCCCTTCCATTTCGGCTTCACTGAGAAACTCCGGATCCGTCGCGTTGACGATCTTCCCCGCACGGCGCTCAAAAGAGCGGATCCGCGTCATAACGGTTGCAATGACTCCGTCCACCGGGGTCGGGTGATCGCTGCCTTCCTTGCGCGGCAGCTGATAGTCGCCGCTGTCGGCGGCTTCAGCCATAAGTTCGTGAAAGCGCTTTTTGCTGACCTGCTTGCGGCGCGCGAGGTCGACGTTGCACATTTTGAAAGTCGTGGTCAGGGTTTGCGCCGGTTCCTGCTCTCCCGCCAGTTCATAGGACAGTCCTGCATAGTGACAGAGGTCTGCATCGCCCGAGGCGTCGACGAATACTTTCGCGGAGATCCTGCGCAGTCCCGCCTTGGTTGCGACGACCACTCCGGCGAGGAGTCCTGATTCCATGACCACATCCTGAACCCAGGCATAGAGCAGTATCCGCGCACCCGCTTCGCGTACCCGTTTTTCCCAGACGACTTTGAGATACTCCGGATTGTAGGTGATGCCGGTGCCCGCGCCGTAGGTGTTTGGGCGTTCGAAACACATACCATAGTCGCGGAGCCCCGAGACAATGCTGTCCGGGATGCCGCCCACCACTTTTTTCGAGCGCTCGCCCGGAGTATAGAATCCGTAGAAGGTATCCAGAACAGCAGTGCTGGTGCCACCGAGAAAGCCGTAGCGATCGATCAACAGGGTATCCGCTCCGGCCCGTGCGGCAGCGATTGCGGCCGTGGCTCCGGCGGAGCCCGAGCCGACGACAAGGACGTCACACTGTAAGTCCGCCTTCATCCGCTGACACACCAACCGCCGTCAACCGTCAAAACATCCCCGGTGACCATGCGTGAGTCCGGGTTGAGTAGAAACAGGGAAGCGCGGGCGACGTCATCGGCATCGATCAAGTCGCCGGCAAGGGGTTGCTTGCTTTTCATGAGTTTGAGAATATCCGGGTTTTCCTGGGCCCGCGCGCTCATGGGGGTTCGGATCAAAGCCGGCGCAATCACATTGGCGCGGATCTTGTGGGGGGCGTAGCAGGCGGCCATGGATTTGGTCATGCCAATGATGGCCCCTTTGCTGGCCGCGTAGGCATGGGTTGCAAAATATTCCGGCGAAGGGGAAAATCCCAAAACGCTGGCCATGTTGAGGATCACCCCACGCTGGCCATTTTCGTCGAGGTCCTGATCCAGCATCCGCCGGATCGCCGCCCGGCACATGAAGAACAGACTCTTGAGGTTGGTATCGAGCGTAATTTCCCATCCGGCATCCGTGCATTCATGCACCGGGCCGTCGCCGAATTTACGTCCACTGATACCCGCCACATTGTAGAGCGCATCGATGCGCCCGTAGGCACTCACGGTTTGCTCAACAATGGCCTCGGCACTCGCAGGCAGGGTCAGGTCGGCGGCCAGCCATTCACACTGCCCTCCCCCAGCGCGAATCGACTCCGCGAGCTTGCGGCAATTGGCTTCGGTGCGACTGGCCACCATCAGCCGATAGCCCTTTGCGGCGGCCAGACGGGCGGTGCTGGCGGCAATGCCCGTCGACCCCGTTATTACCCATACCGCTGCCTCATTCATAAAGGTGCCTCAAGCTTTTGCGGTAGGCCTCGTAGAAGGCCTCGAGTTGATCCTCCGCCGGTGTGTCCCCGACAAACTGATGACTCGGCAGCATGACGGGCTTCTGGCCCTTTTGCAAAAGCCGCTCGGCGACACCGCAGCGCAGCATATTGATCAACATGCCGCCGGTGAGGGTTGAAACCGGACCCGTGCGCCATTCCAGCCCCTCCAACTCCAGCACGCAATCTCCGGGAGGTGCGTGGTTGTCGAGCACGATGTCGGCGACATCGATCAGTTTTTTGCCCGAAGAGTGGTTGGCTTTGGAATTTTCGCAGTGCTCACGGGACACCACTGCGATTACTGGTAACCCCCGCTTCTGCGCGCCCATGGCCATTTCGACGATGACCGGACGGATCCCGCTGGTGGAGATGATGATAAAGGCATCGTTGGGGCCGAATTTATAACTTTTGAGGATCTCCTCTGCGTAGCCTTCGTATTTTTCGAGGTGCAGGGGCGGACGCAGGCCGTTGCTGCCGATGATGTTGGCGTGGTTCGAAAGTGCCAGTTCCACCAGCGCGACAAAGCCGACAAAACAACCCTGACGTGGAGTCATCTCCTCGCACATCATGCGCGAGTGTCCATTGCCGAAAAGAAAGACCAGGCCCCCTTTCGCGATGCGCTCCGCGCACAGTTCGGCGGCTTCCTCGACCGCGTTTAACTCCGCTTCACCGAGCTTTGCGAGAATGGATTGGCTGGATTCAAAATAAGCTTTTGCTGCATTCATAATTTGTAGAAATAAAAATTTTGCGGGTGTAGGACCTCAGCCCACCAGGATTCTGGGATAGCGCCGGGAGGTCAGAATGCTTGCCCGCAGGCGGCCGACCTCAACCTTCCAGGTATCTGCTTGCTTTTCGACTCGACTGGCCGGCGGATCTTTCTGGTCCTGACTGCGGGCGCAGAGGACGGTCAGGATTTCGTGATCCAGTGCCTTCGGCGTTCCGACCTCAATGCAGGGGAAGTGACCCACCTTGCGCGGCACCTCCAGCTCAGACAGGCGCACTTCCGGCTCAGTATGGGCGAAGACCTGACCGTGCAGGCGGGCCTTCGGGCGGCGAATGGTGAAACGGTTGTTCTCCTGCAGTTCGAACTCAGCGGCTCCATCCCGGTTTTCCGGGAAGAAGCGCAGATCCACCTGTTGCGGACGGTAGCGCAGGCGAACCTGATCAAAGACCACAATGATATCCGGTTTGAAGTAGATAAGGCTGCGAACCACTTTAAAGATGTGGTAGTTGTCGATTCGGTACGCTGCGGTGGCGTCACTGGTCCACCAGACTTCGGCACCCTGATCCTGGTAATGGACTGTATTGGCAAAGGACAAACCATCGTTGGTGCCTTCTTCGCCCTGGTGGTATTGCTGCCCCTTGCGTCCAACCAGGACAGAATTGTGCCCCTCCGTCAGTCGCAGCAAAAACCCGGGATCGCGGTAATGGTAAGCGGCACCAAAATGATCCGTCAGCAGGCGCTCGCCATGGATCTTAAATAGAAAATGGTTACGGTCGGCATGCTCATGTGCCGACGGCCCTCCGCCGCGAAAAGCGAGCACCGCATCCTCCGGTTCCCAGCCCGTGCGGCAAAAGATCCATTCCAGCCGGGTGCGCAGGTTCATCAGCGATGGAGGAGGCGCTTTACTTGGGAGGTCCGGATCATACCAGAGCATATCACGGAAGGACCGGGGCTGTGAGGCCTTTTCCGCGAGGTACTGAGCCACTGGATTATTTGTGTGTTTGGAAATCCATCCCGGCACACAGGGAAACACATTGGCCCCGGAGTCGCCGAAGTTGACCGGCTCCGGCGAGCCATCCGGGCGCAGGCCTGCCTGCATCCCGAGCAGGAACCGGACAGTTCCGTCGAGGTTGCTTTTGGCCACCCAGTCAATGTCGCCCACGGCGCGCATGTGGGCGTCGAAAAAGTTCAACAGGGTGCGCAAAGTGTAGTTCGTGTAGCCGACTCCCTCAAAGAAGCTGCCATCTTCCTTGAACAGGGCGAGCACCCGAAAACTGCTGGAGATTGCCTTCTCAAGCCACTGCTCAGCGCGGTCATCGTGCTCAGACAGTGCCAGGGCCGCGATGCCCAGACTCGCCGTCGGCACAGCCCGCAGGTTATTGCCCCCCAGAATCATTGGCCAGCGACTCATGTCGAGCCCGGCCAGGTGCGGATAGCCATCCGCGACCCGCCAGCCAATCACTTCGTCTGGGTTGTCCATGCCATGGATTGTCCGGTGCAGGGGAACACATGCTTTCTCCGCAATGTAATCCAGCACCTTTCGGTTCAGATCCTCGCTCCAGTCATCGCCCAGGACTTCACGTAAGAAGAGCAGGGTATCAGAGATCAGAGAAGCACGCTGAACGCCAATCACATAGGGTCCATCCATCAAAAAGTCCCATTCCGGCAGCCTCAGTAAAACGTCGATGCATGTCAGGATTGCTTCCTTCAGGTCATCTCTGGGTTCGACGATTTGTACTATTCCGGCTTCCCGCAAGCGGCTGCAGCCTTCCCTCACCCCCACATGCAGGTCTTCGCTTTCGCGCAAGTCCTCAAACTCCGCAATCAGCTCATCAGCAGGCCGCGCCTCCCAATCGGCAAAAACCGACCCAAGCAATGGACTTCGAGCGCTTCTGCGGATGCGTTCAACCTCTTTCGGTTCAAAAAAAAGGGCGGCTTCGGCTTTAATATTCATGAGGCAGGCTGCTGGACAAAGAGGGTTTAGCGGTCGCAATTCCAGCCTCTTTTTACAATCGTCAGTCAAGCATGAGGATAGCCGACGGGGTTTACGGTAAATTTTTAGGCAGGGCCGAGGCCGGCCCTCCAATCGGGCTCTACGTTGGAGGGCCCCGCTTTGTCGGGGCTCGATCCGGGACACAGCCGGCACGGAGGCCGGCCCTCCAACACCTCCCCTACTCCATATGAAACACCTCGTTCAGCCCCGTTGCGACGGGGCTGTTGTCGGGGTTTGATGGCATGACGTCGGCCATGTGGGCCCACCACTTTCTGCAGATGTCGGTGTTGGCGACTTCGGCCCAGCGGGCTTCATCCTCAATTTCGAGGCAGGCGAAGAGCTGGTTGGTTTCCGGGTGGTGGAAGATGGAATAATTGTGTCCACCATGGGCCTTGAGGGTCTCCTCGAGTTCCTTCCAGATGGGCTGGTGGCGGCGCGTGTATTCGTCCACCTTGTCGGGGCGGACACTCATAACAAATGCTTTGCGTATCATGGCATTCACTTTGGGGCAAAAGCACAGCATTTACAATCCAGGAAAACCGTTCCCGCACGCCACACTTCATGCAGATTGAACCATGCGGGTAGAAATGCCATTGCGCTGAGTGCGGAAGCCCTTAGAAAGTTTCGCATGTCGACTAAAAAAGCTACTCCCCTTAAAGTTGGATTGTTTGGCATCGGACTGGATACCTATTGGGACCAATTCGATGGATTGAAAGAGCGCCTGCTGGGCTATCAGGCCCGGGTCAAGGCGGGCATTGAAGAGAACGGAGCCGAGGTCGTGGATCTGGGCCTTATCGACAACCCGCTGAAATCCAGTGCGGCTGCGTCCACCTTCCGGCGCGAGGAAGTGGAGCTCATTTTCCTTTTCATTACGACCTACGCGCTGTCGTCGACGGTTCTTCCAATTGTGCAAAAGGCCAATGTGCCGGTGATTGTGTTGAACCTGCAGCCGGTTGCCCAGCTGGACTATGAAAAGTTCAATGCCCTCGGCGACCGCGGCAAGATGACCGGAGCCTGGCTGGAGAATTGCCAAGCCTGCTGCGCGCCGGAAATCGCCAGCGTATTCAACCGCTGCGGCATTGATTTTCATCTGGTCACGGGCTTTCTCGACGACAAAGTTGCCTGGGCTGAAATCCGCGACTGGATCCGCGCGGCCAATGTGAAGCAGGCCATGTCACAGAACCGGGTCGGCGTGCTGGGCCACTACTACTGCGGCATGCTCGATGTTTACAGCGACATGACCCAGCAGACGGCGGTCTTCGGCAACCATTTTGAACTGCTTGAAATGTGTGAACTGGTCGACGCCCGCGAGGCGGCCAGCGAAGAGCAGATTAAGGCGAAGATCGCTGAATTCAGCGATGCCTTTGAGGTTTCCCCGGACTGTGAAAGCAGTGAAATCGAACGCGCCGCCCGAACCTCCGTGGCCCTCGACGCGCTGGTGCGCAACAATCAGCTCGGTTCGCTCGCCTATTATTACGAAGGCAGTTCCGGCAATGCCTACGAAAACATCGTTACCTCCGTCATCGCCGGCAACACCCTGCTCACCGGCCGCAATGTTCCCGTCGCCGGCGAATGCGAAATCAAGAACGTGCAGGCCATGAAGATCATGGACCTGCTTGGCTGTGGCGGATCCTTTTCCGAACTCTACCTCGGTGATTTCAAGGACGACGTTGTCTACCTCGGCCACGACGGCCCCGCCCACTTTGCCATCGCCCAGGGTAAAGTCGGTCTGGTTCCCCTCCCTGTCTACCACGGTAAACCCGGCAAGGGCCTGTCGATCCAGATGACCGTCGCCCACGGCCCCGCGACCCTGCTGTCCGTTGTCCAGAAAGGCGACGGCAGCCTCAACTTCCTCATCGCCGAGGCCGAATCCGTCGAAGGCCCCATCCTACAAATCGGCAACACCAATTCCCGCTACAAGTTCAACATCAGCGCCCGCGACTTCCTCCAGCAATGGTCCGAAGCCGGCCCCGCCCACCACTGCGCCATCGGCACCGGCCACCAGGCTGGGGTCCTTAAGAAGCTGGCCAAGCTACTCAAGATCGACTGCGTGCAGGTGGGGTAAGGTAGATGCTTGGAATGGTGGAGTGGTGGGCTGAGGGGCTGAGGGGCTGAGGGGGGACCTGACCGTGTTTGATCTGACAAGCCAAAGGTGGGGAGGTTTCGCCGAAACCGCCGGTGATTAGTCTGTGGTTCCCGCCTTCGGCCAGCGGCCGTCTCGGCGAGACGGGCCCTACCTCGTCACGGCGAAGTGAAACGGAGACGGGCCTTGCCACGGCGTAGTGCAACGAAGACGGGCCTTGCCACGGCGTAGTGCAACGAAGACGGGCCCTACCAACCGCCACCTCAGAAAGCTGAAGAACTTATTTTTCGCTTCAATTCAACTGCGGCTGCGGCGTAGCCGCCTGCTTCGGCATCGACGAAGTGAAAGTGCTGGCCCTGGCCAAGGCCGTCGACGAAGCAGGTCATGAGGGCGGTGTCGGACCCGTGCAGGCCGTAGTGGATTTCACCGTCTGCTGAGAATTCATCCAGAGCTCGGCGCACGGCTTCGACCTGATCCGGGTGGCAGTCGAGGGTCATGCGCAAAGTGCCGTCAAACTTGCGAAAGTCGTTGTGGCTGGAAAGGGACTGCGCATAGGCCCTGGGGCTGAAAAAGAATACGGGCTTCCAATACCGGAAAGCCCAGACAGCGATCAGGATCTCCATGAAGCGCAGGAAAAATGGACCGCAAAAACTGCTGGCATGGTAGCGTTTTTCGTCGCGATAGCATTCGCCTACAGTCTTGTAGGCCATGTGACCCCAATCGATGGGATTGTGTTTATCGATCCCCTCTGGAAAGACCTCCCTCAAGGTTGCTAACAGGCGATCGAGGGTGTCCTTGCGTTGGTTGCGCGACAACGCAATCAGGGAAACAATGCGCCCACGTTTGGCCCTAACGGCCTGCCAGCGACAGGAAAGTCCGCCCAGATTTGCGTTCGATTTGGATCCAGGCGTTTCGGTGCAGGCGTATTCCGCTGACCTATTTTTGACCCAGTCTTCGGCCGCCGTGAAGCCGCTCCCTTGAAACACGGCAAAGCACAACTCTTTCGTCACCTGGTATTTGCCTAACTTGACATCATGCCCGGCCGCATGCAACTGCGCAACGGGCACCGCCCCCACCCTCAGGCCAAGGCCAAACTGTTCGGAGGCCAACTGGCGCAAAGCCATCAGCTGCTCCAGCACGGCAGAAAAGTGCTCCGGCGGCAAAAGCATTAATGCGCCATCACCGCCAAAAACAAACGGAAAGTCCACCCGGTTTATTGCGTTTTTCGCTACGACAATAGAAGCCGCCCCAACTGTATTCACATCCCGGTATCGTCCTGCTGAAATCGCTTTCGTCGAGCCGACTACATCGGTAACAACCAGACTCCAATCCTCTGGAACGGATTGGTAGTGAGCATCCTCAACCAACTCTTCAAAAACCTCAAAGGCTTCCAATTCGTGATAGAAACTAAGAGACATTCAGCAAGCCTTTGACCATCCTATCCATCCCAAGCAAAACATGCCGGAGGCTAAAACATCATTTGTGAGAAAAGCAATGCCGAAAGTGGTAGGGCAGTCTCGCCGAGACGGCCGCTGGCCGAAGGCGGGTATCACTGACTAATCCGCGGCGGTTTCGGCGAAACCGCCCTACCATTTTTCGGGGTCGATGCTACGCTGCAACTGATCCAGATAGAGTGACTGCGGCTCCAAGGTCTCGCCTTTGCCGACGCCTTCGACGTGGTCAATCGGATCGGTTTGGGGAAGGTTGCCAAGGGTGTAGACGTTATAGACCTCGCCGCTGGTGCCGATTGCATAGCCATAGCGGGCTTGTTGGGTGCGGATGATGTCCGTGTATTTACTCCCCTTGCCGCGGATGTTCCAGAAGACGCTGTGGGCGGCGCTGATGTTGTGACGGGGGATGCTGCCATAGGGGCGGTAACGGGCGTCAAAGAAGCTGTTTTCGACGGTGCTTTGATCGACGAGGTTTGAATGACTGAAGCGCATGTGGTGATCGCTGCCCGAACTGTCGGCAGTGCCTGAAGCTGCAATGCCGCTTTGCCGGTCAAGGCTGCGGTGGATGACATTTCCGGTGGTGGCCATGTGGGAAAAGACGAAGCCGTGCCGGTTGTAGGCAGCCAGCGACTCGATGATCAAATTATCTGCCGAATCCTGAATCCGGTAGGTGTAGCCATTTCCGCCCCAACCGCCGTACTGGACGCGCTGCATCTCGACATTGCTCAAGGTGATGAAGCGACTGTGGTGGAGGAAAATTCCATTGCTCAAGGTGTGAACCGCCAGACTGTTGCTTTCCGGTCGAAACGATGAAACACGGTCAACCCAGCAATTTTCCGCACCATCGAAGGCAATAAGGAAGGCGTGGTGCACATCGTAGGCGGCTTTGTCGGGATCGGTATAATCCGGATTCTCCCATCCCTCACCGGGGTGTTGCACGTTGCCGATCGAAAAGTGCTCCAGGCCGACTTCCATCACGGCGTCGACCGCCAGATGGACGCGGGCATTGTCGCGGGTTTTCATGGCGTAGCGAATCGGCACATCCACCTCCAGCCGCCGAGCCTCTTCGTCGATCGCCACCACGCGCCGCGGGTAAGCCAATCCGGACATCAGCTGGGTATGGCCACTCCAGTCGGGTTCATTGTGCTCGGCAACCCATTCCTCGGTGGTGTCGGTGCGCAGCACCACCCGATCACCAACAGAAAAGGCTGCCGTGTCGACGACCGGAATCGACCGCGTCGGCCCCATGAGGTCCCGGCGAATCGGCACGGTCGGCTCGCGATCCACAAAAAAGCTCTCCTGCTCAGGACCTTCCACCCGAATCACTTCCCGCGAACGCATCTGATAAGATGTATTCACAATGAAAGTCTGATCCCTGCCAGCACCACGCAGCACCACTCCTGAATCCCGAATAGTCAGAGCTGCCCGCTGCCCTTCCTGTGGAGCGACCCGATAGGTTCCAGCCGGAAGGTAGATCACCCCACCCCCCGCCGAAGCCGCAGCATCAATCGCCGCTTGAATGGCAGTGGTGCTGTCCTCTTCACCGCCCACATCGGCTCGAAAGGGAGCATCCGTGACTTGAAAGACCGGTCCCTCAATAGAAGGAATCATCCGCAATCCTCCCCGATAACCTGAACGGGAAAAATCCTGAATGATTTTATCCTCATAAAAGTTCAGTTCCTCACCTGGCGGTGTCCAGTCCATCGGATAGAGCTCACTGCGCCAACCTTCTGCTTCGGATCCAGTCCCTCCTTCCCCGCTGACCAAAGCCGGCATCGCCGCGAACATCAATCCACAGAGCAAATACCAGCGCGTTTCCAACTTCACAGGCCTTTTTGACATTAGACCCACTCGTCCTATCCATCCCGAGCGAAACATGCCGAAGTCTAGAGCAACAAGTATGGGAGATGCAATTCCGAAAGGGACCGGTGGGGCCGTCTCGCCGAGACAGCCGCTGGCCGAAGACGGGATCCACTGACTAATCGCGGCGCCCTCGGCGAGAGCGCCCTACCCATGATCGAATATTAGGTAGTCCCGAGGCCCATCCGCGGCTTGCACGGAAATTCGATAAATTACGGGTGCAAATTCAACTAGAATATATGCAATTACAACCATATCTCATGAATGGAATTGCATATATTCAAACCCTCAGCATACTACCTGAACAATGCTCCGATACTCACGCTCTGGACACGTTACCCGCAATTTCCTCACCAACTCAATCCCCACCAAACGCCTCAACTGGGAATTCTACGCAGTCATCAAAGGCAAGTGTGCACCGACTCACAGCCTTGGAGAAAAGCCCCAACTGAGAGAACGAACGCTGTGGATCATGTCGCCTGCAACCAACTACGGCTGGACGGGTGAAGATGCAGGCTGGGAGCGCATTCTGTTTCACTTCGCCTTCATCCCCGACACGCTGAGGTCGCAGATCGATCCGAACGGACGTCTGGAAGTTCCATTGTCCGATGAGGATGTGGAGACCCTCAGCCGGATCGAAAAGGAGGTTCAGGAACACATGTTGAATCCAAATCAACTGAGCAATCTGATCTTCCACCGCGCATTGATTAACTTGTCATTGATTGCATTGCGGGACCGCCCGATGGAAACCATCGCAACACTGGAAGACGTCGCCTACCAGCGCGTAGAAGATGCGATTGGCTGGTATCTTGAAAACATGCGCAAGGCACCCACGATTGAAACCGTGGCTTCGGCAGTCAACATATCCACGAGCCACCTTCGGCGACACTTTCATCAGATCAAGCACTGCAGCCCAAACGATTACTTTCAAAGGCTGCGCATGGAGCGTGCCTGCAAGCTACTCAACCAGACAACCGACACTCTCGACGAAATCGCCCGCCGCTGTGGCTTTCCCAATTCAAGTGATTTCTGCCGCGCTTTTAAGAGAACCTTCGCCACAACACCCCATACCTGGAGGCGTCGGATAACCGCAAAAAACCCCTTCATCAATGGAATCAAGATTTCCAATTTTGACCCTGGAGACCGTCGTCAAGACGGACACTTCACATCGAAATCATCCCCTCGAAGGCAACGACAAGCGGGCACTAAAAACTGAATCTATTAGCTGCCGGTATAACCGCCCTCTCTTTCGTTGCCTGATGTTCGGCGCAATGGCTTGGGCGACGCTCGTCGTCTCGGCAGCTGGAGTTAAGTCCGGTTTCTCACTTGAACCGATGGGGACACAGGTATCGGTCGAGGGCCCCTTCGATCGCGCATCAACCATCGACAGAAGCCCTGAATGGAAACTAAGCATTCAAGACCGCGGGGGCTCGCTCGAAACTGCGGCTGCTGTTGATGTGGTCTTTGACGAGCCAGTCGACCTTGCTAAAGTTGAAGCAATCCAATTCCAATTATACGTGCCGGAAGAGCTGACGGGTTACTTTTTCGGTCGCAATGATGTCCGCCTGGTGGTCAATGGCGACAATCCCCGATGGCAAAAGCCCGCAATTGAAGCCGGATGGAATACGATCCATTGGGAACTGAAAAACCTCTACACGTTCCCGTCAATGAAGTCTCTGCGCATTCACCTCGGACACTTCATGCCGGGCTTTGACAAGGGAGCGGTCCACCTCAGCGAATTTGAATTGAAGCCCATGGAGAAGCTCGAAGCAAAAAACCGGGAAGCACTCGAAGCCAGCGCTGCAAACGCGAACCTGGCATGGACCCGACGGTTTCAGGCAATCGAACAACTTCAGCGGATCGGAACTATGGATTCCATACAGCCTCTCCTTGAAGCCATAGCCGACGGTGCCGCAAGGGAGGGCTTCAACCCGCGGGCAATCGATGAAAACGACGCCTATATCAACCCGCCTAGCGAGGGTTCTGAAGCTGTCCGCAGTGCAGCCCGGCAAGCATTGACAGCGATTTCGGGTCGTGTTGAGCCGGATGAGCTGGCCACACTGCATGCCATATTGGAAACAGCACTGCGTGCCGAGGATCCGCGCAAGCGCCTGGCAGTCGTTCACGTTGTTGCAGGTCTGAAGATTGAGCAGCAACGCGGTTGGATCCAGAATGTATTCGAGCAAGCCTTGTTGGACGACCTCTACTATGTTCGCGAACAAGCACTCTCCGGTCTTGCCCGGCTCGACCGGAGCCCTGCGGAGGTGGCAGCCCACCTGGCGCAAGAATTGAGAAATGCCCCGAATGACGCCCACCGACAAGCGGTTTTAAGGTGCCTGAGCGAAATGGGTCCCTCTGCGCGCAGGGCCCTTCCCGAAACCCTGATAGTGCTCCGGGATACTTCCGCAGACACCCGACTCCGAGCCTCGGCGCTGCGGGCGGTCTGGTGGACGGACGAAAGCGTACTGGCCCCCGAAGACTGGGTGATCGCCCTCGACCTGCAAGCGGGTGAAATTCACCGCCACTTACTGAACCGCGCCATGGACCGGCTTGAGCAGGCAGGCCCGACAGCCGTTCCGGCTTTGCGCCGAACACTGCAATCCAACAACCCACAGGCCCGCAGTCGGGCAGCGGTGCTCCTGCGCAAGCTGGGGCCGGATGGAGCCGATGCTCTTGCAAAGCTTGGCCCCGATGAACCCTGGTATGTGCGCGCAGCAGCAGGCCACAGCTCTGCTCCACCTCGGCCAGTGGTCGGCGATGACGCGCTGCGGGTCGAACGACAGGGCTCTGAATTGAGGCTGAGTAACGGTTTGATCGAGCTTGTTTT
Organism: Opitutales bacterium; assembly: GCA_020831485.1. Classification (GTDB taxonomy): domain Bacteria; phylum Verrucomicrobiota; class Verrucomicrobiia; order Opitutales; family Oceanipulchritudinaceae; genus JAFIGG01. Next base: position 24,699 of record JAFIGG010000001.1, read on the forward strand.
CGACACCGAAGGACAAGACCCCGGCCCAAAGGATGTCCGCTTCCCCGGTGGCGAAAACCTTTTGGACTCTGAATGGCTCTACAAGGTGTTTTCGTTTCGATACACTCAAGCCCGAAACATCATTGAGCGCGTCTGGTTCCAGAAAATCCGCGGCTCTGCATTGAATAAAAACCTCGAATGGGAAATGGGCGACGTCGACGACGATCATGCCGAAGTTATTTTTCGCTATCCCGGCGGCGGCGACTATCCATTGGAATGGCAACTGCATTACGTGCTACGCCGTGGAGACAGTGGATTCTACGTCTATTTCACCGCCCGTAACACAACCGGACGTTTACTCGAAGGCAGCACTGCAACCAACAGCGAAGACTCGACCGGCATGATTCGCCTGCTGGTGGCGCCGACCTGGGGCATGTTCGACACCGTCGTGCTGCATGATCAACTCAAAGGACCGGTGCGATTCACCGATGAGCCCAACTTCTCGGGCTACCCTGACATCTATCAGGCTTCTTACCGGATGCCCGATGGCGAGGTGGATGCCAAACATGAGTGGACCAATTACGATCTCGAAAGCTCCGTCTTCGGTATGACCGGAGATGAGGGCGGCGTCTGGCTGATACTCCCAAGCATGGAGTTTTTCGGAGGTGCCATGCCAAATATCCGCAACACCAGCGTCAACCACAACATGTTTGTGATGAACCTTGAAGACAAATACTACAATCCGGTAGCCCCCAGGATAACAGCGGATTGGGAAAAAATATATGGCCCAATGTTCCTCTACTTTAATCAGGGAGACAACACGGAGGCCATGTGGGAAGACGCCAAACATCAAGCAGCGATTGAGGAGAAAAGATGGCCTTATGAATGGATCAATCGCAAGGATTTCCATATGCGCGGAGAGGTCAAAGGTCAGGTTCAAATCAGCGATGGAACCGATCCGGAAGGTGCGTGGGTAATCCTCGCCCAGCCCCACGAGGAAATCCCCGCAGGTATCGAATTCGGCGAGTGGTATCGGGATGTCGGAAAGTATCACTACTCCACCAGGGTCGCAGAAGATGGCAGCTTTCATATACCTGATGTTTACGCCGACACCTACAGCCTCTTTGTGTGGAAAGAAGGTGTTTATGGCGAATTTCGCAAAGATGAGCTGACCGTAACCGCAGGCAACGTCCTGGAGCTGCAGAACTGCATACTCGAGCCACGCTCACACGGCCGCCTTGTCTGGCAACTGGGAACGGCGGACCGAACCGTACGCGAATACTATAATGGGAATAATTTTCACCAATGGGACACCTATCTGCGCTACCGGGATGCCTTCCCCTTCGACGTCAACTTCGACATTGGCCGCAGCGATCCAGCACGAGACTGGAACTACCTGCAACCAGCGAGCGTGCAGGGAGAGAATATCCCGACAACATGGACAATTGCCTTCGACCTAAAAGAACGACCCTCCGGCGAAATGGTCTTAACGATTGTCTGCGGAGGCCGCAGCGCGCACCTGGACCTGCGCATGAACGGGCAACTGATTGGCGAATTGATTACCGGCAATATCGGTCTGCAACACATTCGGACCGCCGCCTATGGAGAATTGCTGGTACGCGAATTTTCTTTCGATGCCGCCATTCTCAAACAGGGCCGTAATCAACTGAGCCTGAGTTTTGACCGGGAAGCCGACATCGGAACGGATGCCCACAACCACCCCGGCAACTGGCCTCGCTATATCGCCTACGATTTCATACGCTTGGAAGCAAAACAATGAATACCCCGTCCCCAACAACGCGAATCATCGCTCTTAACCCGACAGATGCCGAAGACTTTGAGCAGGCAGCCGAACGGGCAAAATCCATCGGCGCCAGCCATGTGCTGATCACCGAAGACCTGCCGAAATCTTTCTGGCAGATGGAACAAAGCAACGATCCCTACCCAGCCTGGTTCATTCACCAGCCGGGACTTTTAAAAATCTTTCCACCGAAGCTGCTGCAGGCCTATGTCGATCTCGACTATGCCGAACGCATCGCTCAAATCCTTGAAGATCGATGTACAGTGCTGCAACGCCTGGGGATGAAGGCATACTACTTCTGCAACGAGCCACAGGTGCTGCCGGAGCCCTTCTTCCGCAGCCATCCCCACCTGCGCGGACCACGCGTCGATCAAAGCAACCGCTCCCGCCAGCCGCATTTTTCACCCTGTACGGACCGACCTGAGGTCCTGCAGATGTATAGGGAGTCGATTCAAGCATTGCTCAAGCGCTGCCCGGAAGTGGAACTCTTTTCCTTTGTGACAACCGATTCCGGTGCCGGCTTCTGCTGGTCACCCGCGCTCTACCCGGGCCGCAACGGTCCGGCTCATTGCGAGCATAGAGACATGAGCGAGCGGGTTGCAGGCTTCCTCATTAATTTGCAAACGGCCGCGCAGGAACGGGGCCGGACGATAGAAATCAATATCGTTGAAATCCCTGCCCGACGCTGGATGCGGCCAACCTTTTTAGACGCCAAAGCCATCGCCCGAAAACTCCCTCCAGGCTTATCGGTCAACAATCATGAAGGCCCCGAAGGCAAGGCTTTTATGAACGGTACTGGGATGGAAAACCTGTGGAGCAATTGTTTCTATCCCGTGCTCGGAATTCCACGTCCCATGGCCTTTTTGCGCACGCTCGTTCAAGCAACCAAACACCCGGGCCGACGCAAGGTTCTTGCCTTCAACGATGCAGTCAACAATGAGCTGAATTTCACCATTGCCGAGGCCTTTGACCGCCTGACTCCGCGAGACCGGATTGCACAATTACAGCTGCTGCGGGAAGTTGCGCTCCAACAGGTTGGTGAAGCGCAGGCCGACAAGCTACTCGAACTGTGGCACATTGTTGACGAGGTCGAAGTGCTGCTCGAGCCGCTCGACTTCGGCCCAGTTCTCCGTATGGGCTGTATTCTCGCCCGCTGGATCAACCGTCCCTTCGTGCCTTTCCCGGAAGAGCTGTCAGAGGCTGACAGTTACTATTGGCGAAACTTCCTGTTCCAGGCAAAGGGCGACGAACAGGCATTGAACCTGATCGACATCCAGGCCATGCGCATGTTCGAGGGCTGGGGCGCACGCATGCTGGTCGAACAGACGGTGGAACAAATCTTCCTCCGCCTTAGGGAAGCCCTGGCCCTCGCCGCTGAGACGGGCCAAAAAGAACTGGAGCGACGGTTAAAGATCCTTCGCTGCCTGTTGATCAACACGCGCAATGCCGTTTCCTACCAAGCCCAATTGGAGCGCGTCAAAAACGCTGGCATCCTGCCCGATCCGAACCCGGTGCTCGGTACCCGCAGCAGTTGGGACCGAGACGACCTCCTGCGCATTGCCCGCGAAGAGATCGACAATTGCGTTGAGCTGATAGACTTGCTGAAAACCGGCGAAGGCCGCGCCCTCGACACGGCGCAGCACTCCGACGAAGAGGCCATCACTCAATTAGGACCAGACCTCGTGCAGCAGCTACAGCACAAAATCACGACCATGAATGCGCACTGGTGCGATTATGGACGCTTGCTCACCGAGCCCAATCCATAGAGTGCAGGCCTTCGCCAAGCTTATTCAACGACCCCACAATTTATCCAGCGAATACGGCGAGCCGGACATGCCCCATACGTCGCCGCCGATGTATCGATGGTGCTCGCGGACCTCAGACAGGAGGGTCATTTCCTGATCTGAAAGTTCAATCTCCGCGGCTTGCAGGTTCTGCCACAGCCGGTCCTTATTGGTCGACTTGGGAATCGCGCTGACGCCGCGGTTGACGTGCCAGGCGAGCAGAATCTGCGCCGGGCTTTTGCCATGGGCTTCGGCGATTTCCCGAACGGCTTCCAGCTCAAACAGATTCGGCTCGCTGTCCTTGCGGGAGCCCCGGTCGCGGGAGCCCAACGGTGAATACGCGGTCAGTAGAATGCTTTCCGACTGACAGAATTTCACCAGCTCCTTCTGCGGCAGATAGGGGTGCAGCTCAATCTGATTAACCTCCGGGCGGATGCGACAGCCCCGCAGCAGAGACTCAATCGAGGACTGATTAAAATTGGATACGCCGATGTGACGGCATTTGCCTTCATCGACCAGCTTCTCCATGGCCTGCCAGGTCGACGCAATGGGCGCCTCATCCGGACTCAGAAAATCCTCCGGTTTCTCTGGGAAATCCAAACCAATTTCCGGCCGCAGAGCCACAGGCCAGTGCATGAGGTAAAGGTCCAGATAATCCAGCTGCAGATCCTTCAGTGTCCGCTCACAGGACGGAGCCACATCTTCCGGCAGGTGGGCACTGTTCCACAGTTTGGAGGTAATGAAGAGCTCTTCCCGTTGCACAATTCCCGCCTTGAAAGCCTGTCTTAAGGCCATGCCGATTTCCTTTTCATTCTTATAGATGGCAGCGCAGTCGATGTGCCGGTAACCCAGCTCCAAAGCTTCGAGCAGGGCCTCCCCAACTTCGCCTGGCTTGGCCTTCCAAGTGCCGAGTCCAATTACCGGAAGTGCATCTCCATTTTTAAAGCTCAATGATTTCATAAGCCGCAAGTTAGGGGAGAATGCCTGCAGGTTCAAATTCTTTGGTGAATCGGTGGGGCTACTTTACTCAAAACGGAGCCGGGGCTTCGGCGCTGAATTGAATACGCCGGCCCTGCCATTCGACTTCAAAGGCGACGTGTTCGCTGTGGAGGTAGAGGCGCTTGTTGCCGGTGCTGCGGGCCCAGCTGCGGTTGAAGCGGAAATCGCCGTAGGTGGCGTCGCCGACGATTGGGGTGCGGCGCTCTGCGGCCTGGACTCGCAGCTGGTGGGTGCGGCCGGTTTTCGGGCGGAGGGCAACGTGGCTGGCGTAGGGAGCGGATTCGGAGTATCGATCCAGGACCATTTCGGTGACTGCCGGATCGCCGTCGCTGGAAACCATAGTGCGCAGGCCCTGGGGGGTGCGGCGGGTGCGCAGGCGGTCGCGCCAGGTTTCCTTTGGTCGGCGCACACGGCCGCGCAGCAGGGCTCGGTATAGTTTGTCCACCTTGCGATCCTGAAAGCACTTTTTCACCACTGCGGCGAGGCCCGGATCCGCCACAAGAACCAGAACGCCCGAAGTCGGAGCGTCCAGGCGATTGCACAAATACCAGCGCTGTCCCTCGCCGGAGAAGCACTCCAGATCGTAGTCGTAGGGCACCTGCAGCAAAGCCCCCTCATCCGCATGCTTCCGGTTCGGGTGTGACCGAATGCCTGAAGGCTTATCGACGGCAATAATGCCGCTGGAGTGTTGCTCGAGCAGGGCTACGGATTCGTGCAACGGGGGCTGAAACATGGGGGCTCTCCTTAGATGTGGCGGCTGTCCGCCTCGTCTTTTTTGGCGTAGCCGGACTCCTGCCGTTTGTGGTTCACTTCGTTCTTTTTCAGGTAGGCCTGATAAACATCGTCCGGCGTCATGCCTAGAACCTGGGCCAGGGAGACCAGGAAGTGGAATAGGTCCACCACTTCAACCTTGGCATTCTGCTCGTCGAAATTCTGATACTTCGCCCACCACTTCCAGGGAACGGAATCGATCAATTCAGCCATTTCCTGCTGCATCGCACGACTGTAATTCAGCACCCACTTGGTTTTCTCCTCCTCCGAGAGGTCGTCAAGGCGAACACCGATGCGTTCATTGAGTGCATTCTGCAGGCGAAAAATCTCCTCAAGCTTATCCATGATCACCAGTTACGGCCTCGCCAATTCCAAGGCAATCATAAATATCCTTGCTGCGCTGCTGAATTGGACCCTAGATCAAGAAGAACCGACCCTCTTTGCGCCATGCCTGAATTCGAAAACCTTGAGAACTACCAATCCCGCCATCCGGACGGTTCCGTCCGCATGAGCCCGATCGCTCCGCACTCCCTGCAACCGGTCGAATACACACCCAACAGTGCGCGCCGAACCCGCACTGCCACCACCAAGGTTCCCAAGGTCCCGAAAACCGATATCGAGCCGGTGGACATCCGCCAGATGGAGAAGGAGTTCAAGCAGGCCGACCGCGAAAACCGCCCGCCGCTTGGAAGCCGGATAAAACGCGCACTGGAGCGCTTCAAACGCAAACTCAGCCAATGGTTCAAATCCTCCAAACCCAAACGCGGCAAGGCGGATCGGGGCAAACGCAACGATCAGGGACCCGGTAACAATAACCGTCGGCGCGGCAAGGACGGCAAAGCAACACCGGCCAAGTCCCAGGCTGCCCAAGCCGAAAAAGGCCAGGGATCCGGGCAGCGCAAACGCCGCCGCCGCCGGTCTAAAGGCGACAACGGCCCGAACAACAACGGTGGCGGTGGAGCGCCACAGGGCGAACAGCAGTCCGGCGACAAAGGCAACAACCGTAACCGGCCCCGCAAACGCTCCCGCTCGGACAAAGACAACGCTCCGCAAAACGCCGCAAACCCGGAGAACAAGGACAACAACAAGAGTCCAGACGCATCTGCCAACCGTCCCCCGCGCAAGCGCCGAAACCGCCGAAACCGCGGCCAATCCAACCCGGAAAATCCTTCCTGATCCATGGATGTCATTCGAATTCAAGGAGGCCAGCCGCTCTCCGGAACCGTAAGGGTTAGCGGCGCCAAAAACGCCGCCCTGCCCATTTTAGCCGCAACCCTGCTCACTGACGAAGCCTGCACCATTGAAAACGTTCCGGACCTGTCCGATGTCCGTTTCATGGCGGAAATCCTTCGCTACATGGGCGCCAGCGTCGAGCAACTGGACGCGCATACATGGCGCATCGAAGCCAAGTCCATCGACTCCACCGCCCCCTACGAGCTGGTGCGCAAAATGCGGGCCTCAATCTGCCTGCTGGGACCGCTGGTGGGGCGTCTGCGGGAAGCCCATATCTCGCTGCCCGGAGGCTGTGTGATCGGGCCCCGTCCAATCGACCTGCACCTGAAAGGCGTCGAACAGCTGGGCGCAAAGGTCGAAGTCAGCAAGGGCTACGTCCATGTCGATGCCAGCGGCCTCAAGGGAAACTACCTTTACCTCGGCGGACGCCAGGGCTCAACGGTCACCGGAACAGCCAACATGATCATGGCGGCTGTGCTGGCCCCGGGCATCACCCGCATTGAGAGCGCAGCCTGTGAACCCGAAATCGTCGACCTCTGCCACATGCTCGAGCGCATGGGCGCACGGATCAAGGGCATTGGCAGCCACTATTTAAAAATCGAAGGCGTCGACCGCTTGCATGGTTGCAAACACTCCGTGCCGCCGGACCGCATTGAGGCAGGCACGCTCATGCTGGCGGCGGTGATCACCGATAGCGAGGTCACGGTTGAGGGAGTTGTCCCGGGCCATATCCGCGCCCTGCTGGCGAAGATGGAAGAGGCCCGGATGCCTTGCACCATTGAGCCGGACCAGCGCCGGATAACGGTCCACCCGGCACCCGACCGCAAACCCGTCGAAGTCATCACCCTGCCCCACCCGGGCTTTCCCACCGACCTGCAGGCACAGATGCTGGCGGTGATGACCCTGACGCCCGGCCTGAGCATTTTGACCGAGCGCATCTACCCAAATCGATTCATGCACGTTCCGGAATTGCTGCGCATGGGCGCCCAGATTGCGATGGAGGGGCCAAGTGCAGTAGTCAACGGCACCAACCGACTTTCGGGGGCACCGGTCATGGCCTCCGATCTGCGCGCCAGCGCGGCTCTGGTGTTGGCTGGACTCGCCGCCGAGGGTGAAACATGGATTCAGCGTATTTACCACCTGGATCGCGGCTATGAAAAGCTGGAAGAAAAGTTGCAGAGCCTCGGCGCACAGATCGAACGCCTGCCGGACTCCGCCCTGCCCAGTGATTTGTTGGAATAAGGGAACCTTCAGCTGAACCTGCGATGGAAAACACCGGCAACGAATACCTTCAGGAAGCCTTGCACCGCGACGAAAAGGTCGATGCCCAGCTGCGGCCTCTGGATTTCAGAGATTTCACCGGACAACCGCGCACGATCGAACGACTGCAGGTCATGACCGGTGCCGCGCGCAAGCGCGGGGATGTGCTCAACCACGTGCTACTCAGCGGCCCTCCAGGCCTCGGCAAGACGACTCTGGCGCACATCCTTGGCAATGCCATGGAAACCAACGTGCGGGTCACCTCCGGCCCCGTGATCGAGCGGCCTGGAGACCTGGCCGGCATGCTGACCAACCTGGAGCGGGGCGATATTCTATTTATCGATGAGATCCACCGGATCCCAAAAACGGTTGAGGAATACCTGTACAGTGCGATGGAGGACTTCCACATCGACATCCTGCTCGACCAGGGCCCCAACGCACGCAGTGTGCGGCTCGAGATTCAACGTTTCACCCTGGTCGGGGCAACAACCCGCACCGGCTTGCTGACCGCACCCTTGCGCAGTCGATTCACCCTGCAAACCCGCCTGGATTACTATCAGCGCGAGGACCTGGTCTCCATTATTCAGCGCAGCTGCAAACTGTTGAGCGTCGAAATCGACCTCAGCGGCGCACGCGAAATTGCAGGCCGTGCCCGCGGCACCCCGCGCATCGCCAACAACCTGATTCTTTTTGTCCGCGACTACGCGGAGCAGCGTGCCGACGGTCGCATCAACAAAAAAGTCGCCGCCGATGCCCTGGAACTGCTCGCCATCGACGCCAACGGCCTCGACGAGATGGACAAACGCATTCTGCGCATTGTTGCCGAGAATTACCGTGGCGGTCCCGTCGGGCTCAGCACCATTGCCGTCGCCGTAGGTGAAGAGCAGCACACTCTGGAGGAAGTTCACGAGCCTTTCCTGATCCAGGAAGGCTACATCCAACGCACCCCCCAGGGTCGTGTGCTGACGCCCAAAGCCTACGGCGTCATAGGTCTGACAGATCCCCGCTCACAGGCGGACCAGACGCGCTGGATCTAACAGCGGCCAGCGCCTCTACAAATCCAACACCCGCGCCACCACGCTCAGGAGTTCCTGTGTTGAACAGGGTTTGCTGACGAAGTTCCGAATCCCCAGCTGGGTCGCTTTCAAATAGCGTCCATTCGCCTCCAAACCGCTGGCAGCGATGATCGGCAATTCCGGATCGATGCGCTGAATGGCTGCAATCAGCGTTGGCCCGTCCATATTGGGCATCATCAGGTCCGTAATGACCAGGTCAATAGAGCCCATCGATTTCGCATACACAGCCAAGGCTTCGATGCCATCAGCGGCCGTAATCACTTTGTAGCCAAAGGCCTCTAAGGTCATCGCAGTGGTATTCAGGATGCCCTCTTCATCGTCGACCACGAGAATGCATTGGCCACTGCCACGGACAACAGACTCCTCGGAGACTGAAGCCCCTACATCTTCGGTCACATCATCCGGGCCGGCAAAAAGCGGAAAATATACTTGAAACTCGGACCCTTTCCCAGGCTCGCTGTAAACCGTAATGAAACCATCATGACTCCGGACTATTCCGATCGCTGTCGATAGGCCAAGCCCTGTCCCTTCACCAAAGGCTTTGGTTGTGTAGAACGGTTCGAAGACCCGCGCTTTGACCGCCTTTGACATTCCCTCGCCCGTGTCGCAGACATCGATCCGAACATACTCGCCCTCTTTTGCTTCTGGATTACCGGCGACATACAAGGCATCCACACTGCGCAGTGAAAAACGTATCGTCAGCTCACCACCCTGCCGCATCGCATCCCTCGCATTAACACAGAGGTTGATCAAGACTTGGTGAATCTGAGTCGCATCCCCGGTAATCTCAGGAATGTCTTCCAGGCCCTCTACGACGAACTCAATATCTTTGGGGAAGGTGCTGGCAATGATCAATCGAAGGTCCTGAACCAGAATGTGAAGCGAGACCTTATTGCGTGCGCCTGAGGTCCCTCTGGCAAATGTCAGCACCTGCTTAACCAGATCCGAAGAGCGTCGGATATTGCGTTCGATCTCGCTCAGGATCTGAGCCGCCTGCGGATTGGGATTCAACTCCTTTAACAAGCCAGTGCCCATCATGATTGGAGCCATCAGATTGTTCAGGTCATGCGCAATGCCACCGGCCAAAGTCCCGATGCTTTGCATGCGCTGCGCCCGCAGCTCAAACTCTTCGCGACGCTTGTCTGCTGTCAGGTCGCGTTTAATCGCAAAAAAATGACGGATGACGCCATCCTCGTCCCGGATCGGAGTGATCGTATTGAACTCCGGATAGAGGGATCCGTCCTTCCGCCGGTTGATGAATTCGCCCTGCCAGATTTGGCCCGCCCTGATGTGGTCCCAGACCGCCTGATGGAAGGCCTCGTCGTGTTCACCGGCATCAAGCAATTCGATGGGCGTGCGTCCCAGAGATTCCGCTTCCGGATAGCCCGTCAACTCAGTGAAAGCCAGATTTATCCAGATGATCTCTCCATTGACGTTTGTCATCATCACTGGGTCGGCTGCAGAATTCAGCGCCTCAGCCAGCAGCTTTAACTGCACACGTTCGAGGCGTTGCCTGGTAATATCCTGAATGGCCCCATTGATGCGAATGACCTCTCCATCGTCATTTTTCACCGCATCGGCGATAACCCGCACCCAAATCAACGCACCATCGGGACGACGCATCTGAAACTCTTCTTCGAAGCCCCTGCCTGTTTGCCCCACTGCGGTGAAGACCCGCCGCACCTTTTCGCGCTGCTCCGGCACATAGAATTCAATCAGCGTCTCCAGATCCGGCTGAAAATCAGGACCGACTCCGTGAATCTCCCGTGCTTCATCCGTCCATTGGTGTTTGACCTGAGGCAGATCAACCGCCCAGGCGCCAATCCGCCCCAGTCTGGAAGCTACTTCCAAAAGCGACTGTTGAGCTTGAAGCCGCAGGCGAGACTCTACCTGCCCGGTGCGGTCAATGGCTACCACCAACTCACTGCGTCTACCCTCAAAATCAATCACCTCGGATACAATTTCAGCATGCCGAATGCGGCCATCCTTGCACAGGTGCCGCCAGATTCCCGCCTTATCAATGCCCTCCGTTACAGCGCTCACATTGGCCTCCAAAGCCGGCAGGTCCTCCGGGAAATGCAGGTCCGAAATCGTCAACTCCAGCAACTCCGCCTCCGTATAGCCATAATCCCTGACCATGGCCTCATTCACCGCAAGCAGCCGCAAAGAATCCAGATCATACACCAACATAGGATGCGGATGCTTATCAAAAAGCAGTGAACTGTTCAGCGACGCCATTCCAATAAACGATAACAACGGCAGCATTTGATAAAACTAAACCTTTGTCTCGCACTATAAGATAGGGTCTTTCCTGCAATTACTGAAGCTAAAACCGCTTAAAGGGAGTAAATATTTCATTAAGAGAGGAGCTTGGGAGCTGTGGGCTGTGGGCTGTGGGCTGTGGGAGCGCAAGCTTTTAGCTTGGAAGGCCACGCATCGGCGGAAGAGCGGCAGCTCAGGCCCGGCAGTTCGGCCTAAAGGGCCTGTTGATTTATTGCGTTTTCAACGATAAGGAGAAATAGCAACAAACACTTGAAGCCGCACGTTCGCGCAGGTGGGCTTTTTGCGGGCCGACAGGAGTGTCAGTATACCCTTGATATCATTGCAGACAGCCGAAGCTGCGAATTTATCGACAAGCCCTAAAGGCCGGGCTCCAACGTTCCATCATTCCATCATTCCACCATTCCACCGTCCACCGCCCACCGCCCACCGAATACCGGCCCACCGTACATGGCGAGGGCCCGAGTCCTTGCGGAATCGAGCCCTCATTGGGTGCAGGGGACGGATTTGAACCGCCGACCTTCAGGTTATGAGCCTGACGAGCTACCGGACTGCTCCACCCTGCAACTAAGAAATTTGGTTCATCGATGAACGATGAAGGTGGGGATAGTGGGAATTGGAGCATTAGAATCAAGTCTTTTCTGGAAAAAATTATTTTGCGGGCTTTCGTCAAAAAACTCTTGCCAGAGGGAACTGCCTTTGCCTTTATGTCGCACTTCTTTCAGGAATTTATTTCTGAAACGATAAAACTTTCCTTCTTCTATTTGGAATGCGCGGCTAGCTCAATTGGATAGAGCACCTGACTACGGATCAGGAGGTTAGGGGTTCGACTCCCTTGCCGCGTGCCACTTTAAAAACCCGATTCCCCTGCGGAATCGGGTTTTTTATTTTGCGGAATACATAGGGAGTCATAAAACTCATCCCTTGATGAAGCGACTCCTCCCTACCCTGTTGTGCTGCGCTTTGGCAGCTTTTGTTTTCAACGCTCCGGTACCCTTGGCGGCGGCCGACAATGAAGTCCCGGTCCGCTGGATCGACGATGCCCCTCCGAGCCAGGCGACTGGCATCAGCTGGGGCGTTCCCTGGCCCCGTGGCGAGGTTCAGCCGGATGAATCCTTCAGCCTGCAGAGTGCGTCGGGCGAAAGCCTGCCGCTGCAAAGCTGGCCAATGGCCTACTGGCCGGATGGAACCCTCAAATGGACCGGATTCGCCACCGTTGCCGGGCCCGATGCGGGTGAAGAGTTGAAAATTTCCCGCGGCGAAGTAGCCGAGGCCAGCGACCGCGAGGTCCGGGTTCAGCGGAGCGAAACGACTTTCATGGTCGACACCGGTGCCCTGCAGGCACGCATCCACAAATGGGGCGGCCCACTGATCGATACGCTCAGCATTAATGGCCGCACCATTGGCCGCAATGGGCGCCTGGTCGCCGTCTCCGAGCACGGCGTGCCGGGTGAGGTGTGGGAAAGCCGCTCGCGCTCCAAATACCTGAGCAAGGTGGAATCCGTCGAGCTGGAGCAATCCGGTCCGGTGCGGGCGGTCTTCAAGGTCGAAGGGGTTCACCGCGACACCCGCGGCAGCCGCGAATGGCTGCCCTTTACCGTGCGGCTCTATTTCTATGCGGGCGAAAGCTCGGTCAATGTCGTGCACACCTTTATTTACGACGGCGACGAGTCCGAGGACTTCGTTCGCGGCCTCGGCATCACCTTCGACGTTCCGATGCGTGAGCAGGTTCACAACCGCCATGTGCGCTTTTCCGGTGAAGACAAAGGGCTCTGGGCTGAACCGGTGCAACCGATGGTGGGCCGCGGCGGACGCTTCGCCGTGCGTCCTGGAACAGAAAACGAAGATGTCTTCCCTGATCAGGTCGAGGGCATCCGCGTACCGGACTTTGAGGACTACGATTTGCAGAGCCAGGGCTTCCTCACGGACTGGGCGGAATGGAATGATTTCAAACTGGTCCAGCCCAACGCTGATGGCTTCACCATCACCAAACGGACCAACGATCAAAGCGCCTGGATTCCAGCCGGTGCGGGTCGTCGCTCTTCAGGGCTGGCCTTTGTAGGCGATGTCAGTGGCGGCCTGGCCGTCAGCCTGAAAAATTTCTGGCAGTCCTACCCCGCATCGCTGGAAGTCCGCAATGCCACCAGGGATGCGGCGCAACTGACGGTATGGTTCTGGTCACCGGACGGTCCGGAAATGGACATGCGCCACTACGACACCCGTCCACACGGCCTCCAGGCAGCCTACGAGGACATCCAGCCCGGTTTCGACACACCCCTGGGTGTAGCCCGCACGAGTGAGCTGATGCTCTTTGTCAGCGATTCCGTGCCCTCCAAGCAGCAACTGGCTGAGAAGGCCCAAATCGGTGCCATGCGGCCGCTCTTGAGCGCCACCCCCGAATACCTGCATGCAGCCGGCGCCTTTGGCGTCTGGAGCCTGCCCAGCCGTGACACGCCCTTCAAGGAAGCCATCGAGAACCGCCTCGATTCCCTGCTCGACTTTTACCAGACCACGGTCGAGGAACACCGCTGGTATGGGTTCTGGGACTACGGCGACTTCATGCACTCTTTTGACTTTGGCCGCAATGTCTGGCGTTACGACCTCGGCGGCATGGCCTGGGCCAACTCCGAACTCGCTCCTGACCTCTGGCTCTGGTATTCCTTTCTGCGCAGCGGCCGCGGCGATATCTTCCGTATGGCCGAAGCCATGACCCGTCACACGGCTGAGGTGGACACCTATCACGCTGGACCTTTTGCGCTGCTGGGCACCCGCCACAACGTGCGCCACTGGGGCGATGGTGCCAAGGAGGTACGCGTCAGCACCTCGGGCCTGAGGCGCTATTACTACTATTTGACGACCGACGAGCGCACCGGCGACATAATGCGCAATATGACCAATGCACATGAAGCGATTGCCGAGTTGGATCCGATGCGCCTGGCGCAGCCGATCACCGAGCGCGAACTCGACATCGCCCCGGCCCGGGTGCGCATCGGTCCGGACTGGTTCTCACTGGTTGCCAACTGGATGACCGAATGGGAACGCACCGGCGATGATAAATGGCGCGATAAGATTCTTGCCGGGGTTCACTGTCTGGCCGAGATGCCCTATGGCCTGCGCACCGGACGCAACCTGCTGGTCGGCTACGACCCGGAAACCCACAAGCTCTATCAACTCGACGACCGCATCGGCAGCTACAACCTCGCCACCATAATGGGCGGTGCCGAGTTCATCTTCGAACTCAACCAGATGCTCGACGATGAAAAATGGCACGAACTCTGGCTGCGCTACTGCCGACTCTACCGCGCTCCAGCTGACGTAGTCGCCCGCGACAAGGAAACCAACAGCGAGGGTGAAGACGCCCGTTACGGCCGCGGCGACCGCTTGAATGCCTATGTCTACTACAAGACCGGAAACGAAGCCTACGCCGACGCTGCCATCGCCTACCTCGTCCGTCGCGCCGGCGGCGACCACAGCGGCGGCCCCGGCCGTGTGCAAACCCAACGCATTGAAGGCCCCGACGTCCTCAACCCAATCGACATTGCCCGCGGAGTGAACACCAACGGCAGCGCCCAGTATTCCCTGATTGCAATCCAGGCCCTGGAGATGCTCAAGGACCTGCTGCCGGAGGAGTTGCCGAAGAGGGAGTGAATAGGGAGCGTAGCCGCGCTCGTCCCGAGGGCGGAATCCGACCCAACGCACTTTCCTGTTCCGCGGCGTGCAGTGGGGACCGCTGCACCTACGGCCCAATCACGTAAACATGATCACCGGGATCTTGCAGGTCCGGACCATGGTCGTCGTCGTGCTGCCGACAAAGAGTTGGCGGATGCGCGAGTGGCCGTAGGCGCCCATAATCAGCAGGTTGATTTGATGGCGCTCGACTGTTTCGGCGATGGCCTTTTCCGGGCTTCCGGGGACGGTTTCGCTTTCCACCTCATATCCGGCGGCCCGGAGCTTGTCTGCAGCCTCGCCTAAATACCATTCTGCTTTAGAGTCGATGGTTCCGGCGCGGACGAGAAAAAGCTTAACGCCTTTAAGCAAGGGTTCCTGCTGTAAAAAGCTGATAGCCTTTTCCACGCTCGGGCCTCCGTCGTAAGCGATCAGGCAGCGCTCAATGGGTTCAAACTGACGGGCGGTCACTAGAACTGGCTTTTTCGTGCCGCGGATCACCCGCTCCAGATTTGAACCCAGATGTCCCTTGGCAAAATCGGCGGCTTTGCCGCGTTTACCTATCACGACCAGATCGTAATCCCGTTCGATTTCGGTGACGGTTTCGACCAGCGCCCCGTGCTGCTGCTCAGCGGTTGGAGCATCGACGCCAACCGATTTCAAGTATTCCTTCGCCCCTTTGAGGATCAACTTCCCTTCCTCGCGGGCCAGGCGGTTTTTGGTCTCTTCGAGCTCAACCATCTCCAGGAGCAAATCCTCGCCCGCGTTGGGCCCGAGGTTTCCAGTGAAGCTGCTGAACTCCGCGCGTTCCCGATGCGGGTTGAGCATGTGCAGGACATGAACCGAAGCGCCCGTCTGCTTGGACGCCCAGGCACTGTGATCGTAGACACTCTGCGCGTAAATGGAGCCGTCGGTGCAAGTAAGAATCTTTTTCATGGGAAAGCTTTCGTATTAGTGAAGGGGCATGCTATCGGACGCTCCGGGCTTGTCATAAACGCCAACGCGCTGGACGAGGGTGGCACTGGCTTCATTCAAACCATTGACCTCAACCTCGGCGCCATCGCGACGGAATTTAAGCACAACTCTATCCAAAGCGGTAACTGAACTAATATCCCAGAAATGGGCTCTTGTCACATCAATAGTCACCTTGGAAACGACTTCGCGGTAATTGAAGGCCTTGGCAAAAGTTCCTGCCGAGACAAAGAACAAATTCCCCTCAACGGTGTAGATCCGCTCATCCGCTTCGGCATCCAGTCGGGTACCAACGCGCACCAGTGCGGCAGCCTTGCGGGCAAAGGAGAACACACTCATCAAAACACCGATCGCCACTCCGATCGCCAGATTGTGCGTGAGCACGACCGTCACGACCGTCACGATCATGATCGCGCTGGACATCCTCGGGTGCGTGCGCAGGTCTTTGATGGACTTCCAGCTAAAGGTACCGATCGAGACCATGACCATTACCGCAACCAGCGCCGCCATGGGAATCATTGCAACCATGTCCCCCAGAACAACGATCATCGCTATCAGGTAAATGCCCGCCGCAAAGGTCGAAAGGCGTCCCCGACCACCGGACTTCACATTAATCACGGTCTGGCCAATCATCGCACAACCGGCCATGCCGCCGAAGAAACCAGTCACGGTATTGGCAATCCCCTGCCCCACACATTCGCGGTTTTTATTGCTGTCTGTATCCGTAAGGTCGTCGACAATCTGCGCCGTCATCAAGGACTCCAACAAGCCGACAACCGTCAAGGGAATGGCATAGGGAAGAATGATCCACAGGGTTTCCAGATTCAGCGGGATGTCCGGGATAAGGAACATCGGCAAGGTCGAAGGCAATTGCCCCATGTCGCCCACCGTGCGCAGGTCCATGCCCGCAAAGATGGAAACAGCAGTCAGAACAACAATGCAGACCAGCGGCGAAGGAATGACTTTCACGAAGCGCGGCAGAATGTAGATAATCCCCAGGCCGGCCGCAACCATGGCATACATAGTCAGGCCCTGCCCTTCAAACTCCGGCAACTGGGCGAGGAATATCAGAATAGCCAAGGCGTTGACAAAACCCGTCATCACCGATTTCGACACAAATTTCAGTGCCTCTCCGAGGCGCAGAACTCCGCACAGCATCTGCAGGAGCCCCGTCAGAACCGTCGCCGCCAGCAGGTATTCAAGCCCATGCTCCCGCACCAGCGTGAGCATCAACAGGGCCATGGCCCCGGTCGCGGCGGAAATCATTCCCGGTCGGCCGCCGGCAATAGCTATCACAACGGCCATTGAAAAGGAGGCATACAAGCCAACCTGGGGATCCACCCCGGCAATAATCGAAAACGCAATTGCTTCAGGAATCAGCGCCAGGGCAACCACCAAGCCGGCGATCAGGTCTCTGGGCACATTCGAGAACCATTCTTTGTAGATATTTTTAAACATGACAAAATTTATTGAATAAAGGCAAATCCGGGGCCCGGAGCTCTTTGAGACAGGGCATTAGTAGGCACGGGGGGCATCCGTCGCCTCAGGGTAACAAGGAGAATTCGCACAAATGCAGTCCGCCCGAAACCTACGGCGGGGTCAGGCTACACGGGCCTGCTGAACAAACTGCTTCAATAAATTGCACGCAATGGGTCTGGCGGCAGATCAAAAAAAGACAACCCTTTAATCCTTATTCCAGAAATAAAGGTAACTTATCCCACCACTACCGACGCACAACAAAGGTCGCCCGATAGCGGTCAGCGCGCATCACGCGGCCGTGCATCAAAGCGCCCGTCTCCGTTACCAGAAGATAATTCTGCCGCTCACCCGGCACCATAAATGAGGTGGCTTCGCGACTGGATAAACCGCGTACCTTGGCGAAGGTTGCCGCTTCTGCGAAGTCCTCAGACCCGTCATGCTTGGCCAGACGAATACCGCCTCTCTCCGATCGCAGCAGATAAAATCCGGGCATATTTTCAGACTGAATGGAAACACCATCTTCGACCGAATCCTCCAGACCGTCCACTAAATGCCACTTAAAGTCGTAGGCCTCACCTGCATCCCAGGAAGACACAACCGCTTGCCGATCTTGATGGCGGAGGAAGTTGCCATCACTGTCGAATAAACCGATTAGATAAGGCTCAAACGCCAGACCGGAAGCCGTTGAAACCAGCTGATCTATCGATCCATCCGGGTTGTGTTCAAAGCGCTCGATGGCCACCGATCGGCGGTAATTGCCACCCCCTGGCAATGCGGCTGTGTGGTGGATGAAATACCACTCGCCCTCAAACTCCAGAAATGCCTGATGACTGGTTCCGGTATCCGGCAGGACGTCCAGGATCAGCCCTCCATAACTCCAGGGACCTACTGGAGTGTCACTGGTCGCATAGGCAATCTTCTCCGGGTAATCCATGGCAAAGGACAGGTAATAGGTGTTGCCATGCTGGTGCAGCCACGGGGCCTCGGTAAAGGTTCCGGGCATGCCCTCGATCTCGACCTGGTGGATTTCTCCATCCAGTTCAATCATGTTGTCCTTCAGCTTTGAATAATACAGGTGCGTGTTGCCCCAGTAAAGGTAGGCCTGTCCGTCGTCATCAATGAATACAGTCGGGTCGATATTGTCCCAGCTCGGCCGCCCGCCTTCGATCATGAACTCAGGCGGCGTGGTCATGTCACTGCGCACCAGGGGTTCACCCAGTGCATCCTTGAACGGCCCTGTCGGACTGTTTGCAAACGCAACACCGATCCCGAAGCCAGCCTTGGCCGGATCCGGATCGTCGTTCAGCACCGTCACGTACCAGAAGAATTTACCGTCCCGCTCAATGGCCTGGGCCGCCCAGGCTGTAGGTCGACGGCCCCACTCGAATTCCGAGCGTGGCAGGGAGGCCTTCAATTCCCAGTCGATCATATTGTCCGATGAAAAAATCAGCCATTCATTGAGCACGAAAAACCCGTCCTCAGGGGTCGCTTCGTCATGCCCCACATAGAGGTAAACCTTGCCATCATGGACCAGAGCCGCCGGATCCGCCGTGAAGCGATCCTTGATGACGGGATTACCAGCCTGCGAAGACACGGCAAAGCAAAGCGCGGCCAGGAGGCTCAGAACGGGGTATTTTAATGGAAGCATGCCCGCGGGTTTAGCGCCGGGCTGGCTTTAGGACAAGTTTATTCAGGCAACCACAGCGGCTTCATCCTGAAGCCACTTAGCGCACTTTTCCAAACCGCCAAAAGGATACAGGTGAAAACATTCCGTCCCCTGAACCCGCTCAACAAACCGCCTCGGATCATTCGACATGAGCAGCCGACCAAAACTGAAGCCCTGCTTTTTCAAAACATCCTTGGCTGCTGTGACCCCGCAGATCTGCGCGTATTTGAGGAGGGTTTTAAGCGATGCAGGGCCCGCAACACCCACCCGCACCGGTGCCGAAATACCCTCGTCCCGCAGGGACTGGATGTATTCCGAAACCTTGTCCGGAGAGAAGCTCCATTGGGTGACAACTTCACAGGACAATCCCGCTTCCTGCAAATACTTCCACTTCTTCACCAAACTGCCTGCGGCGTCCGCGTCGACAGGGTTTCCTTCCGGGTGCCCTGCAAGGGCAACGACCTCTACGCCACTGCGCTGAAAAGCTTCCGATTGCAAAAGCTTTAAACTGTTGTCGAAGGGACCGGCTTCCTTGCCCTGCCCCCCAGCAAGCACCAGAGTCTTGCGAATACCATGCTCCCTGAGCGCATCGCAGAGATAGGCCAGGTCCTTGTCGCTGGCAAATGCCCTCGCCGCCACGTGCGGAACCGGATCAAAGCCTGCGGCCTGCAGCGGTGCAAACGAGCTAACGGTGTCGCGCGGATCTGTCCCCGGGATCATGGTCACGAAAATCTCTTTGACCAGACCGGTAAAGACATCGGCACGCTCAGCGTGCGCCGGTACAATCTCGAGGGTCCATTCGCGGGCATAACTGGTGGTTTGCTGGATCATAATCTTGGTTTTAGCGATTGAAGAGGATGGTTTTATTGCCGTGAACAATCACCCGGTCCTCCAGGTGGTAGCGCAGTCCTCGGGCCAGCACGGTGTTCTCCACGTCCTTGCCCAGGCGCATCATATCTTCGATGGTATCGCTGTGGCGGATCCGGGCGACATCCTGCTCGATAATCGGCCCCTGATCAAGGTCCTCCGTCACGTAGTGACAGGTGGCCCCAATCAGCTTCACACCACGCTCCTCAGCCTGATGGTAAGGCTTGGCACCAATGAAGGACGGCAGGAAGCTGTGGTGGATATTGATGACCCGGTAACGGTATTTCTCGCACAACCAGGGCGGAAAAATCTGCATGTAGCGGGCAAGCACTATTGTGTCAGGTTCCGCAGCATCAATCAGATCCGCTGTCTTTTCAAACGCAGCCTGCTTCGCATCAGGCCCCTTGGGCACAGGCACATAGTGATAGGGAATACCATACCATTCGACCAGCTCGCGGAGGGTGTCGTGATTTGAAATAACACAGGGGATATCAATCTTGAGATCTCCCACCTTCCAGCGGTGCAGCAAGTAGGCCAGACAATGGTCAAACTTACTGACCAGCAAGACAACGCGCTGCCGATAGGCAACGTTGCGCACCCGCCAATCCATTTCGAACTCACGGGCAACGGTTTCGAAGTCCTTTTTGAAGGCGTCCAATGCGGATTCAGGACCCGGCAACACAAAGCCATAGCGCATGAAGAAATTCCGGCTACGGACGTCTTCATACTGGTTGGCTTCGGTGATGTTACCGCCCATACCAGCGATGAAGGTCGCCACCCGGGCCAGGATACCAACCCGGTCCGGGCAGCTGGCAATCAATCGCAGCTGTTGTTGCTCAGTCTTCATTGAGTCGGTTGTAGGATACTGTTGCACGGATGGGTGTCTGCACATGCCGCTCGACGACAGGCTTACGCGAACCACCGTCTTCCTCGCCCCAGATCACCTTGACTTCAGATCCATCCGCAACGTCTTCGTCCAGCATTGCCAGCGAGAACCAGCCTCCAACATTGGAGGTGTAAACGGTGTAAGTGGACAGGCCCACCATACGGTCACCAAGCATTACCCGGTCAAACGGAAGGATGGAGTAATAGGCATTGGGTACCTCCATGTATTTGAAACGGTCACCGTGCCCCAGCTGACTTGCAAACACCTTGAGTACATCCTCGTTGCTCCAGCGCAGCCACAGTTTGCGGCGATGCGGCTGGTCTGCCATCTTTTCGAGGGCTTCGCGGCCAATGAAGTCGTGGTCAAACTTAATGTGCTTGCCGTAACCGAGGTCCCAGGGAGTCTGGTAATAGTCCTCGATTTTGTCCGAATAATAGCTTCCGCCCAGGGATGCCTTGGCTTCAAAACCATCGCCCCGCAGCCACTCACGGTAGGGCTTCATCTTTTCACCGGAGTAGATAGCCGGCATTGGTGAAGGGATCCATCCGCTTTCGGGCGAGACGGTTGAATAGGCGCGGCTACCGCCCTGAACCAGACCGAACTTCGGACCGGCCTTGAGAATGGCTTCCAGGACCACTTCGCGGTCTTCGACCGGGCCGTGCAGTTCGAGACCACCCATGCGGGACATGTTGTGATTCAGCGCGCGGACCTTTTTGCCCGCGATCTTCAGATCGCCAAGATTGAAAAACTTGATTTCAGGAAACTCACCCTCGTGCACGCTCTTTATCAGCTCCAGTGCGTTGGGACCCTGAATCTGGAAGCGGTAGATCAGGCGTGATCCGTCATTGCTGACCGTGCGCTCATCGCGGGTAACTTTGACATCGTAGCCGCCGGTCTCGGCATGAAAATGCACCCAGTTCGGAACCGAAGGACGCCCAACCACACTGACCTTGGTATCGGTGTGACCGAAGAGAATGGCGTCGCCGATTACATAACCGTCGTAATTGCAGGCAACGATCTGCTTGGCCTTATTGGCTCCGAAGTTCTTCAGGCTGTTGACTCCGACATCAGACAGCAAACGCATCACGTCCGGCCCTTCGAAGTAGACGTCGGTCATGTGGAAGGACTGGTCGAAGATCACCACACTCTTCTGCCAGGCTTCCTGCTCTTCCCGCCAGTTGGTGTACTGCCCCGGGAAGGGGAATTCATAGCCGCCGGTCGGCGAATGGCGCAGCATTTCTACTGGGCTGGCGTGGTCTTGCAATTTAGCTTCGAGATTCTTGTATTTTACGGAATTCATGAGTTTGTCCTCCAGAGGGGTTTTAATGATCGATCAATAACTGAGTGAGAAACAGTCGGCCTTCAGTATCGCAGATATTCTGGATTTGTCTTGGATAATCCGGCCTCTCTTGATTGTATTATCTGGCAATGGAGATACATCCGGACAGTTTCGGGCGGCGCAAGGAGCCTGCCAGTGTGCAACTTCCGAAGGGACAGGTGCGGGTGATCGAGAGCCACCATGCGGCAGACTTTGAGATGGATTTCGGACAATGGCCCTTTCACAAGATCTGCTGGGTAGCAGTGGGCCGGGGTCGGCTGGAAAGCCCCGACGGAGCGGTTAACCTCGAGCAAGACCATTTCCTCCTGCTACCGGCCAACTGGGTGCACCGCTTCGCCGACGATCCAAAGCAACCACTGACACTGGTCATCCTCTGCGTATCCGAAGCCTTTTTCGCCAGCACCGAAAACCGTCAGTTGGATGCTCTGTGGGAGGCTGCCCGTGCCAAAGCCCCTGTTTCCCATGCCAGCCAGGCCCGCACTTCCTTTCACCGCAGCAGCCTGATCGAAAACTTCCGCCTGGCCCTGCGTGAGCAAGGCAACCAGCGCATGGGCTGGGAAACCGCGCTGCGGTTGGTGGCAGCGCGGATCCTCATCAGTTTCAGCCGCGACTACATCGTGCCATCGCAGCAGCCCGCCCAGTCTTCCCGTCACGCCGTCGAGGGCGCGATCGAATACATCGATACCCATGTCTACGAAGCCCTTCAGATAGACGACCTAGCCACCCGCTGCGACCTTTCTCCCCGTCGCTTCACCGACCTCTTCAAGCAAGAAACCGGCAAAACCTTCAGCGATTACCTCAACCAGAAACGCATCGAATACGCCTGCCAGCGCCTGAAAGAAGCCAGACACATCCAATACGCCTGCCACGAGTCCGGCTTTAACGACCTCGCCTACTTCTACCGGGTATTCAAAAAAGTCATGCACATGACCCCAGGAGAATACCTGAAACAAAGGTAGCCTCTGCATTGGCGGTTCAACAAATCATCGCAACACTCTTGAGTTCAGCTGCCCTCCGGCTGTATTCTACAACATTCTATGAAAAAATTCCTCAAATGGGCTTCGCTGGGTTTGGTTCTGCTTGTCATCGCGGCCGTTGTCTTGCCCATCGCTTTCTTTTATGCGCCTGCAGGATTGCAGACCGGTATCGTGCGAACGGTTGCGGGAACCAGTCTGGATGGGGAATTCAAGCTCGAATCGATCCGCATCCGCCCTGGGGGCGTTCAGCTGCAGGGTCTGAGGCTGGACCTTGATGGACAAGTATTGGCTCTGGAATCAGCAACCCTCGACGCAGGTTTGCCCGGGCTGCTGTCGGCTGTATTGCGCAACCGTACGCTCCAAATTGAAAGTCTGCAGGCTAAGGATTTGTATATTCAGTTGCAGTTGGAGGACACGGAGCCGGTAGAAACGGAACCTTTTTCACTGCCGCAAATCGGTGTTCCGGAGCTGCCCTACTCTATTTGGATTGGCAAAATCGAAGTGGACGGTCGCTTCGAACTGAAAGAGGGGCCTAAAGCCCGTTTTGAATTCGAACTGGCCGATTTCCAAACCGACGGTCGGGCGACGGGACGTCTGGACCTGGTAGCCAGCTTGGATGCGGACCGAGTTGAACTAAAAAGCGCCATCGATATTGAGTTTGCCCGGCGCAATTTTGAAAGCTTCAGCTGGAGTCCAAACCTCGTCTGGCTCGGCGGCGACGGCAGTCGCAGTGAAATCAGCGGGGTCAGCCTGAGGGCCGAACAATCCGCCGAAAGCCTGATGGCCGGTGTCTGGTTCGGCTCCGGAGACCAGTCGGCCAACATTCAAATGCAGTTACCCGAAGACCATCCCCTGATGGATGAGCTGGATTTGGAGTTGGACTACGAATTGGAAGGACAGGTCGTCCTGAACGCTGGATACGAAGGCATCGAAATCCCGGCTTTTCTCATCGAGGCGATTAGCCCCGATGGCCACCGCTTCAGCCTAGAATCGCTTCAGCGCTTTGTTTGGAAGCTGGATGGAAATGGTGTGCCGGTTTTCAACTGGCCACAGGGCGACTGGATCACTTTTACCCTGGATGCGTTCCGCGTCCCACATCCGGAATGGGATGCAAGAGTGGATGGACGAGTGGTGATTTCACTGGAGGACGATTTGATTCGTCTATCAACCGATCAACCCATTGAGGTCCGTCCCCATTTCAGCCTTCCATTGGTTCAACTGCATCGCCTGCAGTTGGAATTCGATGCGACTGCGGGTCGGGATGGGATGCCTAAGGAGCTGCGGCTCTACATGGACAGCGAAATCGACAGCATGGGAGGCGATCCCGACCCATTCACGATTCGCATGAACGCGAACCTGAACCCTCAGGCGGATCAATCGCTGCGCTGGGACTTTGCCCTCTACGAACGCAGCGCCTTTGAAGAGCCCTCGCTGCACGTCCAGGCGGAGGGCCGTATGTCGCCCGAGCAGGATCTGGAGACACAGCTTGAATACAGGATTGTGCCCGAACGCTGGTTGCGTCGACTTGAGCTCGACGCCCAACCGATCCAGGAGCTTTCCGGGCATCTGGACATCACCGCCGAGATGAACGACGGCATTCGCACGCGTTTTCATTTGGATTCCCGTGCCCTGCCCGATCCTGTTGTCTGGCCGGAGGCTCTGCACCTTACAGTTCATGGCAGCAGCCGAATCCAGGATGAGCTGGTCAGCGTCGAGGCCCTGCAAACGCAACTGCACAGCGGCGACAGTGAACTGCTGGCAAACATCGAGGTCGACGGCATCGAACTGGACCTCGCCACTGTTGGAGAGAATATACCCAGTATCAGCGGTCGAGGCCAGCTGACCCACGCTCTTTTCAAACTATTGGAACCCCAGCTGCCCGGTTTGGCGAAAAACTATCGCCGCCTGGAAATACAGTTCAATGCTGCCATGGACAGCGGCGAACTCGGATTGCATTTAATGCCCTTTGACGAAGCTTCGGCCGCCGTCGATCTGCGAGCCAAGCTGGAATACCAGTATTTCGAAGATGCCGGGGAACCCGGCTCGGAGAAGCTGCGCGCCAAAGCCCAGATCCAGATCCAGATGAATGAAGATCCCATTGAGGCGACCCTGAGCTACAAGCTTGGCGAGCGGCGGGACCGCATTGAAAACTTCGTCAGCTGGATTGAACTGGATTCCCTGATTGCTCTGCAGGAGTCTGTGCTGCCCGCCGATGCGCAACCGACATCAGCTCCGACTGAACCGGACGTCGGTGACGAACCTATTGAAATGCTTGCAGGTGCATTCTGGCAGGCCTGGATACTCACCGAAGCCGAAGAGTTGGAAATCCTTACACGCCTGGAAGGTGTTCGCTCCAGTGGTCAGG
The DNA here is from genome assembly GCA_020831485.1 of Opitutales bacterium. Lineage (GTDB taxonomy): Bacteria > Verrucomicrobiota > Verrucomicrobiia > Opitutales > Oceanipulchritudinaceae > JAFIGG01. The sequence continues at coordinate 50,099 of JAFIGG010000001.1, forward strand.
TCATTGTCGATAATTTCGAGAGCCAGATTGTCATTACGCCTGACCGCTTCGTGCTTGAGCCGACGCAATTTCGTCTGGTCGAAGCCCCAACCCACCTCGAGGGGTCGATTCGCTATGAAGCCGAACAATCGGATGTCTATCGGGCCCATTTTGAATTTTCAAGCGAGGGCCTGGACACCGCAAAACTTGCCCGCGCCGCCCAGGCCCGCTCCGACCGCTATCTGGAAACCAAGCTCAATCTGAACGGCAGTTTCGTTTCCGAGGCCGAATCTTTGGCCGATCTTTTCTGGCAAGGAGAAGCGTCCTTCGCCCTCGACTCCGGTTCCGGCATTATCCGCCTGATAAACCCCGATCAACCCAGTCCCGCACAGGACATCGCCGGAGCCGTAGGCCGCCTGGTTCTGGGCCGTATATCCCCACAGTTGGCTGTCATTCCTGACATCTACGACCAGCTCAACAACCTGAACTTTGATTCCCTCACCCTCCGCGCCAGCAGCAGCCCCGGCGGCAATATTTCATTCGACCGGATCGAACTCAATTCACCTCAGCTGCGCATGGCAGGCGGCGGACAAATCCGTCTCGATCCGGACAAAGGATTCCAGATTATGCAACAGCCGCTAAACCTCAACTTCCAGCTCGGTGCAAAAGGACGCCTCGGCGATCTTTTTAATACAATCGGAATTCTCCGGGGCACCGCCGATGGCGACGGCTTCCGAGCCCTTAACCGTGACATTCAAGTTGGCGGCACCCTCGCCCAACCCGACATGAGCGACCTCTGGAACATGGTTCTGCGGCGTTAGAAGAAACACTCACCGTAATCAAAAAAGACTTCATCCCCCGGATGAATCTCGCGAATCGCCTCGAAGCGCGCAGTCTTCCAACGCGTTGAGGTAACCAGAAAGGCATTGGCCTGCTCGGAGTGATTGATGTAGCGGGTGTAATTCGCCTTTGGCCCTTCCCCAACGAGGATGTGATTGCGGGTTACGTAGAGCAGGTACTCCGACTTCGCAAACCTTCCCGCATTAAGATCCCCGGCGCTGACCACCTCGCCTGTGTAATAGCCGATAGTGTCGCCCACCGCAATGCGCTGCAGGGCGAACAAGCCCTTGCCCGCGCCGGGAATAGTGGATGGGCCGACCCGGAAAGCCTCAGCACTCCATTGCATTGCAAGTCACCGTCGGCGCACCTGACAACCGGAAATGGTGTCGTGCAATCCTTCGCGTTGCGGATGGTAAAGAATCCGCAAGTAACCCCAGAGGAGCAATATCGCAGAAATAAACTTGCTGAAGTAACGCCCCAGCGCCCGCAGGAAGGAGATGCGTTCACCGTCCCGGTCCGTAACTTTCAATCCAAGCAGGCGCTTACCGAGGGTCGCCTGCATCGCGGATGATTCCAGCACAGTGAAATAGAGGATCGCCAAGAGCCCCATACCCAGAATCAGCGGAAAGAGTGCTGGATGAGGTGCTGATTCATCCATGAAGCCAGGCACCATAAGGATAAGCCCAAAGGCCAACACATTTAACCCCACATTGATTATCACCACATCCGTCACAGCAGCGAACAACCTCCGCCAGGGACCGCCAAATACGGCATCCCGACTCTGGGCATTTTCATCCATCATCGGAAGATCGCTACGGGCATAGGGCGGCGAAGGGGGAGCTGACGACGCTACTGCAAACTCGGCTGGAACCTCATAGTCTCTCAAGGCCACGAACAATTCACCTGGATGTTGAAATGCCGATATCTTGATAAAAGGGATGCGCAGCAAGGTATAGAGGTTTGCAACGATATTTAACAACGCGACGGCCAACAAACCCCACAGGAACAAGCCCTCATCTAAAATGACGGCTACCAGGGCTATCGCAGCAATCCAGAGAAGGATCTTACCGCAGACCCAGACGGCTCCCCAAAAGCGCGCTCCAAGCAAAGCTTTTCGCACCCTCCGGATAGCCTCATTAGCCTGAGTCGCTCCGTGACCGGCATACATGAGGCTGTCGCAGGCAACAGCGACATTCCCCTGTTCTTTCAGCGCATAGAATGCTGCCGCCAATACCTCTTTATCTGATGAGGCTTCCGGCTGCGCAGCAGGTTTCGGCTGGGACGCGGCTGCCTGACTCATTAAAATTGGATTGGCGACTCCAGGCAGCGTATGATAGGCAAAATCGGCCCCCTCCATTCGGTCCTCAGGATCCGCCTCCAGCATCATATTCAACCACCCATCCCAATCCGGATGCAGATCGGGCCGAATCTGAGTCGCATCCTTGTAGCGACCCACCGGACGTTTTCCAGTCAGCCACTCATAGGCCATGACCCCCACTGCATATAGATCACTGCGGCCATCGGCCTCCTGCCCTTCCATCACTTCCGGGGCCATGTATTTTAAAGTGCCCACATAACTGGAACCCGTGCCCGTTGCCTGACTGCCGCCGGCCTGACGTTGGCTCAAAGCGATCGTCTCCTGGACCAAAGTTTTCATGTAGTCATCACCCACAACCCGAGCCACACCAAAATCCGCAATTTTAACTGTCGGCACTACCTGCCCCTGCGACATGCGCGCCTGTAGCAAGTTGGAAGGTTTCAGGTCCCGGTGAAAAATGCCTTTGTTGTGGGCATAGCTCAAGCCCTTCAAAATCTGAGCCAGAATATGGCTGACCACCTCCGGATCCGACGAAGCCCGAAACGGCTCCAGCTGCTCCATCACGAGAAAAAAGTGTCCTGAGGCATGGCCCGCATTGTGCACCGTGACAATATTGGGATGGTCCAGCGAAGCCAGTGTCCGCGCCTCTTGCTGAAAGCGCGCGGCAAACTGAGCATCCCCGCTCAACGAATCGGGCAAGACCTTGACCGCATACCTGCGCCCCAGGTGCACCTGCTCCGCCTCGTAGACTTCCCCCATCGCCCCGCTACCCAGAGACTTGCCAATCCGGTAATCCCCCAATACCGAGCCTTCAGCCAAAGTCTGCGGTGAATCCTCTCCCCCATCCCCCAAAATGGTTTTTTCATCATTGAGTGCCATTACAGCCAATTAAGCAGACTTCTCCACCAGCGAAAAGCGAAAATTATCAGTGCTATAAGCAATCACCTATCCACACTCAGGTGGCCGAGGCGGCCACCTCCCCGGGGGTGGGTGCGCCCCCGCGCCCACAAAAACCTCATGCCCTTGCAGATACAGGCAGTGCAGCTAGAGTCTTTTGCAGTGAAACTGAAACCCACCTTGACTCTCTTTTTACTGCCGCTGCTCAGCTCGCTGGCGGATGAACCCGTGTTTGACCTGGAGCCCCTGGTGGTCCGCGGCGATCCGCGCGCACAGGTGGTGGGCATCAGCGGCGAGCGACCGGGCGATGCAAGCTGGACCACAGTTGAGCTGGACCAGACGGCTTTTGCGTCCTGGGAGGCGCTCTGGCGGCAACAGGCCTCCTTTGACACCTTTCGCCGCAGCGACAGCCGCAGCGCACACCCGACGACCCAGGGCATGAGGCTGCGCCCAGTGGGAACCAACGCGGCATCCCGCAGCCTGGTGTTGATGGACGGTTTGCCTCTTAATGACCCTTTTGGAGGCTGGGTCTACACCCAGCACCTGCCGCGTCACGGCTGGCAAAGTCAAAGTCTGGCAAGCGGCGGCCGCGCGGCGGCCTGGGGTTCTCCTGGATACGGCGGAATCATGCTGCTGCAAAGGGTCCATCCTTCGGGACTCGATTCCGTATGGATGAGCGAATACGGCAGCCAGGGGCGCTGGGCCACGGAGGCTGGTACGGCCTTCGGCATCGGCGACCAGAGCACCCTGGCGGTTCAGGCCGCCTGGTCCGAGGATCCCGGCTTTCATGTGCTGCACGCCCCCGACCGTGGAGCCATAGACACCCGGTCGGGGGTTGATCTGCTCAGCGGCAGCATCCGCTGGGCGGGAGACCAGACGGACGGAGTCGATTGGGAAATTGGCTGGCATGGCTGGCGCGAGGACCGCATCAACGGGACATCGCTGTCGACCAACCAAAAGGATGCGCACGACCTCTATGTGCAGGGCAACCAGAGCCTGGGTTCCGGTGAATTGCACCTCTCGCTGTTCCGCCAGTGGCGGAATTTCCGCAACCTTTTCAGCTCAGCAGCAACGGATCGAAACAGCGAAATACCCGCCCTGGAGCAGTTTTCCGTTCCGGCCTTTTCATCTGGCGGAGCGCTGGTCTGGGAAAACGAAACCAACAGCGGACACCGATACCAGCTTGGCACTGATTTCAGGGAGAACCGCGCGACCGTGCGCGAGCGCTTCTTTTACGTCAACGGGGCCCTCACCCGCCAGCGTGAAGCCGGCGGAGTTCAACGCATGGCCGGTGCCTTCTGGCAGCCTCAGTGGCGGCCCGAAGATTCCAACTGGGAGTGGCATGGCCTCATCCGCCTCGACCGCTATCAATTCAGGGACGGCTTTCGACGGGAAACCGAGCCCGCGACCGACACTACCCTGCGCGACGAAACTGCAACACGTCGGTCCGGGACCGAGCTGTCCGCCTACCTCGAAGCCCGCTGGCAACCCGTGCCCGAGGCACAACTCAACGCTGGCATGCACCGCGGGCACCGGCTTCCCACCCTCAACGAACTTTATCGCCCCTACCGCGTGCGCAATGACATCGTCGAAGCCAACCCCGACCTCGGTCCCGAGCGCGTCTGGGGCGTTGACTTCGGCGGCTGGTGGCAGATTGCGCCACAGCTCCGCCTCTCCACCCAGATCTGGCACCAGTGGCTCGACCACATGGTCACAAACGTGCTGGTCGTCGAAGGCCCCTCTTCGGATCCTTTGTTCGGATTTGTTCCCGCAAACGGCAGCGGCTCCCAGCGTCAGGCGGTCTCCGGAAACCGGGCCTATGGCAGCGAGTGGACCCTGTCCGGCAGTCTGAACACCCAGCTCGACTGGTATCTCAGTGCCGCCTGGAACCGCACTCGTTTCGGCGCTTCTGAAACCGATCCCAGCCTCGAGGGTCGACCCTTTCCCCTGTCAGCCGGGCGCAACCTTCGCCTTGGCGGGCTATGGAGCCTCAACGAGCAGCTCCAGCTCGGTCTGCAGAGCCGCTGGCAGGGTCGGGCCGATGAGGACTCCGGACGCGGGAGCCTGCCCGCCTACGGCCTCGTCGATGTGCAGCTGAACTGGCAAATGCAGCCTTCAGTGGAGCTGCAGGTTCAGCTCGAAAACCTTTTCGATACAACCGTTGTCACCGCCGTCTCATCCGACGGACTCGAGTCTGTCGGCGCCCCCCGCAACCTGAATCTAAGCCTGCGCTACAGGTTCTAAAAAAATCTCTCACTTTTAGCCAAAACATTGTTGACATACAGAACGGCTTCAACAGGGTTCTGAATCTTCTTTTGGGCGAGCGTAGCTCAGCTGGTAGAGCACCACCTTGCCAAGGTGGATGTCGAGGGTTCGAATCCCTTCGCTCGCTCCATTTTTTTGTACGGATTCAGCCTTTTTCCTTTTCTCATGCGGCTGGATACCCACAATCCGGCGGCATGAGTGGAAGTCACACCGATTTACGCCAAGCGTTCGAACAGGCCGGCCAGGGCCATGTGTTCCGATTCTGGGATCAACTGGACGAGAGCCAGCAGAGCAACCTGTTGAGCGAGGCCGCCGAGATCGACCTTGAGGAGATCAATCGACTCAGTGATACCCTGGTCATGGGTGGTCAGGAAGAAAGCTTCGACAGCGACGGTCTTGAGCCCGCACCCTACCGGGCGCACCCCTCCAACGGCGGCGACGCTGCCCTCTGGCAGAGGGCCCGGGAGGTCGGCGAAGAAGCGCTCAGAGGTGGCAAGGTGGCGGCTTTTGTAGTCGCGGGCGGACAGGGCACGCGACTGGGCTATAACGCTCCCAAGGGAACTTTCCCAGTGACCCCCGTTTCGCAGAAGTCTCTGTTTCAGGTCTTCGCCGAAAAAATCCGTGCGGCGGAGATCCGTTACGAAACGCAAATTCCCTGGCTGATCATGACCAGTAACGCCAACTATGAAGCGACGGTCGAAGCCTTCGAACAAGCAGACTATTTTGGCCTCAAGAAAGAGAATGTGAGATTTTTCCGCCAGGGCCGCCTGCCTGCGGTTGACGGTAAGGGCAAGATTCTGCTGGAGGACAAGGATTCGATCGCAATGAGCCCCGATGGACACGGTGGATCCCTGCGGGCCCTGGTTCGCAGTGGAGCGATTGCCGAAATGAAAAAACGCGGAGTCAGCACCATCAGCTATTTTCAGGTCGACAACCCGCTGGTGCATTGCATCGACCCAACTTTTGTTGGCTTCCACCTGATGGAAGGTTCAGCCGAAATGTCCAGTAAGATGATCCCCAAGGCCTATTCCACCGAGAAGGTCGGGCACTTCTGCACCCAGAATGGTCAAACCAAAGTCATCGAATACAGCGACATGCCCGAGTCCCTGCAGGAAGCCAAGGATGCCGAGGGCAAACTCCGCTTTATTGCCGGAAGCATTGCAATCCATGTGATTTCGGTCGACTTCGTCGAAAAGATGGGCGGCGACAACAGCGACCTCAACCTGCCATTCCACCTCGCGCACAAAAAGATCAATCATGTGGACGAAGCGGGCAAAAGCGTCAGCCCACAAAAGCCAAACGGCTATAAGTTCGAGATGTTTGTGTTCGACGCCCTTCCTTTCGCCTCAGATCCGGTCATCATAGAGACGCGCCGCGAAGATGAATTCAGTCCGGTGAAAAATGCCGAGGGTCTGGATTCGCCAAAGACCTGCAGCGAAGATCAACTGCGCCAGTTCACCCGCTGGACCCTGGCCGCCGGGCTTGACCTCGCAACGGACGTGACCGGACTTCCCGCAATCCGCTTTGAAGTAAGCCCACTGTTTGCAGACAGCGAAGCCGCCTTCGTCGAAAAGTGGAACAGCCTTGAGGTAAAACCTGAAATCACGGACGGAACCGTTCTTTCCTGAAACCATTTTCCCATTTCCACCTCTAACAGAGAGCAACTATGAGTATTCGCTCAAGCATCGAACAGGCTGGCCGCGACGGCAAGCTACTGGAATCCAGCGTCAAAAACCTTTTGGATTGGGTCGAAGGAGGCTTCCTCCCCAATTGGGCCAAGCACAGCATTGAAGAGCTGGTTGATCAATCCGCCTGGGACGAGCTCAACGACCGATTCTACCAGTTCCTGGCCTTCGGCACCGGCGGCATGCGCAATCGCACGATCGGCAACATCGTAACCGCTGCCGAACGCGGCGATACGAAAACACCGGCGACCCCTGCCCACGCAGCGGTAGGAACCGCAGTCCTGAACGACTTCAACATCGTCCGGGCTACCATTGGCCTCTACAAATACTGCGAGCGTCACCTTCGGGAGAAAACCGGGCGCCGGGAAATCCCGCGGCTGGTCATTGCGCACGATGTCCGCCACTTTTCCCGTCACTTCTGCGAACTGACCGCATCGACCTGGACCCGACTGGGAGGCTACGCAATGATTTTCGAAGGCCCCCGCTCGACCCCACAGCTCTCCTTTACTGTGCGGGAAACCGGAGCAACCGCCGGCATTGTCATCACCGCCAGCCACAACCCCTCGCACGACAACGGTTACAAGGTCTATTTTGAAGACGGCGCCCAGGTTGTATTTCCACATGCAGAGGGCATCATTCACGAAGTCTATCAAGTGCAGATGGCGGAGACCGTGCCCTTCCTCGACATCGACATGGGCCAAACTGTGGTGCTGCCGGAATCGATGGACACGGCTTACCTGAACATTGTTGGAGAAAGCCCGCTGCTGCCCGACCTGTTCAAGGAAACAGACCTGAAACTTGTGTTCTCCCCGATCCACGGCACCGGAGCAATCAGCGCCGTCCCCGCATTGAAACTTCTGGGACTCGAGGTCGAAACCGTCGCCGAACAGATGGTCCAGGATGGCAATTTCCCTTCGGTCAAATCTCCCAACCCGGAGAACGCAGAAGCCTTGGCAATGGCACTCAAACAAGCCGACGAAACGCAGGCGGACCTAGTCATGGCAACCGATCCGGATGCCGACCGACTGGGTGCTGCTGTGCGCGACCGCGATGGCAAGCTGATGCTCCTGAACGGAAATACGATCGGCTCCCTGCTCGCAGCTTACAGAGTCGACCGCCTCAAGGAAATGGGATTGATCCCGGAGAATGGCAGCCAGCGCGCCGCTGTGATCAAGACCTTTGTCACGACCCCGCTGCAGGCATCGATCGCCGAAAAGAATGGACTCAAACTGATCGACACCCTGACTGGCTTCAAGTGGATCGGTGAAAAATTGCGCATTTACGAAGAGGAGCTGGTTCAGGCCTACTACAAAGACACCGGTATCTGGCTCGACTACAACCGCTGCTCATCAGCGAAGCGTCGCGAACTCCTGCTCAAATACAGCACCTATTACGTCTTTGGCGGTGAGGAAAGCTACGGTTACCTGGCCAATGATCGGGTCCGCGACAAGGATGCCAATGCCGCGGTCGTGATGTTTGTCGAACTGGCCGCCTGGTTGAAAAAACAGGGCAAAAGCTTCCCGGACTACCTCGATGACATGTACCTGCGCTACGGCTATTATGCCGAAGACGTGATCAACATTTACTATGAGGGCGCGGCCGGCGCCTCAAAAATCCGTAAAATTCTTGAATCCTACCGCGCCGAAGCCCCCAAGGCGATCGGCGAATACGAAGTCACGGCTTTCCGTGATTTCGGAGTGCAGGACCTCGAGGATGCAGATGGAAAATCCATTCCCAAGCAGGATTTCTACTTCATCGAGCTCGACAACGATTACAGCTTCGCAGTCCGCGGCAGCGGCACCGAACCAAAGATTAAGTTCTACCTGTTCGCACGCGAGGACGTTGCCCAGCCGCTGGATCTGGAACCTGCCCGTAAACGCGCCAAAGCCACCATCGCGGAACTGAAGAAAGCAGTGGAGGCCGATGCCCGAAAACGCGCAGAAAATTGATGTCTGAACAAAGCTACGCTCTACCACTTTTCGCCCTGATCGACCGCAGTAAGGTCGATCCATCTAAACCAATCCCGGATGAACTGGCAGATCACCTCCATGCCTACCTCGAAAAGGCTTTTGGCATCCGTGCTTTATCCGCCAAAATCATACTCCTTCAGGAGAAGGCCCTGCTGGTGCTCCAGGCATTGGATGACAGCACTCTGCCGGCACTTCTGGCCCTGGCAGATGTGCAAAAGTCCGAACTCTTTCGCTATGAACGCGAGGCGGATGACACGGTAATCCTAACACCCATCGGTATCGATCCCGGCGCGGCAGACCAACTGCCCAGGAACTGAGCAATGGCTGAACCTATCCATTGGATTCTCGCTTCGGCCTCTCCCCGGCGGCAACAACTCCTGGCAGAGCTGGGCATCGCCTTCGACGTGGTTACCGCCGACGTCGACGAATGGGAGGCCAGCGATGCCGATCCTGAGGCGCTCGTCAGCCACAACGCCCGCTTAAAGGCGGAAAAAATCAGCAACGCGCACCCTCGTTCCCGGGTGATCGGATCCGATACCACGGTCGCCCTCGAAGGGCATGTGCTGAATAAGCCGGCAGACCTTAACGAAGCCCGCTCCATGCTTGGCCGCCTGAGCGGACGAACACACGAAGTCTTTACGGCCGTCTGCATCCTGCAAAAGCAGCCTGCCTATGCCGTCAGTTTTGTCGAACGCAGCCAGGTCACCTTCAACGACCTGGACGAGGGCCTTATCGAGCGCTATTTTAAATTGGTCAACCCGCTCGACAAAGCCGGTGCCTACGGTATTCAGGAGCACCGCAAAATCATCATCGCGGGCTGGGAAGGGTCACTTTCCAATGTCATGGGCTTGCCGATTGAGCGTCTTGCCGCTAAATTGAGTCTACCTCTATCGATACTCCCCTGAAGGGGTTTCTCTGCATGAGTCGATCCACCACCAAATCCCGGACTGACCGCGACGCGCTTTTCGCTGCCGCTGCGTTCACCCTGCTGATCCACCTGCTGATCTGGTGGGGCGCTCCGCGCTCGGTGGCAATGCCCAGTCCAATGAAGGAGGAGGACGATTTTCAGGTGGAGTATATGATCGAGCCCATCCCGGAAGAGGAGGAACTCCAGGAGCAGTATGTGCGGGCGACTCCGGATGTGCCCGATGAAACGCCGGAAGAGACGCAGAATATTTCCGACCGCAACCAGCTCGCCGCGCAGGAGGAGGAAGTGATTCACGATCCCGACAATATGCCCTACGTTGAGGGCGATATGGAGGAGTCCAACCGCCTGGTGCAGGGAGACCCCTTCCAGCAACCAACACCACCGGCACCACCCGAAGCCGGCGAAGAAGCTGCGGAAGAGAATCCAATGGCTCAGCAAGAGCCCGCTCCGGCCGATCAACCTTCCGTAGCAGCACCCGATGCCGTCGAATGGGATGAGCCCATAGATGAGGACGAAGGCATGCGCTTTGAACTCGAGATCGCGATGGAGCAGGAGACCCGCGACGAGCCTGTTGACACTCAGGACAGCCCAACCGTGGATGAAACCAGCCCCGACGATGGCAGCGGCGACGCTCAGGTCCGCACGCCTCCTCAACAGGAAGCCCAGACCGAAGCCCAGCAACCGCGTCCACGCATGCGCGTGGAACGCGACACTTCCTATGGCCCCATTCGCGACAACCGCCAGGGTGCGGTGCGCATTGGGCGTCTGGCCTTCGATGCGCAGTATTCCGAATTCGGCGAATACTGGCGCCGCGTCGCCGAAATCATTGAGCGCCGCTGGCGCAACCTGCTCTACAACAGCCGTTCCATCTCATTTTCAGGAAACCGCGTAGTGGTCGACTTCGAGATCACTCGCGACGGCCGCGTCACCAACGTCCAGATCCGCGACTCCAGCGCCGGCCGCCTGGCCGAAAGCATCTCCACCGATGCCATTGTCGGCGAAGCACCCTTCTTTAACTGGTCTCCCGACATGATCCTGAAAATGGGCGAATCGACACAGGCCACGATTCATTTCTTTTATTGAGAAGGAAGCCGTAGGAAAGCCCATCGGCCGGCACGGAGGCCGGCCCTCCAATGGAATCCACGATGGAGGGCCCCGCTCCGTCGGGGCTCGATCCAGGGCACAAGTCGGCACAGAGGCCGGCCCTCCAGCTATCCATTAGGAATTACGAATTAAGAACTAGCAATTCCGAGCGAGGCGAGGACACATCAATAATACCGGATATACGCGTCGCGGCGGAGGCGCTCCAGCCACTGGTCCTGTGCTTGGCGGGCGAGTTGGCTGGCAAGGATGTCTTCGATGCGATCGCGGACTTCATTCAAGGGCTGAATGCCCTCGTCGCGCTTGTCTTCGACAAAGAGGAAAAAAGTCTGGTTGCCCATGCGAATCGGTTCGCTGTATTCACCCACATTCAGGCGAAAGGCGGCGACGCTGAGTTCATCGCGCAGGTCAGAGCGCTTGATCCAGCCCCAGTCGCCTCCGCGGTTGCGGCGCGAGTCCTGGCTGTATTGTCGCGCTACGGCCTCAAAATCACGCCCTGAAGCCAGCTCTTCCTGGACCTTTTCGATGTTCTGACGCATGAGGTCTTCGCTCTCGTCAGCCAGCGGCCGCAGCATGATAATGCGCAGGCGCACCGCTTCTTCTTCGTAGAAATTGATATTGTTCTCAGCGTAAAAGCGTTCAATGCGCTCAGGGCTGATCTGGGAAGCCGAACGGGTCTTCTCACCACGCATAATACTGACGATGATGCGTTCACGCAGATCGCGGCGAAACTCCCGGGTGTTTTTGCCAATACTCTCCAGATACTGCAGAAACGCAGCACGGTCGTTCTCAAAATCTTCGATCAGAATCCGGTCGAATTCGTTCTCAACAAAGGTCTGAGGCAACTGAAACTCGCGTTCTGCAAATTCCCTGACAATCAAAACACGATCGATCAGGCTTTGCAGCACCTCGAAATACAGCTCTTCCATCCGCCGATTGAACTCCGCACGGGAGCGGGAAGCCTCACGGATCTGCGGAATCAGTGACGACATTTCGCGCCGGATCTCCTCAAAAGTAATGATCTGGTTTTCAACTTCGGCCGCAATCCCCTGGCGAAAAGGTGGATCCCATATGTTGTGGGCGACCTGCGCCTGAACGGTGGCCGGTACGGCGACCGCAAAAAGAAAGAGAATAGAAAAAATGCGTTTCATAATCGAATGCTACATCAGGGGAGAAGGGTCCCTTGAAAACGGAGAACCCTATGCTACCGACAGTGGCGGGCAAGAAAATGTTCAATCTCGCGCAACCTTAGATCAGGAGTCTTACGGGTCAAGCGGGGAAATCGATTGCCGATTTTGATATAATCGTCACGCCGACTCCCTGCACGCAGGCATTTTAAGCGGCTTCCTTCGGTCGTCACCTGCTGAACACCTGCCTTCTCAGCCAGCACCCGAATACGGGTAATCACCAAAAGGCGGTCGGTCTCCTTCGGAATCGGACCGAAACGATCTTTCAGGGTTTCCGCCAGAGCCTCAAGCCCCGCCTCATTCGAGGCCATTGCCAATTGACGGTAAAAATCGATCCGCAGCCTGGCCTCCGCAACGTAGTCAGCCGGAATGCAGGCGACAACCGGATCCACGCCGTCATCAAACTCTTCATCGTTCAACAAATGGAAACGCTTTTGCGCCTCGCGGTTCTCCGGAGCCGGCCGATCGAGGATAAAATCAATCGAAACACTGGCGCGAATACGCGCGGCTTCCGGATCGCCCTTAAGGCGCTGGATGCTCTGGCGTAAAAGCTGACAATAAAGGTCAAAACCGACGCCTGCGATGTGGCCGCTCTGCTGAGCACCGAGCAAATTGCCGGCCCCCCGCAACTCCAGATCCCGCATGGCGATGCGAAAACCGGCGCCCAACTGGTTGTGCTGGCGCAGCGCGTTCAAGCGCTCACGCGCCTGATCCAGAATGCGTGCATGCCTGCGCAGCAACAAATAGGCATAGGCCTGGCGCTTAAAGCGCCCCACCCGACCCCGCAGTTGATACAACTGGGACAAGCCGAAGCGGTCGGCGCCTTCAATGATCAGGGTGTTGCAGTTCGGAATGTCCAAGCCGTTTTCAATAATGGTGGTGCAGACCAGCACATCCAGCTCTCCGGCAGCAAAGCGGGTCATTACCTTTTCCAGGCTGTGCTCGGTCATTTGCCCGTGCCCAACACCGATTTTTGCCTGGGGAAACCAATCCTGGAGATTTTTTGCTACGCCTTCGATGGACTGGACCCGGTTGTGCAGGTAAAAAATCTGGCCGCCGCGGTCCAGTTCGCGCCGGATCGCCCGCTTTACCAATTCCGGCTCGTAGCCACGCACCACCGTCTCGATCGGCAGTCGATCGGCCGGTGGTGTTTCAATCACACTTAAATCCCGCGCACCCATCAGGGCCATGTAGAGGGTGCGCGGAATCGGGGTTGCGCTCATGGTCAATACATCGACATCGCCCTTGAGCTGTTTCAGGCGTTCCTTGTGGCGCACGCCAAACCGGTGCTCCTCATCGATCACAACCAAACCCAGGCGGACCGGCTTCACGTCCGGACTCAAGACCCGGTGGGTGCCTATCAGAATGTCGACCCGTCCGGCCTCAAACTGGCGGGCAATCTCCTTCTGCTGGGCGGCGCTGCGAAAGCGGCTGAGCATTTCGGTGGTCACCGGATAGGCCGCCATGCGCTCGCGGAAGGTGTTGAGGTGCTGCTGGGCGAGAATCGTCGTTGGACACAACACCACCACCTGCTTTCCGTCCATGACCGCTTTGAAGGCTGCCCGTATGGCAATTTCCGTTTTCCCGAAACCAACGTCGCCACACAGCAAGCGATCCATCGGGCGGGGTAATTCCATATCCGCCTTGGCTTCTTCAATCGCACGCAGTTGATCGGGTGTCTCGGTGAATGGAAAACTGCTCTCGAAGGCCAGCTGCCATTCACTGTCGGGCTGAAAGGCATAACCCGGCCCGTGGGTGCGCTCGGCCTGGGTTTTCAGCAAGGTGGCGGCATAATCCAAAGTCGCCTTTTCCGCCGCCGCCCGGGTCTTGTCCCAAGCACTGCTGCCCAGGGCCGCCAGCTTTGGCGAAGCTTTGCTGAGGCCGACATAGCGGGTCAACAAATGGGCATCGGCCAGCGGCACATGCAGGGTCACCCGGTCACGAAACTCGACTGAGATCACATCTTCGGCCCGCCCCTGAATCTCCATCTGGGTCAGCCCTCTGAACTGGCAGATTCCGTGTGACAGGTGGACCAGATAATCGCCGTCAGCCAGCTCTGAAAAATCCAGCAGCTGATCGACCGCTGCCCGCTGCGGCAGCTTGCGTCGGCGCCCTTTACCTACTTCGCGGGCAAGGCTGCGCCCGAGCAATTCACGCGCCGTCAACAGGATCAGTCGCCGCGAAGGCTTTCCGCCGTCCAGCTTCAGCTTGAAATCTGGCAAACTCTTTGGCGCTGCCCAGCGAAATCCGGCAGGCACCGAACCAATCCGCAGCTCGGGTTCAAAGTCCTTCAGCCCCCACTCCGCCAGGATTTCGCGGAAGCGCTCCACCTCGGCTTCGACCGGAAGCAAGGCAACGACCCGTTCACCCCTCTGCTGGCGTCCCATCGCCCAACGCATCAACTGGATACGCGCCTGCTCGCTGGCATCGCTGTGCCCCAACCCGATCGCCTGTTCGGAATCGAGCCCGCTGTAGCTGTCGAGCGACTCCAGATCGAAGCGGTGTTCAGTCTTCGGTTTGCCCAGGAACGGAGTCTGCGGCGGCAAGGCGCTGATACTTATCCACTCATCCTTGGCCGGAGCTCTCTGCTCAATCAGCGCTCCCATAAAGACCCTTGAGTCCTTAAGGCGCTCAAAGGTGGTGAAGTGTCCCGCATAGGCATCGACCATCGCATCGGGTTCCACCAGTAACCAATTCTGCTGCTTGCCAAAATACTCGTGCAGGTGCTCCTCGCGGGTCTGCACCACGGCCGACAGGCGCGTCGCCAGAATTACCGCATCGAGGTTACCGGAGCTGCGCTGGCTGGTGGGGTCGAAGCGGCGAATGCCGTCCAGTTCATCGCCAAAAAAGTCCAGCCGTACGGGTTCGGTTGCGTTAAGGGGATAGACATCAATCAAGCCACCCCGCACAGCAAATTGGCCGGGGTATTCGCAGACTGCTTCGGCATCGTAATCGAGATCCTCGGCAAGCACGCGCTGAATCTCCTGAAAATTGTAGCTGTCGCCGACCTTCAGCTGAAGCTCGCGCTGCAGCAGGTGCTCGCGTTTGGGCAGAGGCGAAAACAATGCACCCACAGTTGTCACAATCAGCAGACGGCGATTCTCCGGGGTTTTATCGGCAAAATTCGCCAACTCTGTCAGGGCCGCGAGGCGGTCGCATTCCAGTTCTTCACGCGCCCTGGCCGGCATCGGTTCATCCGGATCCTCGCCCGGCATTTCCGGCAGGGACAGGACTGTCAGAGAATCATTCGCCGCATAAAACAAGGAGCGCAGGTGTCGTATGCGGCTGGTCCAGCTCTCGACGGCAGCCGGCGAAGCCAGCAGTAGCAAACTGACCGGCTTGGCATGATCTTCCAGATACTGGTTCGCAACCAGCGTTGCCGCATAGCCTTCAAGGCCGTCAAAACTCGCCCAATAGAAGCGATCCGGCAGTTGAATCGTCTTCATGCCTCCGGCAAGAGAGCCTGCCAGTGCTCCAGGGCTTGGCGAGCGGCCATTTCTTCAGCTTCTTTTTTCGAGGAGCCACTGCCGCGGCCCCAAACCTCATCCGTTACCCGCACCTCGACTTCAAAGGTTTTGCTGTGGTCCGGGCCACTGGAATCGACTACGACGTAGTCGATGCATTCATTGCCGTGCTGCGGCTGCAAGAGCTCCTGCAACTGACCCTTGGGGTTGTGGTCTTTGTGGCCGTCGGAAAGACGTTCTTCCAGATTTCCGTACCAGCCGAGGACGCAGTCCCGGGTTTGCGCGAACCCGCTGTCCAGATAGATCGCCCCCACCACAGCCTCGAGCGCATCTTCAAGGATCGAGTCACGCCCCTCCTCACCGCCTGCCTGCCGTTCGGATTCACTCAGCAGCAGGAAAGGCGTCAAGCCTAGTTCCCGAGCCAGCACCGCCAGCTGTGTGCCATTGACCAACATCGACCGGTAGCGCGTCAAAACCCCTTCACGTTTGGCCGGCATTTGATGGAACAGCTGTTCCGCCAGAATCATCCCCAGCACCGCATCTCCCAGAAATTCCAGGCGCTGGTTGTTCTCCTGGACCGCATCCGATTGCTGACTGAATGAGGGATG
The DNA here is from genome assembly GCA_020831485.1 of Opitutales bacterium. Classification (GTDB taxonomy): domain Bacteria; phylum Verrucomicrobiota; class Verrucomicrobiia; order Opitutales; family Oceanipulchritudinaceae; genus JAFIGG01. The sequence continues at coordinate 66,341 of JAFIGG010000001.1, forward strand.
TGTCAATGCCCGTTCCAGCAGACTGACATCCGCAAAGCTGTGTCCCAGCCGGGCCTCCAGCGCCCCAAAGGCCCTGCCTTCCTGTCCCTGAGCGCTCATGCCGCTTACTTCTTTAAGTCGAAGCGCTTGATCACTTCTTTTGCCAGCTGTTGATAAGCAACCGCCCCGGCGCTGACCGGATCGTATTCAAAAATGGTCTGACCAAAACTCGGGGCCTCCCCCAGACGAATCGAACGCGGAATCAGGGATTTGAAAACCTTGTCCGGAAAGTGCTTTTCGACCTCTCCGACAACTTGGCGGCTCAGATTCGTGCGCACATCAAACATCGTCATCAGAATGCCACCCAACTCAAGGTTCGGGTTGACTCCTGCATCGCGCAGCTGATCGACCACTTTCAGGATCTGCCCCAAACCTTCCAACGCCAGGTATTCGCACTGCAGGGCGATCAGCAGGTAATCCGCCGCCCCCAGCGCATTCATCGAAGTCAGCCCCAGAGCCGGTGGACAGTCGACAATGATGGCAGCGTATTCATCCCCCTCGCGCAGTGGCTTCAACACATTGCGCAGCTGAATCAGGTAATCCGGTTTGCGGCTCAACTCGATTTCAAGCGCCGCCAGATCCACTTCGGCAGGAATGATATCGAGGTTCTTGATCCGCGTCGCAACGATCTGGTCAGCCGCCGTCCCCTCTCCATTCAGAGGACCATACAAACTGCCCCCTTCTGTCTTGTCCACGCCAAGACCCGAGGTCGCATTCGCCTGCGGATCCAAATCGATCAGCAAAGTCTTTACCCGGCTCGTTGCCATAGCAGCCGCCAGATTGATCGCCGTAGTCGTCTTACCGACACCGCCCTTTTGATTCGCAATTGTAAATACCTTCGCCGACATATCCGCAACATCTTGTGGCCTCTGTGACGCCTTTCAATGGAATTCTTCAGGGATGACCCATCGCGGGTCAGCGGCGCGTGGGTGCCAAGTCTGTAATACACAGCGAATAGCGACCTTCAGTGTCCGGATTCCGATCTATCAGGCGGATCCGATACATGCGATCGCCCCAGCGGTCGACCACTCCAGGGTCCTCAGGGCCGTCCAGAGCGAGCCGCTCGATTTCAACCTCAAGATTAGTAGGGTCAAAATCCAGCTGAATACGACGGCCCTTACGGGTCTTGATGTTCAGAACACCTTCTCCGGCTGGCTCAACAGCGTGAACCGTCATCAGGTTTAACTTGATCGAACCGGTATTCTGCAAGGAATAGTTGTCCTCAATCAGGACCTCGCTGCCGCGGACAAGCTGAATCGAACGACTCCACGACTCGACTCCAGCCGCTTCCGGGTATGCTCCGGCGATGTCGAGACTGAGCTTTGCCACTTCAGCGTCCGCATGATAGGCAACCTCTCTGGAACGGTAATCCGGACCCGGGCGCTGTTCGAACCCGTTGATAGTTGGCACATTGTGGTAGTCTGAGCGATTGAGCCAGACCGTGTAGCGGTCAGCCCCAAAGGTGCGCCGGGTGTAAGTCCCGAGTCCAACATCGATCAAAATCGGCTCGCCTTGATAGTAGACGATAAAATTACCAATATCGTTGTGATTGTGGCTCTCATCGTTATGGCCGCCTTTGGCAGCTATCGCAAAACTTTCAACCGAGCCCTCAACGGATCGGGCCGTCATGACCTCAATCACCGGCAGCCAGGCATCCAACACCATCGGTTCCCTGGACGGATGGGAAACAATTTCGTCAAATGCGAATAAATCTGATAAAACACGCCAGTTGCGGCGCGATGCAATCGGCAGAATTTCCCGCAGGTGATTGAAATCGTGGATATTAAAATCTTCATCGTCCACGGGAACATCCGTGTACAGGTAGGATCCCATTGCTTTCATCGTTTCATTGCCCAGGGCTTTTCCGTAACGGTAGACCAGGCCTCCAATCACGGGATTAACCTGCGGCCCCGAGTCGGCAAAATTTGCAACGTAATCGTTCCCCATATGAACTTTATACACGTAAGTGCCCATGTTTCTGATCAGCTCTTTCTCAAACACAGATTCAAAGCTGCCACCTGTAGCCGCATTGAGCAGTTCGATATTATCAAACAATGAGCCCGCTGCGACGCCCCAATAGGCGGGGCCCTCATCACAACCGCCATCGGCGGGATAGGGATTGGTAAAGCGATCGAGAGCCTTGGTGATGCGGTATACGGAGCGGGCCCGAAGTTCGCTGTCACCCTCGAGGATCAGCAAGGCCGTCAGCCAGTTTGAGTTGTTCCAGGGATTCCAATTGTTCACTCTCCGGGTGCGCTCCGGGTCGAAACCCATCCACCAATGGTCGCGCTCAAGCGCTGGAGTGAGCACACGGCGGTTCACTTCATCGTAAATCCGCTTGCTTACCACCGGACTGATTGAATCCAGTTCATCTCCGAGAAAATAATAGACCCAGCTCAAGAGCGATGCGGTTTCTCCGGCAATCGTATCGAGGTATGGGTTTTCAATGTCCGGCAATTGCCCTTCTTCATACCATTGATTCAGGTGGGCCGGAAGCACCCAGGTGGATTCTTCGCAAATGCTCCAGACTCCGTTTACGATCTCCCGTAGAAACCGACCTTCTCCTTCGATCATCTCCGCGATCAGCAATGTCCAAAGATTGTTTCGCTTTTCATAAGCCAAGGCTTCGTAGGGAGTGCGTGCCCCTGTTTCAAAGAACTCAAATATCAGGTTCACAGGTATGTTTGGCCAGCTATAGCCAAGGGCTGCCTCTGCCGCATCGATGATCTGTCTGGAAAAATCAACCGGAAGGCTTTGCCAGGCCTGCCTGTCCTCATATCCCGGAAACGGCCGGAAATCTTCTTTCGGCACCAAGTCATCCATCAGGGTTTCCACGGAACGACCGCCACTAAAAAGGTCCTGCTGCTGAGGCCCGGAGGCATCGCCACCACAACCGGCAATAAGAAAGGCTGCCATAATGATATAAAGGAGTTTTAAAGAGAGTTGAGTCGAATGATTGTTCATTTTTGTAGAGGCTTGTTATTCTTTCCTGAAAAATATCTTCACTTCATTCTTTGCACGCGGCTGATCCATCCGAAACTGGAGTCGATACATGTTTTCACCCCAGTGGTTTATCACCGCAATATCTTCAGGTTGATCCAGAGGTATGCGTTCCCAGTCCCAGTACAGTTGACGGGGATCGTATTCAACCAGCACATTGGGTCTTTCCGAATGCCGTAGACGCAGGAGTCCCGGATAGAGCTCCTCAATGCGGTGCACGGTCATAAAATTAAAGGCAAGCTGCTCCCGTTTCTCCAATGTGAAACGGTCGCTCAATTCAAGCGATTCACTCCGGTTAAGCCGGATGATTCGGGTCCACTCCCTGACACCGGCTTCCTCAGGATAGGCACCGGCAATGTCCAGACTCAACTTCGCATAATCCTCTGTGTATTCGAAATCTGCATTCCGTGCGGCAAAACGGGGTCCGGGCTTCTGTTCAAACCCATTGATGGTCGGCACGTTGTGATACTCAGAGCGATTGAACCAGACGGTATAACGTTCCTGGCCGAAAGTTCGACGGGTGTAAGTGCCATGTCCAACATCGATCAAAGCGGGCTCTCCGTCTATGTAGAGGATGAAGTTGCCGATGTCATTGTGGTTATGACTTTCATCATTATGGCCGCCTTTGGCCGCAACCTTGAGGCCGTTTGTGGAGCCAGCCACCGATCGACTCACCATCACTTCAATTTCCGGAAACCAGACATCGAGTTCCAGAGGTTCAGCAGCTGGATATTCAATGACCGCCGGATAGACAAGCGCATCGGCCAAAGACCGCCACAGCCTCCATGCATGAATAACCGGAACGTAGTCCCATTCCTGCCACAGGTAAGCCCCATACTGCTTCATTTTCTCACTCCCGATGGCCCGCCCGTAGCGATATACGATCCCTCCAATATGCGGATTTACCCTCGGACGGGAATCTGCAAAATTAACGACGTAGCCATTGCCGAAATTCACCTTGTAGATGAACTCTCCCATGTTGCGCACCAAGTCTTCTGAAAAGAGGTCAAAGTGCCCATCCGTCGCCGCGCTGAGGATTTCAATATTGTCAAACAATGAACCCACGGCAATCCCCCAGTAACCGGCACCCTCGTCGACCCCACCGTCGGACGGATAAGGGTTTGCAAACTGATCGACAATCCTGGTCAGCCGATAGATCGTTTCGGCACGCCGTTCTCTGGATTCGTCCAGGATCATGGAAGCAGGTATCACATTCGATACGATCCATGGATTCCAGTTATTGGGTCTGCGACGATCCTCGTCAAAACCCATCCACCAGAAGTTCTTTTCCAAGGTGGGTTCAATGACTCTCCAGTTAACCTCGTAGCGGATCCGATTGACAATTTCAGGGGATACCGAATCGAGTTCGTCTTCAAAGAAATAGACGGTCCAGGCAAGCAGAGACGCGGTCTCCGCGGCTACGGTATCCACATAGGCATCCCGGACATCCGGAACGGCCCCCTCGTCATACCACTGGTTCATGTGCGCGGGTATGACCCAGGTCGATTCCTCGCAGATGCTCCAGATGCCATTGATAATTTCGTCAATAAAGCGCCCTTCTCCCTCGAGAAGTTCCGCCACGACAAGCTGCCACAGGCGGTGGCGTTTGCCAAAAGCGATGCCCTCCCATTGCTCCCGACTGCCGGTTTCAAAGAAATGAAAGAGGGTCTGGATGGAAACAGAACGCCATTCTTCACCCAGAGATTCTTCTGCGCTCTGAATGACCGGTTCCCGGACCGCAACGTGCACGCCTTCCCAAGCTTCCCGGTCGGCATAGGGAGGGAAAGGCTGGAATGCTTCCCGATCTACTAGAATATCTACGAGTATAGGGACACTCAGATTACCCGAGAAAAGGTTGCGTTCGGCAGAAACGGTTAAGCCACCGACCAACAGCAGGGGTATAGTAACGTAATTCAGTAGTTTCATGTCTCTTGCTTTCTCAATATTTCTTGATTGTAATCCGGTATTCGCCTTCCAACAGGGGACTCTCGTCGACCAGCCTAATGCAGTAAAGGCGGTCACCCAAGTTGAGTCGAATGGCATCATCCTCCGGCCCCTACATCCCAGAATCCGTCACCGAAATAAATGAATTCCATCGGGATCAATAGGGCCTTACCTTAGGGGGTGACTGCGCTTGTAGACATGGCCCTATAGCGTGGAAAAAATCCGCTCTGCATTTCCTGAGAGGATTGCATGCTTGGCCGCTTCGGGCACTTCCGCGAACACGACCCTTCCCAACTGATGGGCAGCGTCGAAAAATGCCTGATCCGAGCCCCAGACGATTTGTTCGACCGGGACCTCCCTGACGAGGTACTCCACCAGGCCCTTCGGGCACTTCGAATAGCAAAGCTCCAGGTTTACGTTTGGAAATTTTAGTGCGGAATCGACATACTTGTCCAAATCCCGGGACCCTACGTGCGCGCACAGCCAGCGGATGTCCGGATACTGCCTGAAAGCCTCCTGCAGTTGATCCATCTCCGCCCCCCAGGTATGCACCAGCACGGGCATGCGGTGGCGGTTCGCAAAAGCATAAATGGGCGCATAATTTGGATGATCGTAATCCAGACCGGGCACAAAGGAATAACTGTAGATCTTCATTGCCCGAAGGCCCAGCCCATAGGCGTATTCAAGCTCTGTCTCGATGGTGTCCGGATCGCCGGGGTCAGAAGTCATGTAGCCGATGATTCGATGTGGATACTGTTTCTGCGCTTGCGCCACCTGTTCGTTCCCCCAGCGGGTTTGTCCAAAAATCCCTGGCAGGGAAGAAACCGCCGCGCGGTCAATACCGAGGCGATCCATCCGTCGAATCAAGCCGGCAGAGGTCCAATCAACCCAGGGAAACTTGGGAGCCGGTCCCAGGTGCGTATGAGCATCAAAAATCGAGAACGACAAGGGAAACCGCCGCTCCAGAACTGCTCTACATAAAGCATCCATACTTAGCCTCCGAAAAATTCGATTCTAATTTCATGTAACAGTGACTCCAAATTTTCTGCCGCAATGGCCCTTCGGGTTGCGTCATCAATATCCGCAGCCATCAGCGACAACAGCGCAGCTCCGCCCTCTGCCTCGGGGAAGCCGCTGCCGAACACCCACCGGGACGGACCAAAATTCCTCACCAGGTCCTCAACACCTTCGGCAACCGAATACGCCTGACTCAGACACATCCACAATCCGGAATGACGCTCCAACAGGGGGTACACCTTGCGATTGCGTCCATCACGCGGAACATCGAGCAGGACAACCCGTAAAAAGGGATGGATCGAAAGCACTTCGTTCAGTGTATCCAGATCCAAACCAGTGTACGACAACAGCACGGGAATGCGCGCAGCCTCAAGTGCCCTGAGCAGTGCACCCGAACACCACTCACGCAGTGAATAGCCTTCCGCAACTGGGTCCAGCCAAGCGAGGAACGGTCCCTGCTTGAGTAGGCATTGCAACTGCTGCTGTGGACTGAAATCCGGTGCGACCCCATCCGGCGTCAACATGTAAGCCGGAACCCAGCCGCGGTCTTTTCCCCCGGACTGGCAAAGGCGTTCATTCAATTCCCGGTTGCCCGCTTCCGCGCCACAATCCCAGCACTTCCGATTGCGCAGGACCCCTGCCTGAAATTCGAGACGGCCGAACTCTGCCTCAAGACTTTCGAAGTCATACCGCAACAGCCGATCGGGCACCCTGGGGCGCCCAATCAAAGCATCGACAGGACGAATGCGGAAACGCTCAACCTTCATATCTCCAATCCCTTGTAGACCTTGATGATGCCCCGCGCAATATCCTCCATATCCTCGTCCGAATACAAAGGACCGACCGCAATGCCCACCATCGAATCAAGAATCTTGTCAGTCCGCGGAGCATCGCCGAGAGAATACCAGCCGGAAGCCCCTGAGTGCCCCGGACCGAAAGGCGCCAGGGCTGGATGCGACAGGCTTCGGTTGCGCACATAGTCGAGGTGCAGCAGGTTCACCATGCCTGAGGATGGGCCGACCCGGAAACCCTCCGCCTTATAGGCCTTGGAAAACAGCTGCCCCCGCTCTGGATTTCCAAGATCCAGAAAAAGGGTTATCCCCAGATCGCCCTCAGGGTCCGGCGAATCCCTAAAACGGATCTCCGGCAATGCATCGCGCAAGCGCTCCTGCAGCCTGTGATTCTTCCTGCGGCAGTCCGCGATCATCCCATCCAGCCTGTCAAACTGGGCAAGGCCCAGAGCCGCAACCACCTCACTCATGCGAAATTGCATTCCGGGAAAGCCATCCGCCTCATCGCGCGCAAACAGTTGCACTCCCATCTGCTTACGGAATGTCGGCCGGGTCTTGCCCAAATCGTGATACCGGACCGCGCGCTCGAACAACTCCGGCCGCCTGGTCAACAGAAACCCACCCTCACCTGTGCATAGAATCTTATTCGCCTGCATACTGAAGGCAGACACGTCCCCAAGCGTTCCCAGCAATTTTCCTTTATATCGCCCTCCCATCGCCTGGGCCACATCTTCGATGACGCCAATTCCAGCCCGTTCGGCAATCTCAAGGATCGAATCCATGCGCGCGGCACCACCTTGGTAATGAACAACCAATACGGCCTTGGTCGCAGGCGTGATCTTACGCTCCAAGTCTGCCGGATCCAGATTCAAGCTGCGGTCGATGTCCGCAAAAACCGGTAAAGCTCCCGCAAGAACAATTGCATTATAACAGGACAACCAAGCAAATGCCGGGAGAATCACTTCGTCACCAGGGCCTATGCCCAAGGCGTTTACGGCACATTGCAGGGCACCTGAACAGGATGAAACACCTAGCGCGAGAGGTATCCCGAAATAATCCCGCAAACGCTTCTCGAAATCATCCGCGAAATGCGGTGTGCCAATCCCGTAATGCCGGAACAGGCTTTTGTTCTGAATCACTTTAAGAACCGCTTGCTCTTCCAGATCGCCGACCAAAGCGGCACCCAAAAGACTGCTCGGCAATGGATTCGACCGAACCGGAGCGCCACCATATAAACTCAAAACAGCAGAGAGAGACTCATCACCATGGTTAAATGACATGAGTTTGAATTGTCATATTGAAAAAACAAAAGCAAACAAAAGTTTGCTAGACTTATGCTTTTTAATAAAACAGATCAATTCAGTCGACTGGATCCAGGCGTCGCATGGAAGCCTTTACCTCCAAGCAAGGAATCAAACGACCGGGACGATAATCCCTGCCACCATCGACCAGAGAAACAATCCAGCTGATCAATTCCCGGCCCATTCGCGTTAGCGGAGGAGCAATCGTCGAAACTGGATGCCAACCGAGAGGGAACTGAGGCAACTCTGTACCGTCGAGGACGTTGTACAGAACCGACAAAGCCTTGGGCAGACGTTCCGGGCAGCGGCGCATCGCCTCGCCCAGATAGCTCGCTGAATGGGAATAAAGGACGATGACACCGGTCACATCTGGATTTGCCTCAAAGTAGGCCTGAACCATTTCCACCTGCTCGTCCACCGATTCATGTCCCGAAAATTCCTGAATCGCCGAGTCCTTAATAACCACGTCCAGAGAGTCGGCAGTATCCTGCAACGCACGCAGTCGTTCGCGATAATACTCGTCCGTTCGATCCGACACAAAAACCCCGAGACGACGGTGGTTGTGCATTTTGAAAGCGGATAAAGCCTGTGAGCTGAATGCGTAGTCATCATCCCTCAAAACCGGAATATCACTGTCCTCAATCTTACGCATTGTCGTGATCACCTTGATCCCCTCGCGGCGAATCTCATTGAGAATACCTGACTGATTCTGATAAGCATGCAACCAGATGACGCCGTCAGGCTGAGCCAATTTGATAAGCCCCAGGAGCTTTTCCCGCTTCTCCTCGCTACTTCCAATACCCTCGGGAATCCGCTCAAAAGAAACCTTAAGGTCCGCCTCCTGGGCGGCAAAAAGCATACCCTCAATGATCTTGCCCGTATACCAATACTCGTCATTTCGAACAAAATAAGGCATGAGCACCAGGATCTCCTTCCGCCCATTTCGCCTCTCACTGGAAGGACGACTCTTGACATAGTAGCCACTTCCATGGCGAGCCTCAAGCACGCCTTCATCCTGAAGCAGACCGAGGGCCTTGTGCACCGTTGACAGACTGAGCTTACTGGTTCTGACCAACTGGCGAATGGTGGGAAAACGCTGGCCTACCTGAAAATTCTTATCGATCACATAGCGCTTCAACTCTTCCGCAAAATCACGGTAGTGCGGCCCAGCCACATCTCCAAAATCACCTGATGCTTTTACTCTAGCCATACGTATCTATCACAAATTAATAATTAATACCTCAAAAAGATCCCACACTAAACGTTTATTCAAAAGCCCCAAATCAAACAAAATCGAACAGTAAGAAAACAATCCATCCGCCAGACATCCAATGGTTTGCTTGCTTTTTCGAAAAGCAAGATGGATCCCATTTAAAAAAACTTCGACTGTCAACAAACACTTTTCCCAACCCGAACGCCCTTAACACTCAGTCACGTTCACAGCCAGGCCGCCTCTGGACGTTTCCTTGTACTTTTTGTGCATGTCACGGCCAGTGGCGCGCATAGTGCGGATGACACTGTCAAGACTGACCTTGTGTTCGCCATCGCCGCTGATCGCAAGACGGGCCGCATTGATGGCTTTTACCGCGCCCATTGCGTTGCGCTCGATGCAGGGAATCTGCACCAGGCCACCGATGGGGTCACAGGTCAATCCGAGGTTGTGCTCCATACCGATCTCCGCAGCGTTCTCGACCTGGGCTGGATTACCGCCCAGAATTTCAGTCAGGGCCGCAGCAGCCATCGAACAGGCAACGCCGACCTCGCCCTGACAGCCGACATCGGCACCGCTGATTGAAGCGTTCTCCTTGAACAGCATACCAACGGCTGCCGCAGTTAGCAAAAAAGACCGGTGCCATCCCGGCTTAGGCCGGGCAAAACGCTCGGCGTAGTGCATGACCGCCGGAATGATGCCCGCAGCGCCATTCGTCGGAGCCGTCACCACCCGCCCGCCGGAAGCATTTTCCTCGTTGACCGCAATGGCATAGAGGTTGACCCAGTCCATGATTGTTAGCCCGTCGGCATGATCCTCCGCCGGCAGTTGCTGCAATTGCTGGTGCAAGCGCGGCGCCCGACGGGGAACTTTTAGGCCGCCGGGCAATACGCCGTCGCGTTCACAACCCCTAAGCACACAGGCCTTCATCGCCGCCCAGATTTTGTCCAGCTTCTCCTCCAGCAGTTCCGGAGCATGCCAGGCATGCTCATTGGCCAGCACCAATTCGGACACCGCCAGTCCCGAGCGCTTGCAAGCCGCCACCAACTCCTTACCACTGTGGAATGGATACGGAACCACCGCCTTTTGCGAATAATCTGTCTGACCACTGTCCTCTCCCTGCTCCAGAATAAACCCTCCCCCAATCGAAAAGAACACCCCGCTGAGCAACTCCTCCGAGCCCCGCAATGCCTGGAAGCGCATGCCGTTTGGATGCTCCGGCAGCGACTGCCGACGATTAAAAACCAGTTCTGCCCTCAGACCATTAGGCATATCCAGCTCGGAGCACCTCTCCAGAAAATCCGGATCCACGGACTCCGGCTCAGCTCCGGCCAAACCCGCCAGGATGGCCCGGTCCGTACCGTGGCCTTTTCCCGTCAAAGCCAGCGAGCCATACAGCTCGACCCGAATGCAGATTCCCGCCAAATCATCACAGGAATCCAACAAGCGTCCCCGAAACTTCCGCGCCGCCCGCATCGGGCCCACCGTATGCGAGCTCGAAGGCCCTATGCCAATCGTATAAAGGTCTAGACTACTGAGGAACATCGATTACAGATTTTTAAGCGATCGATCCGCACCAAATAAAGCGTGAAGAAGACTTGCGGTAAGATCAAAAGCCTTCAGCCCTCTAGGCAAACAAAAAAGATACAGTTTGTTCTTTTTTGTTTGCATTAGCGCTTTTCGATCTATTTCCGTTAGGTCTATTGGCAATCGAGCCCTCTACTCTCTCTCAAGATGGATAATCAATTCGAGGTCATAATCTTTCTGGCGTATCTGGGGTTTCTCTTGGTAATCGGTTTTGCGTTCTCCAAGTGGAGCAAAGGAACCCGGGATTATTTCATCAGCGGATCCAAGGCGACCTGGTGGCTAGTAGGCATGAGTGTGTTCATGTCTGGAATCAGTGCTTACACATTCACCGGCAACGCCGGCATTGCCTATGAAGCTGGCTGGACGATCATGGTTCAGTACATTGGCGGTATTTTCGCCTACGTATTGAATGCCATTTTCCTCGCCCACCTCTTTCGTCAAACCCGCTGCGTAACCTTTCCGGAAATCGCCCGAAACCGTTTCGGCAAACCTACCGAGATGCTGTATTCGCTGATCTCGGTGGTGAACTTCCCACTGTATTCAGGCATCATGATCTGGGCGGTGTCCTCATTCGTATCGGTAATAACCGGCTGGCCGCTGGAGTGGCTGATTGTATCTCTCGGCGCAGTGGTTTTAATTTATTCCACGACAGGAGGCCGCTGGGCGGTGCTATCGACCGACTTCATTCAGGGCATCTTGATGATGGGTTTGTCCATCCTGATTACGGTCCTGTGCCTAAGGGAACTCGGTGGCTTCGCGGGGATGTTTGCAATGATCGAAGCCAAAGGGCTCAGCGAGCAGTTTGCCGTCGTCAACCCGCCTGAACTTCGCGTGGACGGCGTTTATGGTCCTCTCTGGATCGCAATGAACACCTTGGTGGTTATAGCCGTTCAGTGTTCATTTCAGGTAGCAACCCGCTACTTCTCGGTGAAAACCGGCTGGGACGCGCGCAAGGCAGCACTGCTGGGAGGTGCCATGTTTGCGATGGGAACGATCGTCTGGTTCATTCCCCCAGTGGCAGCCCATCTGCTGTATTCGGATCAGGTGATGGCGATGACCCAGATTTCCTCGCCGCGGGAAGCCTCCTTTGCTGTTGTGAGTATGAATCTGCTGCCAACGGGGATGATCGGGATGATGATTGTTGCAATGATGGCCGCTTCGATGAGTACGCTCGATACAGGGCTGAACAATACCTGCGCCATCGTTATCCGAAACCTGGTGCCTGAATGGCGCCGCTGGTTGGGTCAACCTCAACCAAACGAGCGCCACGAGCTGATGCTCAGTCGGACAGTGACCATTATTCTGGGAATGGGGATAATCACCAGTGCACTCTATTTTGCCTCGGTTGAAGGCCGGGGAATGTTTGAGGTGGCCATCAACCTTCTGGCAATCGTCGGAATTCCCATGGCCATACCGATGATCTTCGGTATATTCATCCGCCGCATTCCCCAGTGGGGTATTTTCACCGGTATGGGCTTTGGATTGCTGCCGTCCATCATCAGCATGTTGTTTCCAGAGCTGCTCAACTACCAGACCCGCACAATGTGGATTTTCATTGGCTCCTCCGTGGGAACGCTGATTTCAATGCCTTTCTGGAGACTGACCTCCGTCGTCTACCGCGAAAAAGTGAAGGACTTCTTTGAGCGCATGCACACGCCCATCCAGTTTGAAGAAGAGATTGGTCAGTCGGAAGACGTGCTCCAGCTCAAGCGGATTGGCTTGTTTTCATTGTGTGTCGGGGGGTTCGTCCTCGTCCTTCTGGTATTGCCCAATGACGCCGCCGGCCGCATTGGTATATTCTGCATCGGCGCACTGATCAGCCTGATAGGCATCGGCATGATGCACGCCGCACGCCGCGCAAGGCTCAGAGCCCTGGCCGTTTTCAATCTTCAAAAAACATCCAAAAACAATGATGCTACATGATCGCCGACCGGCGCTTGCTTTAATTACGCTGCTGGTATGGTGCGCAACTGCCCTAGCTGCCTGCTCAAAGCCTGCTACCGAAGCGCTTGCCCAGTCCTTCGAATCCTCTGATGGAGCGGCAATCCACTATGTCGAAAAAGGCACCGGAAACACCCTAGTCTGGATTCCCGGATGGACCTTTTCGGGGATGGTCTGGGAGGAGCAAATGGATGCCTTCGCGGCCACCCACCGCAACGTCGTCGTCGATCCCAGGGGACAGGGCCGGACACCCTTCAAGGATCATCCGAAATTATTTGAGCGCCGGGCAAAGGACCTGCATGAACTGCTCGCCCACTTGGACACGGAAGATGCCATCCTTATTGGCTGGTCATTGGGTGCTGAAGAATTGGCCTTCATGGCTGCCCGCTACGGCACCGAGCGAATCGCGGCACTGGTACTGGTCGATTCAGATGTCACCAACGAGTCACGCGGTGATGAAGAAACCGCCGCCTCGCGGACTCAAGAGTTTCGCCAAAACCGGGAGGCGATGACCCAAAACTTCAACAGATCCATGTTTGAAGGAGAAGTGCCGGAAGAGCTGCTTCAAAGGCTTGTAACGGACTCCCTCTCTGCCGATATCGAAGGCGCAACCCGCCTGATGACGCGTCCCCGGATCAACCATGGCAAGGCTCTCAGAGACCTCGACCTTCCGATTCTCTACATTGGTGCGGAAAGCAATCGTCACCTTACTGAATCCCTCACTACAACAGCGCCCTCTGTTCAAACGGTTCTCCTGAAAGATGTAGGCCATGCGCTCTTCATGGAAGATCCCGAAGCTTTCAACGCTGCCCTCAACACTTTCCTTAAACAGATGGAGCTATAACAATGCATTCGGAACCCACAGCGACAATACCGATCTGGTCTGCTACCCCAACACCCCTTGACGATTCGTTTAAGGTAAACCTCGAAGATGTGAGACGCTTGATGCAACACCACATTGATTCGGGCATATCCGGAGTTATGCTGGCCGGCACTTCGGGAGAAGGCCCCTGGCTTCCCAACGCTGAAATTGAGCGCCTGGTCGCCGCTGCAGCGGATGCCGCCGGAAAGGATTTGAAAATCGCCGCTCAGGTGAGCGACAACTCCGCCAACCGGATCCTCGAAAACATCGACAGAGCAGCGAAGGCCGGAGCCCAATACGCCGTGATTGCCCCACCCTATTATTTGATGAATGCAAGTCCGGAAAACTTGCTGCGGCTTTACAGGACAGCGATCCGGGAGTCCGGACTACCCGTAATTATCTACAACATTGGAGGAAGACAGATTGTACTGACCGCCGAGATACTGGAAGAAATATACGCGGAGCCCAATGTCGTAATGGTGAAGGACAGTTCAGCCGATCCCCGGACCCGCTCTGCAGCATTGAAAGCCCAGAAAACGCGACCCGAACTCAAGGTGCTGACCGGAGACGAATTCAAGGTCATCGATCATTTGGAGGCTGGCGGGGCCGGGATGATGCTGGGGGGAGCGGCTCTGACAGGACGGATGAATGCCATGCTGGTAAACTCATTTATGAAGGGAGACAAGGCTGGCGCACATGAATGGCAAAGCCGAATAAATTCGTTTCTGCTAACGATCTACGGAGGACCCGAAATACCTTGCTGGCTTCCGGGCTTAAAATACGCACTGGTTCGCCTGGGTGTATTTTCCAGTTGGTCACACACCCTTAATTATCCATTTGGCGAAGATCAGCGGCAACAGATTGATCGGGCTATCGCCACAGAAAGATCGCAGATTCTTGGTTGAGCACCGGACTCAATTAGCGGATTATCTCTTCACATTCAAGGTGCGGTAGGTAAGGCCATCCAGGTTCTTGCCCTTGCCAACCAAGAGGCTTGCTAGGTACCCTATCGACACACAGGTGACAACACCCACAGTTGCATACAGGTACAGGGAGATCTGAGTGAACTGCCATACCGACAGCGTTGTTGCGACCGAAGCGACAATGCCCACAGCAGTCCCTCTGGCGTTTGCCCTACGCGTAAAAATCCCAAGCACAAAGATGCCTGCCAGCGAACTGCCGATGATACTTACGATCTGAATCGAGAGCTCGAATAGAAATTGAACATCCAGCCACGCTACTCCCATTGCACTCACCGTCCCGAACACGCCGACAAAAATTGTCAGCCACCTGGCACGCCGCAAAAACCATTCGTCCGCGTGTTCAGGGCGAAAGCGCTTAATTACATCGGTTGTAAAGGCCGTTGAAACGCTGTTCATATTGCTGTCAATCGACGACATACTCGCGGCAAAAAGTCCTGCGATCACCAGGCCTGCGATGCCAACCGGCAGTTTATGAACAACAAAATACGGGACGATCTCCCGCATCTCCGGTGCAGGCAGGATGACTGGGTTTTCCTTATAAAAGACGTAAAGCGCAATGCCCAGGCCCTGAAATATAAGGATTGCAGGAATTACCATCACACCATTGGTCCAGATACTTTTTGCGGCCGCACGCTCATCCTTAACCGTAAGGTACCTTTGAACAACCGTTTGTTCCGACGTGTAAGGCATCAAATTAATAAAGAAAAAGCCTACCAGAGCAACCCACCATACCATCTCGGTCGGAGTCCATCCGCCATGCAGAACCTTGAATTTTCCATCGGCCATCCCCGACTGAAAGACGGTCAAAGCTCCACCATCCGTGTTAAGGAAAACATACCCTATGCAGAGCATTCCTCCCCCGAGTAAAACCAAGACCTGCAGAAGGTCGGTCCAGATAACAGCCTCAATTCCGCCCAGCACGGTATATACGATGCTGACCACCCCCATGATCAGAATTAAAGTATATATATTAATGCCTGTTACCGCTGAGATCGCCAGTGCCGGAAGGTAAAGCATCACACCCGTTCGGGCCAGCTGCATGGCGATGAAAGTAAAACTTCCGAAGAGTCGGATATTCACATCGAAACGGTGCTCAAAATACTCGTAAGCCGAGGTCACATTCAAGCGCCTGAAGAAAGGCAGGTAAAAATGGATGACCAATGGAGCCACTGCAATAATCATCAGGCTACCGACCACCAACCTCAAATCATAAGCAAAAACCAGCGGAGGAAGCGCTATAAAGGTGATCCCGCTCAACTGTGTTCCGTAAATACTGATCCCCGCTGCCCACCAGGGAATTCTCTCTCCAGCCTTGAAAAAGTCCTTGGTCGTTTGGCCCCGCAGCGAGAACCAGAAACCCAGCACAATTACAGCCCCTAAATACAGCATTACGGCAAGCCAGTTGAGCCCACCAAAATGGAGAGCTGGTTGGAAGACTGTTGAGACCCGGTCCAGGAATTCATCAGCATTATCGCTCCCCCCTATGACTGAATAGCGCCTGCCCTCTGCAAGCACCGGAGCCATTGCAACCAGCCGGGTTTTGTCGGCGATACCCAGTTCCACCCATTGATCACTCCCAGCCTTGTAGGAGTACAAGCGCTCCAGCAGGTTTTCTCTGCTGAACTCCGGCCCTTGAAAGCCGCCCAGTATAAGGAAATGATCGAGCCCTAAACGCGGCGCCGGAGACGGCGCAGCTGCGAATGCAACCGGACTCTCAGCGAGTTGTTCCCATGAGCCACCCGTCAGAATGCCATCCTGGTAATCCGGGGAGAACCGATAGCCGTCGGCAAGAATTCCGGGTTCGTCATCGCTGTTAATTCCTCCAAAAAGCAGGAAAGCCTTGTCATTCACAGCCGAAACAGCAAAGGCACGACCCGGACCCGGCCAGGGGTCCAGCTCGGTCCATTCATTCGACTTTAGATTGAACGCAAGGAACTGGCGCAGGGATTGCGAATCGGGCCCCGTGCTGCCACCCGCGACCAGCAGTTCATTGCCGACACGAGCTCCCGCAGATCCCTCCAGCGGAACGGGCAGCGCAGGCAACGATTCAATCACGAGTTCGTCTGCTTTCCATTTGAGTGAAAATACCGTGTCGACAGGCCGCTCGCCGTTCGTGCCTCCGACCACCACAATTCGATCCTCAAACTCAACTGCGAGTGCATGCGCCAGAGGCTCCGGCAGGCGGAGCTCCTCCAACTGCCATGCCTGCCTGTCCGGATGCAGAGTATAGATTCGGTCGGAGACAGCTGAATGACCTTCACCCCCAAAGGCAATCCAGACGCCATGACTGCTTCCCGCAGACATACCGCGGTAGCCGGAATCCGGCAACGATGGCAAATCCTCCCAATGCAGCCCTTCTTCAGCCTGCGCCAGAAGGGAACCGGCTGCACAAAAAAAGACAACCGTAATGATCCCCCATACTCTGTTATTTTTAGAACTCATTGGGTCAGCTGTTTGGACATGTTTAAGGTTGCGACAAAGCCGGGCCCGGATTCCGTGGTTCCTCCAGTAACAACGAGCTCCGTTTCATCACTGTTGAAGCTGAGGTTGCTCGTGAGTGGTATTCCCGTATCGAAGCTCTCCAGTAAGTTGCCATTGGCATCAATTCGATGAACCGCTTGCATACCGTAGTGCGCAACCCATAGCTGCCCTTTTGAATCAAGCGTGATGCCATCCGGAAGATTTCCCGTGAGCTTATTCTCCGGATGCTCTGGCAATTCACAGAAGACCGCACCCTTGCTGCAGAAACTGCCCTGCTCATTCAAATCGAAAACCAGTATTCGGTTCCGATAGCTTTCAGCCACAAATAGCCGTCGTTTATCCGCGGACAAACAGATCCCGTTCGGGTAATCCAAATCTCTCGCCACCACAACACCACGGCCATGTTTGGGGTAATGATAAACAGCTCCACAATGGCGAACGGAGTCTGTGAAAAAGAATCCTCCTTCCCCGTCCAGAGCCAGATCGTTGGGTGTTCGAATTCGGATGTTCTGGCAATTACCCTCTGCAGCAACCGCAACCCATCGGCCTTCAGCATCGAAACGGATGACGGCACCCAGTTGGCTGTCACACACCAGATGGTCGCCGTTTGGCGTAATCCGTTGACCATTCGGACAGGCGGTTCTGGCCCAAACAGATTCATAACCATTTCGATCACGCCGGATGATCTGCCCCCCTTTAAGGTTTGTAAAATAGAGTGTGCCCTCAGTGTCGTGTACGGGGCCCTCCGTATAAAACTGCTGATGCGATAGTATTGTGCTCATAATTTTTAGGGTTCCTTAAAGCTTGATGGATCATAGTCTTCGAATGGATACAATGGCTTGCACCGGTTCCGATAGGGGAAACAGGTCAAATCAATCTGAGTGCAGCCAGGTGTTGCTACCTGGATCTCACTGCGGCAAACAGCCTCGTAGGCCGCAATCGGAGCATGCACTCCTTTTGCCACGATCACCTCGTACGACTCCGGGTTCAGTGCGAAAGCGGTCATTTGCCGTAAACTGAAGGGTGGAGTCCGTCTGGATGTAACCTGAATCGTTGTGCCCTTATCGGTTTCGAGAATAGCCATTCTACCCATATTGTAGCTTGTCTGTCCTCCGTGACGGGGTTCAGTTTCCTTGAAACTGCCTTCGAGTACCTTTTGGATCCGCGCATTGACTTCGACTGGGTCACCGTGCAGGGCATCGGTTTTACCTCCAATGCGGAAACGGTGAAGGCTGCTCTTGTTCAGCGCTTCAGCATAGGCCACGGCTTCGGGATCCTGAATGCAGATAAACGAACGCCATTTACCCACCCTCTCCAGAGCCTCGAGCAGAGAAGTGCCGTCTCCCGGAGAGCCTCCCCCTATATTGTCCCCTGTATCGAGAACCAAAACAGGTTTATCCAAGGATTCAATGGCCGCCAATGCCTGTTCGATGTCGATTTTATCTCCACAAAAATTCCTGCGCCTATTCCATAAGTAGGCCGCGAGCTGATCCGCTCTGGTTTGCGCGAGGTCGACATCTTTGTGCGCGGCTACCACAAGAAAAGATGCGCCCATCTCGCACACATCTGCATAGGGGAAGCCTAGTAAAACGTTTGCAGCAAGGATCTCAGCTTCACTTTCAAAATCAGCGGCTAGCTCATACAGTTCGCGGCACGGGCTGAGCGCGGTCCGCTGCCGCTCGATGCCAATGAGGCAATTCGGCTTTGCCATAACCTGAACAGCGGTAAAACCCTCATTCAGTTGCTTCATTAATAACTCAGCAGCCCTGACACCTGCTGAAACCTGGTCCACGTGAGGATTTGTGCGGTAAGAGATCAGGACATCCGTCACATCCAACATGCTCTGGCTCAAATTGGCATGGGGATCCAAGGTACCGAAAATGGGCACCTCGGAGCCAACAAACTCCCGAACTTTGCTCAACCAATAGCCGTCCATGTCGGAGTGAAGTTCGGACACCGCTGCACCATGAACTGCAAATACAAGCCCGTCCAGATCCTTGCTGGATTCCAGTTGTCGAAGCATCTCTCCGACAAGAAATTCCTCGGCGACGGCATCAATGGTCCCGCCTGGGACCGCTTCTGCATAGAACAGCGGGACGATTTCAGCGCCGTGTTTTTCGAGTTCGGAAATCACTCCACTCAGCTCGTGAAAACCACCCGTATACTCCGCATAGATCTCCTGGCCCCAGAAACAGCGGTTTTTGACAAAATGATCCACGCCCGTTTTCCTGGACACAAAAGTATTGGACTCGTGATAGATGCCGCCGATGCCAATTCGCCTAGTCATTTCCCCAAATAGGCCACTGCGTCGATTTCAAATCCCAGCACACCGCCAAGGCAGCCGATTAATGTCGTACGGGCTGGGTGAGGCTCCGAAAAATACTCACTATAGATCCGGTTGAACTGATTAAGATCCTGCGGATTATCGACGTAACAACGGACCTGCACAACATCTGACAATCCAATTCCAGCACCCTCCAGAACCCGCCTGAGGTTCTCGATGGATCGACGGCATTCGGATTCAAACGAATCCCGTATGATGTTGCCCTTCAAGTCAACGGATGCCTGTCCGGAAACAAACAGATAATCGCCAACGGCAAGGGCGGGTGAAAATGGCAGGTAGGATCCGGGTATCCCTTCTCCTTTGATGACGCGCTTAGTTGTCATAACACCCCGTATTTTGCGTAGGCATCGCTTGCTTTCATGCCTTTTTTGATCGCATCCCGACTGACATTTTCGGCGCTCACTTTGTCCATGGCGCGTTTCAGGACCTCTTCCTCAACTTCTTTCGGGACCACCACGACCCCATCCAGATCCGCAAAAACGAGGTCGCCCGGGCGGAACACGACGCCGTCTATTTCGACCGGGATGTCCATATCGATCACCCGTTGCCGGTGCATGCTGTCATAAGGCGAGCGACTGGTGGCAAAAACGGGGAAACCCATTTCTGTCATCTTGTCGATGTCCCTTACTGAACCATGGACAAGAGCGCCCACGCACCCCCGGTTTCGGGCCGCTGTCGACAGCAACTCTCCAAAAATCCCCGAACGTCTGGAACCGCCTGCGGCGGCGATCAGCACATCCCCCTCTCGACAGGAATCAACCGCCTTGAGTTCGAGATCGTAGGGTTTCGGATCGTCGTGGTACATATCCGCCCAAAGCGTTGTCTTGCACCGCCCCAGTAATACATGGATTCCCGTGCACGGCGCCAGATCTACGCGCGGCGATTGGTTGCGATACCCCATGCTATCGAGGGAGTCGCAAATCACTGCTACATACAGTTTTTCTTTAATTTGCTTCCAGTTCATATTTTGATTTTATTGTAGATAGATTCTAGTCACTTAAGCTTCGTTTAATTTCAATCCGGCACGCCTCGACGCTGTCCATGGTTCGCATCGGGAACTTGCCAGCCATTGCCTCATAAGAAGGGCTGTCCTTGAATCCAATGCCCGAAATCACGCAGACCACGGGTTCATCCCTGCTGAGCTCATTCGCTTCCAATGCAGCAACGGCACCGGCCAGACTGACCGCCCCCGCCGGCTCGGCAAATATCCCCTCCTTAACCGCCAGCTCACGCTGCCAGAAATAGACGTCCTCGTCAGAAACCAACTGCCCGGTTCCACCGCTGTTTCGACACGCCTGCAAAACTTTATCGCCGTCAAGTACGGACGGCACCTGCAAACCGCTGATCCGCGTTTGACTCCGCTCAATTGGCCTTGACCTTAGTGATTGGCTGCGGATAGCGCCGGCAATGGTATCGTTGCCTGCAGGCTGAACGCAGTGGATACGTGGCATAGAGAATCCCGGATGTTTTCCCCGCCATTTTTCAAAACCCAGTGCGATCGCCAGCGCCAGGCCACCGCCGCCGGAGGGCACAAAAACATTTAAACAGTCTGCCAGGGCCTTCACGCTGGCCAGTTCGAAGCTGATCGTCTCGACGCCCTGCATGCCCTCGGGGCAGTGGCAATAGGCGCTGATCATTGGGGATGAGTTCATCTCCCGGGCCAGTATCCGCAAGGTCTCAAAGGTGTTTTTCGTGATCTCAGGATCCTTACCGAATCCCTTAACCGTCAGCAATTGCGCTCCGTAAACCTGCATCTGGCAGACCTTGCCTGCGGGGGCACCTTCAACAATGACAAGCACACAGGGAATCCCTGCGGCCGCGCAGCAAGCGGCCAAGGCCGACCCGGTATTTCCACTTGAGGTGCCTATGGCACAAGGTGCTCCAATGGTTTGCAAATGCGAGACTGCACTAGCGGCAAAACGGTCTTTATAGGACCCCGTGGGATTGGCCGTCTCCAATTTAAAGAACAGATTGTCCAAACCGAGGGCTGCACCAATGCGCCGTGAGCGGAGCAAGGGCGTATGGCCCTCACCGATCGTCAAACGCTTCTCCTCGGGGATGCGGGGAAGGAAATCTGCGTATGTCCATATTCCGTTCAAAAGGCTTCGGGGAACATGCGTTCCTTCAGGTTGTAGTTGTTGAAATTAACCAGAAATCCACCGTCCAGGGCGAATGACGACCCTGTCATAAGCGCGGTATCGGCACTGCTCAACCAATGCACAACTTCCGCAATTTCCTTCGTCGAAATCGAGCGGCCAATGGGGGTGCTTTGCTCCATATCGCCAATCAACTGATCACTGATATTCTCCCCCTTGTTTTCCGTGTAGTCCTGGCTGAGGGCGGTCACCACATTTCCCAGCTTAAGGCAGAACACCCGGATATTGCGCCGGCCGTAAAGTATAGCCAGTTCACGCGTCAAAGCTTCCATTCCAGCCTTGGCGGCACTGTAGGCAGGGCAATAGCCTCCAGGCCTGTCGGCCATGACACTGGACACATTGATAACCACTCCCCCTTCAGCGCGTTCGATCATTGATTCGGCTGCACGCCGTGTCAGGAAGGCGGGCGTGGTCAGACAGACCCGCAGAGTCTTTTCCCAATTCTGGATTGAGATCTCTCGCATCGTTTCCAGAGAGCGCCAGGCCGCATTGTTGATTAAAACATCAATCCGCCCCAAACGATCCAGGATCGAAGCCACCATGCGATCGACCGACTCCGTATTGTTCAGGTCTTCATCCAGACATACTGTAAGGGCACCGTGGTCCCTGGCCAAAAGGTTACCCAAGGCTTCCAGGGCTTCCTTGTCATAATCAATCAAGCCCAGTCGAAATCCAGCCTGCGCAAAGCGTATGGCCATCGCCCTTCCTATGCCATTGGCTGCACCTGTAATCACTGCCACTCTGCTTTCCTTCATATCGACCCCCTGTCCAATTTCACGAATTTATCCAAAGGCCAGATTCCGTATAGCCGCGAATTGCGGTCTACCAGAGCCCTGGCCCGCAACATGAAGATTTGCCCAACCGCATTCGAGAAAACGGGATATTCCCGACGCGTTTCAATTTCCCATACCGTACCAATAAGGTCACCTGTTTCCACAACATCACCAACACGCTTTGAGGGAACAAATAAGCCTTCAGCCGGGGAAACCTCCAACCGATCCAAATCGCCGCTTTCAGGGGCTTCATCGCGAATCCAGTCCTGCTTTGTCTGGATTTCTTCCACCTCACCTGCGACAATGCCAAGCCACCTGAGAACGTTCAGGCATCCCTTCAAATAGGCCGCAACCGTATCCGGGTCGAATCCACCGCCGCCTCCCATCTCGGCATAAATGGCTGGAACACCACAATCGCGTGCTGAGGAAAGGCTGCGGCCCTCTACCCTGGCATCGGTTGCCCATATTCGTTTCAACCCGAAGACACGGGCCATCTCCATCTGCCGTTCCCGAATCCCAACATCCGTGTGCCAGAAGAAGCCACTGAATGGCGCCAGCCGCATGGCTGTGCCACCGGTATGCAAATCCACGAGATAATCGGCTGCTGCAATCAGTCCATGCACCTCATGAGCCTGCCTTTCCGTTTCACTCCCATTCGCCCGGCCAGGAAAAACCCTCGCCATATCCAAGCCATCAGTGCCTTCCCTGCGGCTCGATTTAAAAGCCGATGGATTCGCCACCGGCACAACCGTCACTTGCCCCTTATTTAAGTCGTTTGCTCTCAGGTATTTGATCAGCTCAAGGGCCGCAGCGATCGGTTCGCATTCATCCCCATGTATCCCAGCCAGAATTAACACCGCAGGGCCCTTGGAAGCAGCCAGCCCAGTACTTTCAAATCTTGTGTAGGGATCCATATAGAGCGCCTTTAGAACATTACTCGAAACCGCAGGCGGTGCGACCTGTCATCAGTCCCTGCCGGTAAAACTCCGGAAGGTTCTCCCAGAATTCCAGGTCCCTGTAAGCGGGAAAGATTTGAAATTCTTTCTGGCTTACCAACATCTCAGCTAAATCCTCTTCGCTGAGCTGACCGGTCAACAAATTCCGCTCCGCATACGAATTAGATAAAACGAACCAGACACAAAAAAAAATAACACACGCAGTCAGACTGCCTTTAACCGATTTCATAGCTTAATCCTTCTCAGATAATGTGTTTGAAGCCAGCGATCCTTAAGCTTGGGCATACACTTTCAGCGGGCGGAGCTGCACAAAAGACAACACTTTGTTCTTTTATGTTTGGCAACCACAAAAAAACTCTCGGAGATTTATAGCCCACACAAAGCGGTGCTTACGACTTTTCGCATCAATTCATTTCTATGCGTCACCGCTGATTACAGTTCGGCGACGGCAGCGCTCAACTTGAAATCATCAAGATCCCCAGCAAAGCCCCAGGCCCAATCTCCGCAAAACAGGAAGACAGCGGTTCCCGCATAAAAAGAAACAAAATACATATTCTGTTTCTTTTTGTTTGCACCCGAAATAAGGATCCTCCAAACCAGACTACAGTCTCTACAACCCTGATCTTATTTTCGAATGGATAACAAAATCGAACTGACGGTGTTCATCGTCTACCTGGTCTTTCTCGTCGCAATGGGGATCGTGTTCTCCCGCTGGAGCAAAGGCACCCGCGACTACTTCATCAGCGGCTCCAAGGCTGCCTGGTGGCTGGTTGGGATGAGCGCCTTCATGTCCGGTATCAGCGCCTATACTTTTACGGGTAATGCAGGCATTGCGTTCGAGGCGGGCTGGACCATTACGATTATGTTTTTGGGCAGCGTACTGGCCTACATCCTGAACGGCTTTTTTCTGGCTCATCTATTCAGGCAAACCCGCTGCGTAACCTTTCCCGAGATTGCCCGAGAGCGATTTGGCAGGGCTACAGAGCTGACCTACTCCTTTATAGGTGTTATTAATTTCCCGCTGGGGGCCGGAATTGGAATCTGGGCGGTTTCGGCATTCATTTCGGCGATCTCAGGATGGCCTCTGGAATGGCTGATTGTCTCACTTGGCATTGTCGTACTCGTCTACTCGACAACTGGAGGGCGCTGGGCCGTTATGTCGACGGACTTCATCCAGGGAATCGTAGTGGTTGCCCTCTCCATCTACATTACGATTCTCTGCATGATTGAGATTGGCGGCATCCAGGGTTTCATCAATAAGGTAAACGAAAAGGGCCTCGCCGATCAATTCGCCTTTATAAATCCGCCGGAAATTCGCGAAGATGGAGTTTATGGGCCTTTATGGATTTTTGTCACGACCCTCGTTGTCATTGCGGTGCAGTGCTCGTTTCAGGTTTCGACCCGCTATTTTTCGGCGAAGGATGGACGCTCTGCCCGCAAAGCCGCGTTTTTAGGTGCTGCCCTCATTCTAGTGGGCAGCATTGTCTGGTTTATTCCTCCAATGACGGCCCGCCTGCTCTTTGAAGAGCAGGTCATGACCATGGGCCAACTCTCGGCGCCCCGTGAGTCTGCTTTCGCGATCATCAGCATGAATCTACTGCCAACAGGAATGATTGGCATGATGATTGTTGCGATGATGGCGGCATCGATGAGCACCCTGGATACGGGGCTGAACAATTCATCCGCCATCGTCATCCGCAACCTTTTCCCGGCAATGAGACGCCTGCTCGGCACGGCAGATCCCACCGAAAAGCAGGAGTTGCTCCTGAGCCGACTGACAACGATCCTACTGGGGCTGGCCATCATTACCAGCGCCCTCTATTTTGCATCCGTAGGCGGCAGGGGCATGTTCGAGATTGGCGTCAACCTGCTTGCCATCGTCGGCTTGCCAATGGCGATACCTATGATTTTGGCGATCTTCATTCGCCGCATCCCTCAGTGGGGCATCTTTCTGGGCCTGGGTCTCGGTATTCTGCCTTCGGTGATGAGCCTTATTTTCAGCGACCTGTTCAACTACCAGACGCGGACTCTCTGGATCTTCATTGGATCGACTTCCGGCACATTGATTTCCATCGCATTCTGGCGCTACACCAATGAGGCGTTCAGAAAACAAACCCGTGAGTTTTTCATAAAGCTACACACACCCATTGACTTCGAGGCGGAAGTTGGCGAGCCGGAAGATATTCTTCAACTCAAGCGCATCGGGTTCTTTTCCATATGCGTGGGGGTCTTCATCCTCAGCCTTCTGATTCTTCCCAATCCGATCGAGGGACGCCTCGGAATACTGGGAATAGGGCTGCTTATTGGAGGGATTGGGCTGGCCATGATGCATGCCTCACGCCGGGCCCGTCTTCGGGCGTTGAAACTCGTGAACGAAACGGGGAAGTCCAGTGGAAAATAGATCGGCAAAGAATAGCCTGATTGCCCTCGGCCCCGGATGGGCAGCGGGAATATACACCGACTCGGTTCGCGAAAAGCTGGACCAGCTGCTGGGAGCAGCACCGGTGTTCCAAGACCCAAAGTCAATTTTCGAAGATCCGGATCGACTGCGTGAGGTTGACATTCTCTTTTCTGGTTGGGGAAGCCCAAAGCTGGACCAGAGGCTGTTATCGGCAGCACCCAATCTCAAAGCCGTCTTTTACGCTGGTGGCAGCCTGGATGGCCTCTTAAGTCAGGAGTTCAAAGCATCCGGTATCCGTACCTTTTCAACCATACAGCTCAATTCGGAATTTGTTGCAGACTACACAACATCCCTCATTTACCTCAGCCTGAAAGGATTCTGGAATTTAACTGACCAAATTCGTGCAAACCGGCGATTCCCGGACGCTGCGCAGGCGCAGGTTCCCGGACTGCGTCGGGCGAAAGTCGGACTAGTCTCGCTGGGAAGGATCGGTATTGCTACAGCCCAACAGCTGAAGCGCTGGAACATTGAGCTTTCCGCCTACGATCCCTACTTTTCAGCACAGGAAGCAAAGCGCCTCGGAATCCGGCTGACGACTCTGGAAACCTTGTTTGCCGAATCTGAAATCGTTTCCATCCACACGCCCTTGAAAGAGGAAACCCGACACCTGATTAAAAGTAACCATCTTGCACGCATGCCTGCCAAAGCTGTGCTCATCAATACCGCACGCGGTCCGGTCATCGACGAAAAGGGCCTGGTGGAGGTCTTCAATAAACGGCCCGATCTCAAGGCAATTCTCGATGTTACCGACCCCGAACCCTTTGTGCCCGATTCACCGGTTTCCAAACTTGAAAATGTCTGTATTACTCCACACATTGCCGGCATTCTTGGCCGCGATCTGGAATGTTTCGGTGCCGCAATTGCCGATGAACTGGAACGCTTTCTTAAGGAATAAAGTATGACCGTTAATCAGACTGGCCTCGACGAATCGGTTCGCATCACGGGGTTTGAGACCTTCCACGTCAAGCCTCGCTGGTTGTTCCTGAAAGTATCGACCAACGCAGGCATCTGCGGTTGGGGCGAACCTGTGCTTGAGGGGCGAGCAAGGACCGTTGAGACAGCGGTGCACGAGATCGGCCGATCCTTGAAGGGCCGCAACCCTTTCGAAATCGAAGCCCTCTGGCAAGAGATGTATCGCGGCTCCTTTTACCGCGGCGGCCCCATACTGACGTCGGCGATTTCAGGCATTGAACAGGCCTTGTGGGATATTAAAGGCAAAGCTTTGGGCGTCCCGGTTTATGAACTGCTGGGTGGAGCCGTTCGCAAAAAAGTTCGCTTGTACGCATGGATGCCAGGCGCTTCAGTGGGAGACTATGTCGAGCAGGCGGTGGAAACACGCAGTAAAGGTGGATTCACCGCATTTAAACTCGTCCCACTCCCCGCATTGAGGGCGATTGAATCCCCTGCAGCCATCGATCGGATCGTTCAAAACGTGGCCAGGGTGCGGGAAGAGTTGGGTTGGGAAACCGACCTCTGTCTGGATTTTCACGGACGGGCCCGGCTTGGAGTTGCGCGCACTTTGATTCGGGAACTCGAAGCCCTGAAGCCAACCTTTATCGAAGAACCGGTGCTGCCTGAAAACCTCGAAGCGCTCCGCCAGCTGCGGGCATCGACAAGCATTCCACTGGCCTGCGGAGAGCGACTGTTCACGCGTTGGGCCTTCCGTGACCTTATCCGTGAGCACCTGGTTGACTTGATCCAACCAGACCTTTCCCACGTTGGGGGCATCTTTGAAGCCCGCAAATTGGCAGCAATGGCCGAAACGGAAGAGATCTGCCTGGCTCCCCACTGTCCACTGGGTCCGATCGCATTGGCGGCCTGCCTGCAGCTGGCGGCCTGCACACCAAACTTTTTCTGTCAGGAACACATGACTTTGGGAGAGGGATTGCTCAAACAACCGTTTATTGCGCAGGAGGGGCATGTCGAGATCGGCCCCAAGCCGGGCCTGGGAATTGAGCTGGACGAAGATGCGGTCCGTTCCCAGGCCTTCGACGGCACCTGGGAAATCCCGCGCCTGTCCCTGGAAGATGGTTCCTTTGCCGAGTGGTAGGCCTTTAACGGTAGAGGTGGATCAGGTCTCCGGTCGATCTCAAGTTTAAGGCCGGTTCGTAAGACTCCGGTATCCTGAGTGTTCCCTTCGAACGCAACTCCCCTGCACTTGATTTGCTCATTCGAATGGATTGAATCATAGAAGTCTGCTCGACGGTATCATCGATCCCGGCCCAAAAGCTGTAATCGTCTTCGCCTATTCTGAGCTTAAAACCGATGCCACCATCCTGGCGCTCCTGCTCGAATGTGAGTTTCCGCTCATTGCCTTCAATGGATTCGACTACAATAGCAGTCAGGGCAAGGGCGCGGTCGGTGTTTGCATTACTGGACCAGATAAACCGGTGGGTTCTCCTTTCATCCCCGTAACCAAGGCGCCAATCGCTCGTGGAGCCGGAAAGCCTCTGATCACTTACAGTGAACAGCGACACCTGATTTTTTTCTGTCCGTGACCAAACCCTGCCATCATTGTCCCTTTTAACGGGTGCTGGGAAATGAAAATTCAACTCAAACGGTTGTTTCTCATAGGTCTGAAATTCGTCGATGACGACAAACACATCGGGACGGAGCCAGATAAAATGCCGTTGATAATATTTCGCTTCCGGATACACATCTGCCAGGTCGAAAACTGCCCAGTCGATTCCATCGTTGTGGGCTGGTAGCGAGTCACCTGAGCTGGTCGCTGAATCCACCACTTTGACATCATAGGGGTCGTTGCCCCAGTCCTGGCTTGCCTGGTCAAATGTAAGCGCATTGTGGACAAAGGTTTCGACCTGATAAGCAGAGCGCGGAGTGTTGTAGTTATGATTCCCTGGGTCCAACAATAAAAACTCCTCATTGTGGAAAAGTACGAACGAACCTCTGTCCTTATGGCCATGCCCTCCCATATAGCGCAATCCCGTCGCGGCAAACAAGGTGTCTCCCGGCTCGGTTCCATTGCGGTAGAACAGGCTGGGCTGCTCCTCAATCACAAAAACAGGATCCAATTCCAGCCGATCTGCTACGGCACTATCTATAAGGTTCGTGAACAGAATCGGATCCACATCCATTCGACTTTTCTGCTCCAGTAAAAAACGTGCCTCGTCGCGACCATAGTATTTGTGAAAGAAGGAAAGGACGTTGGCAGGAATTTCCCGCATGGTGCGATTGCTCCAGGGAATATACCTGACCGCTGCATCCGCACTCACAGGCAGGCCTGTATTCAGTAAATAATCAAAACTCGAATCCAGTTCCTGACCAGCAACATCGCGAACTGACTTTCCAAGCATGTTGGCATAGGGAATCAGCGCGTTGGTCCAGTATCGAAGTGTCACCATACCGTAATAGGGTCCTTCCGTAAGAACTCCATCCATCAACCAGGGGCCCTGTCCGTAGTCCTCCATAAACTGATGGGTCCAATCAAATATCTCCTGATAAAGCGGGTCTTTATCCTTGAGTACAAATGCCTGCATCATCAAAGGGGGTGCAAACATGGCCCCCTGATTCATACCCAGATAGAAGTCGCGGGCATTGGTCAACTTATCATAGAGGATGTAGATTCCATGATCGGCAAATGCCTGCAATGCCTCGGCGCGCTCCTCTTCAGTCAAAAGGTGATAAATCCAATCGAATGTTAGAACAATGGCGTTCGCGGTGTGCGAAAGGTAGAGGGGATAATCCATGTAGCCTCCCCACCCTTTCGGATACCAGGCTGTGAAACTCTCATTGTAAAAGCCGCGGCTGCCAATCACTGGCCTATAGGGAACACCCCAGGCACCGCCGATCCAATCCGGACTTCGGATGGCCCGTAAAAACCACGTTTTGGCTGCGATGCCATACTTCTCTTCCTCTGTCAGGAGAAACAACAAGGCTGCTGGGGTCAGGTAAACATCAACCCTGTTGCCCATAGCCCCTATTGGTAAACCAACGCCGCCAGTGGTCATCCAGGTCATCGCTGCTTCTTCCGGCGTACGCCCTCCCGGGTTCATGCCAAGCCTGAAATGATGGTGCGCACCCCGGTCCTCAAAGACATAGTCCTTCTCAATTGCCGTATCAATTCGATCCTTCAAGCCTTCAAATACTCTCTTGCCCAGACCGGTTCCGGACTGCGCACGCAATTGGCTGAGTTCACTCTCTGAAAAAATGAATCCGAAGGGCAACTCAGGTTCAATCTCCGGCAAGGAGACGATTGGATCGACCTCACCAATGTGCCCTTCCGGGAACTGAGGCACCAGCGCCCAGACGCTCTCCGGTTCCCGTGCCTCTGTGCGGATGTCAATTACCCTTACCTCCCTTTTCTCGATGTCGACTTCATCCCAGGCGGATGGTTTCCGCAGGAGGATGTGGAACAGCGCCAGACTGGAGCTTCGCGAAAGCTCAATCTCATCGCTGATTTCATCAATCTGAACCTCAATGGCTTCAAGCCTTTGAGCACCCCTTAAGTCCGTTCCGATGGTTTTGAAGGATCCAACGGATTCATGCCTGGAAACCAGATCCAGTCGTTTGCCACCGTCCACAATAGCCGTCATGGTAAACAGGCTGTCGGTCCCCCAATTGACTTTTGCAAGTATCTCTGAGTAAGGGGTAATGTAGATATCCAACTCCCGTCTCAGGCTCAAGGTCTTTGCTTCGCCCTCAACACTCCAATGGAAGGTCACCCAGGGCAAAGTGGAAACGCTGACACTTTCGCGAGGCATTGTAGACTGATCATCCAAAAATTTCCATTCGAACGGCGCTGAAAATTCACCTCTCCAACCCAATTCCAGAATTTCGTCAGAGTCATTCACTGGCCACAGGGGATACCCCCCCTTCCACTGCACAGACTCCAGTCCAATATCCGTCTCGCGAAAACCCTCGCGCTCCAACAGGAAACGAATGCCATACAGCCTGCCAGCGAATTCAGAATCGTGATCGGCTTTCAGTTCAATCTGAGGAACCCGATTGCGTCCGGAAAAATCAACAGCACTTTCAATCCGATTCGAGTTCAGGGCACTCAGTGGAAATTGCACGGTATTCAAACCCTCCCAGTCCACAGCCATGACACTGCGATGCAGGGCATGACCGTTTTCATCGACAAGTTCCAAGGCAACCCGTGCTCCGGAACGCTGTCCTGAAGTCAATTTTATCTCAAGGTAGTGTGGCTGAGTGAAATCCACATCGTCATTGCCGATAGGATAGACCGTTTTCAGGTCAAGACCGATGGCCACGTTGATTGCACTCAGTGCAAATACAAGGAGGAAGACTGGCTTTAGTTTAGGTTTCAATGTGAATAATGTTTACCGTTCAATACGTAGGGTCGCCTGTAGATGGATCGAACCGCGATGCTGGCATAGTCCGGGGCTTCAATATGAAATACGCCATCGACAAGCCGAAGACGAACCGGTGGATTCAGATGTCTGGCCGGATACGGAGGATCGCAGAACTTTGGGAGACAGGGATAGCCATACCGGTCCTTCTTGGCTGCGGCGATGCCAAAGCCATAGGAAGCAGGCGGCAACCAGGCCCATTCATCGTCCGATTCAACCCAGGCATCGTTGTATCCCAACAGCACTGCCAGATCGGGACCATTTTCATGAGATTCTTTCAATACCTGTTCTACGTCAGGTGCAACGTGCATCAAATACGCAAAGTCGTGAACCTGCCAGGTTGTTCCACACAGTATGTCGTATTCATCATGCCAGCCCGTGGCGGGCGTCAGAAAGCCGTAAGGATGTTGATGCGCTGCGTACGTTTGATTCATTTCAGTTAGAAAAACATCGATGAACTCGAATCCGGACTGCGTGCGCATTTCATGAAACGATAAGGCAAGTAAGCCCATACCCGCGACCAGCATCGGCTCGCGGCTCGCCTGCCATTGGCCGTCTACCCTATCATAGCACCGGTGCACCCTGCGCAGGCCTTCACTGTCCAGCCACGAACTCCGAACGACGTGGTTGGCCAGAGATCGACAGGCCTCCAGATATTCCTTTTTGCCAGTCTTACGATACGCCTGCCAGAACGGAGGAATAATGACCCCGTAGTATTCGGCTGGCTCAATGTAGTCCGGTTGTCCGGCCTCCCTCAACATCGCAGCAGAAGTGGCATCGGGAACGCCCATGACCAGGGTATTCTGCAGGCGCTTATCCAAAAGCGCAGAGGCGATTTCCATCCACCGCTCATCATGCCCGAAAGCCTCCATCCATTCAAAGATTGCCCATGCAGCTGCGCAATCCTGATTGGCCGTCACCACAAAAGCATGGCCTTTGGATTCAATCGAATCCAAGGTCACATTGTAGCTTTCAAGGTTCCTGAGAACCGCCTGGCAAATACGATCCTTGAACGCCGAATCCAGCTTATCGGGGATGGTCGAAACCAGGCGGCAAAGCGACAAATTCTGCAGCATGTTACAGATTGTTGACCGGTTAAAAGCGCGGCCAAATTCAGCTCCACAGAAATCCCATTTGCTGTCTTCCTGTTGATGAGTGAGTGCGTACTCGCACAGTTTGACGGCATACTCGAGATAGGATTTGGAGTCACTTCGCCGAACCAATTCAGCCAAACCGATCAAATAAGGTGCGCCCCAAGCAGCATAACCACTGTAATGGTCTTCGAGAATTCCAGGATGAAGGCGCCAGACAGGATGTGTGTGGAAACCATTGAAGGAGCCATCTTCCTGACCCCAGGACCTCAGATACCGGAGCATCCGCCCAGTTACTAGATTGAGTTTTACAGCCTTATTCATAATTTTAGGTCTATCCACAGCCTTTTCAATAGGATGCGCTGATCTCCGCCTTTACCGGACAACCCTTTAAACCGGGCATATCCGGGCAGGGGGCCAGATGCAGTGCCTCAGGCGGGAAGTATTCGTTGAAGGCCGTAACAACCTTGTTCAGTTCATCGCTCGTCATTGTTTGGCCAATATAGACCATTACGCAGTTGAGGTGAGCCTTATCGAATCCGTTCTCCTGCAAGAGTTCGGCAGTCGTTTGGCAGATTTCAATAATCGCATCAACTGGACCGGTCGCTCTCTTTGCATGCAGCTCACTAATACTCAACAAGCCATAGTCGTTTCCTTTAATGCAGATACTCCGCCCTACACCTTGCTCAGCAGTGAGGCCCTTATTCTTGATTTCTGTATCGGCAGTTTTTGGAATCAATGCCATCGCCTGAACCTCTGTATGAAGTTTTTCGCCCCATGAGTGATTATCGGCACCGAGGACCGTTGGAGGGCTTCCTTGAAAGACTTTATCGATGGTCTCTAACAGTAACGGATGCAGTTCCGGGGAGGCAAAGGTTCTCAATTTAACCAAGTGAGAGGCATTTCCACCAGCTTGCTCGACGGCGGCAATCAGATGCTTGATGATAAACTCAAACTGTTTGCCGGGGTTGTCTGCATGCACAACCTCCTGGTTTTCATCCATACCCAGGAGGCCTGCAATATGTAAGATTTTGAACTGCGGTGTCTCAATAATGACAGCTGGCGCAACCGCAAACATCTCGGCATCATAGTACCCTTCGGGCCTCCACAGCCGTTGAGTGAATTCATCCTCCTCGTCGTCGAGAAAATAGGCGATGGCCTGAATGTTTGCAGTCACAGGACTATCTTCCCGACTCCACTTCAAAGAAGAGATCGCCGCGCGATAACCCTTGCCGAAGCGACTCCGACGTTTTTCTCTTATATCCTGACCCGTTAAACGGTCATCCGGGAAAGCAAAATAGGTCCATTCGGCAAATGATTTAAAGGAACCACCTAGAGCTTCGGCTGTCCATGACATTGCTTCGACAAAAAAACTATTCACCCCTTTGAGCCATTGGCCGCGCACTTCCTCGGATGCATTGCGAAACCCCTCGGGCAGATCGCAGCATAGATTGTTCAAGTCGAGGCGGCGCAAGCTGCCCAACCGAGAGAGACGAGCGGAAAACCGCGGAGAGGGTTCTGGAGGGCTTAACATTTCTTTTTTCATAATAATCTATTCCTTCAGGTTTCCGTTATGCGAGGTGTGTTACTTTGAATTGGCTGAGCTCGCCCTGAAGCGCTTCCCCACGAATAAAGCGTTCGAGTTCATCCACCATGAAATTGCCCATGCGCTCACATTCACGATCCATGGAACCAGCGATTCCAGGGGTCCAATGCACATTGGGCAGGTCCAGAAAGGAAACGGCTGCACTTGAGGAATAGCTGACGTCAAGAATGGCTTCAATATCTTCTCTTTTTTTCAAGGCCTGGCAGACGGTTCTTTCTTCCAATACGGAACGCTCCGGGGCCACAGCAGAGGTGAAAACAACAGCAGCATTCTCTTTCATCGAAAGCAAATGCTGTCCAGTTATTAGTTTGAGCGTTTGATCCAGCAGGGGCGCATGGATGGAAACCACATCTGACCTTGAGAAAACCGTATTCAGATCCACCCATTCAATGCCATACTCTTTCCCAAATACTCTATCCGGGAACGGATCGTAGGCAATAATCTTTATATCCATAGGCTTCAAAAGGCGACAGAGATGTTTTGATATATTGCCTAGAGAAACAATGCCAACGGTACTTTTATATGCACCGTGGATTTTACGGTCCTCTGGGGCTGCTTTATTCTCACGTGTTTCCCGCAGAAAATAGTGTCCCCGCTTGAGCGCAAACAAGACCTGACTCAGACAATACTCCGCAACGGGAATTGCATTCTGTTTTAATGCGCTGGTAATCCTGATCTGACGTTCCCAAAAACTTTCCGTCACTACGCCCCGTATCGATCCTGCCCCGTAAAACACAGCTTTCAGATTGGGGCAATGCGCCAGGAAGCCTTCGTTCATCTCTGGAGCGCCCCACCCTGACAGGATTACATTGACATCACGCAGGACAGAGGGCTCCTGCAAAAAATCGGTGCTATTTACCTGCGGCCCAACCAGATCAACCAAACCTCGAATCCTATCCTCGGCAGCTTCACTGTACACCTTCCGATAATAGCGGTCATTCATGATCACCAGAGCCTTTACCTTCCTTGTATTACTTCTATTACTCATATTACTTAAAATAGTCGTCAGATTCCTTTCTGAAATTCATCGAAAATTGATTCCTTGCACCGCATCAATTGGCCCTCAGAAAGCGCTGTGTATAATAGTTTTTAATTCGGAAGTTTCTCCAATAAGACTTCTGTGGCTCGTCATAACCCGCACGCACAAATCGCTCTTCTCCCGCCTCGATTTCATTCAAGGTCGTTCTGGCCCCTGCCCATCCAGGATGCAAACTGATCGCACTCACTCCATTAAATCGATTGGACAAGCTAAACTCATGGCTGCCGTGGTTTATTACCGGTTTCTCATCTACCCATACGCGGGCAAGTTTGAGCGCATTGGACCACCAGATTCTCACATGATAAACCTGAAAATCCTCGATCTCAATATCCTCCACTACCGCCCATGAAGGGGCCTTCTCAAAATCCCTTCGATAATATTCGGCATCAGTTACCTCATTGTGCACAGGTACGAAATCCCGCTCGTTGCTGGACATGGAAACTTTAAAGTCATTCTCCAGAATTGTGACATTGATCTCCATTGAATTCAGGTCTGCGCGCTCGGGTTGATAACTGCCCAACTGAATCATTGCTTCCACATCAACATTGCTCGCCATCATCTCAAACTCAATTTCACCTTCGTCGATAGGATCAATTACCGCTGTTACCCAGCCATACCAGGTCGTTACTTCCAACCATTGATTATCCACGGGGCGAAGGGTGGACTCGGCTAAGTTGTCACGGGGATATCCTATCTCTGGAGCGGGAACCCGATACCAATAAACCGGGAACACTTCATTATAGATTATAAGATTTTCTCTTTTCTGTTGAAAACGGCGCAGAAACAAAATGGTTCCGGGGTATTCGGAATCGGAGAATAATTCCACTTTATTAATATCCTGATGCTCGTTCAACATGCCCGATTCTATAATTTCCGACCTGCGAAGCAGTCCGCCAATACCACCGTGTCGACCGGACTCATCAACGCGAAACGAAGGCTGGGTAACAGACAGCGTGAAGTCCCCCGTCTCAAAATCAAAGTCATGAAATTCAATTGTAATGGGATCCGTTTCCCGGGCATACCATCGATCGGAATGAACGCGGTTCCTCGGGTCGACAATTGGGTGCCCCCCAGACGTAAGGTAAAGCCCGGTCTGAATCACTCCGGATTCAGTCAAAACCTCCAGCCAGCCCTCCCGATCAATCCTGCATTCCACCACGACCTGATCAGACGAATTATACAGGCGGATGCCATATTCCCGTTTGATAACAAACCTCAGGTCCAATGCAATAGAATCGTCAACGGAGTTAATTTTCTCTTCAAGGAATCGGTAACATTGGATGCCGGTCCCTGTGCCATCCATGATCATACTCCCGTTCTTTCCGAATTCAAAATGAGTGCCCTCGTTCGCATCATGCCATTTAAAATCCAACTTCATCTCGGTACCCGCTTTCGATGCTCCCAGCAAATACACTGGCAAACCAATGATGCAAAGAGCAAACATTGTGAACGGTGTTCTTTGTAATCTCATAATATATCCTTTTTTAGTTCGCTGACTTAAAGGCTGTCAGTTTATCAACTTTCAATGTCATTCCCTCAGCCGACACCCCGTCGGCGAATGTTCCGCCATAGAAAATAGCGGAAAGAATCTCATCTCCTTTCATGGTCAGAGCCAATGCTTCGGCGTCGGAATGGATCCCCATGTGTTGCCATGATGCGGAAGCATTTCCCTTTCGGATCGCAAAGAATCCAACCTCTTCGCCCTGTTCCCATTGTAGCCCGGTCAGTTGTTCCGTTTCAAAACGGCTGAAACCGGTGCATGAAGCATCGCCTTTCGGATGCGCAAGGAAGCCGAAAAGCTGTTGAGTCCGGCCCTTCGAAAACTGCCTGCTGAAGGTATGCGGATACGCAGTGATTTCAGAATGCCTCGTGCGCATCCTTCGGGTGCTTTTTTCGAAATCCGATAAATTGTCTACAAACACATGGAGAGTATTCCTTGGCGTTTCCACCCGGTATCCGCTTGCGACTGCGTCTCCGAGTGCGGAAAAATTAAAATTCCAGCTCATTTCGGCTTTGTCCAAAGTCAGTTCCACATGGTCCCAGACAATAATCGCGCCAGGTCTAACGTAGACCAAATGCCGATTAAAATGCTCCAGATCACGATAGACCGCCTGCGCATCCGATATCACCCAATCAATCCCCCCGGGTTCTCCGGGAAGGATTTCTCCTGAAGTCGATTTAAAATCCGTAAAACCAACGTCGAAGTACTCCTCGCCATAACGTTGATCCTCCCTATCGACAATGAGTGTGTTGTGTAAATTTGTCTTTTTGTACAATACGGCTGTTGGCTCGCTGTAATCAACAACTTCCGGGTCTAAAACCAGGGATT
The DNA here is from genome assembly GCA_020831485.1 of Opitutales bacterium. Taxonomy (GTDB): domain Bacteria; phylum Verrucomicrobiota; class Verrucomicrobiia; order Opitutales; family Oceanipulchritudinaceae; genus JAFIGG01. The sequence goes on from JAFIGG010000001.1 coordinate 103,582, forward strand.
CCCCATTGAACTCAAATATAAAGGAATTGCGGTCTTTATGTGAGTGAGTCCCCGAAAAAGATGGGTTGGTCAGTGCGACCACCGAGTCCCCGTATTCCAATCCTGTCCTGAAAAAAGCATGAGCGCGGATCGGAAAAACTCGTGTAGGCGCGATTTTAATCTCTTTCGCTGGTACAGGATCACCGAATAAGGTAATATTGCGAAGTGGAACAACAGAGCCGGGTTTTCCCTCTTGGAAATAGGAATCAAGCAAGTACTGGGCAGTTTCATTTTTAAGGTGCCTTGCGTAGAATAGAAGAACCTCAGGTCTTATCCAGCCTAATGAACTTAAATCACCAAACGAGAGAAATTTCGGCTCCTTGAATATCGTTGAAGTCGAATAGACCATGAAGTCGAGCGGTGCCTCGATGTTCTGTGGGACAATCTCTTTGAATGGGACATCCAGGATTCTAGAAACAGGGGGCAGCATGTCCATATACAATTGCAGTCCACTCTGTCCGTAACCTGGTCCTTCCGTAAAGACGCCGTCATTACTCCAAATGACTTTGCTGCTTGAGAGCATCAGATCAATGGTCACATCCATCGCTTCGGCATACACTGGATCATCTTCCTGAAAGAATGCGAGTTGCATCACAAGAGGCAATCCATACCAAATTCCCTGATGGTTGGATCGGTAGAATTCGACATTGCTCATCAGTTTATGATAGAGCATGTAAAACCCATGTGCCTTCATGGCATCAGTGATCTCTTTGCCTTCCTCTTCGGTGAACAGCTCGTGTAACACATCGTAACCGAGGCCCATCGCAAAACCAATCCGACTGATCGCAAAGCCAACATTCATGTAACCGGCAAAACCCTTTGGATACCACCCTGAATAACTTGTGGAATACCCATTCATGTCTCCGGGCATATCCCGTCCCGTCACCATATAGTGTTCACCCCGCCATTCGCCGCTTCGAGCTGTCCGAAGCATCCACCTTCGGCAGGCTTCTGCGTATTCACGATTTCCCGTCAAAATATATGCCAACATCACAGGCGGTAGCGCTTTTTCCAGCCCTGCACCCTTCATTCCTTTCGGATGACCGATTCCACTTGACCAAATTTTGCCGTAATAATTCCTATCTACAAACTCATTCGAAACCTGAAGGTCTGCCTCATCAATAATGGCTTCAAGATAAGGAAGATAACGTTCGTCTCGTTTCTGGTATACCTGACGAAGCCACTTGATGTCATCTTTGTCAAAGTAGAAGCCGAATTTCGGTGTGAGTGTCTCAACCGGAAGTAGTTCCGTCATGGGTTCAACATCAACGGTGTAGGGAAACTGTTGAACGGTTCTGTAGGCAATGGGCGTGGCTTCCGGTGCTGGATTATAATCCCCAATCAACCGGACAGCAACAGTCTCCCAAGGTGCATCGTCGTAGACGGATGGTTCCCGTAGAACAATGGAAAAGAGGCCAACACCGACCTTCGACCGATCTTTTATGGCTTCGGTTGTTGCCCGCAGTTCGATGCGAATGGATTTTATAAAGTCTACCCCCTCCAAATCGGCTGCAAAGGTCAACCACCCAAACCCATCCCTGAAAGCTGGATTCAAACTGTTTCGAAGCATGTAGATGCGGTTCCCATTCCCGGAGAGAATCGAGACAGACAGGGTCGACCCTGGTGACCATGTCATTTTCGACAGTAATTTACTGAACTTTTCGGCTGGCATATTCAGGTTCCGCTCGAGTGTCAGAACCCTTGCCTTTTCCGATGCCTCGAAACTGAATTGAGCCCAAGGTGTTGTCATGGCAACGACCTCATCGGATGCAACTGCTGCAACCTCCTTATCCAGCACTTGCCATTCCGCAAGGTTCACTGCATGGAATCGCCACCCTGTCTCTATAACCGTATCGGAAGCATTGACACGGTAGCGCGGAAAGTCTGAAGACAGTTCGGGTTCTCCCACCTTTACCGGCTCTTCCCAGAATGCAAAGCTGTCCTCAGACAGTCGCAAACGCAGGTATCTAATGGCCCTGATATTGAGGCGTTCTGCGACCGAATGAACTTCCTCCATGTTCAGCTGCTCCCGCTGATTTCCGCGCCTCGGCAGGAAATTCCTTAGCCAGAGATGCATCCGGTTCTCGCCTTCCCAGTCGTCCACAAATGGTATTTTTCCCAATGTTTCTCTTTCTGCGTTAAGCAACTCGATCACATACGATGCTCCGGTCCGCTTCTCGGAATCCAGCGTTAGGATCAATGATCGCGCATCCGGATCGAAGTTCTCATGAAATCCGAACATTGCCTCTCCGCGGTAAGGATCCCAATAGGGTTCTCCATGCTTATCGATGGCACCCGCTCCACTCCACCCGGATCCAAATGCAGTCGTACCGCAGAAGAAAATCAGAATAGCAAGGATCGCTTCCGCGCTTATTTGATTTGTCGAATTCATCTTAATTATTGTTATTATAACTTTTTTGAAACCATTCAAAAGCAGCTTCATTATTCACAGCGTGCCCTCCTTCATGGAAGATTCCTTCAAGTTTGTTTTCGGCCCCGAGGATGCGATAGGCCCGCTCGATTTCTCTGAACATAACATCGTATTCCTCCCGCGGCATTACTCCATTGTTCCAGGACAGCATCAGGTAAGTTGGATCGGAGCCCGGTCCGAGCGAAGCGTCTTTCAGGCCTTGTTGATACTGCACCCGCTTCGGTGCCAACAATGCGGCCCAATCGGCTTGATCCATGTAAGGTTCCAGCTGTTTTTGCAGGCCCGCATCAGAGTGGGGTGGGAAGCGGAACCTTTTGTCGTAGTGATTCCAAGTGCTCAAAATACATCCAACCACACCAGTTGTTACCCTTTCATCGAACGCGAGGAGGTTCATGACGATCCAGCCGCCAGCCGACAAGCCGACAGTGCCTACACGTCCTGAATCAATCTCAGGCTGCTCCAGCGCATAATCAATCGCGCGCATTGCGTCCCAGGTCCATTCGCCAATGAGAGTCCAATCTTCGTTCTGGAGTGTGTAATCCATTGTTGCGGGCTGCAAAACCGCATAGCCCCGCTTCGCAAAATAGGCACAAAAGTCATTGATGTGCCCCTCCTCGAAGGCTTCTATAACGGCTGCACCCCAGCGGGTTTCGTGTCCGTGCAGCCCCACCATTAAGGGCAACTTACCCTCATACTCCCGAGGACGCGACAACAGCAGATCTATACGGCGGTTCTCCTGAGTGGTTATGCGAATGCGTTCAACATAAAAGTCCTCATAATGATACGTGCGGATTTTTTCCGGCTCCAGGTCCAGGATTTCCTGTTGCTCCACTGGACCGTCCAGAAAGACATCTGCCAGCGTGTTCCGGGATTCCTCGCGCCATTTCAGGAATTCATCCTGGGTTGACGGAAAGGCCGATTTTCTTTCCCGCAATTTCTTTTCATACTTCTGGATGCCCAACGGATCTTCGGCCATGGGTGAACGCACAGGGTGTTCGATATCTATGGCCACCTCAATCAGACCGGGTTTGCCATCCAAGGGTTCAATCTCCAGCCAATAGTGACTGTAAGCGAGACGCCCATCCCAACCTGGAGTCAGAGCGACCTCTGCCCCATCCAATCCGAATGCCTTCAATGGGCTCATCGTGTAGACTGGGAGGCGAACGGGGGAACCATCCTGACTCCAGACCCATATCCGATTGAGGCCGTGGCCGACAACCCTGGCATTGTCCACTGGACCCACTTCAAGGTCTGTTACCGGGTAGAAGACATCGCGGTCCAGACGATCCTGCCCAAACTGATATCCGGCAGTGCCCTGGCTAAACAGCGTGGTTCCGCCTCCATGCTGGCGAAGCACCGGCTTGGAATCATAGAACAATTGCTTCCCCTGGTTCATACCGGCTGAAAGAAGGTTCCCTTCCCCATCTGTTTTCCAGGCAAAAACCCCGGCGTCGCTGGAAACCTTGTCAAATTCGACGCGCGAAGCATCCGGATTCAATACCAGATGATACTCCTCGCCTTCCAGCCGAATGCGCAGTCCATAAGCATCTCCGGTTTCGATCTGTTCAATCTCCGGAGGTGTCGCATCCAGGGATTGAGGAATCATTACCGTTAAAACTCTCGCCGATGACTCCGGCTGCACCGTGCTCAGCTGAACGCGCTGGGTCTCGTGAGACTCATCCCAGGACAAAATCCAACGGGCAAAACGCGGCTCCAAGTCGATGTTCGAAACAGCAAACAGAGTCAGTCGGTTGGAATCTGTCTCTGCCACCAAACGTCCATCCTCATGCTCCTCAACGGAGGTCAGCGCATGGAAATTCAATTCAAACGATTCAGGTTCGTGGCAATCCAAAGCATCCACCACCGCAAACACTCCTGGCCGCATCCAGATAAACTGCCGCTCGTATCGCTCGGCTTCCGCATAGACGGCTCCTACATCCATAACGCCCCAGTCGATGCCATGGGGTTCGCCTGGTGTCTTGCGTCCGGAAGTGCTCGCAACCGAAACAAGGGAAAGATCGTAGGGGTCGTCTCCGGACAGTTGGTCTGCCTGTCCAAATGTCAGCGTGCTGTGAACTGCAGTTTCGACCTGTCGGCCGCTCCGGGGATGATAATAAGAGTGATTCCCCGGGTCGGTCATCAACAATTCACCATTGTAGGACAGGATGAACGATCCCCGATCCTTGTGAAAATGCCCGTCATAGTAGCGCATATTGGTCGCCGCAAACACGGTAGAACGAAAATCAATTCCATCACGATAGAAGAGCAACGGCTGATTCTCGAAGTAATGAACTGGTGGCAGTTCGACTTTTTTTGCTTCTGGCCAGTCGCGGTAATTAATGAATAGCAGGGGATCTCTGCCCGCATCCGCCGGATTATCATCAAGGGCACGTTTCAAATATTCAAGCGCCTCACCTCTTTGATATTCACGGTGAAAGAAACCGAGTACCGTCGGATGAAGCCGATTCTGACGACTTGCATCGCTCCACGGGATAGCACCTATGTGGCTGCCTTCCGCAACGGGCAGACGGGTGTGCAGAAGGTAATCAAAAGAACGTCCCAAATCTGGTCCGGCGATATCCCGAACAGGTGTTTCGGTCAGTCTTGAATAGACACCAAGTGCCCGAACAAAATAGAACAAGGTCCCGTTCAAATAGCCTGGACCTTCCGTTCCCACGCCATCAATGAGCCAGGTTCCAGTGGCAAAATCTTTAAAAAAGTCGCCCACCCAGTCGTACATCTTCGCGTAGTCTTCATCCTTATCTCTCAAGGCCTGCAACTGCATGAGCAACGGTCCTGAAAAGATAGCGCCCTGATTCATTCCCAGGTAAAATTCAGGGTTATTGTGAAGTTTATCAAATGGCACGAAAAGGCCTGTTCTCGCCAGCGCATCTTCCACCTTGCGACGTTCTTCATCCGTCAAGAGATGGTAGATCCAGTCATAGGCCAGCATAATTGAGAACGCAGCTTGGGATTGGTAAAGTGGTGCATCCATGTATCCACTCCAACCTTTCGGATAGCGGCTCGTAAAGCTGTCGACGTAATAACCCCGACCTCCTACAAAAGGTCGATAGGGTACACCATGAGCCCCGCGAAGATCCGGACTTTCGGCAAAGCGCAAAAGCCAGGTTTTGGCAGCTGCAGCATACTCCCTGTCTCCCGTAACCAAATACGTGAGCGCGGCCTGCGCAATATACGCGTCCACGCCTGCCCCGTAAGCGCCAATCGGAAGCCCGACGCCACCAACAGTCATCCAGGTGTCATGCAGCTCGTCAGGATCAAGGCGGTCGATGATACCGTCGCGCGAGTGCATGTGATGACGCCCTTCCCGATAAACATAGTCCCGCTCAACCGCCCCCTTTGCAGTCTGATGAACCGCCTCGAAGAGCCGCCTGCCCATATCGCTATCGACCTTACTTCGCAGTTCATACAGATCACTCCGATCGAAAAGAAAGCCAAATGGGATTTCTGGTTCGGCCTCGGGAAGTGCCGAAGCGAGCACCCTATCCCTCACAACAAAGGGTAACTGAGGAACGGCAATTCTGCGGGAAACAACTCCGGTATCCATGCGATCGCCCCGGCCTGGCTCGAAGACAACCTCCCGCTCGACCACTTCGACTTCGTCCCACTCCGATGGTTTTCGGAGCAAAACGTGAAACAGTCCGACACCGGGGCTGCGTTCATCCCGGTCAACCGTTTGCTTTTCCCTGAATTCCAGTTCAATCGCCCGTAAATGTGTGGCGTCGTCCAAATCACCCCCTATAGTCAAAAAACTGCCGGCGGATTCGGTAGACTCAGTGACATCAATTGTTCGGCCATCGTCGACAATTGCCCTCAAGGTGACCGCCGTCTCCCAGTCCCAGGTCAACTTTGCCAGCATTCGGTCAAAGTCTCCGAGGGGAATGTCCACCTCCCTTCGCAAAGTGAGCACCTTGGGCTCGCCTTGCGAGTCCCACTCGAAGCCGACCCAAGGTTCGGTGTGGACACGCAAGGTATCGACATCAACCGTTGTTGCTTCGGGAACCACTTGCCAGTCCCCAATCTGCGCAAAGGTAGAACGCCAGCCGAGTTCAAGGATCGCGTCGGATTCATTCACCTCCCACAAAGCTGAGCCCCGTCTCATCCGCACATGCTGGACCGATAAATCTGTTTCACGGAAGCCTGCGGAAACCTCAACCAGCTCGACATCCTTCAAATACAAATGTCCAAATCGTTCGATTTCTTGATGGACCTGCTTGATCGGAATCTTCTTGCGGCCGGAAAAATCAAGATCCATCCGCTCACCAGCCAGCGCAATGGATGACAAAGGCAGCCGAATCTGATTCAAACCCTCCCAATCGACCGCGAACACAAGGGCTGCTGCCTGCTGTCCATTGACATCATTGATTCGGATTTCAACCCTTGCACCACTGGCTCTTTCCGAAAAAATACTCAGTTCAAGGTAGCTGTTAAAATCGCTGAACCGCTCCGCATTATCAATGTTTGAGCGCAAAACGAACTTTCCAGTTAATTGATTTTCAATTGAATCGCCTATCCCCTCCGAGCAGCCGCTGATCGCGAGCATATTCAACAAGCAGCCAATCATAAGCGTTAGTTTTGAATAATCTTTTTTCGTTATCATAATCTCCATTTTTAAGAATTCGAATGATTTGAGCTACTCCCTTGATTGAATATCTAAATACAAAAACTCAGGATCGATTCCCGCCTCAACCCGTCTGTCGCCAAGACTCAGATAGCTGGCATTGAAAGCGTACGCAGATTCGGGTCTTCCCTCCCGATGAATTACCAGAGCGAGGTTGCCGTCCGTCTGCAGACCAAACTTTCCGGCTGAATCTTTTCCGTTTAATAGGATAAACACTCTGCGACCATCATTGCCTTTCAGCTCAACGATGCCTTGATCGACCTGCCTGATTTCGGGCATACGCTCTTTGTCACCCTGTCCTGTTATAAGCGTTTGGATGCGGTGCTCGAGGCTCTCGGGTGTTTGCACGTCCAGTTCATAAACTGGCGCTAGCGAACTTATCAGTTGCCGATACTCATTCCGGATCCGGTCAATGTGATCCCGATCGCTACGACGGTATTCCGTTTCATAGGATTCCCCGGCAGACAAAACCGAGACTTTAATTGCCGCGCTCTCCCCTGTGCTCTTAAAACTGCCTTCCGCTAACTTCTGAAAAGGGTATCGACTGTTCCAGTGCTGTATGCCACCTGCCTGCTGAGACAATTGGAACTGATCGTCTATAAGAATGATATTTGGCCGAATGTAGACCATTCTGCGGATACCCTTTTGCACGCCCTCAAGCCAGGCCGAGGCAAAATCCATCTCAATAAAGTCTATTCCGTTTACAGACCGGGCCAACAGTGTCTCCGCCCCCCTGCCCTCCTTCAGCAAAGCGTCCTGGTTTCGCCCGGATGGCGTAAACAAATTGTAGTCGCGGCTCTGGATCTGTTGAGAATCCCCATAACCGGTCGGCTCTTTAGTCAGAAAGAAATTTTCTTCTCCCCAGGAAAGTTCAAATTGACCTTTAGTAGGATAGGTGTGCCCCCCCTGGCGCCAGAACCCGCTTTCAACCTTGAGATTGAAGCCACGATCTGGCAGGTCCGATCGGCTGATGATCCAGCCGCCATCAGGGAAAAATTGAAACAGTTCATCATCCGGAACACCCTCTTTCTGCCTGTAAGCGTCTGCGTATGCTTTCCCATCCATCCAAATCCAATGCAAGCCGAAGAACCAGGTCTCTGGAAGGTTTATGGTTTCCGCATGATCAAAAAGAGGCGTCGGATAATAGTAGGCGCTGAAAGAGTCCTCCTTCATCGGACCCGCCAAAAATGCGGCCCACATCGGCAGCATCTCGCCTGTATACGCCACATTGAAATGTGCGCTGCGGATCAAACGTTCCGGCACCAAGTCGCGAATATCAACTCCGGTCGCTCGCGCCGCTGCATAATAGGTCAATAGAGTGCTGATTGCCGTACCGGCCCCATAGGAAACACCTTCAATAAAGGTACCATCTTCGTTCATTTGGGGCAAGAACCCCTTGTTCAATGAATCAATCTCTGCAAGAACCTGCGTGTGCGATAGTGGTGCTCCCAATCCGCCTTTTGATAGCGCAAGTTTCCCCAGCAAGAGTCCCTTATGGAACCGGGTTCCCTGATTGGCATACTGGAAACGAAACCGCTCCAAGGGCTCCAGCCCTTTGACCCGTATGGCTTCCGCCACAAACTGCCTTCCATCCGGCGTCAGCCAGTCCCAACACCAATCCAGCAACAGTGCACTGAACAGTGTTACAAAGTTATACGAAAAACCACTGTGGTGCCAGTCAACAAAACTGTTATTCACAGTGAAACCCTCTTCCCAATCAGGAATCGCTGCGAGCCGAATCAATTTGTGTGCAGCACGCTCCATCAACTCTGGATCTTTTTTGAGCTGCCCCAGCAATCCTTCCAGCAATCCGTTGTCTGCCCGATTGGATTTAAACGCCTCATTGGCGAGCCTTCCATACCGGCTGTTGCTGTAGGTAAAGTACGCCGGTGGTTGTGGGTCGAAGTCAAGGCCCAGCCATTCACCAAACCGCGTTAAATCCTTTTGCAGGAGATCCGCGTATGGTTCGGCAGCAACCATTTTTCTCAACGCTTTAATGTCTTCTCCTGAAAGAATCAGTCCCAACCCGGGAAGGTAATCCGGGTTGTCCGGTCTTTGGATATAGCGCTCATAGTCAGGGTGGTCCACGACAAGACCCACATCGGGTCTACGCAGCATCAGCCACCTCAGGGTCAACACATAATCGCCCGGCTCATCGACGGTTACGTCAATCCATGCCTGGTTCAACTGCTTGCCTTTGATCGGCATGGCATGCTCGATGTGAGGTCTGCTTTCTCTCGGAGTCCGATCCAAAACAACTTCGGAACTTTGATACACCTCACCTTCCTCAAAGCTCAACCCATAGCTCAAACGAGTGCCTTCGGGCTGCATAACTCGCAAAACGGCCTCCGAAAAGTCACCCACAAAAAGTTCATAAGGTCTTTGCATCCTTACCTTCCCCGCTTCAGTAGCCGTCCACTGCAATTCGACCCGATCCCAAAACCGTTCGAACCGCGCCTGCTCGACACCTTCGCTCTCAACGATTTCCCAGCGATTTTGCGCCAATGCATTGGGTGCCCAGAAAGCTTCAATGATGCCTTCCCCGGGCGATACCATTTGCGGAAATGCCGGCCACAATGGATCCGACAATTCTCTCTCATGGTACGGCTTTCCGCCATACAGGTCTGCTGCGACGATAAAGACCGCACACACTAAAAAGCCGGAGAGTTTGAATCGTTTTGCTGAGCTTTTCATAGGACAATTATGGGGTTTGATAGATCCTCAAGCTGCGAATGGTCATCCGTGTTCGCTTCATGAATCTCAATGCCACATAGCCGCAGTGGAGAAAGCCTCCCGAATACTGAAACGGCTCATCTTCAACATCGAAGACCTGGACACCATTTAAGATCCCACGAAGTCTCGGACCTTCCTGAACATACTGAAACCGATGCCAGACACCCAGTTCCAGAAGCCTGTCAAGGCATTGAAAAGCAAGTGGGCGTTGCAACGGATCTTTTACCAGCCCAACATTAGCGACATCGTTGCGGGTGTCTGCCATCTCTCTATAGAATTCCAGATGGTAGTTGCGCACGTTCTCCCGATGTACCGTGCGCATCGACCCCGAAGAACGCGGAGGATGGTCGGAGAACAGATCTTCACGCTGCATGCCACTGGACTGGAGCATCAAGAGCGCCAATCCTCCGCGACTATGAATCTTAAAGTCGAGACTGAGGGCAAGGTCCCCTTCAAACCATTTTTTAAGCCAGTAATACACCTGGCTCTGTTCGTTTTCATCCTCGTCCACCATCTCTTCGGGCGTTTCGATCTCCAATCCCTCATCGGACCATTGGTGTGCATTGGGATTTCCCTGAATGTAGAAATCGGAAAGCCCAGCCTCCTCTGGGAAATCAGTTTCATAGGCAAGCTGCCAAGAGCCCGGATCGAATTCGCAGGTTTTCAAGCCCTTTCCTCCATAAGTTTTCTCGAGCACGGCAATCGAAGCCTGCTCCTCCTCACGCGAAGAAGCCATGAAGCAGTCTTTAAGAGCGGTCTGCGTTAATACCTTATCGTAAAACTCAAGGTCACCGATCAGAAAACAGGGGTGTCCTACAAAAAGGCTGCGACCGCCAGGGTGCTCCTCAAGGGGGCCCGAAAACTGGTCACTACTACCTATACACACACCATTCACATACATTTTATAACTACTCTCATCCCGATTCCAGGAGACGGCCAACTGCTGCCAGGTCTCGCGATGAAAGTAATAGTGATTGGCAGTTACCAGTGCGCGGGGCGGATCGTATGCATCCATGTAAATGTTCCCCCGATAAAATTTAGCCCAGAAAACCGGATACCAGCCTCCACTCCAAACTATAGAGAAGGCACTTTTCTGCCACTTGCGGTCACGCAAGCGGTCGGTTACGATCACATAATCCCGGTAATCCGGATGATGTTCCGCGATATGTTGCCAATGAGGAAAGCTGGAAAGATCTTCCCGGCACGCAATCCATATTGTCATTGTCCCCTGCCGCTCATTTAGGGTATGGTTCCGCAGCATGCATTGTTCATGCAAGGTGCGAAAACCGACACCCGCGCGGTTGCCAAGGGTTACTTCTTCTGCTGTAGAATTCGAAGAGAGCAATTGCTCTACGTTGTATTCGATAGTGGGGCCAATTATCGTTTTTTTCATCGTTTTTCTTTTATTAAAGTGAGAGTAGATCTTTCTTCCGAGAGAATTTCCTGTGGACCATAACGCAACAATGTCGCTCCAAAGGCGCCTGCCTCGACAACCTCATCGTCATGGTGAACGACAAAGCTCAGCTCCCCATCCGATTGAACACCAAGCAAGGCCGAACGGTCCATCGAATTACCATAGGCGATTCGGACCCTGACGTCGTCCTTCCCGGTTACTTCAATGACACCATTTGCAACATGCGTCACTTTGGGACGTTCATCACCGGCCCAAGCAGTGACTAATGTTAAAACTCGATGATTCTCCTGTGATGGGCTTTCGAAACGGATGCTGTTGACCGGAAGCGCAACATCGCCGTCGTCACTTACTGCCCCCGATCGATGCACCGAGTTCGGCGCAATGACCGGGTTGACCAATTCATGGTTAAGAACTTCAAGCATCGCTTCACCACTCGCAAACCTAATGCCAAAGCGACCGTCACCATGATCTTCAATCGCCTCAAGACTGTTCCATATCTGGAATCCCTCACCGGGTTCCGTGAAGCGGTAGTCGTCCTCAACCAACAACACTCCTGGCGGGATATAAAGCAATCGCCGAATCCCTTTATCCACGCCTTCGAGCCAGGCTGTGTGGTTGTCAATTTCAATGGCATCCACGTATTCGAGTGATTCAACCGCCTTAACTTCTGCACCACGCTCGTTTTCGTTCAATCCATCCTGGGTCTTTCCAACTGGTTTGAAGGTATTGAAAGCGCGTGTGCGCCAGCTCGCACGAAAACGGGAGTCATTATAGGATGTGCTTGCTCGCCTGATCAGGAAGGGTTCGCCTCTAAAGCCGACTTCAATATCGCCCTTGCGCGGCCGCGTGTGGCCACCTTGAATCCAATAGCCGGCATCCAGCGTGAAGGAAAGCTCCGGACCCTTGCTGATAATCCAGCCGCCAACAGGATAGTGACGTAAAACCGGTCTTTGCCGAGTTTCAGCGCCCTCCCCACTATCAACCCTGTCCATCCACAGCCAATCCGTTCCGAAACTTGCCCATTCCGGTGGATTCGAATAGCCCCCGGCACCCCCTTCCAGAGGTGCTCCTGGTTTATAAAATCGCTGCAGTTCAGTTTCACCTAAGAGCCCGCCTACAAACGCAGAAACGGGATGCGGAAGCTCATCGGTCAAGCCCGCATAGAAGTGTGCAGATTCAATAATTCGTCGGGGAACTATTGCCTTCAAATCCGTTCCTGTTTCTCTAGCAATCAATTGATAGATTGGAATCACTATTTGCAAGGTTCCCATCCCATAGCCGTCGGCCTCGACAAAAGTTCCATCCTCATTGATCAGATTCAAAAAATGGCTTTCAAATGAGCGCAATTCAGCAAGCATTTGATGGTTATCAAACGGCGTCCCCAGCCTGGATTTAGCCAAGGCTAAGCGCGCTAGAATAATTCCCTTGTGGAAACGGGCTCCCTGATTCGCATGATTGTAGCGATGTTGATCGATTTTCGCCAGGCCCTTGTCCCTCATGGCCTGGGCAACAAATACACGCCCTTCAGGCGTCAGCCATTCCCAGACCCAGTCCAGGAGCAACGCACTTTGAATCAGGGTGACATTGAAGCTGAATCCACTGTGTGCCCATTCAACAAAGCTATTGCTTGTCATGAACCCTTCCTCCCACTCATCGGTGGCCGCCAGCCGGATCAATATCCGAGCCGCCTCTTCCATCAGTTCAGGATCCTTTTTCAGCATGCCGTAATAACCTTGCAGCAGCCCACCGTTCCTCCACTCTCGCCTACTATCATAAACACGCCCGTAGCGCATCCAGGCGTACAAGCTGAAGCGGGGCGCCACCGGATCAAGCGCCTCTTCAAGCCAAGGCTTTAGTTGATCCAATTCGGCGTCGATCAGATCCTTGAATGGGGCGCCCTTAGACAGTTCCCGCAAACGATCCACTTCGTCTTCGGTCAGCAGCACACCCAACCCAGGACTAAAATCAGGATCAACAGGTTGCCGTATAAAGCGTTCATAGTCCGGGGTAGATCCCACCCAGTCGACTCCGGACCGCCGAAGCATCAACCAGCGCAGCTCAACCGTCTGCGTGCGGTCTGCAGTATCCGCACGGAAATGAATCTCAACACCCGCCAGGCGCTCGCCCTCAATCGGTATTGCCACCTCCATGTGCCTGTATTCACCGCGGGTCCATTCACTCTTAAAGCTTTGCCCTGAATCGTTTTCGGCGATCAGCTTAAACTCCATGTCCGGCGACAGGTTCACCCGGAATACCAGCTCTTCAAAGTCGCCGATGTACAGGTCATAGGGACGGTGAATACGCGCCTGCGCATCTGCCTTGGTCTCCTCTTCCAGCTCCCAGCGGAATTCAACACGGTCCCAGAAACGTTCGATCAACCCGTCTCCGTCAGTATGCCATCGCGTTTCCGCAACGCCATTAGGAGCCCAAAAAGCTTCAATGATGCCTTCCGTGCTCGAGACCATTTTGGCCTTCTCCGGCCACAAAGGATCGTCCAGGGTTCGACCCGGGTGCTGCGGTTCGGCTGCCAAAAAAGAAGGCAGCAACACAAGCATAAAAAGCATCATCAAATAAATTGGATTCATTGAGCTTCCTCTCTGATATGTAATAACTCAACGGACTCGGACTGCATTTGCTGCGAGCCATGGCGCAGATAGGTTGCTCCGAAGGCGCCCGCTTCGATGACCTCACCACCTCGGTGCACAACGAATGTCAATTGCCCGTCCGACTGAATTCCAAACAAGGCGGAGCTATCCACATTGCCACCATAGCCAATGCGCACCCTGACATCGTCCTTCCCGGCAACTTCGACAACTCCATCGGTCACCTGCGTCAGCTCTGGGTGCTCGTCTCCGGTCCACGCGCTGATCAGGGTTAAAACGCGGTGGTTTTTCTGTGATGGGGTCTCGAAACGGATGCTGTGGACCGGTAGCGTACCGTCACCGTCGTCGCTCACTGCTCCTGAGCGGTGGACTGAATTTGGAGCAATGATCGGATTAACCGATTCCGGGTTCAGCAGCTGCAGCATCGCTTGCCCACTCGCAAACTGAATGCCGTACCGACCATTTCCACGGTCTTCAATGGCGTCCAGACTGTTCCAGATCTGAAAACCTTCGCCGGGTTCCGCGAAACGGTAATTGTCCTCCACCAGCAGCACACCCGGTTCAATATACAGCAGTCGCCGAATACCTTGATCCACGCCTTCGAGCCAGGCGGAGTGGTTGTCAATTTCAATGGCATCTACGTATCTAAGTGATTCAACCGCCTTAACTTCTGCACCGCGCTCGTTTTCATGCAGGCCGTCCTGGTATCTTCCTTTTGGCTTAAAGGTATTGAATGCACGCGTACGCCAGGTTGCCCGAAAACGCGGATCCCGATAGCCCACACTGGTTCGCCTCAATAGAAACGGTTCTCCAGCGAAGCTGACTTCAATATTTCCCTTGCGGGGGCGGGTGTGTCCGCCCTGAATCCAATAACCCGCATCAAGAGTGAAGGACAGATCCGGGCTCTTCCTTAGAATCCAGCCACCGATCGGATAGTAGCTCAAGGTTGAGCGTGCTTCCTCGTCCGGCACCTCAACAGTATCGACACCATCCATCCACAACCAGTCCAATCCGAAATACGCGACCTCAGAAGGATTCCAGTAAGTACCAGCCCTGCTGGCAAGGGGTGCCACCGGCTGATAATAACGGGCCAAAGTATTCTGTCCAAGAACACCGGCCGTCAAAGACGCCACTGGATGGGGCAATTCACCGTGAAGATCCGAATAGAAGTAGGCCGATTGCACGATGCGCTCGGGGAGCAACTCTTCAATTGGAAGTCCGGTCGCCCGGGCGATGATAAAATAGTTCATGATCACAATGTGCAGCGTTCCCATTCCGTAGCCATCTTCCTCTACAAAGGTCCCATCTTCATTGATCAATTTCAAATAATGGCTTTCAAAAGACCTCAGTTCATCCAGAAGTACCCCAGAATCTGTGGGAACACCAAGTTGGGCACGGTCAAGGGCAACGAGTGCCAGCATTATTCCTTTGTGAAAACGGGCACCTTGATTGCCATGATTGTAGCGGTGTCGATCAATCTTCGCCAGGCCCTTGTCGCGCATGGCCTGGGCAACAAATACCCGCCCTTCAGGCGTCAACCATTCCCAGACCCAATCCAGAAGCAGCGCACTCTGAATCAAGGCGACGTTGAAACTGAATCCACTGTGCGCCCATTCAACAAAGTTGTTGCTAGTGGTAAAACCTTCCTCCCACTCATCGGTGGCTGCCAGTCGAATCAACCGTCGGGCCGCATCCTCCAAAAGTTCAGGATCCTGTTGTAGCATACCGTAATAGCCCTGAAGCAGCCCGCGGTTCTCCCAGATCCGATCCCCATCCCAGGGACGGCCATAGGCTTGCCATCCAACATACAAACTGTAGCGAGGGGCAACCGGATCAAACGCCTCTTCAAGCCAGGGCTCGAGCTCAGCCAGTTCGGCCTCAATCAAACCCTTGTAAGGGGCGCTTCTGGATAGCTCCCGCAGGCGATCCACTTCGTTTTCAGTCAGCAGCACACCCAGCCCAGGATTAAAACCCGGATCGGAGGGCCGCTGGATGAAGCGTTCATAGTCAGGAGTGACTCCCACCCAGTCGATTCCAGGTCTCCGCAACATCAACCAGCGCAGCTCAACCGTCTGGGTCCGGTCCGCCGGGTCCGCACGAAACTGGATTTCGATGCCGCTGAGTCGCTCGCCCTCAATCGGTATCGAAACTTCCATATGTTTGAATCCACCATGAGTCCAGTCGCTCGCAAAGCTCTGCCCTGAATCGTTTTCGGCGATCAGCTTAAACTCCATGTCCGGCGACAGGTTAACCCGGAACACCAGCTCCTCAAAATCCCCGATGTACAAGTCATAGGGACGGTAGATACGCGCCTGCGCATCCGCCTTGGTCTCCTCTTCCAAATCCCAGCGGAATTCCACTCGGTCCCAGAAACGCTCGATCATTCCCGGGCCCTCAGTCTGCCAGCGCGTTTCCGCCAGACCGTTACGGCTCCAGAAAGCTTCAATGATGCCTTCCGTGCTCGAGACCATTTTGGCCTTCTCCGGCCACAAAGGATCGTCCAGGGTTCGACCCGGGTGCTGCGGTTCGGCTGCCAAAAAAGAAGGCAGCAACACAAGCATACATAACATTCTCAAATAATTTGGATTCATTGATCTTCCTCTGTGATAAGTAATAACTTTGCGGACTCGGACTGCATTCGCCGCGAACAATGGCGCAGATAAGTTGCGCCAAAGGCGCCCGCTTCGATGACCTCACCGCCTCGGTGCACAACGAATGTCAATTGCCCGTCCGACTTGATTCCAAACGAGGCGGAGTGATCCACATTGTCACCATAGCCAATGCGTATCCTAACACCGTCCTTCCCGGCAACTTCTACAACTCCATCGGTCACCTGCGTCAGCTCGGGACGCTCATCTCCGGTCCAGACGCTGATCAGAGTTAAAACGCGGTGGGTTTTCTGTGATGGAGTCTCAAAACGGATGCTGTGGACCGGTAGCGTACCGTCACCGTCGTCGCTCACTGCTCCTGAGCGGTGGACTGAATTTGGAGCAATGATCGGATTAACCGATTCCGGGTTCAGCAGCTGCAGCATCGCTTGCCCACTCGCAAACTGAATGCCGTACCGACCATTTCCACGGTCTTCAATGGCGTCCAGACTGTTCCAGATCTGAAAACCTTCGCCGGGTTCCGCGAAACGGTAATTGTCCTCCACCAGCAGCACACCCGGTTCAATATACAGCAGTCGCCGAATACCTTGATCCACGCCTTCGAGCCAGGCGGAGTGGTTGTCAATTTCAATGGCATCTACGTATTTAAGTGATTCAACGGCCAAAACTTCAGCCCCGCGCTCGTTTTCATTCAAGCCGTCCTGATATTTTCCCTTTGGTTTAAAAGTATTGAATGCACGCGTACGCCAGGTTGCCCGGAAACGCGGATCCCGATAGCTCACACTGGTTCGCCTAATCAAAAACGGTTCCCCGGCAAAGCTGACTTCAATATTACCTTTGCGGGGGCGTGTTTGCCCACCCTTCATCCAATAACCCGCATCGAGGGTAAAGGACATCTCCGGGCTCTTCCTCAGAATCCAACCCCCAATGGGATAGTAGCTCAAGGTTGACCGTGCTTCCTCTTCCGCCACATCCGCAGCATCGACGCCTTCCATCCACAGCCAATCCAATCCGAAATAGGCAGTCTCAGCCGGATTCCAGTAGAAATCACCCCAGGCAAGCGGCGCTGCCGACAGATGATAACGGGACAATGAATTCTCACCAAGAATCCCGGCAGTGAATGAAGCTACTGAATGGGGTAATTCATCGTGGAGGTCCGAATGGAAATGAGCCGATTGCACAATGCGCTCGGGGATCAATTCATTAATGGGGAGTCCAGTAGCGCGTGCGATGATAATATAATTTAAAAGCACAATGTGCAGTGTGCCTATTCCGTAGCCATCTTCTTCTACAAAGGTCCCATCCTCGTTGATAAGCTTCAAAAAATGGCTTTCGAAAGAGCGTAATTCAGCGAGTATCTGGCGATTGTCCAGCGGTGCCCCCAGCCTGGATTGACTCAAGGCTATGCGCGCCAGAATAATTCCTTTGTGAAAACGGGCTCCCTGGTTCGCATGGTTGTAGCGATGCTGATCAATCTTTGCGAGGCCCTTGTCCCGCATGGCTTGGGCAACGAATGCCCGCCCTTCGGGTGTCAGCCAATCCCATACCCAATCCAAAAGCAGTGCACTCTGAATCAGAGCGGTATTGAATGTGAATCCACTGTGCGCCCATTCGACAAAGTTACTGCTAGTGGTAAAACCTTCCTCCCACTCATCGGTGGCTGCCAGTCGGATTAAATGTCGGGCTGCATCGTTCAACAGTTCAGGATCCCGTTTCAGCATACCATAGTAGCCCTGAAGCAGTCCGCGATTATCCCAGGACCGACCTTCATCCCAGGGACGGCCATAGGCTTGCCATCCAGCATCCAAACTGTAGCGAGGGGCAACCGGATCGAGCTTCTCCTCAAGCCAGGGCTTGAGCTCAGCCAGTTCGGCCTCAATCAAATCCTTGTAAGGGGCGCGCGTGGAAAGCTCCCGCAAACGATCCACTTCGTCTTCGCTCAGCAGCACACCCAGCCCGGGATTAAAGCCCGGATCGGAAGGCCGCTGGATGAAGCGTTCATAGTCAGGAGTGACTCCCACCCAGTCTATTCCCGGTCTCCGCAGCATCAACCAGCGCAGCTCAACCGTCTGGGTCTTATCCGCCGAGTCTGCACGAAACTTGATTTCGACACCGCTGAGGCGCTCGCCTTCAATCGGTATCGCCACTTCCATGTGCCGCAATCCACCGCGGGTCCAGTCGCTCGCAAAGCTCTGCCCTGAGTCGTTTTCAGCGATCAGCTTGAACTCCATATCCGGCGAAAGGTTGACCCGGAATACCAGCTCTTCAAAGTCCCCAATATACAGGTCATAAGGACGGTGGATACGCGCATGCGCATCCGCCTTGGTCTCCTCTTCCAAATCCCAACGGAATTCCACTCGGTCCCAGAAACGTTCAATCAGCCCCGGGCCCTCAGTCTGCCAGCGCGTTTCCGCCAGGCCATTACGGCTCCAGAAAGCCTCAATGATGCCCTCTGTGCTCGAAACCATTTTGGCCTTCTCCGGCCATAGGGGATCGTCCAGGGTTCGACCCGGGTGCTGCGGTTCGGCAGAAAGTTCCGAAACCAATACGGTTACGAATCCAATCAGACAGGATGCAGTGAGACCATGAACCATTCGGTTCACCTCAAATAGATGGTTATTCAGTTTTTTCATGCGTTCATAAGCCTGCGGCTTCACCCCGGATAGGCATCCACGGGAAAGCCCCTGACGCTTAAGTTAGCGACAAAGACAGAACCTGCAGATGGCTGTTCAGCCAGTTGCTTGTCATCGAGACCGGTTCGTGCTGTGGTGATGATCAATTGAGACAAATCGGCGCCTCCAAAACAACAGGAGGTAACCCTGGACACCGGCAGTTCGATACGCTCAAGGCAATTCCCGCTGGCTGGGTCCCAGCGACAGACACGGGAACCCTCCCACTCAGCAACCCAAAGCTTACCTTCAGCATCGATGCACATGCCGTCCGGATAGCCATGACTGTCATCCAAACGGATCACCTCAAAGGGGTTCTGAATGCGTCCGGTGTCGAGGTCATACTGCCAGGAGACAACCGATCGCTCAGGAGTATCGATGAAATACATACGGCCCAGCAGCGGGTTCCAGGCAAGGCCGTTGGAGATCGAAACATTACTTACCTTTTCTTCAATTTTGCCACTCGGATCCAGACAATAGAGAGCGCCCTTGCCCGCATCGCCGTCTTTGGCCATTGTTCCAGCCCAATATCGTCCGACGGGATCGCACTTCCCGTCATTAAATCGCAAGCCGGAATCTTGCGGATGAATAGCTCCACCAAGGCGTGAAACAATCCCCCCCTTGTCATCCAATGCGAAAAACCCACTCTCCAGGGTAGCGGCAAAGCCACCCCTGATGCGCGGCACGACTGAGCTGATACTGGAGCCCACCTCAACAACATCGAGTGCTTCTGTATCCATACGATAGCGGAGCAGCCTGCCCCGCAGAATATCGACCCAGACCACACTGCCGCTACCTGTCAGATAAATCGGCCCTTCCCCCAGTTCACAGTCGGATTCGACCAGCACCTGTGCTTTATGAACTTTCATAACAGCTCAACCTCCTTCAATGCTTTTTGACGCGTAGGGTTCACGGCTGACCAACAGGCTCGTCATGCCATGGTCGGCCATCAGGTTTGCACCTGTGATCGACGAACTGAGATCGCTGAGTAAAAACAGGCAGGCATTGGCAATCTCTTCCGGTTCAATCAGTTTTTTAGCCGGAATATTGGCATTCCAATAATCCCAGCATTCGGACTCACTCGGAGCTGCTGCAACGATATCCTTCCAGATTTCAGTTCGGCACAGGCCAGGCGAGAGCACATTTACCCGTACACCCTTGTCGGCCAACTCGACCGCGACGGCTTTGCTGAAACCAACCATGCCACATTTCGCAGCGTCATAGGGAGCGGCTCCTTCGAGGGAGGCATGCGTATGAACACTGGCTATCTGGACGATCGAACCTCCCGGGTCTTTCTGCTTCAGCATCTGCCGGGCGCACAATTGGGTCAGAAAGAAGGAGCCTTTGAGGTCAACCGCCATCACCCGGTCCCATTCCTCCTCGGTCACCTCGAGTGCCGATTTCACATAATTGACTCCAGCGTTGTTGATCAAGCCGTCGATGCGTCCAAAGGCATCGACAGCACTTTCAACCAGGTGCTTGAGATCGGCTGGCTTCGACACGTCACAGATGACCGACAGTGCTTCGCCTCCCGCTTTCTTGATTTTCGATTCGAGTTCCTCAAGCAATCCTTTCGAACGCGCAGCCATCACAACCCGCGCACCTTGTTGGGCACAGACCTCGGCCATCGCAACGCCCAGGCCTTTGCTCGCACCAGTAATGATAATTACTTTATTCTTCAATAGCATATTTCAATCCTTTCTATTCAGGTCAGGTCCCACAGTGATGCGCATGCTCCAGCCACAGCTTGCACCAGCTTGAATTTTCGTATACCGATCCCATTCGTTCACTGCCAAATCCAGAAGGTCAGGCGCCCCATTAGTGGGCTCGATCGCCACATGATGATAGCCGTTCCAGCCACCCCTGTTAAGCCAGACCCCTAATGTGTCCAACAGCGAACCTTCGAAATCGAACCGAATATAGTCGCCGGTGACATCATTGGTAATTTCAGCAAATCGCTCGCCTTCGCCAAGGCTGGGAGAAAAGCATTTCAAAGCCCGGTCATCCCCCCCGAGGTCCAGGTTGCTCAGGCTGCATGGATCCCCGAGTATCTCGCGAGGCACCCAGTCGCCCCGTTCCGCTTCAAAACCAATTGCAGTATCCACCTGATAGACGCCCTGATGTTTTGGGATGACCAGACGATCCCCGGCCTCAATCCGCATCATTGGATGGAAAGCCCAGAGAAAATCGAAGTCTCCTTCGCCCTTATTTTCGAGTGTGTAGCAGAAATTCAAAACCTGTTCACTCTCAAAGGATACTTCCCTTACCATTCGTAGGGGTGAGAGTGGAAAACAGACACTCGTAACAATTTTACCAGCGGCGAGCGCATCCCTGTCCAGTTCCCACTTCTCCGTCCAGATCTCGCCATGATCGGTCAATTCCATTCCACGATGCCTGCAAGGGGCAATTGAGGGGCAGCACTCATCGGCTCCCGTGCGGGTGCTGTCAGGAAAGGCATCTCCCGTTTGATTTCGAAACAGCTTGGGCTTCTCGGTTGGCCACCACATCCACTCCCGTCCGGAATGCAGGGATCTAAGGCCGATAACCTTCGCCCCGAGATCTGGAACAACGGTCAGCTCACACAATTTCGATGTCAGCTTTGCGCTTTGAAAGCCATCCACTTTACCCAGTGATCCTCTCATGCCAAGACCTCCGGATTGATGCAACAGCGTAAGGGTTCTCTCCTGACGGCACGCAGTGCCTCCTCGCCCGCAAGGCGCTGTAAGGTCGGCAGCGCATCTTCACTGAACCAGGCTAGGTGGGGCGAGAGCATGACCCGGGGTGAACGCCGTATCGGGTGATCGGGCGTCAACGGTTCCTCGGCAAACACATCCAGAGCGGCACCGCCCAATAAACCCTCTTCAAGGGCCTGAACCAGCGAAAGCGTGTCCACCAGGCCACCACGCGCAGTGTTCACCAGAATCGAACCCTTTTTCATCCGACTGAACTCTGCGGTGCCAATGAAACCGCGGGTTTCATCCGTCAGCGGAAGGTGCAATGCAATAATGTCCGATGTTTCAATCAACTGATCCTTGGTGACCGATTGGATTCCCAGGGTTTCGAATTGAGAAGCAGACAGATACGGATCGTATGCCACCGACTTCACACCGAAAGCCTGCATCCGTCGATGGACCTCACGCGCAATTCTGCCGAGCCCAGCGGTAGCAAAAACCACTGACCGGAGACTTTTCTGCGGCCGGACTATCGGAGAATCGGGCCAGTCACCGGCACGGACGGAATGGGTATAGTGGATCAATTGCCGGCTCAGGGCAAGACACATGGCCGCAGTGTGGTCGGCAACTTCCTGGATGCCGTAATCCGGTATATTGCATACGGCAATGCCTTTCGCCTGAGCGGCTTCTACATCGATATTATCGACACCCATGCCATAGCGAATAATAGCCCGACAGCGATCCAGGGACTCAATTACCTTCCGCGTAATCGGCGCGTACTGAACAAGGATGACATCGGGGTCAGCGAGAACGTTCAGCACTTCTTCCTCAGTCCGGCATTGATACACTTCAAACTTACAGGCTGCCGCTGACAGGATCTTCTTTTCGATCAGAACATCCTGAAAACCATGATCGGTTACCACTATTTTCGATTGCACCATTTCAGCTCTTTAAGAGTTGTCCTCAAAATAAGCAGCGACTTTCAGCAGCAAGCGCCCGCGCCCATCCGGCAGACGAAACGCACCGGAATCCGTGGCCTTCAATGCCTCACCACCGAAGCCTTCGGTCACCGTTTCAACCGGGCGATCGAAGGCGATCTCATAGCCTGCAAAGCTGTGAGCTGTATCGATCACATCAATGTCGAGTGCTTTGCGCTGAGGGATGTAGTGCAGCAGGGTCAGAAGCAGATCATTGCCTTTGCGCCGCGGTACGATCTGCACGGTCTGAGGCAGGTCGCCGCCCACCAGCGGTTTGCCTATCAAGCGCTCGACACAGCGCACCACTGCTTCGTAGCAAGCCTTGTTGCCGGTTTGTCGGTACTCGCGAAATACCGGATCGCCAAACCATATAACGCCATCGCCCTCCAGCACCGCCGCGTCGGCTTCCACTTCGGGCCGAGGTGGCGTTTGAAAGTGGGAGCAGTATTTGACGTCATTGCGCTTGAAATACGGTAGTTTGCGTTCAATCAGGGGGTTCCACTCACCCCCACTAATCACCGGCAGACGCCCGGGAGCATAGATCACGAAATCCGAGTCGGCCGCCTCCTTCCAGAAACTTTCTTTTGCACTCCAGTAGGAGGGATAGAGCGTAATCGCCTCACCCGGTTCCAAACCCAGCCAGGACAGTGCCCAATTGCCTTCGCTGTCGTAACCTGATCGATTGGAAATCAATAAGGTTCCACCCTTCTGATGAAAGGTCTGGATCTTATCTCTCAGCTTTGGCTCGATCAGGGATGCGTCTGGAAGTATAACCAGCTCCAAACCGGAAAGGTCACTGTCGCCATCAATCATCGCAGCCTCGTAATGACTTTCCGCCAGCATCATCAGCACTCCCTCGTCGCTCAAGCTGGAGGCAGCCACGTCCTCGGAAGCAGTCGCCTGGGCAGGCACCACCCCTACCCTGGCTACAGGTGCACTGCCTTCGTAGAAGGGTTCCGCCGCTTCGCATTGTTCATAGACTTTACCAATCAGCCGATAGGCTGCTGGTTCCAGACGTCCCCGCGGGGGCAGTTGATCGCCGACGGAATTGCCGCCACCCAATGCCTGCGATCGGAAGCATTCGAATTCGAGCGCGGGCATGGGTTTGATGCCGCCAAAATCGCCCCACATTTTCTGAAACCGTCCGGTCATGCCAATCCATGGATGCTCCTGAAACAACACGCCACGGGCCTGACGCGGAAAATGCTGGTAGCCCCAGAAGCCGGATGGCAGCGACTCCAGCTCAAAATGCGTCACAAACCGACCCAGGTGCCGCGAGCCCGAGCCTCCGTCGGCGCGCAGGTCATAGTCGGCATTGTAAAACACCGTTGCCTCGGGATGCTTTTCCCTTACCAGCGGCGTGAAGCGCGAGGCAAAATGCTCCTGTGCTTTGGCAATGAAGCGGCGCTGGGTGGTCGGGTCATCAGCCATCAGGCCGTGTTTTTCACGGAAGGCCACCGAAGCTTCGCTCCAACAGGCTTCCTTGTGATAGGTGAAGATATCAAAGAAAATGCCATCCACCGCGTAGTTGTCCAACACCTCGCGCAGGTGTGCTTCCGTGTAGTCCATGAAATCCGGATGGATCCAGTTATTGAACTTCCAAAGCCCGGGAGCAACGGTCGTGCGATCGGTCAGGGTTTCCCTATTGGCGAAATTACCGTCTTTTTTCATCTGCCGCCACTGCGGGAAGCGGCGCGCGATGTCCTCTTCCCAGGCCAGAGTTGTGTAGATCGGGCAGCGAATCCCCTCCCGGTGCAGCGCCTCGATCATCTCACCCAGCAGGTCGCGACCCTTGAGCGAAGGATGCTGTATGCCGACCTTGGTCGGATAGTAACACATACCGTGGTGGCATTTTGCAAAAATCGTTACGCTGTTGACGTGGGCTTCCTTAAACGTGCGCGCAAATTCAGCGGCATCGAATTCAGAGCCGACATCCGGCAGGTATTCGGAAGTGTGAAAGTCCAGGTGAACCTGGCGCGTGGGCAGTGGTTTTATTTTTAGTTGCATGATTAATTAAATTTATCCTGTGGTTATCATTTCAATCAGATCAGGGTGCGGGCGGGAAATCACACGGGAATCAATCAATTTGCCACCATGGGCCTCCACGTGGCGGCTTCCGGATTCGATCGCATTCGCGACATTCGCCAGAGTTCCCCGAATGAAAATCGACACATACGCAGCGCCGATTTTCTCTTTGCGGACAATGTCTACCTCCGCGGCTTTAACCATTGCATCAGTGGCATCCAGGACAGAGGCGAGTCCCTGAGTCTCCAGAATTCCGATCGCCTGCCATTCGTGATCCACGATACGCTTATTTGTGCTACTTGTGTCTTTCATTATTTCCCTATTCTCCGTAATTCCATTGATAGATTGGCGACTCGCGATTACGTGGTCGCTCGAAGGGTCCGGGTTCAGGACCTTGCGTACTGTAAAATTCTCAAAATGCAGTTTCCCCTCTGCGGACAGCTCTTTGTGTGCGGTTGAGACGGCGGAAGCATCACCTGAAAAGAACAGCGTTATTTCACCTCCCGAAGTACCCTCGGCAAAGACAAGCTCCAGATCGTGGTTCTTATTCAAGTCATCCACGCACTGCACTGCCGGGGTCAGCCAGGGAGTTTCCACGAACAGCCAGTTGCGTTCTATTTTCATTTTTGCAGGCGCGAGAGCACCTCGCGTACAATGCGGTCGACAACATCAGCGTTGGAGGTCCCGTTCGAGCGGTGTTCGTTTTTAAATTCACGACAGATCTTTGCAGCATTCTCGGCACCGCATTCGGCCAGAAGACAGGCCATAGAACCTGCCACATTTTCCAGGGCCTGCTCCGCACTGGATCCCAGCGGTTGCCTCGATTTGCCCATATCAAAGCCGCGCAAACGAACCGCCAGGCGAAAGCCGTCCGGAAAATTCCCCGTCGCAAACATGGCTTCGATTAAAGCCAGCATCATGAATTGAATTTGCCGGGCTTCATCGATTTTACCCGCCTTGAAGCGCTCATACAGTTTCAACACAGCTTCGGGAACGACGCCACCGCTTGCAATCGTACCGCCATCGCAACCCATCAAAAGAGCCGGCAACAGTATCTCTTCCGTGCCAATAAAAACGGTGAAATCGGGGCGTTCGGATTTAATCTGCGCCAGTGTCGACATCACTCTAGGAAAATCACGACTACTGTCCTTGATGCCTATTATTCGCTCACAATCAGACGCCAGACCGCGCAGAACCGGCAAAGAAATTTCATTGGCAAACTGAGGGATATTGTAAACGAGAATATCAATCGGGCTGTTTCTGGCCATTTCACGGAAATAGGCATCAATGCCCTCCTGATTGACCTTGTAATAATAAGGTCCGGTCAGGGATACAGCAACACAGCCCAATTCATGGTAGCGTTGACACGCTTTCAAGCTCAGTTCAACATTGCCTTCCGCAGCTCCAGCTAGAATCGGAATTCTTCCCCGAACTTCATCAGCAATGATTTCGACCAGACGGAGTCTCTCTTCAAAACTGAGGCGGATAAATTCACCAGTACTGCCATTTGGATACAAGCCACTGACTCCCTGGTCGATGAGCCAACGAATCATTCGGCGCAATTCGCGCTCATTAATGCGCCCTTTGTCGTCATAAGGGACCAGATTTGGCACATAAATGCCTTTTAGAGGATATTTTTTTTCAGGAGGCATATTCATCTTAGGAAGCGGTTTGCAGGTAAGGTTCAACCAATGGCCAGAAATCCCTGGATCGGAAGGCGTTGATTCTAATTGTCGGGCGTACGCCTACCTTCTGGTGATACCTGCAGGCGGTGTGGAAGGCCGCTTTGGCTCCATGCTCAACAATGTCGGGGAAGTTAGTCCAACTGTACAGGCTGGGCAATGGTCCCGGCGTCCCGAGGTGCCCGAACAGGGGCAGGTCAGCCTGGGTATTCGCGAAAAACAGGTCAGAAGGTTCTGCGTCCGCAAGGGCCGGCATGCCACACCAGGGAGGGCCCCAGAACTGCCAGAAATCGACGAGGTCCTGCAAGCTGGTGGAAAACGATTCGCCACCGACTCTTAACTTTGGAAAGGCGCTGCGCAAATCGGTCAGGAAGAGTCGGAGATCTGGCAGCGAATGAATTCCCATGGGACCGATTTGATCCATAAACAGGTGGTTGATGCCCCAGCCCTGAATCCGCTCGAGGCGGCTAAACAAAACAGCCTTCCAGGCCGGGTGGTTCGGGTTGATGTAGTACAATGGCTGTGTTGCACCGGACCAGGTTGCTCCAGGCCACATGCGCCAAGACCCCTTGTCGTCTTTGATGCGTGCGTTTTTTAATTCTGGATAATCTGGCAATCGATCTGCTGAAACCGCAGCATGATTTAAGTGCAACACCAGTCGCCCTCCTATGTCGTGTATCACATCCCGCAAACGCAGAAGCTCATCCTTGCCTCCTGCTGTGCTCCATGCGTCGTAATCCGGATAGGTTCCATCATAAGGTCCATCCCAGCCTGGAAGGTAAAATATACTGTCTCTGCCAAAGCCCCTCGCGTCCGCCATGGCAACGAAATCTGCAATGTCTTTGAACCCATTTACAATCTGACCCCTCGGGGTCGATACATCACAAATATAGCAACGCTTTTCAAGCGAATGAGAAACAAAGTGTTTGAATTGTTTTCCTATCGCTATGGAAAGCGCGTCCGAATCCAGCCATTCCGAGCTCTGGACGCTCAATGCTTCACCCGAACCATTGCTAAAAACAAGCATGTCCGCATCCAGCTTTATCGCCAGCTGCTTACAGCTTTCAAAGGCCTCCGGCCCAAACCGGATCAAGCAATAAGGCGTTTTACCGCCTTCGATTGACTCCAAAACCAGCAAGGGCATACTCGGCGCATGAAAGCTTACAGCCTGCTCGGTCTGCTCAATGGAAATTTTCCAGGCACCTTGCGACGGCACATGGATCAAATCCTTATCAGGGACCACGAATGGGGGAAGTTTAAACATTCAAAAGCAACACAAAGAGAGGTCTTACAACAATAACTGTTGCCAACCATTACCATCATTGTTTCTTACTGTTATCAATATAAAAATAGATGAATCTAAAAAAATGCCCTGACTTTCTGAGAGCGGATCAGTGCCTGAATGACCGTGAAGACCTGACCACTTATGCCTTTGATGGCACCGCTGGAATCCGACAGTTGCCCGCCCTGGTGGTCTTTCCGGAATCGACTGCCGAAGTGGCGGATTGCATTCGATGGGCCCGGGAATGGGGCCTGAATGTTGTTACCCGGGGTTCGGGCACAGGGCTTGCGGGCGGCAGCGTGCCTGCTGACAGCAATGACAGTCTGGTCCTCTGCCTCAACCGAATGAACCGGATCCTGGGCCTGGATGTAAAAAACCTCACTCTCCGCGTGGAGCCAGGGGTGATCACCCAAAAGATCAACGAGCACATTGCTCCGCACGGGCTGTTCTATCCGCCCGACCCCAGTTCGCAGAAGATTTCAACCATCGGCGGCAATGTCGCCAACAATTCAGGGGGCTTGCGCGGGCTCAAATACGGGGTGACCCGGGATTACGTGATGGCCCTCGAGGTTGTGCTCGCAAGCGGCGAGATTGTCCGGCTGGGCAATGCCTGCGTCAAGGATGTCGCGGGCTACTCGCTGAAGGAGCTCTTTATCGGCAGCGAGGGAACTCTGGGCGTAGTTACCGAAATCCTGCTCAAACTCATTCCGGCCCCGGCCGCCAAACAAACCCTGCTCGCAACCTACGACTCGATGGAAGCCGCCTCGGCAACGGTCTCCGCGATCATCGCCGCCAGGATCGTTCCCTGCACAATGGAGTTCATCGACCGCTTCACCCTGCAGAGCGTCGAGGCGTTTGCCAAGCTTGGCCTGCCAACGGATTGCGAGGCCGTGCTGTTGATCGAAACCGACGGCCATCCCCAGGCGGTGCAGGAGGAAGCCGCAGCCATGACTGACATTGCCAGGGCGCAGGGAGCCCTGCAAATCCAGCTGGCGAGGGACGCCGCGCACGCCGAGCAACTGGCCAGTGCACGCAGGTCGGCTTTTGCAGCTGTTGCCCGGATCCGGCCCACAACCATTCTCGAAGACATCACAGTGCCGCGCAGTCGGCTGGTTGAAATGGTCCGGTTTGTCCAGGAAACGGCACGCCAGTACGACCTCAAAATCGCGACTTTCGGCCATTTTGGTGACGGCAATCTGCACCCGACCATTCTCACCGATGAAAAAGACGAAGCGGAAATGGAACGCGTCGAACAAGCCCTTGAGGCGCTGTTTCAAAAGACGCTCGAACTGGGCGGCACCATTACTGGCGAACACGGTGTTGGCCTGGCCAAGAAAAAGTTTCTGCAAAAACAGTTTAACGATTACAGCTACGAGCTGCTCAAGCTGGTGAAGCACTCTGTGGATCCGGACAACCTTTTAAACCCCGGAAAAATCTTCGATGTCTGAGCGGCTTAAGAAACTCGACTACTCAGTCCTTCAACAATGCATGCACTGCGGCATGTGCCTGCCAAACTGCCCGACCTACGACACCACTGGCATTGAGCGCAACAGTCCGCGGGGTCGTATTTCGCTGATGCGGGCCATCGCTGACGATGAACTGGATGTTTCGAAAAAATTCAGTGATGAAATGTATTATTGCCTCGGCTGCCTGGCCTGCGTGAGTGCCTGTCCGGCTGGCGTCGACTACGCGCACATGTTCGAGAGCGCGCGGGCCGACATCGAGGATGCCGGTTTGCTCGACAACCCGCAGCGGCGGTTCTGGCGCTGGTTCACACTGAAGGTTTTGTTCACCCGGCCAAGACTGCTGCGTATAGCTGGACGCTTCTTGTGGCTTTACCAGGTTTGCGGTCTGCAGCGGCTGCTGCGCAAGCTCCACTTCCTGGGCCTCATGCCGAAACGCCTGCGCGAACTCGAGCGCCAGACGCCATCCGTGCAGTCCCGATTCTCGCACCAGCTCATCGCCGAATGGGAACACCCGCAGGTTGAGGACAAGCCGCGTTACCGCGTCGGCCTTCTTACCGGCTGCGTCCAGGACCTCGCTTTCAGCGATATCAACCGCGACACAGCCGATGTATTGCTGGCCAACCACTGCAGCGTGTTCACCCCCAAAGCCCAAGGCTGCTGCGGATCCCTGCACGGACACAACGGTGCACCCGATTTGGCTAAAACCCTGGCGCGCCGCCTGATCGATCAATTCCCGCTCGAAGAGCTCGACGCCATCATCTCCAATGCCGGCGGCTGCGGCAGCCATCTCAAGCATTTTGCCCGCTTGCTGGCGGACGATCCGGCCTATGCAGAACGCGCCCGACAATGGGATCAAAAGCTCAGGGACATTCACGAGTGGCTGATTGAGATCGGCCTTGCGCCATTCCCAACCCAAAAGGAAACCCTCTCCGCAACCTACCACCCGTCCTGCCATCTGCACCACGGTCAGGGCATTCAGAAACAACCCCTTGAGCTTTTGCGCCAGGTCCCCGGGCTGAAGCTGATTCCATTAAAGGAAGCCGACTGGTGCTGCGGCAGCGCCGGCATCTACAACATCACTCAACCCAAACAGGCCGAACTCCTCCAGCAGCGCAAGGCATCCCATATCCGCGCCACAGGCGCCCAGGTAGTATTGACTTCCAACCCCGGCTGCCACCTCCAGCTGCAGAATGCAACGGATGCAAAACAACCTGAGTGGAAGGTGATGCACCCAGTTTCACTGATCGCCCGAGCTTACCGACATTCCTAAGCACCGCTTTCAAAGGAAGAAGCCATACCGTACACCTATCCATCGGTATCCGCCACAACCTCAGCGAAGCGCTATCGCGCATCCGCCACTGCCTCACAACCCCACAGCCAACAATTCCACCATCGACTACTCCACCAACCCAAGCGCTTCTTTCACCTCCGCAAAAGCCGCCAAGGCTAAATCCAGATCCTCACGGCTGTGGGCGGCGGAAACTTGGGTGCGGATGCGGGCAAGTCCCTTGGGAACCACCGGATAGAAAAAGCCGACCACGTAAACACCTTTTTCCAGCATGCGGGAAGCAAACTTCTGGGCGAGCTTGGCGTCGCCAAGCATGATAGGCACAATCGGGTGTTCGCCCGGCAGGACCTCAAGGCCAACCTCCTCAAGACCTCGGCGATAATAAGCGGTGTTGGCCTGAAGGCGGTCCCGCAGGTCGGTCGACGCTTTCAAAAGTTCGATAACTTTCAAGGAAGCCGCTACAATCGGAGGTGCCAAAGTATTGGAAAACAAATAGGGCCGCGAACGCTGCCGCAACAGGTCGATAATCTCTTTCCTCCCTGTCGCGAAGCCTCCGGATGCGCCGCCAAGGGCTTTGCCAAGAGTTCCGGTAATGATGTCGACCCGGCCAAGCACATCACAATGCTCATGGGTGCCACGGCCCCTTCTACCCATGAATCCGGCACCATGGCAATCGTCGATCATCACCAGCGCTCCGTAACGCTCCGCGAGGTCACAAATGCCTTTGAGGTCGGCGATAGTTCCATCCATCGAAAATACCGCATCGGTCGCAATGAGTTTAAAGCGCGCACCGTTGGCCTCTGCTTCCTTTAATTTCGCCTCAAGATCCTCAAGGTCATTGTTGCGGTAACGGTAGCGCTGGGCCTTGCACAGGCGAATGCCATCGATAATGCTGGCATGATTAAGAGCATCGCTGATCACGGCATCCTCGTTGCTCAGCAGGACTTCAAACAAGCCGCCGTTTGCATCGAAACAAGATGGGTAAAGGATTGTCTCCTCCGTCTCGAAGAAGGCCGACAGTGCTGCCTCCAAATCCTTATGCTGTTGCTGCGTACCACAGATAAAGCGTACACTCGCCATGCCGAACCCATACTTCTCCAAAGCTTCACTTGCAGCTGCAAGAACACTGGGATGATTCGCCAGGCCCAGATAATTGTTCGCACAAAGGTTCAGCACCGAGCGTCCATCGGCAAGCGCAACGCGGGCATCCTGTGGCGTCGTGATCGCATGCTCATTCTTATGCAGCCCCGCACCGCGGATCGCATCCAATTCCCCTGACAAATAATTTCTAAAGTCCTCGTTCATATTCATTGCCTCTTTAATCCCGAACGGCTATCTCCCGTCCGCTACAAATCCCAATCCCAGCCCCACAGCCCACAGCCCACAGAAAACCGTCACTCCTGCTCCGCCCAGTCCATGACGATCTTTCCGGACTTGCCGCTTTTCATCAACTCAAAGCCCTTTGCAAAATCGGTATAATGGATGCGGTGAGTAATCACCGGCGAAATGTTGAGTCCGCCCTGGATCATCACGGTCATCTTGTACCAGGTCTCATACATCTCGCGACCGTATATGCCTTTAAGGGTGATCATGTTGAAGATCACTTTGTTCCAGTCGATATCAACCTTGTCCGGCAGGATGCCCAGCAGGGCTATTTTTCCCCCGTGACACATCACGTCAATCATACCATCCAGAGCTTGGGCGCTGCCCGACATTTCGAGGCCAACATCAAATCCCTCTTCCATGCCGAGGTCCTTCATAACCTCCTCGAGGCTCTTTTCCCGCGGATCGATAGCCAGTGTTGCCCCCATCCTGCGCGCCACATCGAGGCGGTAGGGATTCAGGTCTGTCACCACCACGTGCCGGGCTCCGGCATGACGCACAATCGCCGCGGCCATGCAACCGATCGGGCCGGCACCGGTAATCAGCACATCCTCGCCCAGCACTTCAAAACTGAGGGCCGTATGAGTTGCATTCCCCAGAGGATCAAAACAGGAAAGGATTTCCAGCGGGATGTTCGGATCGGCGTGCCAGACATTGGTTACCGGGATGGACAGGTATTCTGCAAAGCAGCCGTCACGGTTGACCCCCACTCCGACCGTATCACGGCAAAGGTGGCGGCGACCAGCGCGGCAGTTGCGGCAGCGACCGCAGACGATGTGACCTTCACCCGACACGATCTCACCCTTGCGCACATCATGCACATTGCTGCCGAAGTCCACCACCTGGCCAACAAATTCGTGGCCGATGGTCATCGGCGGCTTGATCGTCTGCTGGGCCCAGTCGTCCCAACTGTCAATGTGCACATCGGTGCCACAAATGGACGTCTTCAGGATCCGGATAAGGACATCGTTGGCTCCCATCTTCGGTTCCGGCACATTGATCAGTTCAAGCCCGGGACCTAGTTTACTTTTAACTATTGCTTTCAATGTATTTTATCTCTTTAGCCGGGAATACGCTTCGCAGGCACTCAAAAAGGGGCCATGCCCCCAAGGCACAATGGCGTTCACCGGCATCTGTTTATAGTGTTCCACGTTGAGGCTCGGAAAGGTCTCAAAACTCACACCCAGAAAACGACCATCTTCCTTTGCATGCTTCCACATGGCAGCCCAGGCCTTTTCAAAAGCCTGGTCGTACTCAACCTCCAGCCATCCAGACAGCTTTGCCTCTGCATATCCCTTTACGAAGAAGGCAGCTACCGAACTTTCAAGATAAGCATCCGGAGCGTCCACCACTGTGTGCCAGTCTCCGGATGAATGCTGGTAGCGAACCATCGACTGGAAAAGCTGATTCAGAACCGGTACAAACTTATCGAGGAAACCGGAGTCATTTTTAAACACCTTGAGTGTTTCGATAATTCCGAGCATTGCCCAGCCCTGACCTCTGCCCCAGT
Organism: Opitutales bacterium; assembly: GCA_020831485.1. Lineage (GTDB taxonomy): Bacteria > Verrucomicrobiota > Verrucomicrobiia > Opitutales > Oceanipulchritudinaceae > JAFIGG01. The sequence continues at coordinate 137,007 of JAFIGG010000001.1, forward strand.
GCACACCGTTAGGCTTTCCCTGTCGTTCAATCCAAAAATGGTGGAACAAACACGCGTCGTCATCCCAGACAAGCTCCATTTGGCCCGACAAGGTTGCGAAGGCTTCGTCCTTGTAGCGTCCATCCCCTGTGACTTCAAACAGGTGCGCAAAAAAGGGTGCCTGGAAATGCATGGAATCGACAAAGACACATGGACCAGCCGAATCAGTTCTCAATTCTTGCCGCACGCTCTCCAGCTCAGGATCGTATTGCGGATGATCTTCAGGCAATTCAGGAGGCAATTCAATATGCGCATCTTCATAATGCACCGGGCAACCATTGGGGAGCCTGCGAAAGGCACTCAAATACTCGGCAAGCCGAAGTGCAGCTTCAAGCAAGGCTGGATCTTTGTATTTTCGGTAGCTCTCTATCAAAGCCTGGCCCGCAGCCGTATGGTCAAACATTCGCCGGGGTTCAGACCGGGCAGACCAGCCTTTTAAAAGTCCGTAGACGTAATCCCAGCAGGCGGGATCACCAGTCAATTCGGCGGCTCTTATTAAGCCCTCCAGGCCTGCCGAATCGCCCCAGAACCAAAGTTTCCACGGGTAGCCCATCAGTTTCTGAGCGGCGTTCTGACATGTTCTTATTGAAGTGGAATCCATAAGATAGAAATTTTATTTCTTAACAGCGATGCCAATCTGGTCGGACTTGAGGAACTGACCTTCAAAAGGATTCAAGGCCGAACAAAACCCAAACTCAAAACGCGTGGATTTGTGTTCGCCAGGTTTCAGAACCGGCAACACGCCTTTCCCTGCGAGGTTGTGAAGTCCACCCCCAATCGGACAATTGAAGGGTTCGAGTGCCAATAAATACTCGCGACCCCAAAGCGGGTAATTCGGCCAGCCTGAGCAAACTTCCCACTCCCAGAGGTATGGAAAGGCCTCCCGGTCCCAACTCATCCCAAATCCAAAACCCAGATCCGGATTCCGGATCGCAACTCTGCCAGGTTCAGCACTGCTGAGTGCTACCTCAAAATTGTCCCAGGTGCCTGAATCGGCTCCTGGCACTGATCGCAGGTCGACATCGTCGCCGTCCACTGTTTTGACAATGGGTTTATCCGATTTCTGATCCGGCATCAGCCGCGGTTGCGAGATTTCGCTCCGTTCCCGGGTCGAGTAATTGCCCGCGGGAAGGTCCAGGACACAAGCCTCGGAAAGAAACGGTGCTCCAAAGGATGGATGGTGACCCCAGGCGTACTCTAGTTCCAAAGGCGAAAGGTTCGTTATGGTTTCATCAAACGCCACTTGGGCCTCCCCTTCGTTCAAGGATATACGCCGCTCCAGGCGAAAAGGATTGCGCCGACATTCAACGAAAAATCGGACCTCAATGCGTTCCTTGCTCTGGCTGATGATCTCGTATTCCCATGGCAGGATTGAAACCTCTCCGTGCAGTGTCCCCTGCCCCAGCCGATGCGCTCCCACGGTGTTGCCCGTCGGAAAGCTTTCCTGCCATCCGCCGACAAAAAAATCAAAAAAAGAGTCCCAGCCTTGTGCAGTCTCAGGAATAAAGCGTTCAAGATTCGGCAGTTCCCGTTTACTGTGCCAGAGAACATCGATGTCAAAAGGCTTGAAGCGGAACTCAGTTATGTCGGCGCCTTTGCTCAACAGAACCGTCAGGCGCACCAGCGAGTTTTCTATGGACACAACATCGTGGCCCTTGAGTCGATAACTCTGGAGACGGCATCCATGATATTTACTGTCTAATGTATTCGTCATAATTTGTCATTCTTGGTGATTAAATTCAGACAGACAACCAGCCCCCGTCGACCCTCAGCACCGTCCCCGTAATGTAGCCTGCGAGGGGGCTCGCGAGAAAGAGAACGGCTTCAGCCACCTCCTCCGGTTTTCCTTCACGCTTGAGTGCAGTCATTGACCGCAATGCCTCGGCTGCCGCCTCTTCGTCGGCGAAGCTCCAGGCAACGCCCTCCGTGCGTATCCATCCAGGAGCAACCGCATTCACTCGAATCCCCAAGCCCCCCCACTCAATCGCCAGCTTTGAAGTTAAGTTTTCAATGGCGGCCTTTGTTGTGCTGTAGGATGCCGCATTGCGCGGGATGCTCGCATGGACCGAACTAATATTGACTATGTTTCCCCCGCTGTTCTCAGACATCAATTGCCTAGCCACTCTACACATGCGAACAGTACCCAAAACATTGACTTTCCAATGGCCTTCCCACTCATCGTCAGTCAACTGATCAAAAGGCAGACTGGTGGCATCGCTGGTGACCGCCGCACAATTCACCAGGATATCGAGGCCCTGGTAAACCTCACGGACCAAGTCCGTAGCTTTTTGAATGTCCTTCGACTGGGTGAGGTCTCCGTACATGAAAAGGATCGCATCCGGGGTTTCCACGGAGGGTTTCACTTCCCGAAGCAATGCTTCAGCCTTTTCGGCATTGCAGTCCATGACCAAACCGCGGGCTCCCTTTTCAACAAGCTTTTTAACAACGGCCCGACCAATGCCGGAGGCACCGCCGGTCACCAAAAATCGTTTTCCTTCCAAATTCATGCTATCGAGTGGGCTAAGAGTTAGCTGTCAGTTTTGGTCTCCAGTGAGCGGATATCCTGGAGCATACGTTTCTTCATTTCTGCGGGCAGACCTTTCAGGCCAGCGTATTCAATCCACCCATTGGCAACGCCGATACCGGTTCCCAGCTTGCGCGAAAGGTCAATCTGCGCATCCCAGAAGCGGCACTGCTGCCAATTACAGGGCAGCCAGGGCTTGTTCGAAAGCGCAGCCAGGTAGCGAATCGGAGGATCCCGGTAACGCTCATCCCCAAGCAAACTGTCATAAGCGTGGTCCCCCCCTTCTCCATCGCACCAAAGGACAAATGAGCCCAGTGCACAATCCGAAGAGAACACGGCTTTGTCTTCGCCTTTGGCCCGAACAATTTCACGTAACTTTTTGAGGAACTCGATCATTCCGGTGGACATGGCTTCCGGCTTTCCATTGCGGTAATCATAACCAAGGCCTGCAAAGGTTTCATCAATGACTAAAGCGTCCGGATTCAAAACATCCATAATCGAGGCCGCATGTTTCAAGAGGTGCTCTCGCCAGAGCGGATTCGCCATCGACATTGACACGGTTTGACCGGGGACATCGGGCCCGTTCCAGGAATACGGGAAGGGCCGACCATTCACATCCAACCGCATCGCCGGTTCAATTTCTGCAAAATTCAACGCCTTGCGGTCGCACAGACTTGTATGGAGATAGATATTTGCCCGTGCACCCTGCTTGCGAGTCAACTCGATACGTCTGCGCAATTCATCGATCGACATGCTAAATCCTCCCATGTGATCATTGCTCATAGCATCCCAACTGCTGCGTCCGGGGACCAGATAATCCCCCATGCACGGGTAGTATCCATGCTGAGTCGCCATGCCAACCTTGAACTCCGAAAACAGCTCGGCATTCTGTGGGTAGCCCATGCCCCGTTTTCCATCCGGAAACCCCGGCGAAAGGAAGTCGTAATAGTGCACCCTCACCGCCTTGGTCCATTCAACTGACTTGGCTGCATCGGAGCAGTGAATGCGGTGAAAAGCCTCCCAGGAGGACTCAATGCGCTCCTCGCTTACAGCAAGAAACATTTCAAGATGGACCTCCTGGTTTCGGGCCAGACTTACCAGCGTCTGCGCCGAAAACTCCATTTTTCCCCGTACATCACCCGCGCAGCCAAAGCGCCATCCCAACTCTGGACTGCCAAAAAGGCTGATATGGACCGGCGAAACCGGTTGAAACCACTGCATTAGAGGAATCAACAATGTCGCGCGGCTGGTCAACTCATCAAAAGAACTGAGGGTCGGCTCCCTATAGTGCCCGACAAAGCCTTTGCCACCCTGTCCAGGCATTCCCAGATCCAGCAGACAGGAAGCAATCTGCTCCGTCCCCAGATCCGTTAAGGTCGGATGCGACATCAAACCTTGCGCGGTCAGTGGAAGGTGCAGACGTGTCGTCCCGTAGGCCCCGGATGGCTGGGCACTGCTGACAAAACGAACGCGAAAGTCCTCCAGACGATCTCCCGACTGCCGGAGAGTCACCCGCAGGCGTAAAACGCCACCCTCCAGAAGCTCCTGCTTTGAGTGCACAACCAGCGCGTCAGAGCACTCGGCCCCTCCCCGGTCAAAGACCTTGACACCCAACAACCCCGCACCACCTCGCTGAACCAGCGGGATGCCCCCAACAACCGCATTCGAGCGAAGTGAATCACTTTCATTAAGAGACCAATCAACTTTCATAAAGCTTTGTGATAATGCCATTCCAGACGGAATCAAACACATAATAACATTATTTAAACACCGACAAACATTAATCTTGCATCCAATCTTTTACGGGTGTTACACATAGACTCGCCCGCCTTAGCTATGAAAATTGACAGCTTGAAAATCGCCCATCTCGGAGGACCTTCAACATGCCTAAAAATTGAAACCGACACAGGGGTCTATGGCCTTGGAGAGCCATCCGTTGAAACTTCGGTGGAAAGCGTGATCAAACTCGTTCAGTTAATTGGCGAGGAGTACCTGATCGGAAAGGATCCCTTCGAAATAGAAAAGCACCGTCGCACAATCCAGGATGCCCTTTGGTACCATGCGGATTTCACTGCCCGCGCCGTGCTGACCGGTATTGAAAACGCGCTGCTGGACCTTAAGGCACGCAGCCTTAACATCCCGCTTTATGAGCTTCTGGGAGGCGCGGTTCGCGACGAGGTACGCATTTACAAATGGATAGGAGCAGCTGATAGATCCAACCTTGTGGAACAGGCCACAGCCCGTGTGTCCGAAGGCATCAAAGCCATAAAGTTCAGCCCAACAAGCAACCGGCCGGCCCGTTTCCCCCAGGTTATTGACGAGGTCGAAGCAATTGTATCCAGCGTGCGAAATGCAATTGGGCCAGCGGTCGACATTATGCTCGATCCTGCTTCCCGCTGGAAACTATCCGAAGCACGCGAGATACTGAAGGTCATTGAGCCCTACCGAATCCTTTTCGCCGAAGACTTCATTGCCGAGCTGGATGTTCTGAGCCAGGAAAAGCTTTCAGCGGCCACCTCCACACCCATCGCACTGGGCGACCGCCTGATTGGTTTCAAGGACTTCGGACCACTGATAGCCCGTCAGGCAGTCGGCGTCATTCAGCCGGATATTTGCCATTCGGGCGGCCTTTTAGAACTCAAGGCGATCGCTCGCTATGCCGAACAGTTTGGCATCCGGGTCGCTCCCCACAATCCACAAGGCATCATCGCGACCGCGACAGCGATCCACTTCGACCTTACCGTTCCGAATTTCCTGATACAGGAAATCGCAGGAAGTGACTTTTTTGGGGCGTGGTCCAACAAGGATTTGATGCGAGCTCCGGAATATCAGATAAGTGAGGGCCACATCGCTCGACCCAGCCTTCCCGGAATCGGAGTTGAGGTGTCCGATGTCGTTTTCTCAGAGGACTTCAAGGCTCCACCGGCTCCCCGCTTCTGGGATCGAGACGACTTTCATGTTCCCGAATGGTAACCGCCAACACCCGCACGACTTTGATTCAATGGCAAAAATGCTTTCGAGCCCTGCGGAAATGGGCTCTCTACATCCTGATTCCGCTGATCACCATTCAGTGCCTGGCGCTTATCCTGCGCACCGAACTTTCAGACGAGCCACACTCCTACCCCCAAGAGCTGCTCGACTACCTGGATGACGCACGTCAGTTGCGGGGCCTTCCAGAGGAACTCCCACGCTTTCACATTCCGGTCGATTACGCTGACAGCGAAAGCAGTGATTGGTTTCCCAGAGGGCAATCGCCGATTTTCCAAGCCATGGTTGAAGACGGTCTCTTGCCTGAAGTGCATTTACGCACAGGGCCGGAACCCATGGTTCTGGAGGGTCCGGATGGCATCGGCAACTACGGGGGCACTTGGTTCCGAATCGCGACCAACCCGAGCACCATTCGTTCTGTGCTTGAATGGCGACTCGGCGGGTTTTCGCTGGTTCGCTGGTCCCCAAAAGGCGAGCCCGTTGTGCCTCATATTGCCAGGGATTGGAGCGCGAACGAGGACGCCACCGAATGGACATTCTACTTGAGGGAAGGCATTCGCTGGTCCGACGGGCACCCTTTCACCGCTGACGACATCCTCTATTGGTGGCAGGACGAAGTAATGAATCAGCGAATCCGCGGACTGGCAGCGACCCCTCCGGATTTCATGGTAATCAACGGCCTTGAAGGCCGGATTGAAAAAGTCGACCGCTATACGGTTCGCTTTGTGTTCCCTCTACCCAATCCGCTCTTCGTCGAACGCCTCGCGGGCACCTACGTCCGTCCGTTCAGTCCCCGTCACTTCCTGAAACCCTACCATCCCGATTACGGCGATCCGGATTTCATGGAGGATGCCCGCCGAGCGCGTGGTTACGGCAATATTGAGCAGCACTACCAATTCCTTCAGGCCCCATCAAGCCTGATACCTGAAATGCCCACGATGAGCCCCTGGGTGTACCGCTCGTACAGCAGTTCGGGACCCTTCACTTTTATCCGCAACCCCTACTACTGGGCGGTCGACAGCCAGGGCAACCAATTGCCCTACATCGATCGGGTCTTTGTTGAAATCAAATCCCGCGAACTGATTCCCATCGCCGCCTCAAATGGAGAAATCACCTTTCAGTTTCGCTATTTGAGCCATGAGGATTATCCCCAACTCATGACCCACAGGGACCGCGGAGACTACGAGGTCCTGCACTGGGTCCCTGGCTACGGCTCGGAATGGACTATCTGGCCGAACCTCAACCGGAGGATTGAGCCGGACGACCCATCGACAAAAAAACGCCACGAGCTGCTCAACACCCGTGATTTTCGCCGGGCACTGTCCATCAGCCTCAATCGGCAGGAAATTATTAATAATTACTACGGTGGCGTCGGTCAACCCGCACAACTGGCACCGCCACGCTATTCGCAATTTTTCCGGCCCTCCCTGCAGACCCGGCACACGGAGTTCAATCCAGATGAAGCCCGGAAGATTCTGGACCAGCTGGGACTCGATCAAAGGGATGCAGAGGGATTCCGGACGTTCCCGGATGGTTCAATGATGACCTGGTTCATCAACTACATGGATTTCACCGGCGCGGGTCCCGTCGAATTGATCGCCGAATACTGGCGGGATGTTGGATTGAGAGTCATTCCGAGGGAGCGCGCACGCAATCTGTATGCAATCGAAAGCTCATCGGATCAGCATGACTTCTCCGTAATGGGAGGTGCGTCCGAATTCAACCCACTGCTCGAACCCAGGAGTTTTGTCCCGGTGCACAGCGCTAGTTTGTTCGCTCCTCGCTATGGCCGCTGGTACGCAGGCGGAGGCATGCACGGCAACCCGGATGCGCTGCGGGCCGGAAGGCCTCCACCGGAAGATCACCCGCTGCGGGAGAGCATGGAGGTGTTGAACCGGGCCAGTCTGACACTCGATCAAGGGGAACGGATCCAGATCTTTGAGCGAGCCCTGGAGATTGCCGAAGAAGAAATCCTCTCCTTCAGCATTGCCACCGCACCACCCATGCCGGTAGTCACCGACCGCAACCTGCGCAACGTTCCCGCTACAGCCCTGGTCGATTTTCGGCTTGCGTCGCCCTCCAACACGGCACCAGAGCTCTATTATTTTGAGCAACCGATTCATGGCCGGGGAATTGCCGAACAGATTCGAGAGGATACCCTCAGCCCGAAGCGGTCGCCAAGAGTTGAGCAAATTGCTTCAGCAGCGGACGGGTCTACTTCCAAATGGCGCCCCTTTCTTCATTTCCTATGGATCGGCGGGCTGATTGGTGGAACCCTCGTGACCGCTATTCGGTTTCCTTTCATCGGTCGTCGATTATTGATCATGCTGCCGACCCTGGGGGTTATTTCATTCGCCTGCTTTGCCATCATTCAGATGCCGCCCGGCAATTACGTCGAAACCCAGATCCTGATGCTGCAGATGCAGGGTGCCCCAACCTCTGAAGATGAAGTGGCCCACCTGCGGGAACTCTACCACCTGGACGAACCTTTTCTCCAGCAATACGCACGCTGGGTGGGTTTGTATTGGTTCACCTCATTCTCAGCAGAAGACACCGGCTTGTTGCAGGGCGACCTCGGTCGCTCAATGGAGCATGGAGTATCCGTCAATCAACTAGTGGGAGACCGGATTCTCCTGACACTGCTGATATCCATTGGAACGATTTTGTTTACCTGGATTGTAGCTTTACCCATTGGCATCTATTCAGCGCTTCGACCCTATTCGCTCGGAGACTATGTAGCCACACTCATTGGGTTTATTGGCATGTGCATTCCCAATTTCCTGCTCGCATTGCTGGTGATCTACTGGAGTAACCATTTTCTGGGCATACAGGTAACGGGACTGTTTTCCTCTGAATACGCTGCACAACCCTTCTGGAACCTGGCTAAGGTTTGGGACTTCCTCAAACACGTCTGGGTTCCAGTGCTGGTGCTGGGCATTACCGGAACGGCCGGCATGATTCGTGTCATGCGGGGCAACCTGATGGATGAGCTGCGCAAGCCCTACGTCACCACGGCCCGGGCAAAAGGCGTGCGACCAATGAAACTGGTTCTCAAATACCCGGTCCGCATCGCTCTCAACCCGTTTATTTCCGGCATCGGAATGATTTTTCCACACATTATTTCAGGCGGTGCAATCGTCTCCATCGTATTGAGCCTGCCCACCGTAGGACCCATGATGCTGACCGCGCTGATGACTGAAGACATCTATTTCGCCGGCTCACTTCTAATGATCCTCGGCTTCCTGGGAGTGATCGGAACACTTGTCAGTGACCTGCTTCTCATGTGGCTGGATCCACGCATCCGCATGGAAGGTAAATCTTGAGCGTTATGGATCAGGACATGCTTCAATCATCGGAAAAGGCGACCCAGAGTCAATGGGCACTCATTCGGCGGCGTTTCTTCCGCCACAAACTGGGCGTCATTTCCCTGGCAACACTGATCATATTGTATGTCGTTGCAGTGTTTGCAGAATTTTTCTCACCCTACCCGCCGGGGCATCGCAACCCGGATACACCGTATGCCCCTCCACAGACCGTTCGATTCTCCTTCGAACATGGCTTGCACGCCAAAGCCCAGGTTCCCAACATTGATCCGGTAACGCTCAATCATTACTACACAATCAGCGACGAGGTGGTCCCGCTGGGCTTCTTTGTGCGCGGTGAACCCTACCGCCTATGGGGGCTTTTCGAATGGGACCGGCGCTTTTTCGGTCCGGTAAATTCCGGTAATGGTGACGGGGAATCAACACTGGATGCAGGCCTCAACACTTTCTTCTGGCTTGGGTCCGACAAGTTTGGCCGCGATCAGCTCAGTCGTTTGATCGCCGGTTCACGCATCAGCCTGTCCGTTGGCATGCTGTCGATTTTAGCGACCTTTCTGCTGGGAATCAGCATCGGAGGTATCTCCGGCTACCTTGGAGGGCGGGTGGACAACCTGATTCAGCGCATTATTGAAATCGTCAACGCTTTCCCGCAGCTTCCACTCTGGCTCGCCTTTGCAGCCGTATTGCCGGGACATTGGTCTTCACTGAGGATCTACTTCATGATCACTCTGGTCCTCAGCCTTCTGAACTGGACAGGGCTGGCGCGGACCGTTCGCGGCAAGATCCTTGCGCTTCGAGAGGAGGATTACGCTGTCGCGGCACGATTGCTGGGCGCTTCTCATTTCCGCATTCTATTCCGCCATTTGCTGCCCGGCTTCACGAGCCATATAATCGTCACACTGACCTTGAGTATCCCGGTGATGATTCTCGGCGAGACGGCCTTGAGTTTCCTTGGCCTGGGATTACGCCCTCCCATCGTCAGCTGGGGCGTCATGCTTCAGGATTGCCTGAACATGGACCTTGTCGACGCATACCCATGGATCCTCGCACCGGTCTTTTTCATCATCATCACCGTGCTCTCGTTTAATTTCCTCGGCGACGCACTGCGCGATGCGGCCGACCCATACCGTTAAGACAGGTCCAATCCAATGCATGCAAACGTACTCGAAGTCGACCAGTTATCCGTTTCTTTTGATACAGACGATGGCCGCGTCGACGCGGTCAAAGAGGTTTCTTTTGTCATTCCCCGGGGCAAGTGCGTCGCCTTGGTCGGAGAATCCGGAAGCGGCAAATCCGTCACCAGCTTTTCACTGCTGCGACTGATTCAGGATCCAGGCAAGATAACCGGCGGCCATATCCATATCTATCCGGGCGATGAACCTGCAATGGATATCGTTCAGTTGAAAGAAAATGACGAGCGTCTCTACCACCTTCGTGGAGGTTTGATAAGCATCATCTTTCAAGAGCCAATGACGGCCCTCAGCCCGGTCCACAGCATCGGCAATCAGATTACCGAGGCCATACACCTGCACCGGGGCCTCAAAGGCAAACAAGCCGATGCGCTGGCAATAGAAATGTTGCGCCGCGTCGGGATCCCCTCTCCCGAGCAACGTCTGAAGCAGTACCCGCATGAGTTCTCCGGTGGCATGCGCCAGCGCGTGGTCATCGCGATGGCCCTGGCCTGCGAACCCGAATTGCTGATTGCTGACGAACCGACCACCGCACTGGACGTCACCATTCAGGCACAGATCCTACGCCTAATCAAGAACCTGCAAAAGGAGACCGGAACCAGTGTGCTTTTCATTACTCATGACATCGGGGTCGTTGCTCAGGTGGCGGACGAGGTCTGCGTCATGTACAAGGGTCGGATTGTCGAATCCGGAACCGTGCGCGAAGTCCTTAAAAAACCCATTCACCCCTACACAAAAGGCCTGTTGTCTGCAATCCCTGGACTCCATCAACCGGGCGAGCGCTTGCCGACAATTGATCAGGTGCTGGCGGGAAAAGACATCGCCACGCCGCACCCAATGGTAAGCCTTCCGGGCGGCCGCAAAGTCGCCTGGCCCGAAGCAGAAATACCCGCTGAATACCGATGACCCCAGCCGATTCAAAACAGTCTGAGCGCCTTCCTTTGCTGGAAGTCAAAAACCTGTGCAAATTCTTCCCGCTCAAAAAAGGGCCCTGGTGGAAACCCAGGGCCGAACCCCTGCGTGCGGTCGATGACATTTCGTTTACCCTCATGCCGGGCGAGACCTTGGGCATTGTCGGTGAATCCGGAAGCGGAAAAACAACCGCAGCGAGGTCCATTCTGAGAGCCATTGATCCGACCTCCGGAGAAGTCTGGTTCAACAGCGATCGCCTCGGCCCCATCGATCTCGCACAGTTGAGCCCGAAGGCGCTCAAGCCGCTGCGCCAGGAAATGCAGATGGTGTTCCAGGACCCATTCTCGTCGCTGAACCCCCGCTTGACCGTTGGAGAAACCGTTGCCGAACCCCTGCAGATACATGGACTTGGACGGCGCGGAGAAATCCGCGACAAGGTCGTCGACATGCTCGAACGCGTCGGCCTACAAGCCGACCACTACCAACGCTACCCCCATGCCTTTTCCGGCGGTCAACGCCAGCGCATCGGAATTGCGCGCGCACTGGTCATGCGTCCGAAGCTCATCGTCGCGGATGAAGCCGTTTCCGCTCTCGACGTGAGCGTCCAGGCACAGGTGATCAATCTGCTCAAGGATTTACAGGATTCGTTTAACCTGACCTACATCTTTGTCGCCCACGACCTATCCGTGGTACGCCATATCTGCAACCGTGTAGCCGTTATGTACCTCGGCAAGATCGTTGAATTCGGCCCGACCGAAAGTGTCTTCAACGATCCGCACCACCCCTACACGAAGGCTTTGCTCAGCGCCATTCCAATGCCCGATCCAGACATCCCACTCAATCCTGAGCTGAACGACGAAATCGGCGACCCCAGCCGATTTAAAGGTTTGAACGTGGAACCCTATTTTCACGCAAGCTGACCGGGAATCACCGGCTGCATCCAGGCTCGCTCAATTTCTCCTTCCGAAGAATAATTGGATTTGAGTCGAGATGATAATACCTCGGCTCTCACATACAATTCGTCGCCCTGAAATTCATAACGTGCCTCATGGCCTTCATACTCAGCAAGAACCTCTCCGATGTCTGAGGAATATATGCGAGTCCGGCCTGTTACAATCTGACTATCGGGCTGTCGAAAAGGCTCACTCGACGGGTCGTAACCTTTCCTCGTCCCAATAAAACGAATCCTGTAATCAACACCGGCTTCAGCCTCAACTGAAATAGTGTAATGACTGGCGTCTACACTGATCGAATTTATTGAAACGCCATTGCTTGCATAAAAATGTCCTTTGCGGATACTGTCTATAATCGTTTCAGAACTCAGAGAACTACAGCTGACACAAATCCATCCACGCCCCGGACGTCCCACATCCGAGTCACTTGTTTCATAGTTATGGGTATCATCTACACCCGTTGCATAGACCAGCCCCAATCCCAACTCAGCAATACGTTTCGTTAATACGATATCCCATACGCGGCCTACCTCCAAAACTCCATCCTCACTGCCGAAATTGACTGCTCCCCTGAATCCGTTGTAGACCTCGATCAGCTCCAGGTTTTCGACCGGGGCGATACCTTCTGCAGTTGTCGCGTTGCGAAAGTTTGGATGATTGAGCTGAGCAAGCGTTGGCCGGCCAAGATTCCTGGATGTCTTGTTCACAGCTTCAACGTTTTGCCTGATTGTCTCCTCAACGGAGCTTGCGCGTATCGGTTCTATAGGGCTTTGAACATTATACGCATTGATGTGGATGCTTGGATCGCTCTGGGTAATTTCCACGCCTTCCAAAAGCAAGAATCGATTTTTTTCCTCAAAAAGGCCTCTAAATTCGGCCAGAGATTTTAACCTCACCTCGATGTTTCCCTCATCATCGATTCTTTGTTCCACCCAGTCTCTTCCCAGTTTTTGACGGTATAGCTCGACCACTCCAAGCCCCCCTCCTCTCTGAGCAAAAGGATTCGTCTCCGGAGTGATCCAATTCTCTCCAGTCTGACACTTATTATGGTCTGTAAGGCACAGGAAATGGTACCCCAAATCCTTGTACACCTGAGTCACAATCTCCGGAAACTGGTCACCATCCGACAAAAGCGTGTGCGCGTGTATGTTTCCCTTCCACCAGGGACTCCGACTGCTGTTCCATATTTTCATATTCACAAAAATGCAAACACTTACATAACAATAACGCCAGGGAGGTGTCAAGCCTGGGTTGAGCAGCGAAACTAACGAGGGTGCAATCAAGATCAAGAGGAAGGATTTCTGACATCTCCATTCTTGATCTTGGTTCTTTATCTTGATCTTGATCCCCCGGATAAAGAATAAGAATCGGACTGGAATTTGAGCTGCTACCAAGTGTGATTGCGCGACGAAGTGACCTTTTCAGATCAAGATCAAGACCCAAGAAAAAGATCAAGAGGAAGGATTTCTGGCATCTCCATTCTTGATCTTGGTTCTTAATCTTGATCTTGATCCCCCGGATTTTGAGGGGAAAACATGCGAATTTACGGATTTGGGAATCCATGATAACGATTCAGAGTGAATACATTTTAGATTGAAAATTTCTTGCTTATTTAATAACGTTTTAAAAATAAGTAATTAATGCAAATTATATTTGATCATGAAAAACTGCACGTTTATCAGCTATCCCTCGATTTTGTTGCATTTTCCGAGGAATTGCTGGTCGATATTCCCTCTCGAATTGCGTCGCGCGACCAATTGGAGAGGGCTTCGACATCAATCCCCCTTAATACAGCCGAAGGTAACGGAAAATCAACAGTGAAGGACCGGTGCCGGTATTTCTATAATGCCAGAGGTTCTGCATTGGAATGTGCAGCATGTTTAGATGTTCTGACGCGAAAGAGGCTTATAAAGGAGGAAAAATCGATAATCGGAAAAGACATGCTTAAAGAAATTGTTTCAATGTTAGTAGGGCTAATTCGAAGCCAAGACGGTGATTGGGAATGCTGATTCCGATTGAGGTCGTGACTTGGATTGACCTTCTGAGATCAAGATCAAGACCCAGGAAAAAGATCAAGAGGGAGGATTTCTGACATCTCCATTCTTGATCTTGATTCTTTATCTTGATCTTGATCCCCCGGATTTTGAGGGGAAAACATGCGAATTTACGGATTTGGGAATGCTGATTCCGATTGAGGTCGTGACTTGGATTGACCTTCTGAGATCAAGATCAAGACCCAGGAAAAAGATCAAGAGGGAGGATTTCTGACATCTCCATTCTTGATCTTGATCTTGATCCCCCGGATAAAGAATAAGAATTGGACTGGAATTTGAGCCGCTAACAAGTGTGATTACACCCAACTAACGAACCTTTCATTTCCATGCCGATCCATTTTCAAAATCAAAACGGGCCAATGACTCCGGTTTCATTTCGATGCTGAAACCCGGTGCCCGGGGCAGCTGGTAACAGCCCTTGTGAATCCGCACTGGGTCGACAAAGTGCTCGTGCAGGTGGTCGACGTATTCAAGCATGCGACCTTCGCGTTTTCCGCTGATGGCGACGAAGTCGAGCATCGAAAGGTGCTGGACGTATTCACACAGGCCGACACCCCCCGCGTGTGGACAAACGGGCACTCCGTATTTGGCTGCCAGCAGAAGGATGGCCAGGTTTTCATTCAAACCACCAACCCGGCAGGCATCGATTTGACAAACCCCCATAGCCTCCGCCTGCAGAAACTGCTTGAACAGGATGCGGTTGGCACAGTGTTCGCCGGTGGCCACCTTTATTGGCTGCACGGCCCTGGCGATCTCCGCATGCCCGAGGACATCGTCCGGGTGCGTGGGCTCCTCAATCCAAAGGGGATTGTAGACAGCCAGTTCCCGCATGTTGGCAATGGCTTCCGCTACTTCCCACTTCTGGTTGGCATCCATCATCAGGATTCTGTCGGCTCCAATCTCGGCGCGAATCAACTGCGCCCGCCGAAGGTCATCCTGCAAATCCGCACCCACCTTCATTTTGAAACCGGTCCAGCCGTCTGATACGGCTTCCCGGCAGAGTTGCTGAATGCGCTCATCGCTGTAACCCAGCCAGCCCACCGAGGTGGTATAAGCCGGATAGCCCGATCGCTCAAGCACCTCAATTCTTACGGCTTTTCCCGCTTCAGCGCTTTCGAGCAGCTCCAGGGCTTCGGCCCGGCTCAAGGCGTTGCCCAGGTAACTCAGGTCCACACATTTAAGGATTTGTTCCGGACGCATTTCCGCCACAAGGCGCCACAGCGGCTTGCCTTCAACCTTTGCATACAAGTCCCAGATGGCATTGATCAGAGCACCCAAGGCCATGTGCACGACCCCTTTATCCGGTCCCAGCCAACGGATCTGGCTGTCACCGTTCAAGTGCTTCCAGAAGCCACCAAAATCCTCCGTAATCGCGGCCAGTTCCATACCAACAATCTGGGCTGAAAACTGCCTCAGGGCCGCACAACAAAGGTCGTTGCCACGTCCAATTGTGAAGGCCAATCCATGCCCCTGACAGGCCGAATCGTCTGTTTTGAGGATGAGGTAAGCGGCCGAATAATCCGGATCCTTGTTCATCGCATCCGACCCGTGTGCGCCCAGGCTCGTGGGAAAGCGGATGTCACGCACCTTGTAGTTGCGAATAGTGATGCCCTTTCCACGCATTGCCATCTCAACAGACACAAAAGTTGACCCACACAGCAAAGGCAAACACTATCATACACAACAAGCTCAAAACTTTAAATCTGCGTATTATGCAACATCGATCCCTCAGTCTCGGACTGGAAACCGAGGCCCTTTCTTCGGAACAATGGCGTCAAGTCTCTGTACTGGCGAAGCAACTCAGGCTGAGCCTGAAGCACTTTGCAACGGCAGCAGAACGCGACGCTGCCGACCTGAGCGATGCTGAAATCATCATCGGTTCATTCCCTCCAAAAGCCCTGCTCAAAGCGCACAAGCTGAAATGGCTTCAACAGATAAGCAGTGGCATCGACTGGTTACTCGATCAGCCTGAATTGCGGAACCGAGCCTTTGTCCTTACCAACGGTTCCGATGCCAACTGCGTCCCCCTCGCGGAGCATGCGATGATGGGCTGGTTGGCATGGGCGCGACACTTTCCTCAGGCGATGGAAGCCCAACACAAAAGGGAATGGAGTCCCCCGCCCCGGAAAGAAGAGGTCTTCGAAATTGCCAACAGCACCCTCCTGATTGCCGGGATGGGATCCATTGGAAAGCATCTGGCAAGCATCGCTAAAGGCTTTGGCGCCAGAACCCTGGCCTTGCGCAATCGACCTGGAGGCAAACACAAACCCGATGCGATCGATGAAGTCTACCCTTCCAGCAACCTGCTGCAAATCCTGCCCGAAGCCGATGCAATCGTGAACACATTGCCCTATACCCCGGACACGCATCATTTGTTCGACCGCAAAGCCTTTGAGTCGATGAAACCTTCGGCGATCTTTATCAATGTCGGCCGCGGCAAAACCGTCAATGAGACCGATCTGGCAGAGGCACTCAACAGCAAGCAGATTTACGCCGCCTGCCTCGACGTTTTCCAACAGGAACCGCTACCGCCCGAATCACTCCTCCGCAGCTGCAGAAACCTCCTGATCACAAGTCACTACGCATGGTACACACCCCATTTCAAAACACGCATTGCCGAATTGATCGTCGACAACCTCAGCCGTTACGCCAATGGCCGGGAACTGCGAAACGTTGTTGATAAACATAAATGTTATTGATCGCGGGTCTTGCCGTTAAACAAAAAAAAGCCGGAGGGAAACCCCTCCGGCTGAACAATCGCTTAACTTTATCCTATGACTCCAAACAACCAGACATATCAGTAGCTAAACGTAACAGAAAGCAATGCAGAGAATGGCATCATAGGCGCACCACCGTTCGACTCCCAATCCGTGTTGAGAGCATTCTGTATCGACAGGTTAATGCTTGTATCAACATTCCGAACCCAATCCACCTTATACCCAATCAAGGCGTCGACAACAAACTGGCTGTCTACGTCTGTTTGGAACAGGGGGTTCGCATGGGCAACGATTGAAGAAGTCTGATAGCGAAAACCAGCGCCCAAACTCAAATTCTCCAGAGCACCTTCGCCAAACGTGTATTTATTCCAAAAGTTAGCTATAAATTTTGGAGTCCTTCCCAACCTCCGATCGAGCAAAATCTCTAGATCTCGGCCTGTGAATGCTGGGTTTTCATTGACCCCCGATTTCCACATGTATGAACCGGAAAAGACTGCTTGATACCGTTGATCTCGTGTCGTCCACATGAATTCGAGCTCCATGCCCTCGGTCTCTTCCGCACCACTGATATCATAAAGAATAACATTTGTCGTGGGATCTCCGTCGTTATTGCGTGGGTCGTCCTGAGTCCTCTGCGTATTCTGATTCCGGATATTGGAACGCTGAACGTTGTAGAATGTGAGGGTCCCTGAAAGCTGTCCGTCCATCCAATTCGCCTTAATGCCGACATCCACCGAGGATCCCTGTTCGTCCGGCATGTTGTCTACGAAATTATCACTGGGTAGAATTTGAGCGTTACCTCCTGCGAGGAATACATTCGGCCCATTCGATTGCCACGCCTCACTGGTTCCAGCAAAGAAGCTGAAACCGGGTATGAATTCATAGTTAAAGCCGAGTGAGTGACTGGTTCCCGTTCGCCGACGGTGGGGCTGTTCGTAGCGAATGCCTGCCATTACCCGCAAACGGTCTTCAAACATGTGCCCCGAATACTGGGCAAAATAGGCATTGGTCCAATTCGGCGTACCGACTGACTTTGGCTGATGCCCTACCCGGGCAGTCCGAAAATCAAACTGTTCATAACGCAATGGATCGAACTCAGCAAACAGTGTATTCGCGTCCACCACAGTTCCGTCTTCCAGAGTTTGCTCGGGAATGCGGGAATTATCAATGCCCTCAGAAGCTTGACGGAAACGGCTTGCCGTCCGCTGATAGCCGACCAGAAAACGACTCCTCAAAAAGTTCGTTTCATGCTCATACAAGCCATCCACGAAGTGCACGTTTGTCTTTTGATTGCGGACGAGCCACAAAGCCCTCAACGTGTGTGTCCCCTGACCATGCCAGCTGGTCGCAGGGAAATGCTCATCGGTGTTCATGTCCTGCAGGAAGAAGCGATACCGCAACGTTACGCCATCAAAAGGAACAAGATCGATAAAAGTATTAAAGAGGTGCTGATTATACTTCGCAGTGCTCCCAGGTCCGCTGGGGTTGTAATTCCGGGCATTGCCCGGGACCAGATGGTCCGGAATAACGCCTGAGGTGCCGCGGAACGGGAGCTCCCCGGTAGCGGCCAAGATGTCCTCTTGCCAGACTGGACCAATATCGAGTCGCCAGCGATCCTGAACGAACTCAATGGCATCATCGCGATTGGCTATGCCTTCCTCGGCCATGAAGTAATCCACCACAGCATCCGGTGGATTCTGAAAGTCCTCCAGTCGCTGCGGATTCAAAGTCGAGCCTCTGTTCGCCCTTTGATGTGAATTATACCACTGATAACTCGTGGTGATACGAAACCTATGACCCGGACTCCAACTGAGGCTCGGTGCGACCACAACCTTGTCTTCGAAGGCAAAGTCCGAGAACTCTTTACGGTCGACCCGCGAAAAGACAAGACGATGAGCCAGCGTGCCGCCCGCTACTTCACTTGTGCCCTGAGTATCGATGTAACCCCTCTTATCGTCGTATGAACCATAAGACAAGCGAACGCGCGTAGCGTCCATAAACTGTGGTCTCTTGGAAACGATATTAACGATCCCCCCCGGACGCGTTTGCCCGAAGAAGGTTCCCGTTGGCCCCTTAATGATCTCTACCCGTTCGGCATTGTCCATCGGGAGACCAAATGCGATGGTCACTCCATCCTGAATGGTAAAAGCCGGAAAACCTCTAATGATCGTTTCGTTGGTACCAGGGAAGAATTGCTCGCTCCCCTGCGCACCGGCAGTGTAGCGAACGATCTCGTCTTTTGTGTTCAGGTTCAAATCGTTGCGAAAATCCTCGGTAATGACCGAAATCATAACCGGAACGTCGTAGATCGCAGCCCCGATTCTCGTAGCTGTAATCGTGTTTGTGGCTCGATAGCCAACATCCTGACGGGCAGAAACCTCAAACGGATTGAGGTCAACAATATCCCTGGGATCCAAGTCCGCATCCTGCGCACTCGCAATAGGTGTAACAATTAAAAACACCCAAGCAACATGCAGCCAGGCTTTTATGTGTTTTTTCATAATAATGAGTAGTTCGTATTTTAGTTAAGTCGGTCTGAGAAGGAATTTCTTACCATAAGGCAACCTTCTTGCAGACATAAGAAAAGGTTGGGAAATACAGGTCAACAAAAAAAAACACTTTTCAACAAAAAGAAACTTGTACC
Organism: Opitutales bacterium; assembly: GCA_020831485.1. Classification (GTDB taxonomy): domain Bacteria; phylum Verrucomicrobiota; class Verrucomicrobiia; order Opitutales; family Oceanipulchritudinaceae; genus JAFIGG01. Next base: position 156,351 of record JAFIGG010000001.1, read on the forward strand.
TGCATTCACTTCACTGCCTGCAGACGCTTTGACCTTTTTAAAAAGCAAACAAGCGGCACCCTCCCCTTCAAAGACCCTCAAAAATCGCCACCACCCGCGCCGCTCAGGCCGCATAAAAACTGATCCCTTCACCATACCGACCTCATTAAACCCTACCCAACGCCAGGCAAACCACCAAACAATCCAACCGTCCACACCAAAAATACTCAAATAAAACACTAATAAACTATTTAGCAGGTTCAAGGAACCCCCTCAACCCTCAAACAAACCCAGACCGGAACAAGCCTTAACGATACCGTTCTCAATATCAATAAAGTCTGCCTCCGAATACAGCGGCCCAACAGCAATAGCCACCATCGCAGAAAGGATTCCATCCGTCTCCGGACAGTCCGCCGGACTGTAGCGAACGGCCTCGCCTGGCTGCCCTTTCGCAAATGGAGGCATGGCTGGATGCGGCATGCGGCGCTGCTTTACGTAGTCCAGATGCAGCAGATTGACCATACCCGAGGACGGCCCCACCCGTAATCCTTCAGCATTATACGCCTGCGAGAACAAGCGAGCCTTCTCGCCCGATCCAAAATCAATGAACATTGTTATCCCCAGATCGCCCGCCAGGTCATAACTTTGACGAAAGGAAATCCCAGGCAATCGCTGTTCGAGGTTTGACCGTAGACGATGCCACCATTTACGGCATTTACTGATCATCCCATCAAGTTTAGCGAACTGTGCGATACCCATCGCTGCGGTGACCTCACTGATGCGGAACTGCAGACCAGAGAAACCGCCACTGGAATCGGCCACAATTCCGAGCTCTGAAGGCAATTGCGCAGCGAACACCTCCCGAAGAATTCCAAGGTCGTGAAAACGCACGGCCCGCTCAAAGATACGGGCGTCTTTGCACAACAGAAAACCGCCCTCACCCGTCGAAAGGATCTTATTCCCCTGCATGCTGAACACACCGATATCCCCCACAGTTCCCAACTTACGCCCATTCAAACTTCCGCCCATTGCCTGGGCCACATCCTCAACAAGTGCAATGCCCCCGGGGTCAAGCAGGCCCTTGATCGCTTCGAGATTCGCCGCGCTTCCCTGATAATGGACCACTAGAACCGCCTTGGTTTTTGAGTTCAGCTTTTCCCGCAAGTGGTCCGCGTCGAGATTCATACTCCGATCAATCTCACAGAAAACCGGCGTTGCACCTGCCAGCACAATTGAATTGTAACAGGAAAACCAACTGAAGGCCGGCAGGACAACTTCATCCCCAGGACCAATTCCCAGAGCCGCCCACGCGCACTGCAGCGCCGCAGAACATGAGGTCAGACCCAAGGCATAAGGCACCTCGAAATACGACCTCAACAATGCCTCAAAATCATCCGCAAAGTGCGACTTACCCAAGCCGTAATGCCTGAACAGATTGCGGTTTTCGACAACCTTACACAACGCCTCCAGCTCATCCGCACCCACCGAAGACGCTCCCAGCAAGGCACTCGGCAACGGCTCGGCTCTGATAGCAGCTCCACCATGAAGCGCCAACTTTGGGGTAAATAATTCATGCCTGTCCATTATGGTGACAAACAGGAATCAGGCATTCCAACAAAAGACAACAAAATAAGAACAGTTATCAACTCTTTTGTCCGGCCGCTGCCCTCATCGATGAGCCCAACTCCAGATTGGGCACCAGCCGAGGCACCGAGTAAGGCTTTTCGTCGATAGCTGCCAAAAGCGTAAAGACCAGCTCCTGGCCCAGCTTATAGAGAGGAGGCGATACTTTGGACAGTCCGTCCCAGGGCGCGGGCAAGCTGGGTATCTCCACACCACTCAGAACATTGAAAACAACCGCAAGCGCATCAGGGACAATCTCCGGAGAAGTTTCCATGACTTCCTTCAGGTTATGAATTGCATAAGTATAAAGAACCAGCAGGCCCGTAACATCGGAATTCTCCCTAAAGTAAGCCCTGACCTTCTCCGTCTCTAACTCAGGCTCCGAACCGCTGAAGGAAACAATGGCCGACGAAGGAATTGCCAGTCCAAACATTTCCGCAGTTTCCCTCAAGGCTTCTATCCGAGCTTTGTAGTAGTCGTCCTTTTCGTCATGAATGAACAACCCCACCTTGCGGTGACCTCCAAATTTGAACGCCGAAAGCACCTGAGAACTGAAGGCATACTCATCGTCGCGAAGAACTGGAATATCCAGGTCCCCGATTCTTCGTATAGTGGTCACCACTTTACAGCCCAGTGCCTGAATACGCCGCACCAGCGCCACATCACGATTCCCTCTTGCATGCAACCAGACCACCCCATCCGGTTTTTTTTCCTCAATTATTTTATAAAGCTCTTCCTGCTTTTCCTTGCTGCGGCCAATACCTTCCGGATAGCGCTCAAAAGAAATCGTGACATTCCGATCCTGAGCGGCGAACAGCATCCCTTCAATGATCTTCCCGGTAAACCAGTACTCATCATTCTTCACAAAATACGGAATCAGGACCAACAGCTCCCTGCGTCCGTTTTTCCTGAAACCCGCAGGCAGAGACTTAATGTAGTACCCGCTGCCGTGGCGCGCTTCCAACAAGCCTTCATCTTCAAGTATACCCAAGGCCTTGTGCACAGTGGAGAGGCTGTGTCCACTGCGTTTGACTAACTGCCGGATTGTTGGAAAACGCTGCCCAACCTCCATACCTCTTTCAGCCACATAGGTCTTTAATTCATTCGCGAAATCGCGGTAATGGGGTCCCGAGGCCTCTCCGAAATCCTGAATGTCTTTGTTCTGCATTTATTAAAAGCTTACGGTTAGTAACTCTAAAAACTGTAATCAGTAAGAAACCTAATAGCAGAAAGTGTCAACGCTCCAGACAAACAAATTCAAACAGTAAGACATCATTGTTTGTTTACTGTAAAGCCTCGAAAGGCACTTCGTGGCTTTGGGCGGACGAGGCGTCCGCCCTCCCTCCTTTTTCCCTCAGTAAATAAAATGAGCCTGTTCGACGTTGCGGAGGTCGCTGGGGCTCAGGGGCACTGCGCGGCCGGTTTCGGTGTCGAGAATCATCAGGCGGCGGTTGCTGCGGGTACGCTCGGTGTAGATCAGGTGGCGGCCGTCGTTGAGCCACATGGGGTGCACGGCATCGCCGGGACTCTGGGAGATAAAGCGGCTTTCACCGGCTTCGAAAGAATAGAGCGCAATCTGGAAGGATCCACTGACAGCCGCCGTAAAGGCGATCAGGTCGGGATTGGCCTGATTCCAGTTGGGCTCGGAGCAGTTGCGGCTGATGTTGGTGGGGAGGCGGCGCATGTTGCTGCCGCTGGCATCGATGGTGTAAATCTGTGGGCGACCGGCCAGGTCGGAGGTAAAGACGATGCGGCGGCCATCCGGCGACCAGGAAGGGTCGGCCTCGAGGCTGGGCGTTTCCGTCAGGCGACGCAGGTCGCGGCCGTCCGGGTCGGAGACATACAGCTGAGAGTTGCCCGTTCCGCTCAGGATCATTGCCACGCGGCGACCGTCGGGGCTGAAGGTGGCGCCCGTATTGGTGCCCCGGTAGGCGGCGAAAACGGTGCGCCTGCCGGTTTCAACGTCGACCTTGAAGATGTCCGGAAAACCGGTGCGGTGGTAACTGGTGTAAAGCAGGGTGCGGCCATCCGGAGACAGGTTGGGAAGCAGGCACTGGCGCTGATCGGAGGTTAGCTGGCGGACCTGCGTGAACAGGATGTCACTGCTGTAAATCTCTGAGTTGCCGCTGCGGTCGGAGACAAAGGCCAGACGGCCGCTGAAGAAACCGGGGATTCCCAAGGTTCTGCGGACGGCAAAATCACTGGCACGCGCAACCGCCTGGCGACGATTGGACGCCTCGAAGTTTTGCTGAAGCAGGTCCTGCCCGCCACTGCGAATGGTCAGGCGCACGGAACGCTCGCCGGTTGCATCGTAACGAAATTCGAAATCCGGGCGACCCGAGGCCGAAGTATCAATGCCACCATGCAGCTGAAACAGCGCGGTCGCTGTTCGGCGGATGTCAGCATCGTCCGCGGTGATCTGGACAGTGCGGACCAATCCCTGGGTGGCCCCGACCACATCCGGCAGGCGGATACTGTCGCCCTGCCCTATCAGGGACACGGAGCAAAGAATGGAGCAAAAGAGGGAAAGAAAAACGGTTCGTGTGGCGTGCATCATTGAATCTAAAGACTTCTCCGCATCACAAAGGTTCGATCAATCGGGCGCGATAAAAAAAATCAAGTTTGCGTAACCGGCCATTAGACTGCACTTTTCCCACAAAATATAGCTTATGGCGGACGAAAACAGCATCAAAGAAGCACTCAAATCGGTCAAGTATCCGGGGTTCAGCAGGGATATTGTATCCTTCGGCCTGGTTCAGGAGGTTGCAGTCGAAGGCAAAACAGCCCGGGTGAACCTGAGCCTGACAACCGGCAACCCGAAAATCCCGACCGAAATCAAACAGGCGGTGGAATCGACCCTTTCAGCCCTCGACGGCATCGAAGATGTCGAATGCAACATCGCGGTGCAGGCACCAAAGGGGGCGACCTCGGCCGCCAGCGGCCAGCAGAGCGCGGTCAAACTGCCCGGCATTCGCCGCATTATCGCCGTCGCCAGTGGCAAAGGCGGTGTCGGCAAGTCAACCGTCGCCACCAACCTTGCCTGCGCCATCAGTCAGGAACTGAGCGAAAAAGGCAGCGACGGTAGAGTTGCCCTGCTGGACTGCGACATCTATGGCCCGTCGATCCCACAGATGATGGGCCTGCACGTGCGGCCGGAGATCGAAAATGAGAAGATCATCCCACCCGAGAATTTCGGCATCAAGGTTATGTCTATGGCGTTGTTGGTGGACGCCGATGCACCGGTTGTCTGGCGCGGCCCGATGATCAACAATGCCATTTCGCAATTTGCCCAGCACGTCAACTGGGGCGAGATCGACACTCTGGTTGTGGACCTGCCGCCCGGAACCGGCGATGCCCAGCTGTCTCTGGTACAGACTTTCCCGGTGGATGCGGCTTTGATCGTCACGACCCCGCAAAAGGTAGCTGTGGACGTGACCCGTCGCGGTGCCCGCATGTTTGAAAAGGTGTCCGTTCCGATCATCGGTATCTGCGAAAACATGAGCTACCTGGAGGCCCCGGACGGCAGTCGCCAGCACATCTTTGGCGAAGGCGGCGGCCTCCTGACCTCGAAGGATTTGAATGCCCCACTGCTGGCACAGATTCCCCTAGACAGCGATGTCCGCGAAGGCGGCGACCGCGGCCTGCCGATCACGATATCCTACCCGGACAGCACCGCAGCCAAGGCATTCCGCGAAATGGCCCGGTCTGTAATGGTGCGTTTGGAGAGCAACAACCCTATGGGTTAACGTAGCAAAACGATCCCACTTACCACACCCTGCGCAGCGGGGACCGCCGCGCCTACGACCAAAAAAGCCGAATCCAACTGGATTCGGCTTTTTTATAAATTCTATCTCTGCTTTGCTTACTTGATTTCGCGGTGCAGGGTATGACGGCGCAGGTGCGGGTTGTATTTCTTCTTTTCAACGCGGCCCTGCTGCAGTTTCTTGTTGCGGCACGACATGTAGCGCGAAACAGGTTTGTTCTCCCCGCGGGCTTCGGTGCATTCCAAAATGATGTGTTCTCTCGGCATGGTATAAATTCTGGTGAAAAGGGAAGGAAGCTAGGGCTAATTGCGATGCTGACAAGCAAAAAGATCGCAAATGCAGGCTTCAGGCATTCTCAACCAAACTGTCTTCGCGGCGGGAGGTCCGCCAACCGTCACGGTGCCTGCGAATCCAATCAAGCAGAGCCCGTTCAAAGCCAATGTCACGACCTGCTTTCTCCGACTCGATCCATTTATGTTTAAGAATCTCCTCACGCTCAGCCAAGAATTCCTGATAAAGGCTCGAACGCGCCAGAAATGCTCCGGAGCTATCCACTACTTTGTCTTTCTTGATATGTGCACTCATTAACACTGCAGCCCAATCTGTGATGTCCCAGCCAAGTATGCAAATCGATTTTAATTTGCCGGTAAGAAAAGTTGCCTGGTAGTATAACTTATAACAACTATTAGTAGGACAAGTTTCCCGAAATGTCCAACAAGGAGGCTTTTTACTTCTACGGCTTGACCCTTCGTTTGAAGCATTCACTTTCTGAGCCTATGAAAAAGGCCTTGCTCGCATTCGACAAGTTCAAGGACGCGCTTGACGCCCTCGGCGCCTGCGAAACCGTTTCGGCGGTTATTCGCGAACACAGTCCGGACACGGAAATTCGACGGATGCCGCTCTCCGATGGAGGCGAAGGCTTTGCCCAGATCCTCACGGCTGCAGCGGGTGGTGAACTAAAGGAGCTCAAAGTTGCGGGTCCCCGCCTTAAACCAGTGCAGGCCCAGTATGGCTGGGTCCAGATAGAAAAACTTCCCTCTCAGGTCGCGGATATACTGCAAATCCCAGCGCAGGGCAGGCTTGCAGTAATTGAAATGGCTCAAGCCGCCGGCATCGAAAGCCTGCACGCTTCGGAACGCGATCCCTGGCACACCAGCAGCTTCGGCGTAGGCGAAATGATGGCCGACGCTGTGGCCAGCGGGGCCGACGCAATCCTGCTGGGGATCGGTGGCAGCGCGACCATTGACCTCGGCGTTGGCGCCCTCGAGGCGCTGGGATTGCAATTTTATGACCGTGATCTGCAACCCGTTCGGCAAATGACGCCGGCACGCTGGAAACTCGCGGCCACTGTCGGCAGCACCTTAAAACTGGCCGGCAAGATGCCACCGGTCCGAATTGCCTGCGACGTGCGCAACCCCTTGGTTGGGGACAAGGGCGCAACGCGTGTCTTCGGACCGCAAAAAGGCCTGAAAGCCAGGGATATCCCGCGGATGGAGCGTTGGGTCGACAAAATGGCCCGCCGCCTTCTGGGCTGCTTTGGCACCGACTGGGATTCCTACGAAACAGAATTGAACCGCCCCGGCAGCGGTGCAGCCGGCGGCATTGCCTTCGGACTGCGGACTGCCCTCGCCGATGTCGAGCTGGTGGCGGGCTTTGAGCTCTTCAGCCTCTGGTGTCGACTCCCTGAGAATCTGGACTGGGCCGACACCATATTCACTGGTGAAGGTGGGTTGGACGCAGGCACCTTGAACGGCAAAGGGCCCGGTTCACTGATCCAGCGGGCACGCCCCGACCAACAAGTCATTTTTATGGCTGGACGGATAGACGCGGAAGTCCAGTCTCGGCTTTCCAACGAGTATCCCTGGGTTTCCTGTAACGCTCTCAGCCCGGCCCACTGGCCTCTGGAAAAAGCACTGCGAGAGACCCGGAACCAACTGGCCAGTCGAGCACGCGATTACATTCTGCATTCATGACCATCGATCCCGAAGAAGAAAACCTCCAGACTCTGCGTCGCGAGCGCATTGCCCGGACCAAGCGTTTCCTTCGCAAGCTGCCGCGGCGCACAAATATCCACCGCTACCCTGTCCTGAAGTGGTTCGCCGCCTCGGCACGCAAGCGGTCCTACCTTTGGAGCTTTCGGGTGCAGGCGGTCACGCCAGCGCTTTATGCGGGTTTCATCCTGGCCTTCCTTCCCCTGTATGGAATCCAGCTAATCCTCTCTTTTGTGCTGTCGCTGATCTTTCGTGCGAATCTTGCCGTTGTCGTCGCCCTACAGTTCATCACCAACCCGCTGACGGTCATACCCATCTATTTCACGGCTTTTCAAATCGGACGGCTCTTCCTACGACTGTTCGGGCTCGAAGGGCCCCATCTGAACATGACTCAGGCCCGAGCTCTTTTCAGTGGCATCCATCAGGGTGATTGGGGTTCAAACCTCCAGTTCTTTTTCAGCGTCATTGGATTGACCAGTCTGGGAGCACTCATGATGGGCATCTTCTGCGCTGCAATTGCCAACGTTGTCTACAAGGCAACCGCCCGCGAGGTCACCCTCTCCTACCAGCGCCTCAAAGAGCTGCAGGCGCGCCGGGAGGCCGTTGCGCGTTCAGCCCAAGAAAACCATACTGAAAACCATTAAGCACTGCACCACTCACTTTAACACCTTGTCCTAAACCTCTGAATCCTCTCCCGATGCCAAATCGCCGTTCCTTTATCCGCACCACCTCAATCGCAGCAGGCGCCCTTGCCTTCGCGCCCTTCAGCCTGGCATCCAATGGCCGCCGGGGCCAGACCCTCCCGGGCATCGATGTACTCGAACGTAGTGGCTTCCAATTACTTCGAAACCAGCGCGTGGGCCTCCTTACCAATCCGGCGGGCGTCAATCGCCAGGGCACCTCTACCATCGACGTGCTCAGGCGGGCATCGAACGTCAACCTGGTAGCCCTGTTCGGACCAGAGCACGGCATTTACGGGGATGAGCGAGCCAATGTGCCGATACAGGACCGCGTCGACCCGCGCACCAATCTACCGGTTTACTCGCTGTATGGGCGCTTTCGCAAACCGACCCCGGAAATGCTCCAGCGCATCGACACCCTGGTCGTCGATCTGCAGGATGTAGGCTCCCGCAGTTACACTTACATCAGTTGCATGCGCTATGCGATGGAGGCCTGTTTTGAAAACAACAAGCGTATCGTCATCCTTGATCGCCCCAACCCAATAGGGGGATTGAAGATCGACGGCCCCTGGCTGGAACGGGAATGGATGAGTTATGTCGGGGCCTTTCAGGTCCCTTATGTGCACGCCCTGACGATTGGCGAAATCGCCCGCATGGCCAAAAACGAATCTGACGTGCTGCCCATTCCCGACGATGTTCGCCGCCGCGGCCAACTTGAAGTGGTGCCGATGCAGAACTGGTCCCGAGACATGCTTTGGACGGATACAGGTATGAACTGGGTGCCGACCTCGCCGGCCATTCCGGATGTGGCTGCAGCCATGGGCTACGCGATGACCGGCCTGGGCTGTCAACTGGGCGGATTCAGCCACGGCTACGGCACCCGCCATCCCTTCCGCCTGTTGCAATTCAGCGGGCGTTCGCCGGAAGCCATCGCCGAAGCCTTGACCGCACGACGCATTCCCGGACTGGAGTTTCGGGTCATTTCCTTCCAGGAGAACGGCCGGACTCACCGCGGCACCTATGTGCTGGTCCGCAGCTGGCGCGACCTGCGGCCGACCGAAATCAGCTTCCACCTGATGGCCCTGGCAGCCCAATGGAACTCAAATAATCCCTTCTCAGCCGCCAGCCAGGGACTGCAGGAACTGTTCACCAAACATGTCGGCGAAGGTGCTGTCATGGAAGCCCTCAAACGCGACGGACCCAACTTCCAAGTTGCCCCCTTCCTCCGCCGTTGGGAACAACGCAACGCCCAGTACGCCCGCCAGAAACAGCGCTGGCATTTATACAGCTGAGGTTGCCGAAAGGATTTGTTGGGCTGTGGGGGCTGTGGGCTGTAGCGAGCCAACGATAGTGGTTCGTTGGATACGCACAGGCAACCCATCCCAAACCAAGATCAAGAATGGTGATGCCAGAAATCCTCCCTCTTGATCTTTTTCTGGCGTCTTGATCTCAGATCTCAGAGTTGATCAGTCCTGCTGGGTTGAGAACTGGATAATCAGCAGATACCTATTTTCGGTTAAGCAGTATGCATGAGATCAGATCGCTTGAACCGCTTCCACCGGCGTCATAATCCGCGCTGGTCTGCAAATTTCTTCCGGAAAATGAGCGGTGTTCCCGGTAACCAGAACTTTGTCAGCTGTCGCCAGAGCAGTTCCAAGAAATACGGTGTCGTCCGGGTCGGGCAAATCGGGTGCGTCCAGCGGAAGAATTTGATCGGAGGGACCGAAGCAATTCAAAAGATTCGCCACCACCAATGGCGATAGTTTGAACTTCGGGCGCATGAGAACCGTGCGGTATTCGGCGAGCATGGGCGGCGACCACGCCAAGCGAATGCGACCTTCCACCGCCGCCCGCATGATGCGGTCGCAGTTGCCTCCAGCCGTAAGAGCGGCGGAGACCAGCACGTTCGTGTCGATAACCCAAACAGGAACCGTCATTAGGACTGGCCTTTACCACGCTTCGCGTGGCGCTCTTTCCTGGAAGCGGCAATCTCCGAATCGATCTCCTCCAGAGTGGTCTCGGAGGTTCCGGCGCGTGCCGCCTCGGCTTGAGCGGCATCCAATGCACGGCCCAATAAAAGGCGACGCAATGCATCCAAATCGGCCTCGATCCCCAATCCACTTGTGGGAATCAAGTAGGCGGCCGGAACGCCGTTTTTCGTGACGACCTGAGCCCCCTCAGCAGAAACCTTGGCCATGACTTTGCCCGGTTGCTTGGAAAGTTCACGCGTGGAAATGAATGAAGTCATGGATGCAATATCGGACATTTGTCCGTCTTTGTCAACGGTGATGAAGTTGGGGGTAGTGAACCAACAGAGTAGTAGGGTTAGGGCTTGGTTCTCTATCGGGCACGAGGCGTGCCCGACCCCGGGGCGGTGGACGCCCCCGTCCACCGATGCATGAAGCATACCAGAACCGACACCACCCCAAACAGTTAAAATAGCGATTACTTAAAACCCGGCAAAAATGTCTTTTCGGCCTCGAACAATTCTTCGGCCATTTGCTTGATTTCCGCTGGGCAGAGAACGGCTGCGGTCAAGGGATCGAGCATCAGTGCGTGAGTGGCGGTTTCCAGGCTCTTTTCAATGATGGCGGTGGCACCGAGGTCAAACATGGCCATGTTGCTGGCGCAAAGGTGAGCCATCTGCGGTGGCAGCGCGCCGTAGCGGCAGGGATTGATCCCGTTGGCGTCAACCATGGTGGCCACCTCCACGCAGCCATCGGCCGGGAGGTTGCTGATCAGGCTGCCGCCGCCGTCCTGCTGGTTGTAGACGTTGCCGTGGATTCGGAACGGAGTGTCCTTCTCGCGGGCTTCTATAATCCAACTACCGTATTCCCAGGAGCGCTCACTGGGTAATTCCTTTTCACCTTTGATCATGCTTTCGCGCTCTTCATCGGCAGCCTTTCGCCATTGTGGCCAACCGTTGGCGTAAAAGCGCGACTCGCCATCGTAGCGCTCACGCATGTAGTGAGACTTGGTGGCATCCTTCGTCCGGTAATAGGGAAGGTATTCGGAAAGGTGTCCACTGGACTCCGTAATAAAGGCTCCGAAATGCAGGGCCATGTCCTTGCGCACGAGGTCCTTGTCCCGCTTGGTCGCGGTATCGTCTTTGCGAGCCGCGAAGACGCCTTCGACTTCTGGACGAAACTTCTCGAACAGCCGCGGATAGAGATCTTCTCCCTGGTGCTTCAACTTCGTGAACCAGGCCAGATGGTTGATGCCGGCGCATTCCCATTCGATTTCATCCAGGGGCAGCCCGGCATATTCCGCCAGCAGCTGACTGGTCCCCTGAACGGAGTGGCAGAGCCCGACAACCGCAACCTTTGGAACCGCACGAAATGCCGCCAGGCAGAGCATATTCATGGGATTGGTGTAATTCAGAACAAGCGCCTGCGGGCAGATGCGTTCGATATCACGCAGGATGTCCAACCAGACCGGCCCTGTACGCAGCGCCTTCATCAGACCTCCGGGCCCAATCGTATCGCCGATGCACTGGTCTACACCGTATTTGAGCGGGATGTCGTTGTCGAAGGCCACACATTCGACCCCGCTGACCTCGATCGAGTTAACGATGTAGTTCGCGTCCTTGAAAGCTTCTGTCCGGTCCGTGCTTGCGGTAATTTTCCAGTTCTCACCGCCGGGAATTTTTTCGCGCAACTTTTCAATCAAGCGCCGCATGCGCTCGAGTCGCTCTGCGTCGATGTCCACCATGACGATTTCACCGCCGACATTGCCGGGAATCAACATCGTGTCTTTGGAAATTTGCAGACAGAAAAAGCTGCCCGCTCCGAGAAAAACAACCTTGATCGGGCGTTTCATTTCGCCTGCCAATCCGATGGCATTTGCAGATTGGGAGTGAGCGGCGTGTCCAGTGTCTTTTTTGGGCATAATAGTATTGGAATGGATGGTTGGATGGTTGGATGGTTGGATAGTTGGAAGGGAGCTATCCCAAAATCGGGGTAAAAACTCAAGCGATTGTTGTGAAGCCTGTCCATACACTGGAAGGGGCTTTCGCCCAAAGCCCCCAAACACCACCTACCAAAGTAGGTATCCCATGCTCAGCTTTGCATTTGAGACGAGACACAAGGGCGGTTTGGATATCAATATGTCTGCGTCTCCAAGCTCTTTACTCAGGTTAACCGCTGCCTGTCCAGTGGTGATTTACAGTGTGAGCGTCTATGTGTGCCTTGCACTTTTCGCCTCGCCCGCTTACGGGCTCTTCGACGACGAAGATCCCTGGGGCTGGGACGATTTTGACTACATCATCGACGACGATTCTCCGGATCCCTTCGACATGGATTCGTTCGTGCCGGATGAGTGGAACATAGTAGAGCGAACCCTCGACCAGACATGGACCGGTTCGGCGAACATCAGCCACTTGGAGTTCCTTGAGAATCCGAACATCCTCATCTCCGGCGATCTCTATGCCACGATTGTCCAGGGATGGCACCATCCGGATTTTAATCCAAGCATCACCGTGACGGGCTCATTCCACATGGAGGAGTTCTCCTGGACGAATACGGTAGGTGGCGAAATACGAATGGGAGATGGTGGCACGACCGGTTCGTTCCACATCGACGATTTCATGGTGCACACTCTCAGTCTGTTCGAGGTCAACCGGGCAGATGATATCGACTTTGATCCAGGTATCCTGAACACCAGCATTTTCCGACAGGCCGGCAGCGGAACCACCACTTTGACCGGCCAGGTTAAGGTCCAGGACAGAATCGAAGTGACCGCTGGCCGACTCAATATTCACCAGAATGATCTGTTCGATTTCGATGAAGGCACGGTTTCGGTGGCCGAGAACACGACGCTGGATATGACGGGTACTTCGGGCGGGGTATATCAGCTCGAATCAATCGATGAGGGCGGCCTGATTCTTTCAGGGGGCAATGAATTTATCCATAGCGGAAGTATTAATGCTCAGCGCGGTACAATTAATAATCAGCTGGTGCCTGTTGATCTCGAATTGGATGAAGGGAGCACTTTGCGATTACAAGGCCCTTTTGGCACCATTTTTTCCGCACGTGACAATAATGCGCTCTATTTTCCGGGTGATGGCGACATCGTACTGGAAGGAAACTTGATAGAAGCGACGAGAGTGGATTTTGGGCAGAACACGGTCCACAACAAAACAGATTTAAGAGCTTTCCCCATGGATGGAGCAGTAACGGCGGAGAATATCGTCAACGATGGCACAATCGACGTGATTCGAATCTTAACAGTGCATGATACCATTTCCGGATCTGGAGAGGTGATTTTCAGAGGGACCCTTCCGGAGGTCTCCGCCTGGATGGATTTTGGGCATTTCACCGGGGAACAAAAGTTGACCGTTCGCGGCGAATCCTTGGATGTGGGAACAGCTGAGAGGAGAAGGATAGGCGGCCATTTTGACAACAGTAGAGGAATCGATATCATTGCCACTGCATCAGTCGCAGGGAGTTCGATCATTGAAACCGATATCGAACTGATTGAATTCGCGGGCCAAGACCGGTTCGGTAATGACATCGAATCGAGTCTTACTTTTCTGGGAAGGGATATCATACTTTCAGGAACGGTTTTTGGAGAAGGCACCGCATTTGCGAGGTCCGGTTCCATGACCACTCTGGAAGCGGGAGAAATGGATTTGTCCGGGGGCTTGGTTATTCAGGGCGGCACATTTCAGGTGGGCGATTTCAATACGCAAGGAAATCTGGCAAACCCAGTGGATCTGGAGGGGGGCAACTTACAATTCGCCAGAAACGATCTCTACGTGTTTGATGAAGCCATCTCTGGAAACGGTGTGGTCCGGCAGTTGGGCCAGGGTGAGTTGCTTCTTTCCGGCGACAGCACTTATACGGGCCTGACCGTCGTCGAAAATGGAAGCCTGCGTGTCGGTCACGAAAATGCCCTGGGGGCAAGTTCCGTGGAGATTTACGCGGGAGCAGTTTTCGATACCGGTGACTATGACTTCGATTTGAGCCGGGTGAACGGAACAGGCGAATTTCGCAGTGAACGCGATTACGTATTCGATAGCGGCGAAAATCACACGTCCGAAGTACAACTGACCGGCGATAATGCGTTAATTAAGCGCGGAGAAGGCATCTTGACGCTCACCAGGGAACAGAACGATTACACCGGCGGCACGATTGTGAGCGAGGGTCTATTGCAGGCCGGTTCGGAGGCGGTTTTTGGTGCCTTACCGAATAATATTGTCCTGAAAACCGGAGGTGCCATCGGAAATCTTCAAGATTCCCTCAGTTTGGGCGAAGATCGAAACATTATTCTGGCCGAAGGCGGAGGGCGTTTGCGGGCGGGCGGCGGCAATACCCTTTCCGTCGCTGGCGTCATAAGCGGTACCGGCGATTTGCGGGTGGTGAACGAAACAGGAACCGTGACGCTCTCCGGGACGAACACCTACGAGGGCTCCACGATTATAGGCGGTAGCGAGGAAAATGGCGGTTATGCGGGAAGCGATCAAGCACGTCTTCGTCTGGAAAGTAACAACGCCTTGCCTTATGGAAACGTGGTGAATTTCGACGCAGGCAGCGATAACACGGGTATACTCGATTTCGACGGGCAAACGGTAGCGGTCGAGGGAATGCAGGTCTCTTCCGGAACCGGACGATTGGAGAATGCATCCGGGGCGACAATCGGCTCGGGAGGAATAGCCATTGCTGAAGGAGCTGTATTCGATTCGCTCGGGCAGGCCTTTGACCTCGGCATGTTTTCGGGTGACGGAGACTACCACACGGGTGCGGGATATGTGTACAACGGCGACGAAGAGAAGGAGTTGACCGTCGGTTTGTCCGGAAACAATGAATTGCGGGTGGGCGGCGGTGGACGTTTGATCGTCAACAGGGAGACAGCGCACACCGGCGGGACAGTTATCGAGTCCGGCGAACTGCAACTTGGCGATGGAGAAACGCTTGGCACAGTAGTCGGCAGTCTAAATATCGACGCTGCCGGAATGCTCGCGATAATGCAGAACGAAGACTTGGCGTTTTCAAATAACACAGCCGGCGAAGGTGGCCTTATTAAACGCGGGAGCGGCATCGTAGAGATGACGGGAGCAAACAACTACAGCGGAATCACCCGCATCGAAGAAGGCGGTCTTCGCCTGGGTCCGGCAAGCTATCCCTCTGGCATGGGTGTAGTGGAAATCCTCGAAGGAGCGACCTTCCACGCGAGCCGGGGTCCGGTAACTCAAGGCATACGCGGAGGAGGCAATGTAGACATCGAGGGACCAGTTCTCTGGATGGATGTATCGGAAGCGGAGACTTTCGTGGGGACTATTTCCGGAACGGGCGATTTAAACAAACGCCAAGCGGGAATACAGAGTCTGCAAGGCGAAGTCGGGCACAGCGGTCAAACAAACGTGCTTAACGGTAGGCTCGAAATTGCAGGCGGACTGGAAACTACCGGTGGACTTGTCGACGTGAGCCCGGGGGCAACCCTCGCAGCCGGAGGCACTGTTGTACGCAACCTGAGCAATTCAGGGACAGTAACAACAATGAATGGAGAAGCTCTGACCTTAACAGGTGAAGTCTCTGGCAGCGGTCGATTCGAGGGCGATTTTGTTTTCTCCGGAGCGACCTACCCGGGCACTAGCCCGGGCTTGATCGAAGTCGAAGGCAACTTGAGCTTTGCGCCAGAACATTTTCTTAAGATGGAAATCGCCGGTCCTTCCCGGGGCCAGGAATACGACGCTTTTGATATAAGCGGCGATCTGCTCCTCGACGGGACGCTAAAGGTGGTTTTCCTCGACGGTTTTCAACCGCAGGAAGGTGACACATTCCTGTTTTTCGACGTCGGCGGTTCGATAGACGGCAGCTTCGCTGACCTCATCCTACCGAACCTAAACGACACTGATTTGATTTGGGATGCCGGGGAGCTGACTACGACCGGGAGTCTGGGCGTCATTCCAGAGCCCCGCACCTACGCACTGATTTTCGGTCTGGCAGCACTGGTAGTAGCCTTCTTGAGGAGGAGATCCTAGGTGCTTGACCCCTCCCCTTCCTCGATGTCTAATCGCTGCTAAAAGGTATTAGGCAGTTTAATGCCGTACCGCGATGCAATGCGAGAGGATCATTGGCAAAGATTGCAAAACTCGGTCACCCGGCTCTTCAGATCTGGTCTCCGACTTGAGACCTTTATGTCCCGAACGGCCAAAGCTGTGCGGGGCACCATTGACTGCGACTTGTGCACGGTCGGGGTTTTGGACCTGCGCAGCCGTAATCTGAAGGTCTATTATGATGAGCAGCATGCGGACTTCAGTCAGGCTATGGAAGGCTACGCCGCTCACATGCACAAATACCCACTTTTCCGATTCGACCCTTGGGTGGCTGAGGGGAAACCCTTCCTGCGCAGCGATTTCTACTCGGAACGTCAGTTTCGTGACCTGGACATCTATTCGGACTGCTTCCGCGTAGCCGGTGTTTCAGAGCATGCAGCCATTCCAATATTTACAGACAAAAACACAATTGTCTTTGCCGGACTGGAGAGGTCCGGCAGGAGTTTCTCCGATGAAGACCGGGAAAGACTGACCCTCCTTCAGCCGCATCTGACAAACGCGCGAAGAACAGCCCTTGCCTGCTCCAAGATCAAGCCAGAGAACATCCAGGAGGAACATTTCGCCATGACTGAATTAAGTGCGCGTGAAGCGGAAGTGCTGACTTGGATGATCAGGGGAAAAACTCATGCAGAAATCGGCGCCCTGTTGCGACTGCGCACTCAGACAATAAAAGGCTATGCGCAAAATGTTTACCAAAAGCTCGGCGTAGACAACCGTCATGCAGCCATATTGCGCGCCCTCGAAATCGCCTCTTTCGAATCGGTACCGAAGTTACTTCTTCAAGTTAAGAGAGCTAAGATCAAAGCTCGGCTAAAGCTCAGACAAAACTCACAATCGGGTCTTCGACAAAATCGGCTCTGAACTTTCGTGCGAATCTTGCCGTGGTCGTCGCCCTACAGTTCATCACCAATCCGCTGACGGTCATCCCTATCTACTTCACGGCTTTTCAAATCGGACGACTCTTCCTGCGCCTGTTTGGAGTCGACGGCCCCTGGCTGCAACGGGAATGGAAAGTTGGAAGGGAGCTATCCCAAAATCGGGGTAAAAACTCAAGCGATTGTTGTGAAACGTATCCACATGTGATGGTTCCCGCCTTCGGCCAGCGGCGCTCTCGGCGAGAGCGCCCTACCCCATTCCGATGTTTTTCACGCACACAGAATGGTGGGGCAGTTTCGCCGAAACCGCAGCGTACAATCAGGAGCAATGGATCTTCTCTGATAAAAATATTGAAATAATCAGATTTTAGAAGACAATATTGTCATGAAATTCAGCGTAGAGATGGAGGATTCGACCCTCGAAAAGATCATGCTGGCAACTGGTATACCCAAAAAAGGTCCTGCCGTAGCCAAGGCTGCTACTGAATACTTGCGTCGAGCGATGGCCAAAGAATTTGCCTCCATGGTAATGGAGGGCAAGTTCGAGGACTACCCCCTGACCAACGACGAAATAGAGCAGTCCGACCGCTAGTGGTGCGAACCACTAGATCGGAATTATCCCGTAACAAGTAATTGCTAAAGCCATGGTTCTTGTCGACACCAGCGCATGGATTGAGTTTTTCCGGCGGGACGGAGACCCGGCTGTCAAACTAGCCATGAAAGCATTGATTGAAGAACTCGAAGCCACACTCTGCGGACCTGTGGAGATGGAATTCCTCGGAGGCGCACTGCCCCACGAGCGTCCCCGGATCCAGAATCGCTTCGATATACTCCCTTACCTCAAGAATGATCAAAAAATCTGGCGCGAAGCGGCCACCAATTACGCAATCCTGCGCGGCAAAGGCATCACATTGCCCTGGAACGATGCGATTATCGCCTCTCTTGCCCTCCGCAATGACTGCCGAACCTACGCTGTCGATCGCCACTTCAAGGCGATGGAAAAGCACTTGGGTCTACGCCTCTACAAGCCGAGCTACAATGGCAATTTTCAGCCAGAATAGTCGGAATGGTCAGCGGCAGTCTCGGCGAGACTGCCCTACCCCATGTCGATGTTTTTCACGCACACAGAAAGGTGGGGCGGTTTCGCCGAAACCGCCGCGTATCCATCCATCAACCCCCTACAAAACTCACAATCGGGCCTTCGACAAAATCGGCGCTGATGCGGTCGAGACGTACGCGCACAAGTTGATTGCGAATGTCGGAGGATTGCGGATTTTCCGTGAGGACGCGGATGTAGTTGGCGGTGTAGCCGGGGAAGCGATCGTCGCGGGGGTCTTCGAGCAGGACATTCATTTCCTGGCCGAGGTAGCGCTGCATGAAGTCGTAGCGTTTCTGGCTGCTGTAGCGACGCAGCTGCAGGCAGCGGCGGTTGCGTTCTTCAATCGGCACTACGTCGTTTGCACGCTTTACTGACAATGTCCCCTCACGCTCGGAATACGGAAACACATGGGTATAGGCGAAGCGCAGATCGTTGAAAAATCGACAGGTCTCCTCAAAATCCGCTTCTGTTTCGCCGTTGAAACCGACCAGGATATCGGTGCCGACGCAGAGGTCGGGCACCTGCTTCACTGCCCGCTGAACAAAATCCGCATACTCCCCGGTTGTGTAGCGGCGACGCATGGCTTGCAGGACCTTGTCACAGCCCGACTGCAGAGGCAGGTGCAGATACGGCAGCAAGACATGCTCCCGGTCGCCCATGCGGTCGATCAAGGCCCAGGGCACGGTAGTCGGCTCAATGCTGGAAATCCGCACCCTCAGCAGGCCGGGAATGTCGTTCAGGGCATCGACCAGGTCGACAATGTCGTGCCCCTCGTGCAGGTAGGTGCCGATGTTAACTCCGGTTAGCACCAGCTCGCGCACTCCCTTGGCAACAGCCGCGCGGGCTTCGTCCAGAGTGTTTTCCCATTGTCGGACGCGGGCACGGCCACGGGCAAAGGGAATGATGCAGAAACTACAGAGAAAATCGCAGCCATCCTGAATCTTCAGGTTGGCCCGTTTGTCGAAGGGCAAGTCGCCAACAAACTGGATGCTGAAATCCTTGCGGTCAATGCGGTCACGAACGATGACCGGCTTCTCATTTTTTCCCAGGCGGGCGTAATCGACAACGCTGAGCTTGTCCTGATTACCGATGATCAGGTCGACGCCCGGAATCGAGGCAATCGCCTTGGCACCCATCTGCGAGTAACAACCAATGACGGCCGTGAAGGCCTGAGGATTGCGGCGAACAAACTGCCGGATCATCTTCCGGCATTTCGCATCCGCCTCCCGCGTCACCGTGCAGGTGTTGATGATGCCCAGGTCTGCATCCTCACCGAAGGGCACCATTGCATAACCGGCGACCTCCAGCTTCTCCTTAATGATTTGGGATTCCGCCTGATTCAAGCGGCAGCCCAGCGTCGTCACCGACGCCCGCAAAGGTTTAGCACTGCCCTTCAGGTTCACCATGAGAAAGGCGAAAACCTTTGGACCGCTTCAGCCCGGAATTCAAATCAAAAAATCATTCCGGAATCCGGTATCCGGCGACAACCCAGGTTCCATCGGCCCCACGCATGAGGGTCACGACCTCAAGAACTTCTTCCGCCTCAGAAAAATTGCTCATGAATGTCAGCTTCGCGTATTCGCCATCAGGAACGATAGGTGGCAGCTCTGAGTAGTAGGCCGAACTTTCCAGCTCACGCTCTTCAAGAGTCCCCAAAGGTTGACGGCTTGAGCGCACTTCCTGACTCCAATCGCCTTCATCCAGACGCTCACGGAAGAATGCAGCAGCGGCATTCCAGGCAGCACCCAGTTGATCTCTGTCCACACGCTCGAGCCACGACTGCCCCACTGCAATTGCCTCAGTCAAATCGGGATCCCGGTCTCCGGGCAAAGGGAGTTCGCTGTCGAAGTCAAGGGGCTCTTCCTCAAGAGCCACGCCTTCAGTCTGCTGCTGCAGATCCTGTACAGCCATACCCGGACCTGCGCCCCCTTCTGCCTGCTGTGGCGCAGCTCCCGGTTCCTGCCCATGCACCACGGACACCATGAGGACCAAACTGAAAAAGTAACTCAGGGTTTGAATAGTTTTCATAATCTTAAGATAGCTAAAAACACAAAAACCGCACGCCCTTTTTTACATAACATCCCGTAAACCTTTATTTTCCAGCACCTTAGACACCAGTCAAAGACTGAATCACCCGCATCTCAGCCTCCTTGGGAAGTTCCTCATAATGCGAAAACTGTTCGGAGTGCAGCCCACGTCCCCCGGTCAGTGAACGCAGCCTCGTCGAGTAGCGGTACATCTCCATTTGCGGAATCTGCGCCCGGATCACTTGGAAGCGGCCATCGCTATCCATGCCCTGAATGCGCCCGCGGCGACTTGAAATATCGCCCATCACGTCACCCATGTAGGCGTCCGGCACCTTGATTTCGACATCCAGAATCGGTTCCAGCAGACAAGGTCTGGCGTCTTTGAAAGCCTGCCTGAAGGCCTCTTTGCCCGCTATCTGGAAGGCAATGTCCTTAGAGTCGACCGGATGCATTTTGCCATCGTAAAAATCGATTTTCAGGTCCGTCACCCTGCAACTAGCCAGGATGCCTTCGTTGGCGGCGGCCAGGACTCCCTTTTCCACAGAGGGCACAAATACCCGGTCCACATTCTGTCCCACCAGGGATTCTGTAAAGATCAGCCCGCTGTCGCGTGGGCCGGGTTCAATGCGCATCCAGACTTCGGCAAACTGACCCGCCCCACCCGATTGCTTTTTGTGCCGGTAACGCGCCTCGGCCCTCGTGCTGATTGTTTCCCGAAACGGCACCCTTGGTTCAGTCAGTTCGATGTCCACATTGAAGCGCCGCTTGAGCCGTCCGCGAATCACTTCCAAATGCAGTTCACCCTGCCCCGAAATCACCATCTGTCCCGTCTCGCTATTGTTGACGAAGAGGAAGGTCGGATCCTCCTCGTGCAGAGTCGCCAGGCCCTCGGCCAGTTTGTCCTCATCGCCCTGAATCAGGACCCTGAGAGCTCCGTGAATATTCGGCTTGGGATAGCGCACTGCCGGCAATCGCAGTTTGCGCTTCGGACTGCATAGAGTATCGCCGGTGTGGGTATCCTTGAGCTTCACCATTACGCCGATGTCACCGGCCGCGAGGGTTGCCATTGGCTCCCGCTGATGGCCCTGCAGCGTATAGAGTGCGGCGATCTTTTCCGCACGGCCACGGCTGCTGTTGAAACACTCAATCCCGGACTGAACCGCACCCGAATACATGCGACAGAATGACAGCTCACCGACATGCGGTTCGCTGATCGTCTTAAAGATATAACAAGTGGGATCCGGATCCTTCAGCGCCACTTCAACAGCCTGCCCCTCCAGATCTTCCGCCTGCACCACTTTGCGGTCCACCGGCGAGCTGCCGTATTTCGCGATAAAATCCATTAGCCGGGCCACACCTATATTCTGGGTAGCCGAAGTTGCAAAAACCGGAATGAAGGTCTGCGACTGAATAGCCGCATGCACCCCCGCCCGCAACTGATCCTCTGACAGGCTCCCCTGCTCAAAGAAAGTTTCGAGCAGACCGTCGTCGGTTTCCGCTACGTATTCGATCAATTCCCGGTGCAGGGTCTGCACCCGCTCCTTCCATTGTCCCTGCGCCGGCTTCTCGCTGAACTTGCCGGAAGCGTCCGGCGCATAGTCAATCTCCTCACTGCGCATGACATCCAGCAATTGGTTGAAGCCCGGCCCCGGATTGATCGGCACCGTCATCGGCAAGACCTGAGACCCATAGCGCGAGCGGAGGTCTTCGACCACAGCATCAAAATCCACGTGCTCCCGGTCAAGACCGTTGACCACTATCATCTTCGGAATGCCATACTGCCCGGCATAATCCCAGACCTGATCCGTCCCCAATTCCGGCCCGTTACTGGCATTCACTACCACCAGGGCAAAATCGCCAACGCGCAAAGCCCCGAGGCCTTCACTGATAAAGTCGAGGTAACCGGGCGTATCGATCACATTGAACTTCCGCCCCATCCAATTACAGTGCAGCAGCGACGCATGGATGGATATCTGCCGCTCCTTCTCACTGGCATGATAATCCGAAGCCGTGCTCCCGGCCTCAATGGAACCCATGCGCTTGAGCACTCCCGCGCTCATCAACATGGCTTCAGTTAGCAGAGTTTTGCCGCTCGCCTGATGGCCCACCACAGCAAAGTTACGAATCAAATCCGGGGTAAACGTTTTCACAAAATCAGAGCATAATCAGATGCAGCACTTATTGCCAAGTCTGAACGGCCAGGACTCGGTGAGACTGCTGATAGTGGACAATGGGTGGACGTAGTGGACCTTGGTGGACGGGAATAATCTCAGATTCCACAGTCCAAAGCCCCGTCATTGGACCTAAATGCCAGGCTACAGCAAATAACCCAACAACCCTCTCGCCATTTCAGGTTGCGGTACTAGGTTGCGGATGTTCAATTGTGGGCGCATGGATTTGACCCTTGATACCCTGGATTCCCTTAATTCAAACAAGCCCCACCTGGCAGTGCTCGGTTTTCCGGTGCGGCACTCGCTGAGCCCGGCGATGCACAATGCGGCCTTGCAGGCTATGGCGCAGCAGGGGGTGGATGTGGGCGCTTTGAGCTACCATGCGCTGGAGCTGCCGGTTGAACGACTGGCAGAGGCGCTTGAAAAGCTCCACGCTCATGGATTTGCCGGCCTCAACCTCACCATCCCGCACAAGGTCGAAGTCCTCAAGCTGCTCTCCGAAGTGGACCCTGAAGCGGCGCGCATGGGGGCGGTCAATACTCTGGTGCGCAAGGAAAAAGGTTACGCCGGCTTCAACACCGACGGTTACGGTATCCTGAAGGCAGTCGAGCAGTGCCTGAAGCGGAGTTTCGATGGCGCTGACGTGCTGCTTCTTGGCGCTGGGGGAGCTGCGCGGGCGATTGCGGTGCAATGCCTCGCTTCCGGCTGCCAACGCCTGAGCATCGTCAACCGCTCCAATGACCGCCTCGAGCAGCTGGGGCAGCACATGCGTAGCAGCGGCACGCCCCTGGACCGGGTTCGCTTTGCCACTCCAGAGGAGCTGCCGGGCGACTGGGCCGGCGATTTATTGGTCATCAATGCCACCGCTCTGGGCCTCAAGCCAGACGACCCGGCGCCGGTGGATGTGCGGCGACTCCCGGCTGGAAGCAGCATCTTCGACACGACCTACGGATGCCGCAACCAATTGGCCGCGGATTGCGAGGCCAGAGGCCTACCCTATGCAGACGGGCTTTCGATGCTGGTCTGGCAAGGAGTGCGCAGTCTGGAAATCTGGACCGGTTCCGAGGTTCCGGTAGAGGTTATGGCCGATGCCGCTGCGCACGCACTCAAGGAACGCCAAAAATGATCACCGCCTGGATATTTGTGTTCGGGGCCTGTATCGGAAGCTTCCTGAATGTTGTAATCTATCGTCTGCCACGGGGCGAGAGCGTTGTTCACCCGCGCTCGCACTGTCGCTGTGGCGTACCCATTGCCTGGTATGACAACATCCCTATCCTCAGCTGGTTCATTCTGCGGGGGCGCTGCCGCCACTGCAAGGAAGCCTTCAGCTTCCGCTATCCGCTAGTCGAGTTGGGCACCGCACTTGTTTTTGTTGGTCTGTGGCACAGTCAACCCTTCCTTCCCTCCCTGGCATTTATGGCCTTTGCCTGCGGAATGATCGCAGCAGCCGTTATCGACTGGGACACCATGGAAATTCCAGACCGCTTTTCCATTGGCGGAATGCTTCTGGGTCTCTTGCTCAGCGCATTTATTCCGGAGATCCATGGGATTGTTGCAGATCAGACTTTCGCAATCGGCAGCCTGCTAAGTCTGACACAATCTCTGCAAGGTGCCCTGCTTGGATCCGGCCTGATGCTATGGATTGCCGTGATTGCGGAAAAGGTGCTGGGCAAGGAAGCAATGGGCTTTGGTGACGTCAAACTGATGGGTGCCATTGGTGCCTTTTGCGGTTGGCAGGGTGCCGTTTTTGCATTGTTTGGCGGTGCCTTTATTGGACTCGCACTGCTGCTGCCATATCTGTTGATCAACAAAAGCAAAGATGCCTCGCGACCAACCCTGGCTGGTCTGCGCATGCCCTTCGGCCCGGCTCTGGTGCTGGGCAGCCTGCTGTATCTCATCTTCTTTCAACCCTATGTGGATGCCTACTTTGAACCGTTTCAAAATCTATTTAATTAGCCTGATCGGCTGCCTCCCGCTTGTCAGCCTGACGGCGGGCACGGTCGTCTGGCCAACCCCGTCGACTGCCTTCGAGGAGGGCTTGCCCTACACCGACTTTGTTCAGGCGACAGCCTCAGGTAACCCAGAGTCGGCTCTATTCGGCTGCGTGCGCAATGACGGACGCCGTTTTCATGAGGGGTTGGACATCCGCCCTATCCTGCCGCGCCAACGCGGTGAGGCTACTGACCCTATCTATGCCGTGGCCGACGCCACTGTGGCGCACATCAACAGCGTGGCCGGCAACAGCAGCTATGGACGCTACATTGTGCTGGTACACGATCACCTGGAACCGGCCTTCTACACCCTTTACGCCCACCTGCGCTCCATCGACTCCGATGTTGAAGTCGGCCAGCGTGTAGACCAGGGTCAGGTTATCGGAGTCATGGGACGCTCCGCCGGCGGCTACACCATACCGCAAAGCCGGGCTCACCTGCATTTTGAGACGGGACTGCGGCTGTCGGACAGTTTCCAAAACTGGTATGATCAGCAGCAATTCGGCAGCGACAACCATCACGGCGTTTACAATGGCATGAACCTGGTTGCCTGGGATCCGCTCGATTTCTATGAGTGGAAGCGGGATTTTCCCGGAGGAACCGTTAAGGAATACCTCGACGGCCTTATTGTCGGTGCCGTCATCCAGGTCCGCAGCAGTCGAGTCCCGGACTTCGTTCGCCGCTACCCTGCCCT
Organism: Opitutales bacterium; assembly: GCA_020831485.1. Taxonomy (GTDB): domain Bacteria; phylum Verrucomicrobiota; class Verrucomicrobiia; order Opitutales; family Oceanipulchritudinaceae; genus JAFIGG01. The sequence goes on from JAFIGG010000001.1 coordinate 181,301, forward strand.
GCTGACCCGACCGATCCCGCAAGACGGCGTCATTGGCTGGCAGATCGAATTCAGTCCCTGGGGCCTGCCTATGCGTTGGACCCCGCTCAACAAGCAGCATCCCCTCTCAGCACGCGCTGAAGGGGAAGTGATCGTCACTGGGATCCACCCTAGTGCCCTGCAGGCCTACGGTTGCCGCCAGATCATTTCAATGAATGGCGAGCGAGCCGGCCTCGGCAACGGAAGTCAACGCATCATCCGCATACTGTTCGACTTCAATTAGACAACCTTGTCGACAACCGCGTCGGCCAGGCCGTAGTCAATTGCCTCCTGGGCGTTCAGATAGAAGTCGCGATCCGTATCCTTCTGAATCTTTTCCAGCGGTTGGCCGGAAGAGTCGGCAAGGATGCGGTTCAATTCTTCACGCAGCTTTTCCATCTCCTGCGCCTGTATGTGGATGTCCACCGCAGCACCACGCATGGTGCCCATGATCAGAGGCTGGTGAATCAAAATGCGGGCATGCGGATAAACAAGGCGCTTGCCCTTGGTTCCGCCACACAAAAAGATCGAACCCATGCTGGCGGCAAGGCCTACCACCACTACACGGATCGGGCTGCTGATCAGCTTCATCGTGTCGTAAACCGCCATGCCGGCAGTGATGGAACCCCCAGGGCTGTTCAGATAGAGCGTGATCTCCTTGCCCGGATCCATGGCTTCGAGGTAAAGCAATTGCTCAGTCGCAGCGCGTGCGGCGGCATCGTCCACTTCACCCCAGAAAAAGATTTTGCGCGCATCAATGAACTTGCGGCGCATCATTTCCGTCAGCGGCTGCTTCCACGGCGTGTTTTCGTTGGATTCGTCCTTTGAGATTGGTTCCATAAGCAAAAGCTTACGTTTTATGCACAGAGCGCAAGGCTGACCAAGCAAAATCTGAGAATAGCAATGTGGAATTCGCACAAAGACCTATTTTTCAATTGTCATTTTTACAAAGTCGCTCACTTTTACCGCATGCGGCTTGATCGCTATATATCCCGTTCACGAGTCATCGAAATCCAGTCCACCGACCTGGAAGGTGCGTTGGTGGAACTCATCAACACCGCCAACCGCCGGCTGCGTGATCCGCTGGATACCAAATCCATCGTCGGCCAGCTCATCCGACGGGAAAACACAATGACGACCTATCTGGGCAACGGGGTCGCCATGCCGCATATTCGTGTAAAGCTCAACCGCCCTTACCTTTTTGCCGTAGGCCGGGTGCGCGATGGTCTTGAATTCGAAGGACTCGCGGAATACCGCCGGGTCCGGCTTATTTTTCTTCTGCTCGCCTCCGAAGACGAAAAGAACTATCTGAACGTACTGGCCTCAATGGCCCGGCTGTTTCGCGACGAGGAACTGGTGCAGAACATTGTCTCGGCGCCGGACACCGAAAGCTTCCGCGAACGCCTTTTCCTCGGCTTTGACGGCCTGCTGGCGCGTCCTGAACGCCGCCAGAACCGCTTCAACCGACTACTCCTTAAGGAGGCCGAGAAAATTGCCCGAGACTCCAAGTGCGCGGCCATACTTTTGTTCGCGGACACCTTTGCCGGCGGGATTGACGGTGGCAGCGGTCTGCCAAATTTCCGCACGGTCCTGGTTACCCGAGCGGCAAGCGATCGGATTCCCATGGGTGGTCAGGTGGAAACCTCCATCGAAGTCCGCTCTTTTAGCAAGCATCGGCTCTCACAGGCCCGCAGTGCCATCCTCATTGGGTTGACCCGCGGAATCTTCAAACACACCGACCGCCTCTGCTGCATCGGCGGACTGCCTTCCAGCAACCAACTGGACAGTCTGGTGGTGGTCGACATCGAACGCGAGTTCCAGAGCGTGATTGACCGCGACAATGACCTGCTGCCGAAATCGGTGAAGATCGAAGTGGTGGAACGTATGATCGCGATCGCAACCGAGCTTTCAGTCGAAGGCCGCGAAGGCAAACCGGTAGGCACCCTGTTCGTGATCGGCGATACCAAAAAGGTGAACAGCATGATCAAACCGCTGGTTCTGAATCCATTCTACGGCTATAAGGCTGAGGACCGTAATGTGCTGAATCCCTTTATGGACGAGACTATCAAGGAATTCTCGGTAATGGACGGTTCCTTTGTCATCCGCGGGGACGGCGTCATCGAATCTGCGGGCTCATTGATCCATACAGCCGCCGAACACTACGAAGATCTGCCCAGCGGCTTTGGTGCCCGCCACTCCGCCGCCGCCGCGATTACCCGGGCAACGGACTGCATTTCAATCTGCGTCAGCTCGAGCACCGGCCAGGTAACGCTGTTCCGCAAAGGGGTGATGTTCCCGCTGCTTGAGCGGCCAATTGGGTCGTCGTCCTGAGTTGGTGAAGTGGCGCTATGGTCCGGGTCCCGACGCTAAAGCGACGGGCTACACCCTACTTCAACGGGGTCCAAACGCATCGATTTTACCTACTCAGAAATGTTCCTATCGGGTCCGGCTTGATTTGCATGATTAACAGTATGTCAAAATCACTGTCTGAACACTCATCCCTTTCGATATCCGACTTGGTCTGTGATATCGATGTTGCCGCAACGCTCCGCTGGATTCGGTCCAGGAAACAAATCACCATCGACGGCGATCCGCAGGATTCTCTGCTGCAGATCGATATGGGCAGTGCAGAGATTGATGGCCGTGGGCCCAGAATCGAAGCGGGCTACCTTACTTTACTTGAGGCTGAAGAAAATGGCCTTGAAGTCCTGCCAGCTCTGATCACTGGAGAGGAGAACCAGGCGCGGTCACTCGGTATTCTGATCGAGGTTGCGGTCGCCTAATAACATACGGCGAAAGCGTTCCAATTCGGTCTCGCCGAAGTCCCGGGCAACACGATAGTCGACATGCCCCTCCGGTCGCTCCGGATTGAGTTCGATGACCCACAAGGGTTCGAGACTGTCCGGTAGGAGCGCATAGCGCAAGTCGCCGATGGTGCCGTTCAAGCCACTTGGCAAATAGAGATAATCGTCTGAAAAAAAGGCGAAACGCTGGATATCCGTGTATTGAGGCGAGTCCTCGGGAATGCCCTGGCGCGCTTCTTCGACGCTCAGACGGTCGGTCGAAGCCCCTTCGTAAACCATCGTGTTGCCCCACCAATTAACTCTCACCGCATCCACGTAGAAACGGTCATCGGTCTCATAGATCAGGCGAAAAAGAATATTGTTAAACACCGTCGGCTTGGCTTCCAGACGAACTGGCTCATGGCCTCTGCTGGCTGCAAGTTCGTAGCCAGCAAGTTTGGCCCGATGTGTTTGCAGAGCACCCAGACTGAGAAAAGCCGCGGCAAAAAGCAATGCGATGCGGGCCGGCACTGGACTGCGGCGCAGCAGGCCAACAATCACCAACAGCAGAATCGGCAATGTGTACAAGGGATCGACGACCGCCACAATACTCCAGGATTCCCGTCGATCTGTAAAGGGCCAGAACAGGTGGGTACCGTAGCTGGTCATCGCATCAAGAATCCCGTGATGCAGCAGCGCCAGAAAGCTGAACAGGTAGCTGCGCCCAAAGCTCAACCAGCGCCGCACGAAGAGGTGCAAGGCGCCCGAAAGCAGCAATGCAAACACCGGAACCATGATCAATGCGTGGGTGAACTGCCGGTGGTATTCGATGTTCAGCAAGGGATCCGTTTCCGAGCGGATGAAGATATCCACATCCGGAAACATCCCGGCCAGCACACCGACCACGGTCGCTGCAACCACCTCCTTGCGGCGGGCAGCGGATTGAGCCAATGCGGCTCCGGTTACAGCGTGGCTGAGAGGATCCATAAACTGGAGAACATGTTGCAGCAGCGCGGATTGGCAAGAGCCCTCACGGAAAAACGATGCAGCATTGACGCAGCCGGTCCGGCCAGCCAGTATTTCGGGTTTTTCAGAATTTTATCATCATGGCCGTAAACTGTAGCGACTACGCATTTCAGGAGATCGAATCCCACTGGCAGGGCTGGTGGAAAGCCAACCGCAGCTTTGAGGTTCGCGAAGACACATCCAAGCCGAAGTATTACCTTCTGGACATGTTCCCCTACCCGAGTGGAGCCGGCCTCCACGTCGGCCACGTGGAAAACTTCGCCGGCAGCGATGTCCTCGGTCGCTACAAAAAAGCCCGCGGCTTCAACGTGCTCCACCCCATGGGTTGGGACGCCTTCGGCCTTCCGGCAGAGCAGTATGCGGTCAAGACCGGAACCCACCCGGAATCCACCACCCGCACCAACATCGAGAATTTCCGCGGCCAACTGGATCGCCTCGGCCTGGCATTGGACTGGTCCCGCGAGGTCAACACCACCGACCCTCACTACTACCGCTGGACCCAGTGGATCTTCCTCCAGCTGTTCCGCAAGGGCCTGGCCTATGTCGACGAGCGCCCGGTGAACTGGTGTCCGGCGCTGGGTACCGTCCTCGCCAACGAAGAAGTCATCGAGGGCAAATCCGAAGTCGGTGGCCATCCGGTCGAACGCCGCAATCTGCGTCAATGGGTCCTGCGGATCACCGCCTACGCTGACAAACTGCTGGCCGGTCTGGACGAGGTCGACTGGCCGGACTCCACCAAGACCCAGCAGCGCAACTGGATCGGCCGCAGCACGGGCGCCGAAGTGCGCTTTGCCCTGGAAAATGGCGAGGACAGCATCGAAGTCTACACGACTCGTCCCGATACCCTTTTTGGCGCCACCTACATGGTTCTGGCACCGGAGCATCCTCTGACTGCAAAACTCACCACGGCGGAAAACAAGGATGCCGTTGCTAAGTATGTGGAGGCCGCTGCGCACAAGAGCGATCTCGACCGCACGGAACTGGCCAAGGACAAGTCGGGGGTCTTCAGCGGCAGCTACGCAATCAACCCAGTCAATGATCAGCGCATTCCCATCTGGATCGCCGACTACGTATTGATGGGCTACGGCACCGGAGCCATTATGGCGGTGCCGGCCCACGATGAACGCGACTTCGAGTTCGCACAGAAATTTGAGCTGCCGATCATCCCGGTCATCCAGGGCAGTGAAGACGACACCCTGCCCTACACTGGCCCCGGCAAAATGGTCAACAGCGGCCGATTCGACGGCCAGGACAGCACGAACGCCAAGGCGGCAATCATCGACTGGTTGGAATCAGAGTCACTGGGCAAAGCTGCGGTTAATTTCAAACTCCGAGACTGGCTGTTTTCCCGCCAACGCTACTGGGGCGAACCCTTCCCGATCGTATGGGTCGAACGCGACGCCTTCGATGCGATTGCAAAGGCCGCCGGCGAAGTGGCCGAAAGCCTGCCCGAAAGCCCTGTCACCTACATGGACGGCGATGTCGAACGCCTCGCCGTTCCGGTTCCAAATGGCCAACTGCCGGTCACTTTGCCGCCGACCGACGACTACAAACCCTCCGGATCTGGAGAAAGTCCACTGGCCCGCGTCGAGGGCTGGGTCGATGTCTGGTTCAACATTCAAACTGGCGAAACTCTGCCAGGCACGGACTCCGCGCCGAACAGCAACGACTGGGTCCGCGCCCGACGTGAAACCAACACAATGCCGCAATGGGCAGGCAGCTGCTGGTACTACCTGCGCTATCTGGATCCGAAAAACCCGGAACAGTTGCTCAGTGATTCAGCTCGCGACTACTGGGGTTCCCCCGACTTTTATCTGGGCGGCAACGAGCATGCGGTGCTGCACCTGCTGTATGCGCGCTTCTGGCACCGCTTCCTCTATGATGAGGGCGTTCTCAAGGAACCCGAACCTTTCCGCAAACTCTTCCACCAGGGCATCGTCCTGGCGGAGAACGGTGAAAAGATGTCGAAGAGCCGCGGCAATGTAGTGAATCCCGACGACTATATCAAGAGCCACGGCGCGGACAGTCTGCGCACCTTCCTGATGTTCATGGGGCCCCTGGAAGAATCCAAGCCCTGGAACACACAGGGCATTGAGGGTGTTTCCCGCTTCCTGAAAAAAGTCTGGCGCGAGGTGGCGGGACGCGATGGCGGCCTGTCTTCGAAGCTGAAAAAGGACGGAAAGGAAAGCGCCGAAACGCTGAAAATTCTACACCAGAGCATCCGCAAGGTAACCGACGACTTTGAGAACATTCGCTTCAACACCGCGATCTCCCAATTGATGATCCTGGTGAACCATCTGAGCCGCTGCGACAGCATTCACATCGACACGGCAAGAGCCTTGGTCCGGATGGTCGCACCGCTGGCACCGCACATGGCTGAAGAGCTGTGGGAGCGCCTGGGCGAACAACCCTCTGTCTGCGATGCGGGCTGGCCAGAGTTCGACGGGAGTCTGCTTGTCGAGGATCAGGTTCAGATCGGATTTCTGGTGAACGGTAAGCCCCGTGGCGAAGGCGTTGTGGCCAAGGATGCGAGCCAGGAGGATGTGCTGGCTATTGCCCAGGCGAATGAAAAGGTTCAGGCCCATATCGACGGCAAAACCATCCGGAAAGTCATTTACGTTCCCGGTAAGATCCTCAATCTCGTTGTCGGCTGATGACTTCCGCTATTTCAAGCTTCCTGCCTTCAGATTTCGACCCCAGCCAGCCGGTTGCGGTGGTCGCCGGTCAGCGGGACTACCCCAAAGCCACGGTCGCCGCGATCCGCGCCGCAGGAGTTCCTGTCCGCCTGATAGCTCTGGCCGGTGAAACGGATCCGGCACTGGTGGAGACATTTGCGGAGGATGAAGTGGCTCACATTAAAGTCGGTCAGATCGGCCGGATGCTGAAGGGCCTTAAACGCGTGCAGGCGCGCTATGCGATCTTTGTCGGCCAGGTAACTCCGGGGAAATTATTCAAGGACCTCCACCCCGACTTGAAAGCGCTGGCAATGCTGGCAAAGTTGAAGGAACGCAATGCTCACACGATTTTTGGAAGCATTGCTCATGAAATTGAAGCCATCGGGGTGCGCATGCTGGACGCGCGCGCATTCATCGACAACAGCCTGGCCAGCACCGGACTGATGACCGGCGGACGGCAAAAGGCAGACCCGGAGCAGATTGCCTATGGGGTCCGCATGGCAAAGGAGATAGCGCGCCTGGACATCGGCCAGGGAGTTGTTGTGCGCAAGGGTACCGTGCTGGCAGTTGAGGCTTTTGAAGGCACGGATGACATGCTGCAACGCGCAAACAAATACAAAACCGACAAGCTTGTATTCGTTAAAACGACCCGGCCCAATCAAAATCCTTATTTCGACTGGCCTGTGTTCGGACCAAAGACCATCGAATCAATGCAAGCCAGCGGAATCGGAACAGCCGCGCTCGAGGCCGACAAAGTTGTGATGCTGGACAAGGAAAAGCTGATCGAAAGTGCACGAAGCGCGGGCATCGAATTGATCGGCTACGAATCGACAGATTGATCGGCCAAAACACTTCTGCGGCGACGCCAGAAATGAAATACGGCAGCCAGCAGGAGCATGCCACCCAGAGCAACAGTGCCCGGTTCGGGAATGATAATGACATCCAGTTCGCCGGGAGTCAGGTGAAAGACTCCTCCACCCATGTCCTGCAGGGTTGCGTAGTAGATACCCAAGCCTTGGCCATAATCGCCCTCAAAGCGGAAGAACTGTTCATTGCCAACAACCCCCGATCCACTGTTGAAGCGGATCGTGTCGCCACCGACCGTAAAGTTCTCAATTGTTATCAACGAGAACTCGTTCCAGGGATTGAAGTCATTGATCGAAGCAAAAGTATTGATGTCCATCAGGCTCGATCCCGTTGTACCCATGTCGATGCGAGAGTCTGTACTCAGCGTCAGAGTACCTATGTAGCGCTCTTTGCCAGCAGTCCGAAAGGTCCCTCCTTCAAGCAATACGTTGATGCGGGTTGAACCCGTGTTGCTACCCGTTCCATCCGCATCCAAAACCAGTGTTCCACCACCGATGACGATGATTTCACCCGTCCCCAAAGTCGGGTCGTTGTTCAGGAAGGTTGTCCCGTTACCCGTCAGATAGATGTCGCCGTCGGCCGTATTCACCCAGCCTGTCAGCGCAGTATCCCCATCGCCGGTAACATAAATCGAGCCCCCGTTTGTGTTGATGTTACCGGATGCTGTGAAATCTCCACTCGAAGTCACATTGATGTCACCACCACCGGTGTTGATCGTATTGCTCGTAGTTACATTCGCTGTTCCAACTACATTGATGGCACCGCCACCCGTGTTGATTGTGTTCTGGGCATTGACCGTCGCGCCATCGCCGAAAGTGATCCCACCCCCGTTGGTGGTGATCGTGTTTTGAAATGTAACATTCTGACTGCCGCCAATGAAAATATCGCCGTTTAGCGTCGTCGTCTGAACCGGATTCGCAAAGGTCAGGTTTCCGGAACCCTCAAAACGGATCTGACCACCGGCAGCGTTGATATTGTTGTTGAACTGACCATTGCCGTTAACAGTCCAGATAAAGTCACCACCGCCGGTCAACAGCTGACCATTGAAAGTATGATTGGCTGTCCCGTTGACCAGAAAATCACCACCACCCGTATTGAAAGTCTGGGTCCCATGAGTTGTGCTACGGTTGCCATCAATGATAAAATTGCCGCCGGCCAGATTAGCTCCGTTGAAGGAACCCGTGCCATCGCCCAGAATGGTAACGTTCCCACCAGCGGTACCGATAGGGCCACCAACGGCTACGTGCGCCACTCCCGCCTCCACAGTAAAACTACCACCCGCAGCCGAGGAGGCTGTTGACCCGGCCATGGTAAAACTTCCACCGTTGCCATGAATAGTGAGACCGTGTCCGTTCAACTGAGATTGGCCGCCGTTGGTAAAGTTGATCGCACCCGCTCCCACATCAAAAATCATCGACTGATTCAATGTGAATACAGTAAGATTGTGACTGGATGAGGTCTGGTTCAGAATCCCGTACACAGGACCACTGGAATAGTTGCTGCCATTCCATTGGAAGCCGTTAAACTCCCGGTTCCAACCAGTCAAATTCCGATTACCGGCCGACCCAAACAGATGGACGCCATTTAAAGGACTCGGCAGGCTGAAATTGCCCGACCCGGATGATATCTGAATCGGAGCAGCATAAATCGGACTGTACGCAGCGCATACAATCAGGACGAGAGAAACCCCCGCCAACACTGACAGACCAAATCGATTCATACTCGCAAAAACTAGAGTTAAACCCCTAAAACACAACAAAATAAAACTTATAGGAAACTAATCCCTGAAACCGAAAACCTCGTCGATGCAAGCTTTTAAGTCCTTAGTACGGATTGGCTTTGACAAATAGGCATCCGCCCCGGCTTGAAGGAACCGTTCCCGGTCCTCCTCCATCGCATCTGCGGTCAGGGCAATGATTCGCGGCCGATCCGCACGATCCGGGTAGCGCCGGCAAATCTGGCGGGTGGCATCCAGTCCATCCATTACCGGCATCTGCCGATCCATAAGGATCAGGTCGTAGGGGTCCTGATCAACGGCCTCGACCGCTTCCATACCGTTCTCGACGACAGTACCCTGATGGCCCAGGTTTCGCAGCATCATCATCGTGACCTTCTGATTCACCTTGTTGTCTTCAGCCAATAACACCTTCAGGACCGTTTTCTCGGCGGGAGCGCTCGATTGGACCTTTTCGGCTTCAACAGCTGTATCCCAACGACCCTCAAACAGATCGACAAAGGTCTGCCGGAAACTCTCCGGCCGCACGGGCAAGACCAGTTCACGAAACAGATCATCCATGGAGACCTCAGAGTCGGTTCGCCTCAAAGGAGTCAGGTAGACAATCGGTAGACACTGTTTACCAGCGCATTCCTTCAACTGCCCCTGAATGGAAGGGCCTTCCAGTCGTGCATTGCGGTCATTGACCACAACCGCCTCGATCGAGCGGTAATAAACGGGATCGGATACGGCTTCGTGAGCCGATTCAACCAGCATTGGCGACATGCCCCAGCTGCGCATCATGGCTGCCATAAGGCGACGGTTGTTCGGATTCGCATCGATGATCAAAACCTTGCGTCCTTCAAGAATGCGGTTCTTGCCGTACACATAAATTCGACCCGCATCCGGCGGCATGGCCACGCGGATATTGAATTGGAAGCAGGATCCCTCGCCTTCGTCACTGGCCACAGTAATATCGCCCCCCATTAATTGAACCAGACGGCGGGTGATCGCCAAGCCAAGACCCGAACCACCGTATTTGCGGGTCATGGAAGAATCGGCCTGGGAAAAAGGTTCAAACAGGTGCAGCAGTAGCTTGTCGGGAATTCCGATACCCGAATCAGTCAGCGCGAAGCTCAGATCCCAATAAGCGTTCTCAACCGGATTTGCTTCCACCGTCAGCTGAATCTCGCCCCTGTCGGTGAACTTAACCGCGTTAGAAAGCAGGTTGAGCAAGACCTGGCGAAGTCGCTGGCGGTCTCCGATCAAGGTCGCAGGCGCATTGGCATCGATAAAGTAGGTCAACTCCACCCGTTTTTCAGAGCATTGGGCAGCGAAGATATCCAGTGCGTCGGTAACCGCCTCACTGAGGTCAAAGGGCTCTCTTTTCAACTCAACCTTGTTGGCCTCGATCTTCGAAAAATCGAGCACATCGTTGACTAAACCGAGCAAGCCCTCCCCGCCGTTGCTTATTGTACGGACCATGTCACGCTGAGCCTCACTCAATTCCGTCTGAACCAACTGAGAGGCCATCCCGATTACGGCATAAAGCGGGGTTCGGATCTCATGGCTCATCACCGCCAGGAAGGTGCTCTTGGCCCGATTGGCCGCCTCCGCAGCCTCCTTCGCATGGTGCAGTGCCTTTTCGGCCCGTTTGCGCTCGGTCAGGTCCATGTCCAGCTGATAAATCTCGGACCTCCCGCCCGGTAGCTTCAGCAGCGTATGACTGGAAAAGACCGACATACGGGCGCCGTCCTTGCGCATCATTAAAGCTTCGGCCGGGGCCGCAGCTTCGCCACTCTCGACCATCTCGCGAATGACAAACTCGTATCGGGCCCGGGCAATCGGCGGAACGATCAGATCGCAAATCGACTGCCCGATCGCCTGCTCTGCCGCAAACCCATAAAGCCGCTCACTTGCAGCGTTCCAAAAATGTACAATCCCCTTTTCGTCAAAGCCTTGAACCGCGAGCGTAGGAACACGCTGAAACAGTAGGCGGAATCGCTCTTCACTTTGCCCCAGAGAGCTGAGTGCGGATTTCCGGCGGAAAATGTCCCTTGCCTGAAGCAGCAGAACCCTTCTCCCCCAACAGTCTCCGGCAGAAAGGTTGAGCTCAACCGGAAACAAGGTTCCGTCGGCACGCACACCTTCCGCTTCAAACTGCTGCGACTGGCCCTCCCACGCCTCTGCAAGAGCACATTGCAAGCGATCGGGATCAAGCGTCTGCGGGGTGCACAAATCGATCGGATTCTGTCCGATCAATAACTTACGGGCATGACCATATAGCTTTTCTGCAGCCCGATTGACCTCCAGAATCAAGCCCTCTGCATTCAACACGATCACCGCATCGCACAAGCCGTCAATAAATCCCCGAAAAACAGTCTCAGGCAAGATGTCTGAATCCTGAGGAGATACCGGGTAAATGCGCTTGCTCATAGCTGCGCGCCCCTTTCAAAAATCGAATTAGGGCCAGTACAAGCCGAAGCTCCGATTGCATTTCCTCGAAAAGCAAGCGAACACTCCAGACTCTGCTGATCGCTCCTACTCAAATACATCCTTAGACAGTTTGAGAGGCTAAAACGGCAAATGCTCTTCCCTACTTTAGCAAAAATCGTAAATCCGTTGAATTTTCCCACAAAAAAGCCCGGACAGGTCCGGGCTTTTGGAAAATCTCTTGTTTGATAAGCGAATCAACGGCGGCGGCGGAACTTGTTCTGGAACTTTTCAACACGGCCAGCAGTGTCGACAAAGCGCTTTTCACCAGTGTAGACCGGGTGCGAATCCATCGTCACGTCGCGAACGATGACATGGTACTCCACACCGTCGATGGTCTCTGAGCGGTCCGACTTGGCGGTCGAACGGGTAAGAAAATTCTTTCCGGTGGAAACGTCGCGAAAACAAACCGGATGTGTCTTGGGATGAATATCAGTTTTCATAATGGACCGTACCTCCGAGGATTAACCCTGACGCGCCTTGAAGCGGGGGTGTGTTTTGCAAATGACGTAGATGCGGCCACGACGACGAACCACTTGGCAGTCGGGATGGCGATCTTTTAAAGACTTGATGGAAGAAACGACTTTCATGATAAAATCTCTTGATGGAAAACGGAGGACAAAAGCTTGCCTGCGAAGCGCTGTCAACTGATTAAACCGCGCAGGTGTCTTTTTTTGCGCAACCTATGAATTTTGCAAGCACTAAGCCTGCAAACATGCCTGAATCTCCAGCTTTAAGGCCTCTGCAGCCTTAGCGGCGGCAGCGGCAAAGCCAGGGCCTTCTTCGGCATAAAGAATGCCACGTGAACTGTTTATCAGCAAACCCGTACCCTGCGCATTAGCTCCAGCAGCGAGCGTGGCGGCCAGATCTCCTCCCTGGGCACCAATGCCAGGCACCAGGATTGGCAAATCCGGAGCTTCCGCGCGGACTTTCGCCAACTCCTCCGGATAAGTGGCGCCAACAACCAAACCCAGATTCCGACACGCATTCCAGGATTCTGCCGCCCGCCGCGCAACGTGCAGGTATAGAGGACCCCCGCTGGCTAATTCCAAGCCTTGCAGCTCATCCGAACCCGGATTGGAGGTCTTGCATAACACAAAAGCCCCCTTGTCCTCATAGGCGGCGAATGGCTCCAAAGTATCCCCACCCATGTAGGGGTTCAAGGTAACAGCGTCGGCTCCATAAACCTCATAGCCCTCGCGGGCGTAATAGGCCGCCGTCGAACCAATATCGCCGCGCTTGTAATCAAGGATGATCAGCTTGTCCGGATGACGGTCACGCAAATAGTCGATGGTAGTCTTCAGCTCGTTCAATCGCCCGGCAGCAGCGTAATGTGCGAACTGAGGTTTGAAGGCGCAAGCATGCTCGGCAGTAGCGTCAATGATGGCCATCCCAAATGCCTCAAACGGACGGTCGGTCTCAGGCAGGCACTTGCGGATCCGCTGCAGATCCGGATCCAAGCCCACGCAAACGAGGGATTTTGAACTCGCCCAGGAGGCCTCAAGCTTTTTGTAAAAGGACATAGAAATGGCGGTATCAACTCACCCGCAGGCGTCAATTCAAATAAAAAACCTGCTTCGGATCACCGAAACAGGCTGCTTGAAAGATGAATTCAGCGCAGAGGGGCGCAGATCACCAGGTCCGCTTTTTATGCCGATTGGCGCGGGAGCGCTTGCGGCGCTTGTGCTGAGAGATCTTACGACGACGTTTCTTCCTTAAATTACCCATAAGTATATGATTAGCTGAAAAAGGCGCTGAGCTTTGTATTTTTGGCAGGCGAGTAAAGCTTTTTCTGAGAAAAAACGCCAATTACCCCCTCAGCCACCAAATTTCGGGGATTAAGGATAAAAAAGATTGGCATTACCGTCAGTTTAAAAAACCTGTTACTCACCTCATTATGAATACACAAGTCCTCATGCAAGCAGCAAACCAGGCCCGGGGCCTGGCAATCGACGCGGTCCACAAGGCCGGCATCGGCCACCTCGGCCTACCCCTGGGGTGTGCGGAAATCGGCGCCGCGCTCTTCGGCGACGCGCTCTCCCATAACCCCTCCGCCCCGCGCTGGATCAACCGCGACCGCTTTGTCCTGTCCGCAGGCCACGGCAGCATGTTTCTCTATGCTTGGCTACACCTGAGCGGCTATGAGCTTTCTCTCGAGGACATTCGCCAGTTTCGCCAGCTGCACTCGAAAACCCCGGGCCACCCGGAATTCCATGAAACAGAGGGTGTCGAATGCACCACCGGCCCTCTAGGCCAAGGGGTTGGCAATGCGGTTGGCATGGCGGCTTCGCTCAAGATCGCTGAAGCCACTTACAATACGGCTGAACATGCGATTTTTGACTCCCGGGTGGTCTGCCTCGCCGGGGATGGCTGCCTCCAGGAAGGAGTTGCCATGGAGGCCTCATCCTTCGCTGGCCACAACAAGCTCGATAACCTGATACTCATTTACGACAGCAACGATGTGACCCTCGACGCCCAGGCGGAAGAAACGCAGAGCGAGGACACTGCGGCCCGCTACGAGGCCATGGGCTTCGAAACGGAAACCATCGACGGCCACGACATCGAAAAGTTCCTCTCAAGCTTCAAGCGCTTGCGGAGATCCGCAAACGGCAAGCCCAAGTTGTTGATTGTCAAAACGGTAGTCGGCAAGGGCATCCAGGAAGTCGAAGGCACATGGAAAGCGCACGGTGAAGGCGGCGCCAAATTTGCAGAATCCGCGCGCAAGAGCCTTGGCCTGCCAGGGGAAACCTTTTACGTCAGCGAAGAGGTTCGGACCGCGTTCAAGGCACGCAAGGCAGCGCTTGAAGCCAGCTACGCGAAGTGGCAGAAGACATTTCAAGCCTGGCAGAGCTCCAATCCTCAGCTGGCCAAACAACTGAAGGAAGCTGAAGCTGACCAACGCCCGGACGCCACCACGATCCTGAGCTGGATTCCAGCATTCGAAAAGGGCAAGAAGATGGCCACCCGAGCCGCTGCAGGTGATGTGCTTCAGCCTGTTGCCGCAAAGCTGCCACGTCTCAACACCGGCAGTGCTGACCTCTTTGGTTCAACCAAAAATTACATCAAGGACGCTGGCGAGTTCACTCCGGACAACCTGACTGGGCGCAATATCCGCTATGGCATCCGCGAACACGCGATGGGCGCCATTACCAATGGCTTTGCCTACGACGGACTCTGGATCGCCTCCGGCGCCACCTTCCTGACATTCTCGGATTACATGCGTCCGAGCATCCGTCTCGCCGCTCTTTCCAAGTTGCCGGTCTTCCATTTTTTCACACACGACTCCGTTGGCGTAGGCGAAGACGGGCCCACCCACCAGCCGGTTGAAACCACCAGCGCCCTGCGCCTGATTCCGGACCTCGACGTGATCCGTCCGGCCGATGGCGAGGAAACCGCAGCCTCTGTGGCCCAGGCGATCAGCCGGACAGACGGCCCAACAGCCCTGATTCTGTCCCGCCAGAACCTTCCGGATCTGGATGTTGCCTCGGCGGATGAGCGCCGCAAGGGAACCCTCAAGGGCGGCTATGTTCTGCGCAAGGAACAGGGCTCGCTTGAAGGCGTCGTTATCGCCACAGGCAGCGAGGTACACGTCGCACTCGAGGCAGCTGAAAAGCTGGGCAAGGGATTCCGCGTCGTTTCCCTGCCCTCTTTCGAAATATTCGACCGTCAACCGCAGGACTACCGCGAATCCGTGCTCCCCTCAAGCTGCACCCGTCGGGTAGCAATCGAGGCCGGCGTAAGTGGCCTCTGGTTCCGCTATGTGGGCGGCGCAGGGAAAGTCATCGGCATTGACCGCTTTGGCCTCAGTGCTCCGGGAGACCTGGTTCTGAAACATCTGGGCATGCACGCCGACAAGGTCGTCGAAACCATGCAGGGTATCTGATCCCCCCCCATTTCTCCTGTGATAAATCGGCCACTGCTACGCATCTTGCGGCAGTGGCCGATTTTATTTGAAAGGCATGACAAAGCTGCCTTCACTTTCACGATTCTTCAGACCAGATTTTACAGCATTTGACGAACACACAACTCATGGGGGAAAAACCGACGACCACTTGGAGGAAGCCAACGCGCTTTGCCAGCAAGCTGACCATTGGCTATCTGCTGGTCGCCCTTTTCTACATCCTGTTGTCTACTGTCGTCGCCTCAGGTTGGGCGGAAGACATTGATTCTTTGGCCCGAATCGAGCAGATCAAAGGCATGGCTTTCATAGCCATTACTGCGATTGCGCTGTTCTTTCTCACCCGATACCTGATGCAAAAGCTGGAAGACCAGATCGAAACATCGGTGGCCAAAGAGCGTGAGCTTGAAGCAGAAGAAAACCGGACTATCACCAAATCAATGATCGGTTCGATCGCACATGATTCAAACAATATGCTTTCGACGATTCTTTTTGGGTCGGAATTGCTAAGGGCTCAGGGCTCTCTCGCCGATAAGCAATTGGAAACGCTTGGTCGAATCAAGAGTGCGGGTGAACAGATTCGCGAGCTCAACAACCGCCTGATTGAGGCCAGCCATTTCGACGACCAACTGCCAGTTGAGGTGTTCGACGTCCGCGAGGCCATGCAGGAGGTTTTGCATCTGGCCAGAGCCAGTGCACGTGTACACCAGGCAAACTGCAAGATCCAGCTGACCGGCAACAGCGCACGCCTTCGCGCCAACCGTCACCTGCTGATCCAAGCAGTACAGAACCTCATTTTCAACGCAGCGGACGCAACCGGACGCAACGGAAGTATCGAAATCCGCCTGCGCCCCCGGGAAGACTGGTTCGATATCGAAGTCCACGACAACGGCCCAGGCGTCCCCGAAAACATTCGCGACCGCATCTTTGACCCCTTCTACAGTGAAAAAGCAGAGGGCAACGGCTTGGGCTTGGTCGCAGTCAAGGCCTGCGCCAAAGCCTTCAGTGGCGACATCTTTGTCGCGGACTCCGATCTGGGGGGTGCCTGCTTCAGGCTTACGCTGCCGAAATCCCGTTGACCTCCATGTCCGCAAAAGCAATCTCCCACCGTTTTTAATCATGACACAAGCCTCGTCCCGCAAAGTCCTCGTTCTCGGCTCGGGTGGCCGTGAGCACGCCCTAGTCAACGCATGCCTTACCAGCCCGCTGGTAGACCGCGTCGCTGCCGCTCCAGGCAACGGCGGCATGGAAATGGTGGTCGACTGTTTCGCACTCGATATCGAGAACCCTCAGGCCGTGCTGGAATTGGTCCAGACCGAAGGCTTCGACTGGGTCATCATTGGCCCCGAGGCCCCTATGACCACTGGCCTGGCCGACGTGTTGCGGGATGCCGGGATCGCCGTCTACGGACCCGGTAAAAAAGGGGCGGAACTGGAAGCAAGCAAAGCGGTCTGCAAGCAATTCCTCGCCGACTACCAGATCCCGACTGCGGACTACGCCCATTTCCAGGCACTCGAACCAGCCCTGGCTTACCTCAAAGCCTGCAAATATCCAACCGTGGTCAAAGCCAGCGGGCTGGCCGCCGGTAAAGGAGTCATCATCTGCGAAGACGCACAACAGGCTGAAGCCGCCGTACGGGACATGATGGAGCACGGCAAATTTGGTGAAAGCGGAAACGAGATTGTCATCGAAGAATTTCTCGAAGGCGAAGAACTGTCTCTGATGGTTCTGATCAGTGGCGATCAATTCGTCTGCCTGCCACCCAGCCAGGACCACAAGCGCATTGGCGAGGGTGATACCGGCCCCAACACTGGCGGTATGGGAGCATACGCCCCACTCGACCTTGTTGACGAATCGCTGATGCAGACGATCGAGGAAACTGTTATCAAACCAACCATTAAAGGGCTTGCAGCTGAATCTATCGACTTCCGTGGAACGCTGTTCATCGGCCTGATGCTGACCAAAGAAGGCCCCAAGGTGCTCGAATTCAACGTCCGCTTTGGCGATCCGGAGTGTCAGGTTTTGTTGCCCTTGTGTGAAACCGACCCCGTTGACCTGATGTTGGCCGTATCCGAAGGCCGACTGAAACCCGAAACCGTGCGGATCCGCCCGGGCGCGGCCATTATTGTCGTGATTGCTGCCCAGGGTTACCCGGGCAGCTACAATAAGGGCGAAAACATTGGCTTGCCTGTATCCCTGCCAGAAGGTGTGCATATTGTTCACGCAGGCACTAGACGCAGCCCAACAGGACAATTGCTCAGCAACGGCGGCCGGGTACTGGGAGTGGTCGCCCACGGAGACAATCTGCGGGCCGCAGCCACCAAAGCGTATGCCGTCTGCAACCAGATCGAATGGCCGGGAGCCACCTTCCGCCGAGACATTGGCTGGCGCCAACTCGCTCGCGAGGGTTGACTTTCGGTCCCGAAAAATTGCAGACTGGCCGACTTGGACTTGTATTATACGGCATGAGCGAAATCCGCCCGCAAATCACCGTTGTCTGCACCGGCAACACCTGTCGCAGCCCGATGGCTGAACGCTTGCTGCAACACGCCCTTGCCGCCGAGCCGGAACCGCTGCGCTCAATCCGGGTGGTTTCTGCCGGTGTCGCCGCATTCCCCGGAGATTCAGCTACTGAAAATGCAGTCCGGGCACTCAAGAAGGTAGATATCGACTTGAAAGACCACCGCAGCCGTCGCTTCAGCTACCAACTGCTCGACGAATCCAGTCTGGTCCTGGCAATGACCGACTCCCACCGTGCGTTCATCCGTCACGAGTTCCCGGAGGACGAGACACCTGTTTACCTGTTCCGAGAATTCATGCAGGACGGAAACCCGGAAGTTCCGGATCCGTGTGGCGGCCCTCTCGACTATTACATCGAAACACGGGACAATCTGGCCGAGGCCATTCCCTCGCTGCTCGCCGAGCTGCGCAAATACTTTTCCAAATCATGAACATAAGTCTTGGAGTCGACCATGGCGCCCTCGGATTACGCGAGGCGCTGCTTGAACACTTACAGGCCAATGGCCATACGGTCATCGACCACGGCACCCACTCGGCGGACTCGGTCGACTACCCGGACTACGCCACCAAAGTCTGCGACGACGTCAATACCGGTAAAGCCGATTGCGGCGTGCTTTGCTGCACAACCGGCATCGGCATGTCAATGAGTGCCAACAAAGTTCCGGGCATCCGTGCCGCCCTGCTGCATTTTGAAAGTGAAGCGGCCCTCACCCGCCGCCACAACAATGCCAACGTCGCCTGCTTTGGAGCCCACCACACAACGCCCTACGAGGCCTGTCGTATCATCGATACCTTTCTGGCCAATAAGTTTGAAGGTGGGCGCCACGAGCGCCGTGTCCACAAATTCTGCCAATTCGAAAACCAACAGAGCAGCTAAATTTAAATGAGCATCCAATCCAGCCCACTTACACTCACTAAAACGCCACTCGCAGAGCTCGACCCCGAGCTCTTCGCGACCATCGCCTCCGAACGCCAGCGCCAGGAGAACCATATCGAGCTGATTGCCTCGGAGAACTTCACCCTCCCGGCAGTCATCGAAGCCACCGGCAGCGTATTAACAAATAAATACGCAGAAGGTTATCCCGGCAAACGCTACTATGGCGGCTGCGAGTTTGTCGACAAAACTGAGCAACTGGCCATCGACCGCGCCATGGAGCTTTTCGGAGCCGAATACGCCAATGTCCAGCCGCATGCTGGCAGCCAGGCCAATTTTGCGGTCTACAGCGCCATGTTAACGCCGGGCGACAAGATCCTGACAATGAACCTGGCCGACGGCGGTCACCTGACCCACGGCAACCCGGTCAATTTTTCCGGAAAGCTGTACGAAGTCGTCCACTACGGAGTTAACCCTGAAACCGGCCTCATCGACTACGACGCCCTCGAGGCGCAGGCGAAAAAGGAAAAACCGAAAATGATCACGGTTGGCGCTTCCGCCTATCCGCGCACGATCGACTTTGAACGCATGGCGTCGATTGCGCACTCCGTGGGAGCAACCATTCTTGCCGACATCGCACACATTGCCGGCATGGTCTGCACCGGCGAACACCCAAGCCCAGTCCCCTATTGTGACTTTGTGACCACGACGACACACAAGACTCTGCGCGGTCCGCGTGGCGGCTTGATCATGGCCAAGGAAAAGTATGCCAAGGCCCTCAACAGCGCAGTCTTCCCGGGCGGCCAGGGCGGCCCATTGATGCATGTCATCGCAGCCAAAGCAGTTTGCTTCCGCGAAGCCATGAAGCCGGAGTTCAAACTCTATCAACAACAGGTCCGCCGCAATGCCCATGCCATGGCCCAGCGCTTCATTGACAAAGGTTATAAGCTGACCAGTGGCGGCACCGACAACCACCTGATGTTGATCGACCTGAGAAAGAGCCATCCAGATATCACTGGCAAGCAAGCCCAGCTGACCCTCGACAAGGCTCACATAACCACCAATCGCAACACAGTTCCCGGCGAAACCCGCAGCCCCTTCCAGACCAGCGGCATTCGTCTGGGTGCGCCTGCCTGCACCAGCCGAGGAATGGGCGAAGCAGAATTCGAACAGATTGCCGATGCCATAGACAGTGTTCTGTCCGACCCGGAAAACAGTTCGGTTATTTCCAAGGCCCGCGAATTTGCAATCGATCTATGTCGTGCATACCCTCTCCCCTATTGATACAATATGGGAAAGAAAGCTGCATTACTTATCAATCTGGGTTCCCCGGATTCCACTTCGGTAAAGGACGTTAAGGAATACCTGCGTGAATTCCTCACGGATGAACGCGTGATTGACCAAGCCTTTGTGCGCAAGGTCATAGTACCGCTGATCATCCTCAATACCCGCCCTAAAAAATCGGCAGAGGCTTACTCAAGCATCTGGACCGATGAGGGTTCGCCGTTGATCGTGACGACCGAACATCAGCGTGAACGGGTTGAGGAAAGTGCCTCCGTGCCGGTCTACATGGCCATGCGCTACGCAAATCCGTCGATCCCGGATGTCCTGCAAAAGATGGTGGCCGATGGCATCGATTCGGTTTTTGTCATACCGCTCTACCCGCAGTATGCGATGTCGAGCTATGAAACGGTTGTGGTCAAAGTGGTGGAGAGCATTCGCGAAGCTGGCTTGAATCTGGATGTCGACTTTCTCCAACCGTTTTACAACGACGATAGCTACCTGGACATACTTGCCGACAGCATGCGGCCAGCGGTCGAAAGAGGCATGGACAAGCTGCTTTTCAGCTTCCACGGTATTCCAGAGCGGCACCTCCGTGTCTCGGATCCGTCCCACGCACACTGTCTGGTCACTCCCAATTGCTGTGAGAAGGCAAACCCTGCCCACAACACCTGCTACCGCCACCAGTGTTTTTATGTGGTCAAGGAAGTTGCAAAGCGGCTCAAGCTCGAGCAAGAGCAATATTTTGTATCCTTCCAGAGTCGACTCGGGCGCGACCCCTGGCTCAGGCCCTACACAGACAAAACTCTCGAAGAGTGGGGTAAGGCTGGCATTCAATCGGTCAAGATTGCCTGTCCCGCTTTCACTACCGATTGCCTCGAAACCCTCGAGGAAATCGATGAAGAAGGCCGGGAGATATTCATTGAAAATGGCGGCAAGGAGTTCGAGATGATCCCCTGCCTGAACGAAGACCCGCGCTGGATCCAATGGCTGGTCCACCAGATCGAGAACTGGACCAAGGCATCTGAGACCGCGGGCGCAGTCCGCTGAAGCAACAATGGACCGTCTTTGGATCAGCATTTCAATTGTCTGGTACTTGGGCGGTGTCGGTCTTGCGCTGATTGCACTGCTGCGACGGCAACCGCCGCCTCATTCGATTATTTTTGGTCTGCTGCTGGTCGGCTTTTTAGCCCAGTCAACCGGTCTCTACCTGCGCGGCATGGAGGTTCAGAGCTGCCCGATTGGCAATCCATTCGAGGTACTGCAGTTTATCAGCTGGTCCGTTATGCTGCTGTTCTTCCTGACGGGGCCGATGTTCCGCCTGTCCTTATTTGGCGCCGCCTCCGCCAACCTGGCAGTATGCATCAGCCTGATCTCCTTGTTGTTCCCCCAGTGGGACGAAGGCCGCAGGGGATACTTCGGAAGCAACCCATGGATCGAAACCCATGCGGCCATCGCACTCTTCAGCTATGGAGTGTTCGGCCTGCTGGCAGCGATTTCGGTCCTTTACCTGCTACAGAATCACGGCCTGCGCACGAAGCGGTTTTCGAGCTTCCTTAAATTTTTCCCCTCCCTGTTTGCAACGGAAACTGTACTTCATCGATTGATACTAATTGCATTCCTCACCTATTCGAGTGCGGTATTGATCGGGGGCTACTACTATGTGAACAACCCTGACGCGATCCAGTTTGGTAAACTCAGCTTCACAATCATCCTCTGGACGGGCTATTTTCTGCTTTGGTTCCTGAATCAGGCGTCCAAACTTTACGCCCATCGCCTCGCCTGGACTTGCATTGCACTGTTTCTCTTTGCGCTCCTCACTTTGTGGCCCGTTGAAGTCAACCGTGACCCCAAACCCCAAACCCTGAGTTCACTTCACAGTGAGCCCGGCCATACGACTTCCACCATTCATGCCAGCAGCTGACGGACCACAACTGGTCGTCATCGGGTGCAACCACCATCACACACCGCTGGCGATCCGTGAACAAATTGCGTTGTCACCCGAAGGGGTTGAAGCCCTTCGCAAGCGCCTGATTGAAGACGGGAGCTTCGAGGAGTCACTGATTCTCAACACATGCAATCGGGTCGAGGTCTACGCCATCAGCCAATCTCCGCAAGCGGCCAGGCACATCTACAAGCACCTCTCGGAGGTCAACCAGTTCCCGGAAAGCAGTTTCCGCGAGCATGCCTATGAGTATTTCCAGGAACAGGCCATTGAACACCTGTTTCAAGTCGCCGCTGGCCTTAACTCTCAGATTGTCGGCGAAACTGAAATCCTTGGTCAGGTAAAAGCCGCCTATGCAGAAGCCATTGACACAGAAAGCATTGGCCCCCTGCTCCACCGGGTATTCCAGAAAGCATTCCAAGCCTCCAAATGGGTTCGTACGCACACCGGTATCGGCGTAGGCCAAGTGAGTCTGGGCAATGTCGCCGTCGAGTTGGCCACCCGTATTTTCGGACGGCTCACCGTCGCGCGCACGCTTGTGATCGGCTCTGGAGAAGTGGGACGGGACGTCGCCAAAGCCTTTCGCAGCCGGGGTGTGGCCTGCGTCTCCATCGCCAGCCGAACTGCTGATCGCGCCGAGGGGCTTGCCCGTGCAGTGGACGGACTAATCATTCCTTTTAAAAACTGGAAATCCCATCTGCCGTACGTCGATATTTGCATTTTTGCGACTTCCGCACCCGGAGCGATTCTCAATCCCGAAGAAATGCGTGCAGCCATGAAGCAGCGTCCTTCGCGGCCTGTGTTCCTCATAGACCTGGCCGTCCCAAGGGATGTAGAGCCGACGGTCAACGACCTTTCATCGGTTTTCCTTTACAACTACGATGACCTCGCTGGCATCGCCAACGAAAACCTGCGCAACCGCGCAACCGAAATGGCCAACTGTAAGAATGCCCTCCAATCCCGTTCCCACCACCTATGGGCACAGATGGCAGAGCGCTACAGCTAGTGGTGCGACCATTAGGTTCTAAGAGGAAAAGACCAGATACACTTGGATAAAGGGCGCGTTGCGGCGGAACAAATCGGATTCGTTCACGCGGACTACGTCGGCATCAACGGTCAAATCGGCGATCCCTGCCAAAATCAACACAGGTCGCAAGCTGGCAATAATGTTGGCCAACTCGAATCCATCCAGACGACGAATCGAACCGCCGAGACTTTCCATCACAATAGTGCCGGAACTGCTGACTTGAGAAACGATCATGCTGTCCTGACTGTGCAATGTCAGAGACCCGGATTGAGTGGAAACCCTACCCTGAGGATTCATATTCATTCCACCATTGTCGATTCGCAGGCTGAGATTGCCAGTGCCCAGATGCTCAACGGCAGCGTTGATCCCTAGGCTGCCATTTGAAAGCCGCAGCCAAAGCAGTCCGCTGCCGGAAACGATGCGCAAGCCGTTGCCAACCACTGTGGTCGAATTTGTGCTGAACAAGCCCATGGATCCATGCTGGGTCCAAGCGCTGAGCTCAGAGGCAACAAAATGAATCGGTGCTTGCTCGCTGCCAATGCCACTTTCAGCAGAAAGCGTAATGCGGCCTTGCGGTGCCTCAATGATCGCGCTTTCTCCACCAGTGCGCTGAATCTGGTCGGCTTCAATTCGGATGCTTCCACCCTCGCTGCGAATAAGGCCATCGACTTCAAAATCTCCATCGACTTCGAGGAACAAGGTTCCCGTTCCGCGGTCGACCCAATGGCGGCCCTGACTGGTGACACTGCCACCATCCAAGCGGATGTGCATGGTCTCATCCGTTGCGGTTTCAAAGCGCAGGCCGTAGGCACCCATTTGCAAACCGGAAACGGTGCGCAGGTAGATATTCGCACCGGCCTCGACATCCAGCCGTGCGGTTTCCACATAGACAGAAGCGTCACTTGAGCCAACGCTGCCGCCGGAGCGGATACGGAGTTGGGCGGATTCCCAGAGCGCTGACTCGGAAGCCGTCCGCACATCGCCGTCGGCCACCAGGTTCAGCAGGCCCTGACTGACAGTAGCCGCCAGCACAATGTCATCTCCAGCTTGAATCTGTAGGGTTCCAAAGCCGCCCGACAGCTGCGAATCAGCTTCCATGATAACCGAACCCGCGGCACGCATGCGGAGGCCGGTTCCGGCCGAAATCAAAGAGTCGGACTGCACCTGTATTTCCTGGGCAAGCACATCGATGCTACGCGAGGCAACGAGCTCAGCAGAGTCGATCTGGAGCTGCCCTTCAACACGCAGGACCATACTGCCCCGATTCACTTGGATGTCATCACGTATCCACAGGTCACTAGCGGTGCGCAGATAAAGGTTACCGAACCCACGCAGCTCCGTGCCGATCAATTCAGCTTCGCTGGTAAGTGTAATATAAGCGGAACCGTTTCCAACAACAGTCGCGCTGAACATCGGAGCGTCGAGGACCAGTGCTCCCGCTCCACTGCGGCCAATGCCCTCACCGGCAAAAATGTATATTGCAGAACCGGCGCTCACTGCAGGACTACCCGACCCCATCTCACTGCGGACACCCCATTCAGCGATCAAGGTTACAATCTGCTCCGCCACAACAGGGGCAGCAAGGATCAGGTCACCATCAACCGCCAACTCGACAGTGCCATTTGAAACGATACCCGCCCCGTTTTCAGAAACCACGGTCAGACTGCGCGCATTATCGATCGCCAGGGTATTGCCCTCGGCAACGGCTTGGAGCTGCTGAACCCGGGTGAGCAAATTGATATTTTCACCGGCATGCATCCGCAGCATCTCAGCGCGAATCAACGCACTGCCAAGGATCGACTCGGCGGCCCTCAGGTGGACCTCGTTGCCAGCCTGAACGTCACTTTCGAGTTGAATACCACCGGAGTTGACCTGAAGCACTATGTCACCGGTGCTTCCAGCAACCAAGCCCCCATCAGTTGCTTTGGATTCGCTTACCACCGAGCCATCTCTGAGGAAGCGCCCGAAGCTGCTATCAAAAGCAGTAACGGTGACAGAAGATCCTTGTTCCAGGTGTATTCCGCCGTCAACTGTCCGCGCAGAGAGGTATTCCGCGTTGGTTTGCATTCCACGGTCGGCCAACCCAATGCCTGCCTGAGCTTCGAGCATGAGCTTCGAAGCCAGCAGGATTGGCTCTTCGCCAGCCGCATGCAGAATGGATCCACCCTGTGCATTGAGGTAAATACTATCGGCGGTCAAACGGCCCACCAGCACATCGCCAGCTGCTTCGACCCGGATACTTCCGGTTGTGGAAGTTAACAAGCTGTCAGCATGAAGAGCCACCTGACCACCGATTGCTTCGACAGAGATAGTAGCCGGCACCGTACTGGATTGGAATCCAGTGCCCACGATGACGCTTGAAGCAAAAGTTACATCCCGACCAGCAAGCAGCGTGATCTGACCGCGGTCGCTAAAAATCATATCCTCGACAGTGAGGTCGGCCGAGCTGCCACCAGCTGCAATACGAATGTTTCCAGCGGCTCCGGTTGCAACCGTCGGCCCCTCATAGTCCGTGCTCAGGATTGAGATGGATCCGCCAATGGTTTCCAGAATCAGGTCACCCTCAGCGCTACTGCGGAATCCGCTCTCAGAGAACTCAAGGCTGGAATCGGTGGTGCCAGAGAGATTCAGAACATCAACAACAACGCTGACAGTGGTGATCTCAATCGCAGCCTGATTGACAAGGAAAACGCCTGCGCCGTCGGAATGCGCGGCCACTGCCTGAACATCCGTGCGCAAGGGATTGGCTGCGGAGGCAATAGCGCCACCGGCAGTCACGAGCAGGTTCTCGGCAAACACAGCCTGCGAGCCAGATCCAGAATCAATAATGTCGGAACCGGCTACCAAAGCCAGCGACTGAGCCGTCACCTGCCCTAGGACAATGTTGGACCCGGATGTCAACGCCACCGAAGCCTCAGCTGCTTCAACAACAGCCGTGTGCGCAAATTCAATACTTCCAGTGTGGGCGACGATGGCGACACTAGTACCGGTTGCAGAGGAAAGATTTGAATTGAGAGAAACAGCTTCAGCCTGCAGATGAATGTTTCCGCCAGCCGTCGTCAGATTCGCATTTACATCAAGGTCACCGTTAACGGCCTCGATCCGAACAGAACCGGATCCCTGTGCCGCGATCGCATCTATGACTTCGATGGAACCGTCAACCGTCAGCACGATCGCCGCATTGGTTCCGGCGCTCAGTCCGGACTGGGAAGAATCACTGGAGTCGGTCACTGCGGCCTCTGAAGTCAACTCTTCGACAACCAACCCAACGCTGCCAACGGTCAATCCGCTCTCAGCCGTCAGGAAAATGCTGCCGGTATGGGAAACGGTCGTGAGCACATCAACGTCTATGCTGAGGTGGCGACTGGCTTCAGCGATCGAGCCTGCGCTTTCCAGGCGCAACTGCGTGGCGTCCACATTCAGCGTTGAGCCGGTGGCCTTCGAGATGCTGCCGGTAGCTGAGAAGATCGATACCTTGTCTGCAATAAGGTTGCCCAATTCGATGGAGCCTTCTGCGGCCAGGCGCAGGCTGCTGTCGGTGGCGGTGATGTTCACCGTGCCGTCGAGTGTGATGCCTTCGGTCTGGGCAGTGAGGCTGATGTCGGCAGCGCTTTCGATGACAACCGATTCGGTCGCTTCGATTGCAGTCTCGGCATAGAGCGTGATCAGTCCGGTGTCGCTGAGGATGTCGGCGTTCACGGTCAAGGCACCGGCTTCGGCGGACAGCAGCACGCGGCCCTCTCCATTGGCGCTCACTTCGGAATCCACTTCGATGGATCCGGTCAGGGCGACCAGGATGATATCGCCATCGTCCAGCGTCGTCAGACCCGAAAGCTCTTCATCGGTGTGGCTAATCTCGCCTGCCGTTGCCGTCAGGCCGGAAACGCTCACGTCAACATCGCCCACGGCCAGGCCGCTCTCTGAGGTAATGAAAACTCCACCCTGCTCGGAAAGGGCTGCGACCTTGTCGACATCCACGCTCAGGTGGCGGT
>JAFIGG010000064.1 GCA_020831485.1 Opitutales bacterium
GGCCGGGATAGAGCTTGCGGTAGATTTTGAGGGTGTCGACCCAGGGGCCCCAGTCGGCGCTGTGCTGATTTGGGCGGGACCAGTCGGGCACAATGGGTGGGCTGGGCCATTGGCCGCGCACGAGGTTGGCTTCGACGGTGGCATTGTGCGCGGCGAAGATACCGCTGCGCCGCAGTTCGACAAAGGCCTGGAAGTCGGCGGCGAAGGGTTTGCTGTCCGCGACCATCTGCTGGGAAATGTGGTGGATGCGCGATTCGGCGGGCGGGATCTCGCCATCGGGGCAGCAGAAACGGCTGCGGGTGTGGACGATTTTCGCCGCGGACAGGGTTACGACGCCGAGTTCAATCACGCCGATGCGCGGATTGCCCTCGAAATCCATCACATGGATCTGAGGACCGGGCGCCGTCACGATTCCTCGGTTTCGGCTGCGCGCACCATGCTGGGCAGCAAGGCGGCATCGCGCATGCCATGGATGATCTTCTTATCGGCGGGACAGACGGTTGCGAGGATGCCCTCCATGCGCGCTTCGTCGACCTGAACAAAGTAATACGGACACAGCCGCACACGTCCATGCGGATGGCGCAGCTCACCTTCGGCATCGAAGACCGGGTGCTTGCGGCGGGCGGGTTTGCGGTAGTCCTGCAGAATGTAGAGGTTTTTGTCCGCGTCGGCGGTGGCCTCGCGAATGCCCTCGCGCCATTCGTCACGGGAGGCGTCGCTGCCCAGCAATACGCTGCGGGCGCCCCAGGCGTTCTCATGAAAGCCGCTGAGTTTGAGGATCAGGTTACGCTCCCGTTGCGAAGCTTCGGCCAGCTGTTCCCAGTGGGTGATCGGCTTGCCGCCCACCCAGGGGGCATCGAGCACCGCATTGGGCGGAAGGTCGACGGGATCCATGATCCAGCCGTTGGGGATGATGCGCTTGAGCAATTTGTAACTGGGTTTGCTCAGGTTCTCGCGCCAGAAATCCTCCAGCAGGTGATGATGAAACAGTGCCAGGTTGAGCTTTTCTTCCTGAAAGGGCCGCATCGGTGGCGACACGACCAGACGTGAGCCCTCGGCCTGCAGGTCCATAATTGTCTGCGCCACCGGGATCTGGGCGTGGTCGAACAATTCCCAGAAACGGTAGATCACATGCACTTCCTGCGGGTTGCCATCGATATCGGCACACAGGGTATCGCCCAGCGGAAACAGGTCGCCCGGGTGCAGGCAATAAACACGCCGCCCCTGTGCCTGCAAGGCATCTGCCACCCAGTCCATTTCCGGCCGGTAGGTCGAGGCTTCATCCGACACAACAATGGCGATCAAGGGATCGCTTTCGTCCGGCCTCAAGCCTGCCAGGACCTCGTAAAAGGCGTCAATCATCGAGTCGTCGCCACCGATCACATCGCCGGCTTCGCGGTACAGCTGGTTCAAATACGCGGTCAGCCCGATCCCGCCCGGGACCGAATCCATTTCCGTCAGGGCAAAACCATCGTCGGTGACCAGCAGGTCGGGCCGAATGATCGCCGGCACATTGCGCCGCAGCTCCTTGCGCCGCGCATAGGTGATCAGCGCCTCGGGTTTACCCCGGTCCAGGTAGTCCGCCACCCAGGGCGCCTCAAACTTGCGGTTGCGCAGCAGATTCTTGCCCTCCACCGAGCGCAGGTAGAGCAGCTCGTTGGCCTGATAAAACTCCAGGCAAGCCTTGCCGATGGCCTGCAGCTCTTTGTGCTCTGCTGGCGTCAGCGGCCAGGGCATGGGCGAGACCTGCCAGGTTTTGTCCTCAAACAGTTGTTGCCCGGCAAAAGCCGACTTCAGGGTTTCCAGACTCAACGCAGACGGTGCCATGATGGATCAATCCTCGATCTGAATTTCCTTGTTGCGGGTGGTCGGGCCTCCGGCCCGCAGCCAGGCGTGAATAAAGCGGTTCAGGTCGCCGTCCATCACCTGCTGCACCCCCGAAGTTTCCACTCCGGTGCGCAGGTCCTTGACCATCTGGTAGGGCTGGAAGACGTAGGAACGGATTTGATTCCCCCAGCCGATCTCTCCCTTTTCACCATAAAACTTCTCCATCGCCGCGCGTTTTTCGTCCTCGCGCTTTTCATACAGGCGCGCCTTCAGCATCTTCATCGCCGAATCGCGGTTCTTGTGCTGCGAGCGCTCGTTCTGGCACTGGACCACAATGCCGGTCGGAATGTGGGTCATGCGAACGGCCGAATCCGTCTTATTGACGTGCTGACCGCCCTTGCCCGAAGCGCGGTAGGTGTCGACCCGCAGCTCCTCATCCTTAATTTCGATCTCGATATCGTCGTCAAGCTCAGCCACCACATCGACCGCACAAAAGGAGGTGTGTCGGCGCGCATTCGAATCGAAAGGACTGATCCGCACCAAGCGGTGAACCCCGCGCTCCGCGCGGGCATAGCCGTAGGCATTCGGCCCGGCGATACGGATGGAGGCACCGCTGATACCCGCTTCTTCCCCAGGCGAGAGGTCGAGCACATCCACCTGAAAGCCATTGCGCTCCGCCCAGCGGGTATACATCCGCAGCAACATTTCCGCCCAGTCGCAGGCCTCGGTGCCACCCGCGCCCATGTTGATGCTGAGGATCGCGTTATTGCGGTCCATCTTGCCGGTCAGGAAGCTCTGGATCTCCAGCTCATCCAATTCCTTGATCAGCGTTTTGGCCGTGTCACGAATCTCCGCCGCCGCCTGCTCACCTTCTTCACCCTCAGCTTCTTCCGCAAGCTCCGCCATAACCTCAAGGTCCTCGGCCTTACTCTTAAACTTCATAAGCGGGTTGATCGACTGCTTCAGGTGGCTGACCTCCGTGACGATCTTGTTCGCCTGCTCCTGACGATCCCAGAAGCCCGGCTGACTCATCTTGGATTCAAGCTCCGCAATCTGTTTTTGACGTTTCGGGACGTCAAAGATACCTCCACAGATAACCAGCCCTGCGGGTAATTTCTTCCATCTGATTGCGAACGTCTGCGTCAATATTCATAAAAGATCAGAAGTGATCCAATTAGCGACCAGTTTCAAGCCCGAAGGCAGTAAAGTGGGGAATTGGAAATGGATCGCAGATCCATTTCCAATCCAATGGTGGGGCGGTTTCGCCGAAACCGCCGTGGATTAGGCAGTGGTTCCCGCCGTTGGCCAGGGGCCGTCTCGGCGAGACGGCCCCACCACAAATCATCCACCCCTCCAAAAATCCAACCATCCACCATTCCACCCATTCCAATATTCCATCCACCCGATCCCCCCTTCTTCCTTCAAAAGTTGAAATATCCTCCAATTCCCGTAACTCACTCTACTATATGCAATTCTTTCGGCGGTGGTCTCTTTTTATTCTCCTTCCTGTCTTCTTACTGGTCCTGATCGTGCCCAAGTGGATCTCTTCGGCTGGGGAGAGCGGCTCGGGTGGTGAACGGGGTTCCGGGGGGCGGCCGGTGCCGGTGGTGCGAACCATGACGGTAGAGGCTGAGAACCTGCGGGATCGGCTGGTGCTGAATGCGACGCTGATGGCGGAGGACCGGGTGCAGCTGCGCAGTGAGATCAGCGGGCGGGTCACGGGCATTTACTTTGAAGAAGGGACCACTGCCGAGGAGGGCGAGCTGCTGTTGAAGATTCGCGACGATGACCTGCAGGCGCAGCGCAAGGGCAAGCAGCTGCAGATGGAGTTGGCGGAGATTCAACTGCGGCGGCAGCAGCGGCTGCTGGACAACCAGAGCACGACTCAGGAAGCTTTTGACGAGGCAAGGATCCGCCTCGAAACCCTCGAGTCGGAACTCGAACTGATCGACGCCCAGATTGCCAAAACGGAAATCCGCGCGCCGTTCACAGGGCGGGTCGGGCTGCGGCAGATTTCCGTCGGGACCCTACTGGACCCGAGCACGGTCGTGACTTCCATTCAGGACATCAGCAAGCTCAAGGTCGACGTCGCGGTTCCGGAGCGCTTTCTCAGCCGGGTGCGGGAGGGCATGAGCCTGGACCTGCGTATCGACGGGGTCGACAAGGCCTACCGCGGCGAAGTCACGGCTATTGACCCGCAGATCAATGTGGCGACCAGGACCATTACCCTGCGGGCGGAAATTGACAACAGCGACTACCAACTCAGGCCCGGTGGCTTTGCGACCATTGAACTGGTCCTGAGTGAAATCGAGGACGCCTTGCTGGTGCCCGCCACTGCGGTCATTCCCGATCTGGAACGCACCACGGTGTATGTGCTGGAGGACGACCGTGCCGTCTCACGGGAAATCCGCACCGGCCTGCGCACGCGCGAGCGGGTTCAGGTGACGGAAGGTTTGCAGCCGGGCGACCGCGTCATCGTGGCCGGCATTCAGGACCTGCGCGACGGCATTGAAGTCAACGTCCTGGAGAGCGCCCAATGAGCACCGGCCTTTCATCCGTCAGCATCCGCCGCCCCGTTTTCACTCTGGTGCTGGCGATCGCGATCATCATTTTTGGGGTCATCAGCTTCAACAACCTGGGCGTGCGCGAATTTCCTTCGACCGAACGGCCGATCATATCCGTCACCGCCAATTATCCAGGCGCCAGCTCCGAGGTGATTGAAAACCAGGTGACCGAACCGCTGGAAGAATCGATCAACACGGTCCCCGGTATCCGCACCCTCACTTCCGTTAGCCGTGAAGGCCGCAGCACCATAACGGTGGAGTTTGGCCTCGGTTACGACCTTGATGTGGCCGCCAACGATGTGCGCGACCGCGTCGCCGCCGCCCAGCGCCGCTTGCCTCCGGACCTCGACCCGCCGACTGTGCAGAAGGCCGATGCCGACGGCGATCCAATCATTTTTCTCAATGTGTCGAGCGACAGCCGCAACCTTCTGGAGCTAACGGAAATCGGCGACCGCATTTTCCGCAATCGCCTGCAGACCATCCCCGGAGTGGCCCGGGTCGACATCTGGGGCTCGCGCGAATACGCCATGCGCCTCTGGCTCGACCCCAACCGCCTGGCGGCCTACCAGCTGACGCCTCTGGATGTCCGCAACGCCCTAGCCGCCGCCAACGTTGACCTGCCCTCCGGCCGCCTGGATGCGGAATTTCTCGAACTCGGAGTGCGCACCCTGAGCCGGCTCGGCGACGACCCGGCTGCCTTCGAGCGCATTATCCTCAAAAGCGGCGACGAAGGCACCGTCTACCTTTCGGATGTGGGCCATGTGGAGCTGGGAGCCCTCAATGAGCGCACGGTCCTGAAGCGCAATGGCGTGCCGATGATCGGGGTCGTCATACGACCGCAGGTCGGAGCCAACGAAATCGAAATCGCCGATGAATTCTACCGCCGCGTCGAGCAGATCAAGACCGACCTGCCCGCCGACATTGAGCTGGCCGTCGGCTTCGACACCACGGAATTTATTCGCGACTCCATTGCCGAGGTCCAGCAGACGATCTTTGTCGCCCTCTCTCTGGTCTGCCTGACCATCTTTCTATTTCTGCGCGAAGGCCGCTCCTCGATAATCCCGCTGTTGACCATCCCAATCGCATTGATCGGTGCCTTCTTCATCATGTATCTCGCCGGTTTTACCATCAATGTGCTGACCCTGCTTGGTATGGTGCTGGCGATTGGCATAGTGGTGGACGATGCCGTTGTTGTATTGGAAAATATCTACGCCAAAATTGAACAGGGCATGGATCCCAAAGAAGCCGCATTGAAAGGCATCAAAGAGATCTTTCTGGCAATTGTCTCCACCACCCTCGCCCTGACGGCGGTGTTCATGCCCCTGCTGTTCCTCGGCGGCATGACGGGTTTCCTTTTCCGTGAATTCGGCATGACCCTGGCCGGTGCGGTCATCATATCGTCCTTCATTGCCTTGACCCTCACGCCCATGCTATCCTCGCGGCTGCTCAAGGCCAAGCAGCATGGCTGGTTCTACCGCAAGACGGAGCCCTTCTACAAAAAACTAAATTTCTACTACCGGGAATCCCTGGAAACCGTGCTGCAGCACCGCTGGCTGGCAGGCGTCATCATGGTTGTCTGTTTTGGCGCTATCGGCCTGTTTTACCAGACCCTGCCGCGCGAGCTGGCACCGCTGGAAGACCGTGGATTGCTGGTGGTTCGGGTTACCGGACCGGAAGGCACCAATTTCGATTACATGAGCACGGTCATGGACACGGTCGACCAAAAGATCAGGGAAGCCGCACCGGAAGTAGAAGCAACGCTTTCGGTAACCTCTCCCGGTTTCGGCGCCGCCACCACGACCAATACCGGCTTTGCCCGGGTTGTGCTGCCTCCGTCCGAAAACCGCGAACGCAGTCAGGCCCAGATCGCGGCTTCCATATCCCAGGCATTGCGGGGTATTCCGGAGGCGGATATTTTCGTTTCCCAGCCCCCTACCCTGCGGGTCGGTGGCCGTGGACTGCCGGTGCAGTTTGTGGTCCAGAACCCCAACTTTGATCAACTCAAGGATGTGCTGCCCGACTTCCTCGAAGCCGCCCGCGAGCGCCCGGAGTTTGGCATCGTCGACATCGACCTGCGCTTTAATCGTCCCGAACTACGGGTGGAAATCAACCGCGACCGTGCCGAAGCGCTCGGCATCAGCGTGCGCGACATTGCCGAAACCCTGCAAGCCTCTCTGAGCGAACA
Source organism: Opitutales bacterium (assembly GCA_020831485.1). GTDB lineage: Bacteria > Verrucomicrobiota > Verrucomicrobiia > Opitutales > Oceanipulchritudinaceae > JAFIGG01. Next base: position 6,577 of record JAFIGG010000064.1, read on the forward strand.
GCGCTTCGGCTACTTTCTGCGCGACGGCAAGCAGTATGAAATCATAGGCCAAATCCAGCGCGACCTCCGCAGCGAACCCCTGGACCTGACCCGCATAACACTGCGCAGCCGCGACGGCCAGATTGTCAGCATGGACAATGTGGTCCGGGTCTATGAATCCACTTCCCCGAACGTGCTCTACCGCTTCAACCGTTTCTCTTCGGCCACCTTCTCTGCCAGCCTCAGCGACGGCTACACCCTCGGCGAAGGCATTGCCGCGATGCAGTCGGTCGCCGATGGCCTGCTGGATGAAAGCTTCTCGACCGAACTCGCCGGCGAATCCCGCGAGTTCACCGAGTCCGGGCAAAGCCTGCTGTTTGTCTTCTTCTTTGCCCTGGTCCTCGTCTACCTCGTGCTCTCCGCGCAGTTTGAAAGCTTCCGCGACCCATTTATCATCATGTTGACCGTGCCCCTCGCCCTGGGTGGGGGCTTGTTCGCGCTCTGGTACACCGGCCAAAGCCTGAACATATTCTCCCAGATCGGCCTCATCATGCTCATAGGCCTGATCACCAAAAACGGTATTCTACTGGTCGAATTCGGCAACCAGCGCCGCGCCGCCGGCCTGCCCATCCGCGAAGCAATCGCCGATGCCGCCTCTGCACGTTTTCGTCCCATCCTGATGACCACCATCTCAACAATCCTCGGCACCCTGCCCATCGCCCTCGCCCTGGGCGCCGGCGCCGAGAGCCGCAAGCCCCTCGGTATAGCCGTCATCGGTGGACTTATCCTCGGCAGTATCTTCACCCTTTACGTGATCCCCGCAGCCTACTCCCTGCTGGCTTCCCGCGAGGCCACCATTGAGCTCGACGAGGACGAAGTGGCACGCCTCCGCGCACAACGGGATCGGGAGTTGGTTGGCAACGAGTGACCCGGGGGAGTGGACGCCCTCGTCCACTCATAGCCAACCCCACCCGCCGGGCGCTAGCGGTTCGTTGGCACGGTGGACTTGGTGGACGGAGTGGACCGGGTGGACGCTTAGGGTTTTACTCCGGCTTTCAAAGGGTGGCCTGCGGCATTGGACGAAAACGGTAGCACTATGCCCTATGGAGGGATCGTGCGGATAGGCTTATTTTTCTTCAAGTGCCTATGTTGCTTGTATCCGACTCGATATGAGTGACCGCCTCTTATCCTGCCAAGCTAAATAAAATGCGTTATCCCCCAGTTTCCAGCGTCTTCGGGCTTTTTCTCTCGTCACTATTTGTTTTCCAGTTGATGGCGATCGCCGATGGCGAAAGTCAGTTCCAGGTTTCCGGGGAATCTTTACCAGCGATTCGCATCAATGAAGTGATGGCCTCCAACGGCAGCACAATTGCCGACGAGGACGGCAATTTTGAGGACTGGATCGAGCTCTACAATTACGGAGATGAGGCCATTGACCTCAGCGGATGGGGATTGTCAGACAACTACAACAACCCTTTTAAATGGGCTTTCCCGGAAGGCGTCCAAATAGATGAAGGAACCTATTTGCTCGTCTGGGCTTCGGGGAAAAACCGAAATGACCCAACGGGACCATTACACAGCAACTATGCCATCTCAGCAGGCGGAGAGGAAGTCATCCTGACGATGCCCGAAGGGACCCGCGTGGATGAACTGGAACCTACAGCGATTCCCCGCGACGTTTCCATGGGTCGTGTTGAGGGCGAGGGAGATGCCTGGTTCTTTTTCGTCGAACCTACGCCGGGCGCGACAAACGTTGGCCTCAGTGGTGTTCTGTTGGATGACGATATATATTTTTCTGAAGAGAGCGGACTGTTCGAGGACTCATTTTTGCTCACTCTTTCCAACAGTATAGCTGAAGCAAAAATTCGCTACACCCTGGATGGTTCGGATCCAACAGAGGAATCTCCGCTGTACACAGAACCCTTCCTGATTAAGGAGACGAGCACTGTAAATACGCGTTCATTCTCCACCTCAGGGGCAAGAAGCTTTCAAAAAACCAAGAGGTATATTCAGTCCAGTCGGGAAGTCCTGGAAACGAGCTCCAATTTACCGATACTTTTAATGGATGCCTACGGTGCGAGCAATGAGGACTTGAACACCTTGACTACGGCGGCAGGCACTCCACGGGTTCCGGCCACCTTCATGCTCTGGGACAGAAAAGAGAACGGCCTGGCAAGTTTGCTTAATCCCATGGATGTCTTTTCTTTTCAAGGGATAAGGTTCAGGGGAAACACTTCAAGGGTTTGGGACAAAAAACCATATTCCATCGAATTATGGGATGAAAATGGCGCCGAAAATCACATCGAAATCCTCGGCATGGCGCCGCATTCAGATTGGGTGCTTTACGCCGGCTATCTATTTGACCGCTCTGGCGTAAGAAACGCGATTGCCTATGACCTATCGAACCAAACAGGCAGATGGGCGGCAAAAACCCGTTTTGTTGAGGTGTATATCAATCATGATGGCGGCACTCTTCGGGAATCTGACTACGTTGGAGTCTATACTTTTATGGAAATGATCCGGGAGGACGAAAGCCGATTGGGATATGAAAGTGTGGGAAGAAGCAGTGTTCCGCCAACCGGGGATATCGATGTTTTTGAAGAAGGCCCCTGGACAGGAAACTATTTGTTTAAAATGGACAGATCGGACCCCGATGAATACGCGTGGAAAACAGACCGCGGACACCCTGTTGAACGTCACATGGTCCTTTCCCGACCTAAACTGAGGCATCTTGACGGAGGCCCCTACCGCAATCGTTCGGATGCGGAAAACCAATCACGGCAGCTGGCATATATTAAAGCCTACATCGGTGCTTTCGAAGCCGCTCTGTACGAGGATCTGGCGAATGAATTTTCCAGTCGGGAATATACTCAATTTATAGATACAGAATCTTTCATCGATCACTTCATCCTCAATGTTCTCGCAAAAAACGTGGATGGACTTCGATTGAGCGCTTACTTCCATAAGCCACCAAACCAAAAAATCCAGGCTGGCCCGGTATGGGATTTCGACCGGTCGATGTTTTCTTTTGATTCCAGCGAAGGTCCCTACGATGAATGGAATGGCACGACTCCGGAAATACAATATTTCGAGAGCAATTGGTGGGGACTGCTTTTTCAGGATGTCGATTTCGAGCAAGCCTTCTACGATCGGATTGCGGAGCTGAGACAAACGAGTTTACAGACCGAGAATGTTGTCCAGATTATAAACAAATACAGGGAAGAGGTTGATCCTGTTGATGCTGAAACGAGCTCAGCGGCTGAACGGAACCTTGCCAGATGGCCCGAGTTTCCACCGCGGGGAGGAACCTTTAGTTCGGAGATGGATGCTATTATTGAATGGTTTGAGAATCGCCTGGCCTGGATGGATAACCGGCACATGGATGGAACTTTGCTTCCCGACCCACCCCAACCCGTGATTCAGGCATCTGACAGCGGTTCTGGTCCAGCTACGGTTCTGGATTTTGGCTCGTCAGGATCGATCGTATATGCGGTTAACGCTGGCGATCCCAGAGGAAAAAGCGGCTCTTCTATCGGGGAAGTCGCTGACGGAATCGTTGAAATCAAAGCTGGGGATACGATCATTGCCCGACACTATGTTGATGGAGTTTGGAGCACCCCATTCGAATATACTTTGGAGAGAGAGTTCACGATCCTGCATGCCTGGGACTTTGAGGGGCTTGCGGATTTCCTGGAGCCTTCTTTTTCGGTAGGCGGTGGGGAGCTTGTAGTTGAGCCAGGTGCATCTACCGAGGCGATTTCGAATACGGGTGGGGATTTTGCGACCCAGCATTTGCGGGTTAATAATCCCCTGGGCTCAACGCTGACCTTGTCCCTGCCAAGCAGTGGCTATGAAGGGATCAAACTCGATTTCCTGACCCGGCGCTCCGGCCAGGGCGCCGAGCTGATGATAGTTGAATACACTACCGACGGCAACAGCTGGAGCACTCGGGATACGGTGACGATTTTCAATGATCCGCCGCAGGCGCATGGCTTCGATTTTACTCAGATTGAGGAGGTAAATGACAATCCGGACTTTGCCCTGCGCTTTTCCTTTTCTCAGGGCGATGGCGGCACGGCCGGGAACAATCGTTTCGATGACATCATCATTCAGGGCGTTGCCCTGCCAGGAGTGCTGCGACCGCCGCTAGTGGTCGAGGATGGTTTGCCAGCATTTCTGTCCACTATGGCTGGTGGTGAATCGATGGTGGTGGACCTGAGCGATGGCTTTGAGGACCCCAATGAGGCCACGTTGACTTTTTCGGCCTCCTCTTCGAATGAGGCTGTTCTGGTGGTGGAGCTCGATGGATCGCTGCTGAGCCTCAACCCTTTGGCAGCTGGTGAGGTCACGGTTTCCATCGGTGCAGCGAATGCGGACAATCAGCCCGTGATGTCGACCATACGGGCGCTGGTCTATCCGGCAGCCCAGGTGCTGGCGGATGGAGATTTCCAGTTTACGGAATGGAACGCCGATGAACCGGCCGGGAGCTATCCGCAGAATATGATTTTCCTGCAAAGCAACCGGAACGATCCGGAGCTGGATACTGCCCTGGATTTTGCCTACAACATTCCACTGGCCGATGCGGCGAATGCGGACGATGCCGACTTTCCCTACGCCGCGACCGGCCGGAGCCGGATCAATGGCCTCGGCGAAGACGGAGCGAGTTTTATCAATACCGGCCGGGGCCGTGATCTGGGCGGTGCTTTGGTGGCGCTGAATACTCAAGGTTTGAAAGCAGCTGAGTTATCCTTTATCGCTGGAACAGTTTTGGAAAATAGCCGCGAATACGCTCTGCGCTTGCAGTACCGCATTGGTATAGAGGGAGATTTCACCGATCTGTTGGCAGCGTCCGGAAAACCCATTGAATACCGGCGTAGCAGCGATGCGGATGTGCAGCATTTCGAATCCATCGACCTGCCTGAACTCCTGCTTGGGGAGCCCTATGTTCAGCTGCTGTGGCGGTATTACCACGTCTCCGGTGACAGCGGTCCGCGGTCGATGTTGCGCCTGGATGATGTCAGAATCTACGAATTCATCGACGATGTGATTGAGGGAACCCGCTATTCCGATTGGGTAGCTCAGGTGTATCCGGATTCCTCGGATCAGAATGATCCCGAAGTGTCCGGACCGCTTGCAGACCCACTGGACACCGGCCTGACAAACCTTATGCGTTATGCCTTGGGAATAGTGGACCGGGAAGATTTGGATGCTCGCAAGATTTCTGTTGTAAGAGATGGCACAACGCTGACCCTTACCTTCCCCTACGATCCGGAAAAACTGGACCTGCTCTATCAGGTCGTCGCATCCGAGGATCTGGTCAATTGGAACGAAGTTCTCTGGAATTCATCCGAAGATGCCAACGCAATCGATGAAGAAACCTGGGTATCGGTGACCGTCATTCAAGACATTGCCGACGCAGCTGGATCCCGATTTGCTCGCCTTGAGCTGCGCTTTACGAACGGTCATGCAGTCGGATCGGACTGAGCCGGAGTGATCTACCCGCCCAAGGCCGGCAACTAATGGTGCGACCACTAGCCAAGGTCCGGCTGATTCTTTGACAGGATGGGGACGGATCCGACGGGGCCAGGGTCCTGGTCACGACCCTGTTAGCCCCCAACTCAGGCACACCAGAATCCAGGTCTAAGACCAATTGAGGTTGAAACACTGCAAGGCTTTCGCTTAGTTTTCATAAATTTACCAGAAAACCACCGATTTTGCCCTGTTTCAAACTCATATAAAATGCGATTTTTAACCATTCTCATCAGCCTGGGACTTCTGCTCTCAACTTCACTACTAAATTCCCAACCGGCCGTACGCATCAACGAAGTAATGGCCTCTAACGGCAGCACCATAGCCGATGAAGACGGCAATTATGAAGACTGGATTGAGCTGTATAATCACGGCGATGAGGCCGTGGACCTAAGCGGCTGGGGATTATCGGATAACTACAACAACCCGTTCAAATGGGCTTTCCCGCAAGGGACGGAAATCGATGCGGGAGACTATTTGCTCGTTTGGGCTTCGGGGAAAAACCGAAATGATCCAACAGGACAATTGCACAGCAACTATGCCATCTCAGCAGCTGGCGAAGAAGTCATCTTGACAATGCCCGATGGGACGCGCGTCGATGAGCTGCAACCTACAGCGATTCCCAGAGATGTTTCAATCGGTCGAGTCGAGGGCGAGGGAGATGACTGGTTCTTCTTCGCCGAACCGACACCGGGTGAGACAAACGTAGGTTTCAACGGTGTCCTCTTGGACGACGATCTATATTTCTCTGCACAGAGTGGACTGTTTGAAGACACATTCTTACTCACAATTTCCAACCACCAAAATGAACTGGAAATTCGCTATACCCTGGATGGCTCGGATCCCACAGAGAAATCTCCGCTCTACACAGAGCCGATCCCCATCCAGCAGACCATCACTGTAACTGCACGGTCATTTTCCGGTTCTGGAGCCAGAAGTTTTGCAAAAGCAGAAAAATATATTCACTCCACCCGGGACCTTCTCGAAAAGAGCTCCAATTTGCCGATACTTGTAATGGATGCCAATGGCGCCAGCAATGAGGTTTTAGATACAAGAACAACAGCGTCAGGCACTCCGCGCGTTCCCGCCACCTTCATGCTCTGGGACAGGGAAGAGAACGGACTTTCAAGTTTGGCCAATCCCGTTGATGTTTTTTCTTTTCAAGGACTGAGACTAAGGGGAAGTTCTTCGAGGCACTGGGACAAAAGACCATATTCCATTGAACTCTGGGACGAAAGAGGCTTTGAGAATCACATAGAAATCCTCGGCATGGCACCGCATTCAGATTGGATCCTCTATGCCGGCTATCGATATGACCGCTCCGGAATCAGGAACGCCATTGTCTACAACTTATCGAACCAAATGGGCAGGTGGGCTCCTAAGACCCGTTTCGTTGAAGTGTATGTCAATCATGATGGCGGCACCCTTCAGAAATCTGACTACGTTGGAGTCTATACGATTATAGAGGCGATCCGGGAAGAAGAAAGCAGGCTGGGGTACGATAGTGTTGGAAGAAGCAGTATTCCGATAAACGATGAAATTGATGTTCTCGAAGAAGGCCCCTGGACTGGAAACTATATATTCAAAATGGACAGAGCCGATGCCGACGAATATGCGTGGAAAACGGCTCGGGATCACCCTGCTGAATACAATATGGTTCTGTCTCGTCCAAAACTGAGGCATCTCGATGGAGGGCCTTATCTCAGTCGTTCTGATGCGGAACAACAGTCGCGTCAGTTAGCTTATATAAAGGCTTACATCGATGCCTTCGAAGAGGCTCTCTACGAGGATCGGGCAAATGATTTTTCAAGCCGGGAATACACTCAATTTATCGATATAGAATCGTTTATTGATTTTTTCATAATAAACGTGCTCACCAAAAACGTGGATGGTCTTCGGTTGAGCACGTACTTTCATAAGCCGCCAAATAAAAGAATTCAGGCTGGTCCGGTGTGGGATTTTGATCGGTCGATATTTTCGTTTGATGGTCGAGAGGGATCGCATGACGAATGGAATGGAACTACTTCATACCTACAATATTTCAATCGTTGTTGGTGGGAATTGCTTTTTCAAGATGTCGATTTCGAGCAAGCTTTCTACGATCGGGTTGCAGAGTTGAGGCAATCAGTTTTACAGAACGAAAATATTTCCCAATTAATAAACGGATACAGGGAGGAGGCAGACCACTCGGTTGGGGGCATGAGCTCTGCCGCTGAAAGAAACGCCGCCAGATGGCCCGAGTTTCCACCGAGGGGAGGAAGTTTTGATTCTGAAGTAAATTCAATCATTGAATGGCTGAAGAACCGTTTAGCCTGGATGGATAACAGGCACATGGATGGAAGCTTGCTCCCATCCCCGCCCGATCCGGCTATGCAGCCTTCGGACAATGGCTCAGACTCAAGCATGGTCCTGGACTTTGGATCGTCTGAATCCATCGTTTACACTATCAATGCCGGCGACCCCAGGGGAGAAGGTGGAGTTTCTGTCGGGGAAGGCGCTGCTGGAATCGTTGAAATCCAGAATGGGGACACGATTATCGCACGACGTCATGTCGATGGAGCCTGGAGCACACCATTCGAATATACCTTTGAAAGAGATACCACAGTCCTGCATGCCTGGGACTTTGAGGGGGCTGCAGATTTCATTGAGCCTTCTTTTACGGTCGGAGGCGGGGAGCTGGTGGTCGAGCCTGGTGCCTCTACCGAGGTGATTCCGAATACGGGTGGGGATTTTGGTACGCAGCATTTGCGGGTCAATAATCCCTTGGGATCAACGCTGACCTTGTCCCTGCCAACCAGTGGCTATGAAGAAATTGTAATCGATTTCCTGACCCGTCGATCCGGGCAGGGTGCAGGGTTGATGTTAGTTGAATACACCACAGACGGCAACAGCTGGACGACTCAGGATACGCTGACGATTTTCAACGATCCGCCGCAGGGGCATGGATTCGATCTATCTCAGGTTGAGGAGGTCAATGACAATCCGGATTTTGCTCTGCGCTTTTCCTTTAGCCAAGGTGACGGCGGAACGGCCGGAAACAATCGCTTTGATGACATCGTAATCCAGGGCGTTGCCCTGCCAGGAGTGCTGCTGCCTCCGGTGGTAGTGGAAGATGGTTTACCGGAATTCCTGCCCGCTCTGGTCGATGGTGAATCGATGGTGGTGGACCTGAGCGATGGATTTGAGGACCCCAATGAAGCAACAATGAGTTTTTCGGCCTTCTCTTCGGACGAGAATGTTCTGGCGGTGGAGCTCGATGGCTCGCAACTGAGCCTCAACCCGTTGGCCGCCGGTGAGGTTACCGTTTCCATCGGTGCCGCGAATGCAGACAATGAGCCAGTGATGTCGGCAATACGCGTGCTGGTTTATCCGCCAGCCCATACGCTGGCGGATGGAGATTTCCAGTTTACTGAATGGGAGGCCGATGAACCGGCGGGGAGCTATCCGCAGAATATGATTTTCCTGCAGAGCGACCGGAATGACCCAAAGCTGGATACTCCGCTGGATTTTGCCTACAATATTCCGCTGGCCGATGCAGCGAATGCGGAGGACGCCGACTTCCCCTATGCCGCAACCAGTCGCAGCCGGATCAATGGCCTCGGTGAGAATGGGCTGAGCTTTATCAACACGGGCCGCGGACGCGATCTGGGGGGTGCCTTAGTGGCACTGAATACGCAAGGGTTGGAGGCTGCTGAACTATCCTTTGTCGCTGGCACAGTTTTAGAGAATAGCCGTGAATACGCTCTGCGCTTGCAGTACCGCATTGGTATAGAGGGCGATTTCACCGATCTGTTGGCAGCGTCCGGAGCACCCATTGAATACCGGCGGGGCAGCGATGCGGATGTTCAGCATTTCGAATCCATCCATTTGCCTAAACTCCTGCTTGGGGAGCCCTATGTGCAGCTGCTGTGGCGGTATTACCACATCTCCGTTGACAGTGGGCCGCGATCAATGTTGCGGCTTGATGAAATCAGGATCAATGAGTTTGAAGTGAACCGCTATTCAGATTGGGTAGCTCTGGTGTATCCGGATCCAACTGATCAGAACGATCCCGGCGTGTCAGGACCACTTGCCGACCCGCTTGGCACCGGCCTGACAAACATGATGCGTTACGCCTTGGGGATAGTGGACCTGGAGGATATGGATTCGCGCGGGGTCTCTGTTGAAAGAGATGGAGAAATGCTGACCCTTTCCTTCCCCTACGATCCGGAAAAACTGGACCTGCTCTATCAAGTCGTCGCATCCGAGGATCTAGTCAATTGGGACGAAGTTATCTGGGATTCCTCCGAAGATGCCAACGCAATCGATGAGGAAACCTGGGTCTCGGTGACCGTCATTCAAGACATTGCCGATACAACCGGGTCCCGATTCGTTCGCCTTGAGCTACGCTTCACGGAAGGTCATGCAGTCGGATCAAACTGAGCCTTTACCAACCACTGAGCCAAGGCCCGCAGTCTACCAAGGTCCGGCTAATTCTTTGGACAGGATGGAGACCGGATTCGGCGCGGCTAAGGTCCGGCTAATTCTTGGACAGGATTGAGGCGGATTCGACGCGGCCAGGGTTAGGCTAGTTTTTGGGTAGAATTAAGACGAATACACTTCCACCAGCCCCCCTCACCAGGTCATCCGTCTCCCAAATCCTGTTAATCCTGTCCAAAATCCCCCCCCGCGCCCCAAGCCACCGGTCATCCGTCTCCATCCTGTCAAAATCCGACCGCGACTTCAGCCTGCATCGGCCCCGACGGAGCGGGCCCCTCCACCGGACAACCAAGAACTACGAACCAAAAAACCAACCCCACAGCCTCACCGCCTCACAGCCCACAGAATACCGAATACCGAAAACCGCCCACTTGACAGAATGACGAATATACATTCAATCTAATGTATGAAAACCATTACAGTCAATGTATCCGAACCGGTTTATGAGGAGTTCCAGCAATATGCGCGAAAGACGGACCGCAAAGCCTCGGCTTTGATTCGGGAAGCGATGGAGCTCTATTGCCGGCAGCATATTCAGCGGCGGACTTCATTGAGGGATAGGCGGCCTGTCAGTGTAGGGGGAGCGATCGAAGCCATAACAGCAGAAGTCGATCTTTTGGAAAGCATGCTCAATGACGCACGGGATTGATACTGATTTTCTCGTAGCGGTGGAGATTCTGGATCATCCATTTCACCACGAAGCCGACGCTTTGCTGGAAACCCTTATCAGCAACGGCCATGACCTGGCGCTGATTCCGCAGACGCTGGCTGAATTCATCCACATCGTCACGGATCCCAAAAGAATGCCCCAACCACTGACCATGGCCGAAGCCATCCGCCGGGCCGAGCATTGGTGGCAGGCCGCCGAGGTCGTTCGTGTTTTCCCCAACGACCACGCCGTTACGAACTTCCTGACCTGGCTAACCCGCCACAAACTCGGCCGCAAGCACCTGCTGGACACCCTCCTTGCAGCAACTTTCCAGAGCTCAGGCATCCATCGGATCGTGACCAACAATGAACGGGATTTCAAAGTATTGGGCGAATTTGAGATCGTGAACTTTCGTCCATAACCAAAGATGCAATCCCGTGCGAAGGTCCCGATTATGATCGTTCAGATTTGAAGCCTTTAAAATCGGGATCGCTATCGGGACTCGGCATCGGGATCGAAAGGCGGTTCCCAAGTCTCAGTGAACAGGAATATCCAACGCCCAATTTTGAACTCCCAATATCCAAGGGGTAATCCGTTGGTTCTTGAGCAATCCACACCTCCCGTTGG
>JAFIGG010000065.1 GCA_020831485.1 Opitutales bacterium
CCCGCGGCCCCCCCCCACCCCTGGGGGCGGGCACGCCTCGTGCCCGCAACGCGTTTTATGCCAACGCAACTTCCCTCAAGGTACTTGACTGCCCCAAACCGCGATGCCTTCATCCGATAACGCGCTGAAAGTCATGACCTCTTTCTCAAGGCCGCGGTCCCATTGTTTAAGGAAAACGCCGTGATAGGTGGCTCCATCAATCTGAATCACTGCCTGGTGCTCATTGACCCGTTCCCAGCTGCCTTCCACGTCGCCGCGGATACGGCCGTCGGCCAGCAATTCGATGTCACTTGAGAGAATGATGTTTCCGCCTGGAGTACCAAAGGTGGCCTGAATTTCGCGGCCGTGGTTCACGTATTGATAGCGTCCGATTAGTTCGCTGTCTTCATAACTTCCAATGCGTTCGCCGTTGTAGTTGTGCGGTGCCATGACATACCACCCTTCGCTGTTCATGAAGAGCTGATGCACTCGAACCTGATGGATGCCGCCCTGGCCCGGGAAGCGGGTGTGGAAAATGGCGAATGTTTTGTCCAGTTCCTCGTCATACAGTGCGGAATTGTGTCCGGGGGCAAGGTAGCCCAGGTTGGATTCGGTGAAGAGAAAGTTGCCTATGAGCTTTGCGCCATAGGGCTCCGAGTTGCGCCAGTTGCGGCCGTTGATGTCTTTGTCGATGAACTCCGTCATGGAATTTCCCATCGGGTCCACATAGGGCCCATCGGGATTCTCCGAGCGGGCAACACGAATGTTGTAGCCGCCATCGGGGCCCAGTGTGCCAAAGCTGACCAGCAGGTAATAGAACCGGGTATCCGGATTGTATAGAATGTAAGGGCCTTCCATTGGCGCATGGTTGCCGCCGGCAATGCGCTTGCCATAGCCTTGTCCTTCGAAGGGTCTGCCGGTTTCCGGATCCATACGCAGAATGTGCATGCCGCCGGAATAGGATCCATAGACCATCCAAAGCTGGTCGTCCACATCGAAAAAAACGTGGGGATCAATCACGCCGGGATGAATGGAATCATCAAATGGGGCATCGATTTCTTCACTGTGTTCACCGTTCTCATACTTTCTGATGAGCATCCCCTGATAGCTGTAGGGGCCTTCGACACGGTCCGAAGTCGCGAGCGAAATATTGGATCTTGGAGAGTGCCAGTGAGCGGCGCTGAAATACAGATGATAAACTCCATTCAGCAGGATTGGGCTTTTAGCCCAGGTGGATTCCGCATCGGGCTCGGGCCAAAGCATCGCTTCCTTGAGCTCTTCATCCGGATTGGGGATAATCGGGTTCTCAGGGTTCCAATCGCCGGCAATGGATTTCCAGTGAATCAGGTCCTGTGATTTGGCTGCGGCGAGGTGAGATCCGAAAATATAGTACCAGCCTCCGTCTTTGATGACCATTGGATCGTGCACGGATACGCTGTTCGGATCCAGCGGTACGACTATGTCTTCGCGGCTGATGGGATCGTCGTCGGTCGCACAAGCCGATAAGGCGAGTGCGATTATTGAAACTATGATGGATAATTGGGATTTGGGTGTTGGGGGCATAGATTTTTAGTTTTGAGTCTGAACACGCAGGTTTCCAGTTCAATCGGTGTGCAAATTGTCGGAATCCTTTGCCGGTTGACAGCCAGACAGGCTTTTGAGAGCTTTATAGTGCTGCCGGTTAGCAAATTAACCTTACATGACTATTATGAAAAAGTTCCTACTCTCATTGACGGCTGTCTGCTCACTTTCGTTTGCTGTGCTCGCACAGGCAGATACCTATCCCCCGAAAGGCTGGGAAACCGATGTTTTCAAGGCGATTGAAAAGGCCAAGGAAGAAGATAAACGCGTTCTCCTTAAGTTTACCGGCTCTGATTGGTGCGGCTTTTGCGTGGCGCTCGAAGAGCGGATCTTCTCAAAGGAAGCCTTTAAAGACTATGCTGAGGAAGAACTCGTTCTGGTTTTTGTCGATGCGCCGCGTGGCATTGAGTTGAGTGAATGGCAGCAGACTCACAATGAAGCGCTGCGCATTGGATTCAACGTGGAGGGCTTCCCCCGTGTTATCCTTCTGACGCCTGAACTTCACCTTTCATTGGTTACCGGTTATCAGGATGTTTCTCCAGAAGACTACGTTGAGCACCTCAAGAATGACAATCTCGATGATGACCTGACGAGTGAAGATCAGGCCGAATTTGCCGCAGAGTTTGGCGGGTTTCTCGAGCAAGTTAAGGGTATGTTGGCGACTCTTGAGCAATAAAAGTTTTTCTGTATTTATGATATGAAAAAGGGGCCGTCGTTGACGGCCCCTTTTTTGAGTGTTTTCAGCGATTCTTTTGCCCGTAATAGGCATCGGCTCCGTGTTTTCGGAGGAAGTGTTTGTTGTGAACACTTCCGGGGATTTTCTCTACCGATGGATTGATGGCCATTGTCTGCAGGGCCATCTGGGCGACTACTTCAAGCGCCAGTGCGGTCTCCACTGCGTGGGCACCGGAGTCCTGTGACCAGGCAAACGGTCCGTGGTGGCGAACCAAGGCAGCCGGAATATCGAGCGGGCTTATGTTCGAGAAACGCTCCACAATCACTTTGCCTGTATTCCATTCATAGCCCGATGCGATTTCGTCGTCGTGCAGTGCGCGCGTAACGGGCACCGATCCATAGAAGTAATCTGCATGAGTTGTGCCCAGACAGGGTATTTCGCGGGCGGCCTGGGCGAAGGACACTGCGAAACGCGAATGGGTGTGCACGATCGAGCGGATGCCTTCGAAAGCATGGAACAGGTAGCGGTGGGTCGGCGTGTCGGAGGATGGGCGCAGTTTGCCTTCGACGATGTTGCCATCGAGGTCCAGCAGCACCATGTCATCGACCTGCAGCTTGTCGTAATCGACTCCGCTGGGCTTGATGGCGAATACACCCGAATCCGGGTCGAACACACTGACGTTGCCGAACGTGATGTCGACCAGACCGGTGCCCGGGAGTGCCTTATTGGCTTCCAGGCATTCTTCTTTCAAGGATTTGTAGGAACTCATGAATGGATAGCTTTCTTGGATTAGGTGTGACCCAGACCGTGCGCGAGGTGGAAATAGAGGTCATTCCATTTCAGCTCCTTTTTTGCGCCGCGGAGGGTCGTCTCTTCATCGATTAGGAAAAACTCGGTTTCGGCCATGGATGCGAAATCTTCCAAGTGCTCAGGGCTTAGCGCGGGCGTGTAGCCAGTGTGATGGGCTCCACCTGCAAGGATCCAGGCCTCGCAGCCGGTGTGGAAATCGGGATATGGCTTCCACACTGCACGCGCTACAGGAAGTTTTGGCAAGGGTTCGGGCTTCGAGGTTTCGACGGTATTCACCAACAGCCGGAACCGATCGCCCAGATCTACGATGGATGCATTGAGGGCTTTGCTGCCTCCCTGGGCATCGAAGACCAGACGCAATGGATCCGCCTTGCCGCCAATAGACAGGGGATGGATTTCCACGCGTGGCTTTTCCGCGGATATACTTGGGCAAATTTCGAGCATGTGTGAACCCAGCACCTTCTCGTCGCCTTCTGCCAGATGGTAGGTGTAGTCTTCCATAAAGGAGACCCCGCCTTCGAGGCCTTCGGCCATCACCTTCATTGCCCGTACCAGCGCGGCGGTTTTCCAATCGCCTTCGCCGGCAAAACCGTAGCCGTCGGCCATCAGGCGCTGGACCGCGAACCCGGGCAATTGTGGCATGGCGTGCAGGTCTTCAAAGGTCGTTGTGAAACCCTTGTAGTTGCCCGCCTCCAGGAAAGTCCGCAGGCCTAGTTCAATGCGGGCGCTTTCGCGCAGGGATTCCGCTCTCGCACCACCCGGTTTGAGCTCATCGGCGACCTCATATTCCTCAAGGTAGACCTGAATCAGTTCATCGATTGACTGCTCGGAAACGGTATTCATGCTGTCGACCAGATCGCCAATTCCGTAACCGTCGACAGTGAAACCGAAGCGAATTTCCGCCGCCACTTTGTCGCCGTCGGTGACGGCCACCTGCCGCATGTTATCGCCAAAGCGGGCGAAGCGGCCACCCTGCCAGTCTTTCCAGGCTGCTGCGGCGCGCATCCAGGCGTCGACGCGGGACTGGACTTTTGTATCCTGCCAGTGCCCGGCAACCACCTTGCGTTCCTTGCGCAGACGGCTGTTGATGAAGCCGAACTCGCGGTCGCCGTGGGCGGACTGGTTCAGGTTCATGAAATCCATGTCGATGCTATCCCAGGGCAGGTCCCGATTGAACTGGGTATGCAGGTGCAGCATCGGGATTTTTAGGCTGGTGAGGCCGCCAATCCACATTTTTGCGGGCGAAAAGGTATGCATCCAGCAGATCCAGCCGGCGCAGGAGGGGGTGTTGTTGGCTTCGAGAGCCAGATTGCGAATGGCTTCCGGAGAGACCACTACAGGTTTATAGACCAGCTTGTGCGGAAACTTTGCACTGCTGTTCAAGCCGTCGACGATCTGCTGGGAGTGATCGGCGACCTGACGCAATGTTTCTTCACCGTAGAGATGTTGGCTTCCGGTAACAAACCAGATTTCCAGTTGAGGAATGCTTTTCATTAGTTGGGAGGTGTTTTGTTTGGATAGTTGGGGGTTGTGGGTTGGGTCAGCCTTTGGCGGCTTGTTCACGAAGGCTCAGGAGTTCCTTCATGACACGACCCAGATCGGTGGCCTCCTGGCCGCCAAAGTTGTCGTGCACCTTGCGGTAGAGTTGAAACAGTTGATTGTAGGTCTCAGCCGCTTTGGGGTTGGGTCTGTAAGTCGTGGATTTGACGCCTGCCATCGCCTTCTGGGCGGTCGCGAAGTCTGCGTGAATACCTGCAGCAACTGCTGCGGATACTGCGGAACCCAGTGCACAGGCCTGGCTGGAGCGGGCGATCTGCATCTCACGGCCCGTGACGTCTGCGTAAATTTGCATCAACAGAGAGTTTTTCTCGGCAATGCCGCCGGCGCAGACAATGCGCTGAACCGGAACGCCGTAGGATTCAATGCGTTCGAGGATCATGCGTGCGCCGAAAGCCGTCGCTTCGATAAGGGCACGATAGATTTCCGCCCGGCTGGTGTGCAGGGTTTGTCCGAGGACAAGCCCGGTCAGGCGCTGGTCGACCAAAATGGTGCGGTTACCGTTGTTCCAGTCCAGGGCAAGCAAACCGCTTTCGGCAGGGCGCAGCCGCGTGGCCTCCTCGGTCAATTCGCGGTGGAGGTCGGCAGAACCTTTGCATACCCCCTCGACCCACCATTTGAAAATATCACCCACGGCGGATTGGCCGGCCTCGACGCCGTAGTATCCGGGCAGGATGGCGCCTTTGACAATGCCACAAATCCCAGGGATGTCCGGCACTTTCTTGTCCGCCGAAACGACAGCGCAGTCACAGGTAGAGGTGCCGATCACTTTGACCAGGACACCTTCTTCGATGCCGCAGCCAATAGCGCCGTAGTGAACGTCCATTGCTCCCATGGCAATCGTGATGCCCTCGGGCAGGCCGAGCCGTTCGGCCCATTCCGGGCAGAGTTTGCCGGCGGGGTGGGAGGCGTCGTAAGCCTTTTCGTAAAGGCGGTCCCGCAGATCCGCGAGGGCAGGGTCGAATTCACTGAGGAAGTCCTTGCCCGGCAGGCCGCCCCAGTCGTCCGCGTAGAAGGCTTTGTGGCCAGCGGCGCAAACCTGGCGCTGGATTTTGGTGGGGTCCTTGACTCCCGCCAACACAGAGGGCACCCAGTCGGAAAGCTCGACCCAGGAATAAGCCGCTTCGAACACTTCTGGAGCTACTTTTTTGCAGTGCCAAATTTTGCTCCACCACCACTCGGAGGAGTAGGTGTTACCGCATTTGGCGACATACTGCGGATATTTTTCGCGTGATACTTTGGTGATTGTGGTCGCTTCCTCATGGCTGGTGTGGTCCTTCCACAGCCAGCATTGGGCGGCGAGGTTGTTACAAAATTGTGCGTGGGCGGACAGCGAACGGTTCTCCGCATCCACAGGCAGGGGACTGGAACCGGTGCCGTCAACCCCGATGCCTACCACCTTTTCGGCGGAGAAGTCCGGGTCGGACTGTTTTGCCTCCGCAAGTGCGCTGAGGATGGTTGATTGGAGGCCGTCCAGCCAGTCCTGAGGCCGCTGGCGGGCCAGGTGCACATCGTTGGGGTCGAGCAGGATGCCTTGTTCGCCGCTGGGATAGTTTTCAACGGCGGAAGCCAGTTCCTTGCCGTCGGCACAGCGTGCGATGAGTGCGCGCACGGAATTACTGCCGAAGTCGAGGCCGATAGTATAACTCATGGTAGGGTATGTAGGATTGGGAGGTTTTTGTTGGAAGCATTGATATGCTTGACCGTCAAATTTGGGAGAGTTCGCCGCTTTCTGCGATCTAAAATCACGTAAACTTGGTCTTTTATTACGCTTGCATTTGGTTTGGCTTGGTTCAGGATGGTCATTCTAAGTCTCGACTGGTGTGTATCGGCAAGCCGACCAAACTGTGGTGAGAATTGGACAGTGTCAGGTCGGAACGCCGTTGCGCTTGCACTGTTTGACCAAAGCAACGGCGTGTATTAAAGATTATAGCAATGGATATCTACGTGGGCAATTTGCCCTATTCTACAAGTGAAGATGCACTCAGTGAAATGTTCGGTTCTTACGGAGCAGTTTCCCGGGTTAAAATTATTTCGGATTTCGCCACTGGGCGATCCAAAGGTTTTGCTTTTGTAACGATGGATCAGGCTGAAGAGGCCGAAGCTGCCATCGAGGCTTTGAATGGTTCGGAACTCGAGGGGCGCGCCCTTCGTGTGAACGCCGCTGAAGACCGTCCTCCCCGCCAAAGCGGCGGTGGCGGTGGTGGCGGAGGCGGCTTCGACCGTAATCGCCGTTCCGGCGGTGGCGGTGGAGGCGGTGGTTTCGACCGTGGTCGTCGTCAAGGCGGCGGCGGTGGTGGCCGTTTCAATCGCGATCGCGGTTGATTCACAGCAGTAAACTGATTTCAAGCGACCGGTGTTTAACGACACCGGTCGTTTTGTTTTGTCCAGAGGGGAAGGATCTGTTTTAACGGCGCGCTTATGGGAATTTGGTGGTTATTGGCTTTGCCCGTGATTGGGGCCATGATCGGCTGGTTAACGAACTGGCTGGCTATTCGCATGCTTTTTCATCCACGTCAGCCGATACGGTTTTTTCACTGGCGTTGGCAGGGGCTGGTTCCACGGCGACAAGTGGAGATTGCCGAAAAGGTGGGGGATATTGTCGAGCGCGAGATCCTGCAGAAACACGTATTGCGGGAAGAGCTGGACAAACTGCCGATTGACCAGTGGTTGAACGACTTTTCGCGGCGCCTGGTTCAGGAGCGTCTGGCACCGAAAATCCGTCAGATGCCGGTGATTGGAGCGATGATAAACCAGCGGGTGATTGCCTGGGTGGAGGAGAGTGCACGCAAAGCGCTGGCCGAAGAAGCTCCGCTGCTGATGGGCAAGATTGTTGATGAACTGGAAGCTCGTATTGCCATTCGCCACATGGTGACCAAGCGGGTCGCTGAATTCGATCTGGATGCGCTCGAGCGCATCGTCCGTGATTTGGCGCACAAGGAGTTCAAGCGCATCGAATGGCTGGGTGCGATTCTGGGTTTTTTAATTGGTATGGTTCAAGCGTTGTTGGCTTGGTTGGCAATGGGATAGATCAATGGCTACTCAAATCAAACACTGGGTATTGGCGGCGCGGCCGCGAACACTTCCGGCTGCTGCGGCGCCGGTTATCGCGGCTTCAGCCTGGGCAGCGCATGCGGAGAGCTTTCAATGGCTGCCGGCATTGTTGTGTCTCTTGTTCGCTTTTGCGGTGCAGATCCTGGCAAACTACGCCAACGACTACTACGATTTTCTGAAGGGCGCCGACACCCCTGATCGAATGGGGCCGGCCAGAGCGGTTGCCTCGGGATGGATTCGACCGGAAAGCATGAAGCGGGCAGTGTTTGTAAATGCAGCGGTTGCATTTGGTCTTGGTCTGGGACTGCTTGCCTTTGGTGACTGGTGGTTCCTGCTGGTTGGCGTTTTGTGTCTGCTGTGTGCTGTTGCCTACACTGGTGGACCGTTTCCGCTGGCCTACCTGGGAATGGGCGACGTATTTGTGATGCTGTTTTTTGGCTGGGTTGCGACCAGTCTAACTTACTACGTGCAGGTGGGACACTTCCTGGTGCCTCTGCCGGCCGCGGGCGAAGGGCTCGAAGCAGCTGTCATTTGGATAACCGGTACGGTGATTGGCGGCCTCGCAGTGTTGCTGCTGGCAATCAACAACTACCGGGATGTCGAGACCGACCGAAAGGCGGGCAAGGGCACACTTGCCGTTCGCCTAGGTAAGAATTTCGTTTTGTGGGAATGCCGTTTTTTCCTTTTACTTGCGATGGTTTTTCCATTTGGGCTGGCCGCCTGGATGGATTCTTTACTGCCCTTGCTTTTGCTTAGTCTTGCTCCTCCGGCCGCGCGCATTGCCTGGGGCTTGCCAAATGCCCGTAGCCGTGAGGACTTTTCCAGTCAGTTGGCGACGGCGGGCGGCTTGTTGGCCCGTTACGGGCTTTTTCTGGCTGTTGTCGTTTTACTAAAGGACGCTTTTTGAGTGGCCTTTCATCGGGGATGGCGCTGAATTTGTAGGATGCCCGAATCCTATTACGAGAATCAACGTGTTCTACAGGAATACCTGCTTTTCCATTACGGAGAAGATGCGGCCAACATGCCCTGGTCGGTCGGTCCGCAGTCGGGTCTGCGCTTTCCCCAGCGCTGTGTATCGGAAGGATTGGATCCCCGGCGCTTGCCGAATCCTTCCCGGGCTTTGGATCTGGGCTGTGCGGTTGGGCGATCAACCTTTGAATTGGCCGGTCACTGCGATGAGGTTATTGGTATTGATTTCAGTCATGCTTTTATTTTGACCGCACGCACACTTTGCCGCGAGCGGGTCCTGCCTTTTGAATACTTTGAGTGTGGAGAAATGATGCAGTCGACCGAAGCCAAGGTTCCGGACGTGGATTGTTCCAGGGTTTCTTTTGAAGTCGGAGATGCACAGAACCTTCGGTCTGATCTTGGACAGTTTGACGTGGTTCTGGCAGCCAATTTGTTGTGCCGTCTACCGCGACCTCAATTGCTGCTCGAGCGCCTTCCGACACTGGTTAAGCCGGGAGGGCAATTGATCCTGACAACACCGAATACATGGTTGGAATCGTTCACCGGGCCCGATTTCTGGATTGGTGGCCGCCCTTCGACGGGGACGACTTTGGAGGTTCTTGAAGAGCGGATAGGCTCCTCCTTCGAACGTATCAAGCGGGCCGACTTGCCCTTCTCAATACGGGAGCATGCACGCAAATTCCAATGGTCGGTTGCTGAGATGTCTGTATGGATTCGTCGTTGAGGCAGGTTCAGGGTTGTATCTCAATTAGTTGGCCGGAATTCTGGCGTACCCATTCCCGGGCCCAGCTTCGGTTCGCGGCCGGCAGGTCAAAGGCGATCAGATGGATGGAGCAGGGGTTCTCCAGGCTTGCCTGGAGTTTGCGGGTGAGTTCGACGATCTGAGTCCAGGGTACCCGTTCGCCGCCCCCGCGTGGCGTGGTCCGATAGAAATCCCCGTCCGATATCACGATTAGAGTATCGAGGCGTCGATCGAGTTCGAAGGCCTGTTTGAGGATGGCTTCAATGCCGTCCGGTTGACCGCGTTGCCAGCCCCGGCCTGAGCTGCCGTCGACCCGAAAGGAGCTGTCTAACCACTTCTGGGCTGCCGTAAGGTGACGCTGAGTGGCAGGTCTGAGTTGCGTCTCGAAGGAGTCTGAGGCGCGTGCGAACTGGATCAGTCCGAACAGGGTATTTGCGTTCATCGACTCGAGATTGCTCCAGGTTTGATCGCGAATGCGTTCCATGCTGAGGCCTGCGCGTTCAACCTTGGTTTTCACCGAGCTTGATATGTCAAAGGCAATCACTACACGCGTGGCTTCAGTTTGCAGCCCAAACAGGGAAACGGAACTGGACCCTCCGGTCGCTGCCTGAGCATCCCATATCCCTGCGGCTTGAGCCATGCCAATGGGCGTAAAGGATTCCCACCCCGTCATCATTTCCGGTTGGTTGAAATTGAATGCAGGCATGTCGATTTGCGGCAGCGATTCGGCCAGCATGGCATTGGCAGTCAAGCGCTGGATCTGAGCGCTGGATGAGGACCACTGCTGGAATTCCTGCATTTGCTGGCGAACCGCTTCAGTCTGCTGAGCACTAAAGTCCTGGGGGCTGACTTGAAACCCCGAATCCTTCTGCGGTTCCGGCTGAAGGATTCCAATCGTCAAGGCCACGAAAATCAGACCAAGCTGAAGTGCTAGCGCGATTAGTATAGCCTTACTGCGCGGAGAGAGAATTGATTCCATATTCTTGAAAGCGTTATTTATGGTTTGTGACTGTCAATCCTGTTTTTTGAGGGAAGCTTGATCGCGACTGCTCTGGCTTTGAACATTGTGCCCCGACGGAGCATGGCCCTCCACCGTGGTTGCCAATGGAGGGCCGGCCTCCGTGCCGGCTTTGTGAGTTCTGGAAGGAAAAGAGGGTTGTGATCAGACTTAAAAGCTGTAAGTGATGGAGGCTTATTGATATGGAAATTGATACCAGTTTAATTCCGTTTCTGAAGCATCTGGCCTCGGAGAGCGCTAAAGTGATCAACCCTCTGTTCGCCAATCCGGACCTTCAGGTAGAGTGGAAATCGGACAATACGCCGGTGACCTATGCCGACCGCAAGGCGGAGGAGGTTTTGCGCGTTCTGATTGAAAAGGAATTCCCGGATCATGGCATCATTGGCGAAGAGCACGCGAATGTGCGTGAGGACGCCGAATACAATTGGGTGCTCGACCCGATCGATGGAACGCGGTCATTCGCTGCAGGTTCTCCACAATTTGGAACCCTGATTTGCCTGCGCAAAGGGGATCAGCCGATATGGGGGGCAATCAATGTCTCCTCCATCGGGAAGCTTTACATCGGCAACAACGAGTCCGCCTGGTGCAATGACCGGCCTCTGCAGATGCGTGAACCGGCTGACCTTAGCAAATGCTTCCTGGTCACGACCGATCCCAAACGGCCCTATCTGCATCACAGCCGTGAGGGTTGGGACGCGCTTCTGGCGGCCACGGATCAATTCCGCAGCTGGGGGGATTGTTTTGGCTACACCCTGATCGCCAGTGGAGGTGTGGACATTATGTGTGACCCGATCATGAGTCTCTGGGACATGGCTGCGCTATTGCCGGTTGTCCGCGGTGCTGGAGCCAAGGCCACTTCATGGAATGGCGGGGATCCTACCCAATCCAACAGTCTGGTCGTGGCGCACCCAAGCCATCACGATCGTATCATCAAAATTTTGAATCCATAAAAAACCGGCGGTAGAATCCGCCGGTTTTCTTTTAATCGCCAAGCACTCGCTGACGGAAATAGATGGCGTTGCGTCGCCTGAAATTGGGTGAGCGGACATCGGGGTGTTCGTAACTCGGGCCGGTCCGGAGGATGCGCTCTTCAGTTTGCACCTGACGCTCAAGCAAGGTCTGTTGGCGTTCCTGCAGGGCAACGTTCTCCTCCTGAAGGCGAGCAAGCTGGGTCTGGCGCTCTTCCAGCTCTCTGCGCAGGGCTTCTGTTTCTTCCGGACTCGGTGCTGCCGCTGCGGCCTCTGCCACTTCGGTGCGTGCCCGCTCGAGTTCAGCAAGACGCTGTTGAGCCCGTTCCTGGGCTTCGGCCAGCTCGGCCATCCGGGCCTGCAGTTGGCGGGAGGCTTCTTCTGCTGCCCTACGTTCGGCAGACTCACGCTCAAGCCGCTCGTTCAATTCGGCCAGAACACGCTCGCGCTCTTCCGCTTCACGTTTCGCCTGTGCTTCAGCCATACGTGTGGCTTCTTCGGCCATTTCCTGTTGGCGGCGTGCCTCTTCTTCGGCCTGACGCAAACGTTCGGCCTCAACCGCGAGGCGCTCACGCTCCGTCTGGAGCTCAGCCATTTCAGAATCTCGCTCCTGCAGCGCGGATTGCCGCTGGCTTTGCTCGTTGAAGTAGAGCCCGAAGCCAATCAGGGCGAGAATTGCAAATAGAACGATTCCAATAAGTCCTTTATTCATAATAACGTTAGATTACATCAAGATCATCCAAATGAGAAGTAAAAAGGAGGGCGGTAAAACCTTTGAATTTCTTTTAACGTTGGCTCAGCTCAATGTCTGAATTCCCGATCCACTGTTCAAAGATAGTCCTGGCAATCGGCGCTGCGGTCGCCCCTCCGCCGCCAATCGCACCATCACCAATCACTCCTTCAATCAGAATTGCCACGGCAATTTGCGGGTCATCGGCGGGAGCAAAGCCGACATACCAAGCCAGTGTGGCCGGTCGTCCATCCCGACGAATCTGTGCGGTGCCCGTTTTACCGGCTGCTATGAAATTGGGACTGCTTGCCCGGCGTGCAGTTCCGGTTCGGCCAGCTTCGATCATGCCGGTATGTATCCAGGCCAGTTGCTCATCTGTGATGCCTATAGCCTCGATCGCGCGCTGGTTACGACGGGAACCCGGATTGCCAGCCTGATCCCGCACCACTGTGGGCGTAATGCCCGTTACGCCTCGGGCGTAGGAGGCTGTCATCACAGCCATTTGAAGGGGTGTGATCAGCAAAAAGCCCTGGCCAATTGAAAGGTTGGCTGTATCTCCATCGAACCAGGACTCGCCGTAGAAGCGGTTGGCTTTCCACGCGGGGTCCGGGACTATCATGCGCCGTGTCTCATTCGGTAGTTCGATTCCTGTTGGTTCGTGAAGCCCAAAGCGTCGTGCCTCATCCGCGATTGCCTGCACGCCCATCGCCAATCCTCGGTCGTAGTAGAAGACATTGCAGCTGTCGCGAATTGCCTCTATAAGGTTTTCGTGGCCATGGCCCGAGCGGTTGTGACAGCGGAAGGTTCGCCGGCCGACCCGGAAATATCCGGGGCAGTAAATTTCGGTGCTCTGCTCGATCAAGCCCCTCCGCAGGCCTGCTGAAGTGGTGATCAGCTTGAAGGTAGACCCCGGCGGGTAGAGTCCTTGAATCGCCCGGTTGAGCCAGCCGCCTTCCTCGCGAATACGGGCATCCACTGTGTGCGGTATGAAGGGTGTCAGGTCGTTGAGGTCGTAGTCGGGCTTGCTAACCATTGCCAGCACTTCGCCGCTGCTTATTTCAATCGCCACAGCTGCGCCCAGGTAGTCTCCAAAAGCCTGTTCCGCAGCTCGTTGAAGGCGGATATCGAGAGTCGTGACAAGATCCTGACCTCGTTTTGGCTGTTCGAACACAATCCGTTCGTGCTGGAATCCACCTGGATCCACGGACCAGATTTCGCCTCCGGTTACTCCCTGTAAATGCTCGTTGAATCGCGCCTCAAGGCCCGTTCGGCCAACTTTTCCATCGAAGCGGAATGTCAGCAAACCTTCTCCAGGCAGGTCGCCGACCGGCAATTCCTGGCTGTCGGAAACATAGCCCAGCGCATGGGCCGCGGCAGACCCGTGAGGGTAGTAGCGCGCTGTGTCAGCTGTAACCTGGACGGGTGAGTCAATCGGCAGTTGCTCAATCAGGCGAGCATAGTCCTCCGCGCTGATGTCGAGCAGGAGTGGGTAGGGCAGCAAAAGGTTTTGGCTGAAATGGCGCTCAATTCTCCGGGGTTCGACCACATCATTGCGATCGAGGATCCGGTTGATCTGGTTCTGGTAGCGTTGCACCACATTGCGCCGTGCTTCGATGGCCAAAGCAAAGCGGTCTGGTGTCAGGCCCTGTTCACGACGGCGATTGAGCACCCGGATGAATTCGCGGCGAAATTCCGGGCGCAATTCGTTGAGGTAGACGGTTGCGGAAAAATAAGGCCGGTTGCCCACGAGTAGTTCGCCGTTGCGGTCATAAATGTTGCCGCGGGGTCCAGGCTTGAGAATTCGCCGGTAATTCTGCCGTTCCTCTGCGGCCAGATAGGATTCGGTTTGCAGCAACTGCCGGTAGGCGAGACCCCCGGCGAGCAAGCTGAAGCAGAGCGCTATCACCAGATATAGCAGAACCAGCCGCTGCTTGTAGGCTTTGTGCGCTTGAGGGGCGTGCTGCTGTCGCTTTCTCTTGGGCATTAGGATTGGTATGTTTCAGATGCGCTGGATCTCAGCGTTTAAATCCCATCCGCTCCACTTTAAGTAGACGCGCTGGATTTCACACCACGGCCATGCAAACAAGGCAATAAAGACAAGGCTTAGACCTCCATCCAAGAGAAAACGTTGCCAATAAATCCATTCGCCAGCCCTTCCATAACTCATGGTCAGCGTCAGAGTCAGTAACCAGACCGTTTGCAGGCTGACAGCGGTCCAAATGACGTGAGTTGGACTTTCCCTGTGAATTTGTCGGCGGTAATAAACCACCAGGGTCCATAAAAGAATGAGTGCGATCACGTTCATCCCAATTGGGGTGGGGCGGCCGGCATCTACCAGCAGGCCAACAAAAATAACAATCCACCAGCCGTGCAGAATTCGCAGGTATAGACCGCAAAAAAGGACCAGCAGAATATCCAGGTTCAAAGCCAGCGACATACCGGCCAGCCAGTTGTTGAGCTCGGCTTGCAGGACCAGAAGCCCAAGGGCAAAAAACAGGATCGAGACTGCGCGGCTGTGGGTACTCATTCCTGAACCCGTTCGCTGCGGCGCTGGCTGGCGGGAATGAGGACAGCGACTTCCCGCACAGTGTTGAGGCCGGGATCAAGGCGCACTCTTCCCTCCTGAAACAAGCCATCTTCGCCGACCTGAATGCGGTCGAGGTGACCCACGACAAAACCATCGGGAAAGACGCCACCCAAGCGCGATGATATCAGACGCAGGGAGCCGTCTTCCGGAATCCGCACGTCTGCAGGAATTGTGCGGGCCATTCCGCTCGGGGTACCGAGTCCCGGATTGACCCCCCCCTGATACTCCACCGGTCGCAAGTCGCCTTCAATGTGTACGGCAGAGCGAAAGCGGGGGCTACTGATTAATTCGACAACCGCAGTGTAAGTGTGCACTTCGCGGACGCGGCCAATGACTCCCCTTGAATAGACTACCGCCTGACCGGTTTCGATACCGTGAATCCGTCCCTTGCGAATCGTCAGGGTCTGCCACCAGTTGTTGAGGTCGCGGCGTACTACACGGGCCACCTCATAGTGGTAGTCGGGCAGCGAAGGCAGTTCGAAAAAGCGTTCCAGACGCCCGAGTTCTTCGCGGATGGCATCCGCTTCCTGAATTCGCAGGGAGTATGCGGCTTGCAGGCGAGCCATGTCGATACCGGCCTCGATCAATTCATTTTTCGAGCGCTGCCGATAATTCCAGTAGTCCTGGAGGTCGTGCAGGTAGTTGAGCGCTGTCCAGGCGGGTGCCTGGAATTCATAGAAGGTAACCCGGCTGAATTGTTTGATGAAGGTTGGCGCAGCCAACCAGAAAATCAGGATGAGCACCCCCAAGAGCAGCGACTTTCCCTGGTGGCTGAAACGTCTGGGCATGCGTTATTTGGACAGGCAGGGCTGGGTTAACTTTTGGTTTTCAGGAGCCAGTGCAGGTTTTGCAAGACCACGCCTGTGCCGTTCGCAACCGCGCTGAGGGGATCGTCAGCAACAAAGACGGGCAGGCCCGTGCCGTCGCTCAAAAGGCGATCGAGGTTGCGGATCATTGCACCACCACCAGCCAGGACAAATCCCCGGTCGACCAAGTCTGCCGAAAGCTCGGGTGGACAGCGTTCCAAGGCATTGCGAACCAATTCAGTAATCGAATTAACCGTGTCTGACAAGGCTTCGCGGATTTCCTGAGAGGAAATGTGCAGGGTCTTGGGCAGTCCCGCAACCGAGTCCCGGCCTTTGACTTCCATGGTGAGCTCCTCTTCCAATGGGCTGGCGGAGCCAATACGTACCTTGATCTCTTCCGCCGTGCGTTCCCCAATCATAAGGTTGTAGGCGCGCTTCATGTAGTTGACGATAGCGGAGTCCAGCTCATCACCGCCTACGCGAATCGACTTCGAGTAGACCACTCCGGAAAGGGAGATGATAGCCACTTCCGTCGTGCCACCACCGATGTCGACAATCATATTCGCAGTCGGCTCATCAATGGGTAGACCAACTCCAATCGCAGCGGCGACGGGTTCCTGCAGCAGTTGAACTTCCCGGGCTCCGGCATGGATTGCGCTTTCGCGCACTGCCCGGCGCTCCACTTCGGTGATTCCGCTGGGAACTGCCACAACCACCCGTGGCGGTACAAAGCGCATCTTATTGTTCACCTTCTGAATGAAATACCGAAGCATCGCCTCAGTTATTTCAAAGTCGGCAATCACCCCATCTTTCATCGGCCGCATGGCGGTGATGTTCATCGGCGTTCGGCCCAGCATCTTTTTGGCCTCAATACCAACAGCCACCACTTCCCGGGTTTCGTTGTTGATGGCTACAACACTGGGTTCACTGAGTACGATACCTTTATCGCGGA
Organism: Opitutales bacterium; assembly: GCA_020831485.1. Classification (GTDB taxonomy): domain Bacteria; phylum Verrucomicrobiota; class Verrucomicrobiia; order Opitutales; family Oceanipulchritudinaceae; genus JAFIGG01. The sequence goes on from JAFIGG010000065.1 coordinate 16,430, forward strand.
CGTAGACGAGGGTGTTCGCCGTGCCCAGGTCGATGCCGATATCGTTAGAAAATATACTACCAAATAGTTTGCCGATCATTATGCTATGCGTGGTCGGAGATTCATGAATCTTAATAGGAATGTCAAAGCGGAAAATAATTGCCAGCGCAATCCAACCAAGTGAATTAGGTGCTTGATAGGTCGGGACATAACGACTTGTTGCGACTTTCCGCCGATTGGCGAGGTGTTTCCGGTGCCTGGAGGGACTGGCTTTTGTCAACATTGTACCCCGAAGGTAGGTACCCCGCATCTGGATCAACGGGTATTCGCCGATGGATTTATAAGGTCTTTGGTGCAAAGGGACCGCTTGCATTATCGGGTGGAGCGTGCTAGCAACACCGTTTCATTTTTTAAACAGTAAAGATATTTTATGGATATAGCAGTGGTAACGGGGGCTTCATCAAGCCTGGGTATGGCCATTTCCCGACGTCTGATTGATCTCGGTTTCCGGGTTTATGGTTTGGGCGGAGATTACCGCAATTGCCCCCTTAACAACATGGATTTCAAGCCGATCAATTGTGACCTCAGCGATGGTGCACAGGTGATGAAATCCGTCATGGAGATTATTGAACGCGAGGGAGGGATCTGTCTGGTGGTTAATAACGCCAAATTTTTTCCCAAGGACAGTTTTGCCGAAGCTTCGCCACAGGAGATGGACCGCTCTATGCGGATCAATCTGTTGACTCCGCTTCTGATTGCCCGCTGTGCGCTGCCAAGTTTGCAGCGCCTGCAGGGTTTTATTATCAATCTCGGCGTCTCTGCTCAGCAGAGCGCGCGCGGTGGAGTGATCGGGGCCGCTACCAGCGGTGGCCTGCGCTGGGCGCATGAAGCCTTGTTCGACGAGGTGCGCGATTACGGGGTTAAAGTGTCTTTGATTTCGCCCGAACCGAACCGCCGTCCGATTACAAATGGCGGCAGCCAGGCGGCGAAGTCCTCAGCGGAGACAACCATCGACCCCAATGCGGTCGCTGAAGCCGTTGTCGGCCTGATCCAGAGCAGGGGTGATAATTGGATCACAGAACTGGTGATCCGACCGCGCCGCTGGACGAGCAGTGAACTGCCGCCGGTTGTGGATTTGCCCTATCCGGACCCCAAACCGATTCCTTACACGGTGCCGCGCGTGATCGTTGAGGCCGAGGAAGAGTTGGACGAGCAGATGGAGGATCCAGGCGTTCAGCCCGATGAAGCCGCCGGAGCAAAAGCCGAGGCAAAAGGCGAGCCTGAAGCAAAAGCCGAGGGCGAAAAGAAACGCCGTCGCCGTCGGAGGAGGAGGTCGGATAAGTCGGACGGGTCAGACAGGGCAGACGAGTCGGACA
>JAFIGG010000006.1 GCA_020831485.1 Opitutales bacterium
CTCGGCGCTCCGGGAAGTCGCAAATTGCAGGATATTTTCACGGACCGTTCAATACCCGCAGATCGCCGGCGCTGCTTGCCGGTCGTTCGCGACCCGAACAGTGGGGAGATTCTATGGGTTCCCGGCATTCCACCTTCGCATCGCTGGCGTATTCGAGACGATTGCAAGTCGGCTCTGAAGTTGACTTACGCTGAGCATTGCACAGCTTGAGCTAATTCAGTATGGCAGAACCTCCATCAGATAATCGTAACAAGCCTTTGAAAAGCGGCGGCCAGTACCGCATGCTTTCCATTTGGCTCCTGGTCTTTTTTGTTATCTTCAGTCTCCTCTATTTCGCTAATAGTGATCCAAGGCAGCCGGAGCAACTGACGATGCGCGAGGTGGTCGAAGAGGCCAAACTCGGCAGCGACGGGCGCATACTGCCCAACGCGGTGCTTAAACTGAAGCCACAGGGTGGCCAGCGTTGGCATGAGGTCCGCGGCGAGTTGCATTCATCCAGCGGGGAAAACATCCCGTTCAAGGCAGAGGGACAGCTAACTGAGGCGAATCTCGAGATTCTGCAGGATTCCGGACTGTTTAAGGAAGAGCCAGCCAGCACATTGTTCACAGACATCCTGTTGACGATGCTGCCAATCATGCTGATCATTCTGATCCTCTACTTCATCTTTGTGCGCCAGCTGCGCAGTGCGGGTAAGGGGGCTATGAATTTTGGCAAGAGCAAGGCGCGCATGCTCACCCGTGACCGGGAGAAGGTAACATTCAAGGATGTAGCTGGCTGCGACGAGGCCAAGGAAGAGGTTGCCGAAGTGGTTGCCTTCCTCAAGGACCCGAAAAAATTCCAGCGCGTGGGTGGCCGTATTCCCAAGGGCTGTCTTTTGGTGGGTCCTCCCGGAACTGGTAAAACTTTGATTGCCAGGGCGGTAGCCGGCGAGGCCGATGTGCCGTTTTTCAGCATCAGTGGTTCCGACTTCGTCGAAATGTTTGTCGGGGTTGGTGCGGCTCGGGTACGCGACATGTTCGAGCAGGGGCGCAAGAGTGCTCCCTGTATTATCTTTGTGGACGAAATCGATGCGGTGGGACGCCAGCGCGGCGCCGGCCTGGGTGGTGGCAATGACGAGCGCGAGCAGACCCTGAACTCACTGCTGGTGGAGATGGATGGCTTCGACGGTCACGAAGGCGTGATCATCATGGCCGCGACCAACCGCCCGGATGTGCTCGATAATGCCTTGCTGCGTCCCGGACGATTCGACCGTCAGGTCATCATTGATTTGCCGGATGTCAAAGGCCGGGAAGAAATCCTTTCGGTGCACGCCAAGAAGGTGACCCTGAGTGACTCCGTGAACCTCAACATTGTTGCCCGCAATACGCCCGGATTTTCGGGTGCGGACCTTGCCAATTTGCTCAATGAAGGTGCGCTGATCGCTGCCCGTCGGGACAAGGGTTCGGTAGAGCAGGCAGACATAGAGGCTGCGCGTGACAAAATCGCCTACGGGCGTGAGCGCCGCAAGCTGATGGACGACGAAGACAAGCGTATGACCGCTTATCACGAGGCGGGACACGCCCTGGTGCAGGCCTTGATCGATGACGGCCACCTGCCGTTGCACAAGGTGACGATCATTCCGCGTGGCCGTGCCTTGGGTCTGACAATGATGTTGCCGAAAAAGGATATCCTTGGGCAGTCCCGGAAGAATCTGCTCAATCAGGTTTGCTGCGCGATGGCGGGGCGTCTGGGCGAGGAGATACAGACCGGAGATTTCAGCAATGGAGCCGCCAGTGACATCAAGCAGGCGACGAAGATCGCCCGCCACATGGTGTGTGACTGGGGTATGAGTGATCTGGGGCCGGTGTCCCTTGGGGAAAACCAGGAGCAGTTGTTTCTGGCCAAGGAAATCACTCGGACACAGAATTACAGCGAAGACACGGCCGAGAAGATTGACCGTGCCATCAAGCAGATTATCGACACCCAGTATGCGCGCGCCAAAGAACTCATCGATGCGCACAAGGATGCTTTGGTGAATATTGCCGAAGCCTTGCTCGAATACGAAACGATTGAAGGCAAGCACGTTCATGAGATCATTGAGTTTGGTGAAATTCGCAGTCCGATCTCTACGGTTAAGTCTGAGGAAGACGAAGCAGCCAAGTCGGACGAGGATTCGGAAAAACGTTCGTCTGAAGACGGAAAAAAGGACGAGGGTGAAGATGGGGTAGGTTCTTCCTCCCCGGCTTTGGCCTGATGCAGCCCAAACCGGATAAAGACTCTAATAAGCTGGGCACCGATTCGAATACGGGTCTGGTCCCGATGCTGGCTGGCTTCTGGGGCAAGGCAAGTGGTGTTTTCACACCGCGGAGTTTGTCCGATGGTGGCTATATCCGGTTTTACCGGACTTACTTCGGGGTGCTTTCCTTTGCGGCGCTCTTTACTCTTTTCTCGAGCCTAGGGCAGACCTTTCTGCTTTCCTTCTTTCAGCCTTACTGGATGGAGGCTTTCGACCTCAGTGCCGGCGCAATCGGCCGTTTCTACGGAATAGCAACCCTGGCGAGTGGCTTGCTGTTGCCCTGGGTCGGACGAAAATTGGATACGGTTCCGATTGAGCGCTTCAGCCTGGTATCCGGACTGGCTCTAGGAGGTTTTGCCTTGTTGACAGCCATGGTGTGGTCGCCCTGGGTGCTATTGATCTGTTTTTTTGGTCTGCGTTTTTTTGGTCAGGGTGTGGCACCCAATGTGGCGATGACTTTGACCGGTCGCTCATTCGACAAGGACCGCGGCAAGGCAGTCAGTATAGCTGGTTTGGGTTTTCCTTTGGGCGAAGCCTTCTTCCCCGCGCTGCTCACCGTGATGATCGTTGCCATCGGCTGGCGCATGTCCTGGGTGGTGCTCGCCGCTATGGTGTTTTTGCTGTTGGTGCCACTTTCTCACTATTTGCTTCGAATGGGAACGCCCCGTTCACAACTGGAAGAGAGCGGCTCAGGAGATGGGAAAACTGCAGGATCAGGTTCCGGAAAACCGTTGCCGCGTAGCTTCTTCCTTTCAGACTGGCGGTTTTACGGGATCGTCGTCGCTTTGTTACCGCTGCCATTTTTCACTACCGGCATTATATTCTTCCAAACGATTCTGGTGGAATCCCGCGGCTGGACTCCGGCTGCCTTTGCCTTTGGATTCGCCGTCTTTGCCTTTGTGCGGGCATCCTTCTCACTGGTAGCGGGGCACTGGATTGACCGCTGGAGCGCGCTGTCCCTGGTTTCCCTACAGCTGCTTCTCTACATATTCGCGCTGGCCGGTTTGACCCTCGACACGGTGGTCGGTGCCTATCTGTTTTTCATCGGGATTGGACTGAGCTTCGGCCTCGGGGGAAGCGTAATGTCGGCGGTATGGGCAGAAATCTACGGGACCACCAGTTTGGGAACGATCCGCGGGATCACCGGTAGTTTCGGGGTTTTCAGCACTGCTCTGGCCCCGGCCTTCTTCGGTATGTCGCTGGACATGGGTCTGAGCCTTCAACAGCTTATCGTTCTGAGCTTTGTCAGCTCGGTTCTGGTCTTTCTGCCCCTCAGTCTGATTACGGTGCGTTCCCTTAAACAGAGGCCGCCGCAACTGCCTTCCTGATATCCGTACAAACCGACGCCGGGTCCTCCCAGACCCGGCGCCAGGGCTCTGGTATGATTTGCATCATAGCCATCTGCCTTAGGAGGAGATGACTCCTACCTATACCCAACTACCAATGTTCTTATTTTCGAATCCACAGAATGGATCTCGATCTTAGAACAGAGACGTAACGAAAACATTTTGCTGAAAGATATCAAGCTTTTGTGCCAATGGTTTGGTTAATAAATTTGTGAGCCAATCTAATTGTATACCGTAAAACGGTCTCAAGGTTGGTCAGCTTTGGAATTACGCCAAGGTTTTGTCCTTCAATTAGAGGAAAACTATATGCCTAAAGCGACCCAGATTCACACCGGTAATTCCGTTTACGATTCCTTCTATCCCCGTATCCGTGCCTTTCTCGAAAAGGATACGATGGACATGAATATCGATGGTCAGCAGATCCGCGGCTATCGTTCCCCGGACACGCCAGCGGTCTGGTTGCGCGACCATTCGGACATGATGCGTGGCTTTCGCTTTTTCGAGCAGGACCTGACTTCCGCGGTGACGCACTTTGCCGACACCCAGGCGCGCAATGGGCGGATTTTTGATTACTTTACTGTGCAGCCGGAGAAAGTTCCCTGCGAACGTGAAAACTGGTGCAAGTATGTGCGCGTGCCGGTCGAGGCGGATGTCGAATACCGCATGGTTCAGGCTGCCTATCTTGCTTGGCAGACTACCGGCGATGACAATTGGGTTCGCTCGGTATTGCCGGCGGTCGAGGCTGGGCTGGAATACATATTTTCCCACCCCTGGCGCTGGGATCCGGAATCGCGGCTGGTGAAGCGGCCGTATACCATTGATTCCTGGGATTTCGCTTACACCGCGGGAATGCATGACTGGCTGCAGTTCCAGATCGATGAGAACACCTTCTGGGGCATTATGCACGGGGATAACAGTGGCTACTACAAAGCCTGCCGCGACCTTGCGACCATCTACCGGGCCTTGGGTGAGGGCGGCCGCGCGCAGCATTGGGAACTGTTTGCCGAAGGGCTTAAAGAGCGTATGAACAACGTCTGCTGGAATGGCCAGTTCTATACCCATTTCGTGAAGCATACTCCGGTGACGATTGAAGGGGTGGATGAGGACAGCCAGCTGAGCTTCAGTAATGCCATGAACATCAACCGTGGAGTCACCAGTCACTCTCAGGCGGTATCCATTTTGCGCGAATACCTCAAGCGAGGTAAACAGAACAAGGCCTTTGCCGAGTGGTTCTCCATCGACCCTGCCTTTCCGGATGGGATTTTCGGCGAGGAAAAGATCGTTGCCGGAGCCTATTGCAATGGAGGCATTATGCCGCTGGTCGGCGGCGAGTTGGCGCGTGCCTACTTTGAGCACGGCTTTGAAGCGGAGGGAGTGCGAACCCTGCAAAAATACCACGAGCTGATTGCACGCAACAACGAGACTTATCTCTGGTACTTCCCGGATGGGAAGGAGTCGTCTATCGACACCAGCAGCAGTCCGGACGCGATGCCGACCGATGGCTGGGGCTCGAGTGCTATGCTTTATGGTTTCATGGAAGGCTTGGTTGGTGTTCAGGATCGCTCCAAACTTATGCAGGACCTGACCCTTTGCCCGCGCTGGCATGCGGCGGATGTTACGGAGGCGGAGGTCCAGGTGGGCTATGAAGTGTCGGGGACGCAGTTTGGCTATCAGTATAGGGAACAGGCTGAAGGCCTGAAGCTGACTATTGAAGGGGCCAGGCACAACGTCAATGCACACATCCTGCTACCCAATGGGGCTAGGGTTGCCAATGTGCAAGTCGGCGGCAAGGACTGGACATTCCAACAGTCCAAAGTTGAGGAAAGTGCCTACCTTGACTTCGAATTCAGTGTCGATACCGGCACGGCGATCGAAGTGCGTTTCAAGTAGACTGGATCAGTCGAACTGCTTGCGGAACTCGTCGAACTGCTGGCTCAACTGTTGCAGCTGGGTTTCCAGCTCAACGACGCGTTTTTCCAGGGCACTGATCGGGCTGCCGCTTGGTGCTGCTGTGACGGTCTCGGCAGCAGTCTCGCCGCCTTCAACCGGTTCGGGGAGGTCGGCGAAGGCGTGTTGGTAGCGGATTTCCTTAGTGCCCGGGCTGCGGGGCAGCCGCTGGACCAATACCTGCGGGTCGTCCTCCCGGTCCGTCATGGATTCGAGGGTGGATTCAACCTCATTCAGGCTGTCAAAGGCGTAGAGTCGGTCGGTCCTTTGGCGCAACTGGCCAAGGGTCTGGGCTCCCCGTAGAAAAAGCACGCAGAGAAGGGCGTAGCTCGGGGAGTCGAGTTCCCACTTGTCGGTAAGGTTGTGCCGGAACTTGGGTACCCGGGATCCGGACACATCGACACGCAGGACAAAGCCTTTGTCGCGCAACTGGTCGAGGCCGTAGAGCACTTCGTCCTCATCGTAGCTGGTGATCGGATCGCGGCTCGTCTTCTGATTGCAGGCGAGGGTCAGGCTGTTGAGTGTCAGCGGGTAGTACTCGGGCGTGGTGATGGCTTTTTCCATCAGGGCTCCGATTACGCGGGTTTCGAGGGGTGAAAGTTTCATCGGGATAATCGTAATGATTGAGGGAATCGTTTAAAGCTTGTCAATGGTGCTGGCTGGGTCCGGGGACGGTTCACTGCAGCTGGTCCCGACGCAAAGTTCATAGCGCTCCATTTCTCCGGGAAGCAGGAAGACCCGGCGCCAGGGGCGGTCGCTGAGCAGGGATTGCAGTACAGCCCAGTCCGGTTTAGAGGGCAGGCTGATACGGGCAACGCCGGTGGCACGGTTGACCATGGATTCGAGGGCGCGGCAGGCGGCGTGGGGTGCCCGTTCAATCACTCCGCTGAAGGCGGCTTCGAGTCGTTGATACTGCTCCTGCCAGGGCCCTTCAGAATCGAGCATGGCGAAGTCGGCCAGCAAGCCCAGCAACACGCTGTTGCCCGAAGGGGTCGCGTGGTCCATCCATTCCTTGCCGCGGTGAACCGGGTTGGCGTGGTTCCTTGCGGTATAGAAATAGCCGGCGGCCTGGGGGTCTTCAAAATCAATCAGCAGGTTGGCGAGGGCGCTGCGGGCGGATTCGATCCATTCAGCACTCGAGCCCGGGCGAATCCATTCGATGCGGGATCCCAGGGTAAGGTAGGCCTGCACCGTGTAGCTGGCATCGTCGAGCAGGGCCCGGCCGCCCCATTGCTTGCCGTATTGCAGATGCGGGGCAGGGGACTGCTCCATTTGCCCGCGCTGCAACCACTGGCACACCGATTCGGCTTCCTCCAGCCAGTCCTTGCGGTCAAAGGCGAATCCTGCTTCGGCCAGGGCGGTCGCTAGCAGGGCGTTCCAGCCGACGATAGCTTTGTCGTCGCGAGCCGGGGCCGCTCGTTTGGAGCGAACTTCGAGCAGTTGCTTGCGCGCCGCGGTCCAGCGTTCGCGTTCTTCGGGGCGACCGTCCACCAGCATTGGCAGGCTTTTGCCCGAATCCTCGAAATTGCCGTCCTTGCTAATGCAATAAGCTTCGCCGAAGGCCTCCGCGTCTTCGCCGAGGATTTTACGGATTTCTTCTGGCGACCAGATATAGTAGGCGCCTTCGCCCCCTTCACTGTCCGCATCGAGTGCGCTCGCGTAGGCGCCTGAGGGCAGTTTCAACTCGCGCTGCAGGAATTCTATGGTCTCGGCGACGACGGCGGCGAACAGCGGGTCCTTGTAGCGCAGCCAGCCCAGAGTGTAGCTGCGCAGCAGCAAGGCGTTGTCGTAGAGCATTTTCTCGAAATGCGGAATGTGCCAGTGGCGATCGACGCTGTAGCGGGCGAAGCCGCCGCCAATCTGATCGAACAATCCACCCAATGCCATTGCTCTCAGGGTTTTAGAGACGACAGTATCGATCGCTTCCGCGCGGTCGGGATTCATCAGTTCAACCGTTGCGGTGGCGCGCATGCTGAGGAGAAAGTCCAGGGCCATAGCCGGCGGAAATTTTGGTGCATCGCCAAAACCGCCAAATTCCTCGTCGGCCGCCTCGAGCAGACTGTCGAGGGCTTGGAAAAAGTGTTCCTTGCGCACTTCCTCGTGGACGGACAGTGGCACCGAGTTGGCTGCCTGAAGATTGCCGATGATGGCTTCGGCGTTCTCTTCCAGCTCGTTTCGTTTGCGCTTAAAGTAGTCACTGACTCTCGTCAGCAGCTGTGGCCAGGGTACGAGGGAGTAGCCCTTGGAGTCGTCCGGCGGGAAGTAGGTTCCACCGGCGAAGGGACGGCCATCAGGCAGGCAGAATACGTTTAGCGGCCAGCCACCGTGGCCATTCATCATCTGCACGCTCTCCATATAAGTCCTGTCGACATCCGGGTGCTCTTCGCGGTCCACTTTGACGCACACGAAATGCGTATTCATCAACTTGGCGATGTAAGGGTCAGCAAATGATTCGTGGGCCATTACGTGGCACCAGTGGCAGGAGCTGTAGCCAATGGAGATCAACATCGGCTTGTCGGATTCACGGGCTTTGGCAAAGGCCTCTTCGCCCCATGGGTACCAGTCGACTGGGTTGTCGGAGTGCTGTTGTAGGTAGAGACTGTTTTGGCTGGAGAGTCGGTTCACAGCTCAAGGCTTCGCACGACTTGGCCCAATCGTCAAGAAAGCGGGCTCAGCTAAATCAAGAACCCCGCAGGAAAACCATTCTCCGACGGGGCTCTTGTGGGTTTTCACCCAAGCATCAATTTTTTACCCTCGTTTAGTCAGGCAACGGGAGCGGCAGTTCCTGCTTTTTCCTGATTTTTTTCGCGGAAATGATCCGACTGTTCGTCGGCATGGTAGCTGGAGCGGACGAGAGGACCGGATTCGACAACGTCAAAACCGAGATCGAGGCCGAACTGCTTCCAGTGGTCAAATTCTTTGGGTTCGACCCAGCGGAACATCTTGCGGTGTTCTTTGGTCGGTTGGAGGTATTGGCCGATAGTGATGATGTTGACTCCGATCGAATGGAGGTGGCGTAGGCAGTGTTCGATTTCGTCCTGTTCTTCGCCAATGCCGAGCATGATCCCGGATTTGGTGGTAAAGCCGCGCGATTTGGAGTGGGCAAGCACCTTGCTGGTGATATCCCAGGAAGCCGTTTTGCGGACTGGGCGCTGCAGACGCTGCACGGTTTCCAGGTTGTGATTCAGAATATCCGGTTTGGCATCGAGCACGATGTCTAGCTGGTCGGTGTTGCCGCGAAAGTCGGGGATCAGCACTTCAATCGCGGTTTCCGGATTTTGGTAGCGGATCGCCTTGATCGTGGAGGCCCAGACCTGGGCACCGCCGTCGGGCAGGTCGTCGCGGGCCACCGAGGTGATAACCGCGTGTTTCAGGCCCATGCGTTTGACGGCGCCCGCAACCCGGGCGGGTTCAAAGAGGTCGAGTTCCTGTGGGCGCCCGGTTTCGATCGCGCAGAAGGTGCAGGCGCGGGTACAGGTGTTCCCAAGAATCATCAAGGTGGCAGTCCGACGAGACCAGCATTCGCCCATGTTCGGGCATTGGGCGCTCTGGCACACGGTGTGCAGGGCGTTCTCGTCCACTAAGTTGCGGACATTTCGGTACTCCGGGCTCGACGGCAGTTTCGCCCGCAGCCAATCAGGCTTACGCATTTCCATAAGCGGCATGTTCGCCGAAAACTTTCCAGAATTCAAGAGACAATGTGGACTTCACCGTTTCGAGCTCCGGGCATTGTTCGCCGAGTTCCTGCTTCAGCGATGTCACGGTTCCGTCTGTAATCCCACAGGGAACGATGCCCGTGAAGTGACTCAGGTCCGGGCAGACGTTGAGTGCGAAGCCGTGGTAGGTGATCCAGCTTTTGACCGCCACACCGATGGCGGCGAGTTTGCGGTTTTCGATCCAGATGCCTGTTTTGCCCTCGCGGCGGTCGGCTTTGAGTCCGAATTGGGCGACAGATTGAATTAGCACATCTTCCAGTTTACGAAGATAGAGGTGGAGGTCGCGCTGCTCTTGCCAGCTGAGTATCGGATAGCCCACGATTTGGCCGGGGCCGTGGTAGGTGATGTCGCCACCGCGATTGGTTTCTACCACTTCGATGCCGGCAGCATTCAACTGTTCAGGATTCCAGACCAGATGGCTTTGGGCGCCTGGGCGCACACCAACCGTGTAAACGGGGTGGTGTTCGGTGAAAATCAGGGTGTCCGGCACCATGTCCGCCTTGCGTTGGGTCACTCGGACTTTCTGCCGCTCCAGCGCCTCGCGGTAGCGGGTGCGGCCCCAGTCGATTGTTTTGCCAGAATGTTTCATGGAATGAAAAGACTCAGGTTACGGGTGCGACGCTTACGCGCAATCCGCAAGCGCCGGATTGAGATAAATCCGCTTGGCATTTCTTCAAAGCTCGTTTCAAACGGAGTCTTCGAATGGCACTCCCATGGTTCAGTGAAGGGCGTTTCCCCCTGTTTTTGGCACCGATGGCCGGTTTTACCGACAAGGCCTTTCGTCAGCTGTGCAAGGAGCAGGGAGCGGATGTAATGGTGACGGAGTTTGTCATGGCCAACCGCTTCCTGGATGAGCGCTCACAGAACGATGCCTGGAAGACGGTTGATTTCACCCCGGAGCAGCGTCCGATGGGCGTGCAGATTTTTGGCAGCGATCCGGAAAAGATGGCGGAGGCGGCGCGGCGCATTGTCGACCGCTTGCAGCCGGATTTCATCGATTTGAATTACGGCTGCCCGGCGCAGAAGATTGTCGACAACTGTGCCGGCTCCTCGCTGCTGCGCGACTTGCCTCTGCTCGGTCGAGTGACGGCAAAAGTGGTGGAGCGGGTCGGCGAAGACTGTCCGGTCACTGCAAAAATGCGTATTGGCTGGGACGCGGAGAGCATTGTTGCGGATGAGGCCGCGAAGGTTCTGGAAGAGGCCGGGGTGCAGGCCCTCGCTGTGCATGGCCGTACCAAGGAGCAGGGCTACCGGGGGGATGCGAATTGGGACATCATTGAGGGCGTTGCTGAGGTGGTTTCTATCCCAGTGGTTGGCAATGGCAGCGCCGACAGCGTAGAGCGGATCCGTGCGATTCGTGAGCGCGGCAAGGTGGCCGGTATCATGATCGGCCGAGCTGCGCTCGGATATCCCTGGCTGTTCCGTGAATTCAAGGCAGCCCTCGAAGGCGGGCCCATTCCGCCGTCACCGGATTTAACCGAACGCATGGCGGTGATGTTGCGTTACTGTCGCGAGTTGAATGCCCACAAGCACGAGGACGGCCCCTGGGGATACCTGAATTGGATGCGTGCGCGGCTCAAGTCCTTCACCAAGATTATGCCCGGCTGCCGCAGTCTTCGGACGCGCATCGACAAGGTTGAAAGCTACGAGGAACTTGAAGCTTTGGCCGAAGCCTATCTGGCTGAACAGGCTGCAATCAAGGCGAGCGAAGACCTTGCCGAACAACGGCTCTAGGATTTTGTCTGCGGGCCTTCAGCATTCCACGTTTTTCCCTTCGCTGCCGAAGGTGGCGAGGCGTTCGGATTCGGGGACGGCCTCGGTGTTTTCGGCGAAGTAGTGAAACTGCAGGGCTTTGCGCCTTTCGCCGGAGTAATTGCTTGGGGTGCCATGGGGTAGAAGTCCGTTGAAGAGCAGGATTCCACCTGGCTTGAGCGGAACGGCGACGCAGGGCTTGCCCATTATTTCCGTGTCGCAGATTTGCCAGTCCCGGCGTTTGAAGTGAATAACCGGGCCTTGCTGGTGGCCACGCGGCTGTACGTGCATACAGCCGTTGGCGCGGGTGGCTTCGTCCAGCGCGATCCAGACGCCGACCACCTTCGTTTCCAGGGGGTAGTTGAAGTAGGCCTGGTCCTGGTGCCAGGGTTTCTCGCGTCCAATCTTCGGCGGTTTGATCAGGGCCATGTCCTGAAACATTCTCGGCTTGCTGCCAATGATGCGCTGGATAAGCGCGAGTAGATCCGGGTCTGTGGCGAGTTGTTGCAGTCGCTTCTCGTAGTCGACAAAAAACATCAGCTTGCGCACCGCATCCTGGCGTTCTTCCACGCTCAGACTGTCCAGATTTGCGGCGGCTTTGGCTTCGAAGGAGATGCTCTCAAAGTCCGGAACACGGCCCATGATCAAATCGAGCAAGCCGTTTTTGGCTGCTTCGACACGTTCCCGGTCGAAGGCGTTCTCGATCGCGAGATAACCTTCCTGTGTATAAAAATCCAAATGTTCGTCTGTGACCGATGAGAATCCATCGACTTTTTCGGCGATGACCAAGGTTTCGTAGAGGAGCGGGTCATGGTCGCCGTTGCCATCGTCAATTCTCGGGATATGCGGCTGTGTTCGCTGTGAATTCATTCCCACATAGTAGCAGGCAGTGGCGTGAAATGGTATTGCCGGATGCTGTACATTTTTGTACTTTTCCGACATTAATTATGTTTATTGAAGATATCAGCTATTCTTTGGGGCGCGCCGGACGCGTGCGCTGTGCGCCCGGTTGGTCCTGGGATGCCCGCATGGAGGACTTTGATTTGTGGTATGTATGGGCAGGCAATGGCCGAATGTGGTGGGACAATCAGTCGGTTGATTTGAGTGCGGGAACCTGCATGTGGCTGCGGCCGGGGCCTCGCTATTTGGCTGAACACGATCCATCGCGCCCATTGGGTGTCACCTATATTCACTTTACTGCCAGAGATGGGGCAGGGGCTGAATTGAGTCCAGAGCGGGTGCCTGGCACCAGTTTTGAGGTGCAGGATCCGGCCTTCTTCACGGTATCGGCGGCAAAAGTGGTGCGCCTGATGCGGCAGGCGGAAATCGGTGGGGGCGAGGCTCAGGCGCGGGATTGCAGGATCCGGGCGGAGCGTTTGTTTAGCTGTTTGATCGATGAATTGTTGAGTTTTTCCGACGGAGCCGAGCCGGGGCCCATTCGCCGCCACCGAGCCGGAATTGAGCAGCAGCTGGCGCGGATTTACGAGCAGCCTGCGGCGGTGCCGCCGGTGGCGGAGCTGGCGCGTGAGGCCGGCTTGTCGGCGGATCATTATGCACGGGTTTTTCGAGCGGTCAGTGGGCGCTCGCCACGGGCATTGATTCAGGTAGCGCGGCTTGATCGGGCCCGGCAATTAATGCGGGAATCGGCTCTGTCTTTGAGCGAGATTTCGGAGCAGACCGGCTACAGCGATGTTTTTCAGTTCTCGCGTCTGTTCAAGCGGCATACGGGCAAGGCTCCGTCGGTTTGGCGCCGGGAATGTGACTCAGATAGAAGGACTACTTGAACGAATAGGCGCTGGAAACCAGCATGCGGGTGTAGGCTTGTTTTGGGGACTGGAGCAGCTCATCGCAGGGGTTTTGCTCGACCAGTTTGCCGTCGTGAAGGACGACGATGTCGCTGCAGACCTCTTTGACAACGGCGAGGTCGTGGCTGATGAAGAGGTAGGTGAGGCCGTGTTCCTTGCGCAGGCGGCGCAGCAATTTGAGGATTTCGGCCTGAATGGAAACGTCGAGGGCAGATACCGGTTCGTCGAGGATCAGGACCTTGGGTTTGAGCATGAGCGCCCGGGCGATGGCGATCCGCTGGGCCTGGCCGCCGGAGAATTCGTGTGGGTAGCGGTCGAGGTAGCTCTCTTCCAACTGGGCTTCCTCGATCACCGTTTCGAGCCGTTTTTGGCGCTCTTCGGAGTTGAGGTTCGACAGCGCCTCAAGTGGAGCCAGCAGGGATCTGCGGATCGTCCGACGCGGATTGAGCGAGCTGAGAGGGTCCTGGAAAACGAATTGGATGTCCCGCAGGTAAGCCTTGCGGTTTTTGCGCAGCCAGTCGTCGATGGCGCGTCCGCGGTAATTGAGAACGCCGGAGTCGCGGTTTTCAAGTCCGGCGATGATGCGCGCCAGGGTGGACTTTCCACTGCCTGATTCTCCGACTATTCCGAGCGAACAGCCCTCTGGGATTTCCAGATCGATTGCATCCAGCGCGATAGTTTTGCGGCCCGATTGGATCCCTAGCCAACCGCCACTGCTGAAGGTCTTGCGAAGGTCGCTGATTTCAAATAACGGATCCATACGACGAGACTGCCGTCAAACCTGCCTTAAATCAAGTTGTTATCTGTTGCACGAGTCGGCCGGTGAAGACCCTCAGCCCTCGATGAATTCACCGATGTTGCGGTATTTTTGGTAGCGCCGTTCGAGCAGCTCTTCGGTCGAGAGTGTCTTTAATTCCGCCAGATTGCGGCTGAGCGCTTCCCTGAGCGTTTCGCAGGCTGCTTCGATGTCGCGGTGAGCACCGCCCAGCGGTTCTTCGAGAACCTCGTCGGCAATGCCCTGATCCTTGAGCTCACGCGCACCCAGCTTAAGCGCATTGGCTGCCTTTTCAGAGAAAGAACGGTCGCGCCAGAGGATGGCGGCACAGCCCTCCGGCGGAATGACGGAGTAGTAGGCATGTTGCTGAACCAGCAGGCGGTCGACGACCGCGATGCCGAGCGCGCCACCGCTGCCCCCTTCGCCGATGATGAGGCCAACGGATGGAACCTTGAGCAGGGCCATTTCACGCAGGTTGCGGGCGATCGCTTCGGAGACGTGGCGCTCCTCGGAGCCGATCCCGGCAAATGCGGCTTTGGTGTCGATGAAAGAGATAACAGGCAGGTTGAAGCGCTCCGCCAGTTGCATCAGGCGCAGTGCTTTGCGGTAGCCTTCCGGATGCGGCATGCCAAAGTTGCGGCGCAGGTTTTCCTTCACATCGCGGCCCTTCTGCTGGGCGATGATCATGACTGGAGACCCTTCAAACCAAGCGGTTCCGCCGATCAGTGCCTGATCGTCCCCGTAGCAGCGGTCGCCGTGCAGCTCCTGGAAATCGGTAAAAATCCGGCCGATGTAGTCGAGCGAATAGGGGCGTTTGGGATGCCGGGCCAGTTGCACCCGTTGCCATGCAGTGAGGTCGGAATAAATCTGGCGTTTGGTAGCTTCAAGGCGGGCTTCAATCGCCTCCATTTCTGCCGAAACATCAAAGTTCTGCTCCTTGGAAGTCGCGTACAGAGCTTCCAGCCGCTGCTGAAGGTCTCTCAATGGCTTTTCAAATTCCAGTGTGAATTCCGCTTTTTCCATAATGTAAGGGATGCAGGTTTAGTGAAGCGCCGTGGCATCTGTCAATGTTAGGTGACTGGGGCTGAACTGTCAGTTAGAAACCCCAGATCAATGGGATTACAGTAATTGAGACGACAAAGGACAGAAGATTCAGCGGAATGCCGACTTTCAGGAAGTCGCCGAAACGATAGCCCCCAATACCGTAGACGTAAGTGTTGGTTTGATATCCAATTGGTGTCGCAAAACTTGCGGAGGCGGCCATTGCGACTGCAACTAAAAAAGGCTTAGGATCGATCCCCAGTGTCTCAGCCAGTCCAATCGCTAGAATCGCCATCAAGACTGCAGCAGCATTGTTGGAGAGGATTTCGGTCAGGAAAGAAGTCAGTAGGTAGACCAGTGCCAGCAGCACCAGGGGCTTTAGCGGGTCTGCGACGAAATTGGAAACGATGAAGTCAATTTGGGTAGCCATAAGCCTGGAGGCTCCAGTTAGCTCCATTGCCGCACCCATTCCGAGCATACCAAATATGATGAACAGGATGTTCCACTGTATGGCTTTGTAGCCCTCCTTCGGGCTGACGCAGCCGGTGAGGAAAAGAAACACACAGGCGACGATTGCTGCCGCTTCGATACGATACAGTCCCAGCGCCGAGCCTCCGACAACGGCAGCAATAGCTGCGATCACCAGAGGCAGACGCCCACGGCGGTCCTGGGCAGGAACAGGCGGGCGATCCAGCGTGATAATGTCGTTGCTGGATTGCAGGTTTGTGACTGCGTTTTCGGTGCCCAGGAGCAACAGTGTGTCGCCGAACTCCAACTCAATGGAGTCGATCTGGCTGCGAAGGTTGCGTCCCCGCCGGTGAATTGCCAATACGACCATGCGGAAGCGTTGGCGAAAATTGATTTCGGGAAGTGTTTTTCCGATAATACTCGATTGTGGACCAATCACCGCCTCGACTATGATGCCCTCACTGGAAGAAATCGCCTCAACCCCTTCACCCAGTTCGGAAGACAGGTCGATGCCGTGCAATGCCCGCGCCTGGGCCACGCCCTTGGGACGGGCCGCCATCACCAGACGATCGCCTCCGAGCAACTGAACACTCGCTATCTCGCCCCTGAGCGCGACGCCATCGCGAATGACTTCGAGAATGCGAAGTCCGCTTCTGGAGCTCAGGGCTTCTTTGACTGTCTTATTGATTAGCGCCGAATTGTCGTGGACAAATGCTTCCAACAGGTATTCCCGGCGTTCATCCTCGGAGAGGATCGACGAGAGGGTTTCCCGGACAGGCAGGAGTTTGGAGCCAAAGAGAACCAAATAAAGCATGCCAGCCACCAGAATAGGGATACCCACCCAAGCCAATTCGAACATGTGAAAGCTTTCGAGTCCCCGGTCCGAACCAACCGAGCTGACCAGAATGTTGGTGCTGGTCCCGATCAGTGTGCAGCTGCCGCCAAAAATAGATGCGTATGACAGAGGGATCAGGAGCTTGGAGGCGTGAATATCCATCCGCCGGGCCAGGCTCAGGACGATTGGCAGGAAGACCACAACCACCGGGGTGTTGTTTATAAATGCAGAGATCGTCGCGACCGGCAGCATAACGCAAAGGAGCAGGGGCGCATACGCCATCATTGGTAGCTTATTCAATTTCCCGGCGAGCATATCGATGGCGCCACAGCGTTCGAGAGCAGCGCTGATGATGAACATGGCGGCGACGGTTATCGGGGCCGGGTTGCTGAAGACTCTGAGGGCGTCATTGATAGGGAGGAGTCCTGTGACGAGCAGGATCGCAAACAACGACATCGCCGTAAGGTCCGGCGGGATTTTCTCCATCGCAAAGCTTGCCAGCGTCGCTATGAGCAGGACAAAGATCAGAATGATTTGCCAGTCGAGCATGTCTTTAGAGTTCGATGCGAAGGTAGAGGAACAGAGTCAAAGGGAGCATTTTCACTGGGCTCGCAGTTTTCAAATGCAGTTTCGCACGGCAAGAAAAATGGAGGTTTGTTGAGTTCGCGTTATGCCAGCGGCAGGTGCTCAACGATTTCCAGACCATATCCATCCAGCGCAATGTGCCGCCGGTGGGAGGAGGAAAGCAGGCGGATCTGTTTGAGACCTAGCTCGGTGAGAATCTGGGCCCCTAGACCATAGCTGCGGAAATCGCTGCTTGAGCTGACTTCCACCTCGCACTGGGCAGGATCGCCCGGCACTTTGCTTTTGAGGTCGAGCCCACCGCAGGGACGGGTGATGTAGACGAAGACCCCGTGGCCGTCTTTGGCGATTCGCGCGAGGCCGGCGTCGAGTGAACTTTTGCCGGTGGGTTTCGGCATGAAATGAAAGACATCTGCCAGCACGTTTTCTGACTGCACGCGCACCAGCGTGGGCTGCGGTCCCAATTCACCCAGGGTCAGGGCGAAATGGATGCGATTGTCGAGGATGGAACGGAAGATATGTAGATCGAAGTGGCCCAGTTCGTTTTCGAGGCGCTGCTGGCCGACCTTTTCAACCAGCTTCTCCCGGCTGTGACGGTATTCGATCAGCTGTTTGATCGAAACCATTTTTAGCCCGTGAGTTTTGCGGAATTCTATCAATTCCGGCAAGCGCGCCATGGTGCCGTCTTCATTGAGGATTTCGCAGATGACACCGGTTGGTGGCAGGCCCGCAAGGGAGGCGAGGTCCACGGCTGCCTCGGTGTGGCCGGCGCGTTGAAGCACACCACCCGGCCGGGCGCGCAGTGGGAAGATGTGACCCGGCTGCACGAGCAGGTCGGCCGTGGACTGGGGGTTGGCGAGGAGTTGAATCGTGTGGCAGCGGTCGGCGGCGGAAATCCCGGTTGTAATGCCTTCCGCGGCGTCAACGCTGACAGTGAAATCGGTGCTGTGGGATTCGCGGTTGTTGGCCACCATTGGATTGATACCAAGGCGCTTAAGCTGCGGTTCGGTAGTGGGGACACAGATGAGGCCGCGTGCGTGGCGGATCATCATGTTTATTTTTTCCGGTGTGGCGAGGGTTCCGGCCAAAACGAGATCGCCCTCGTTTTCCCGGTCCTCATCGTCAGTGACGATCACCAGTTCGCCCGCCGCTATGGCGTCGATCGCTTCGGGGATGGTGTCGAAAGTGTCCGCATCAGCTGGTAGCATGGGGGCGTAGGCTGGCAGCCGGGTGGGTGATTGTCAAATAACCAGAACATCTGAAATTCGGATAGAGACTTTCTCTTGCCTTGGCGCAGGTGTCGCGAAAGATGGGATGCTTTAAGCGTTGATGCGAAATCCCGTTTTAATAATCCTGTTGGCCGTAGGCTTCTGTCTGCCTGCGTTTTCCGGCGTGGCAGTTGCTCAGGCTTCTCCCGCGGGCGCTGTGCCCTTGGTCGATGTTCCGGTGGACAGTTTGGAGTGGGCGCGTGACCGCCTGCGGATCGAAGCGGCGGAATCGGCGCTCGCCAGTGGCTTTCCTGCCTTCGCTCTTGAGTTATTGCCTGAAGCTTCGGACCGCAGCTACTGGGCCGATTCGGTATTGGAGTCGGTCTGGCTGATTCGTTTGCGGTCCTGGGTCGCGCTTGGGAATATGAGTCGGGCAGGGGCTGCGCTGCGGGCCTATCCGTTGCCTGACAATGACAGCCTGCGCCTGATCGAGGCTGCCATCGCATTCAGTCAGAACCAGCGTTCACGCATGCTGGAATTGTTGGCGGCGATCGATTCCGATCGACTCGACCGTGATGAGCGCGCCTGGTATGCATTGTTTCGGGCCCTAAATTATCAGGCGGACCGAAACCTCGATGTTGCCTCGGACTGGTTTCAGCGGGCCGAGCAGCTTGCGGACTCGGCCGTACTTCGTGCCAATTTTGAGATTACACGATTTCGCCAGGAACTACGGGGCGGCCCGCCGAGCGAGGCGACTTTGGGTGGTTTGAGGGAAACCGCACGCCATTTGCAGGGCGAGCTCGGCGGCTTTGAAGCCGCGCGCCTGCTGGCCATCGGCTTGGCGCAGCATGGCCGCATGGAAGAGGCTTTGCAGCTGATTGACCGTCAGTTGCAAATGCCCGGACTCACCCGCTCGGGTTTGCGGCCGCAGTTTCTGTTTTTATTGGGCATGATCGCCGGTGAGCACAGTGGGCGCGGACGGCTGGCCCTGACCCAGCTTATTTCAGATACATCCGCAGACCTTTACACCCTTGAAGCGGCATTGTTTTTGCTCGCGCAGGGGTCCACTGATGGCAATCCCCGGGCCCGTTTTCTGGAGGCCTTGAGTGAGTGGTTGGATTCCCCCAGGCCTCATCCCCTGCGACAGCAGATGCTGGCCCTGAGGGCCACGCTCGCCGCTGCCGGGGGCGCCGTCGCCGAAGCGGAAACGGATGCGCAGGCGCTGTTGCAGAATTACCCGGATTCGCCGCTGGCGGTTGAGGCCCTGCGCCTGCTGGCGCAGCTGTCCTGGGAAAGGGAGCCTCCCCGTTACCGGACCGCTGCCGGCTACCTGAACCGCCTCCGCCAGCGGATTCCAGAGGGCGCGCGCCGGGCCCAACTGGGGCTTCTGATGGCAGACTGCTATTATTTGAACGGAGACTTTGTCAGTGCTTCGGACGCCTACAGTAGCGTCCTGCAGGAGTTGCGGGATCCTGAGCTCATCGCTCGGGCTCTGTATCAGCAGGTTCAGTCTGAAATAGAAGCCGGTCGTCTGGACCGCGCGACGGCAATCCTCGACAATGCGGGCTCGGAGGGACGTCTGGACGCCGGAACCCGTTGGAGGGCCGAATGGAATTTGATGGACGCACTCAAGGCCGGGGATGCAGTCGACGGGGCGCTTGAGCGCCTCGAAAACCTGCTTTCCGATTCCGGTATGACCGTTGCTGCGGATACTGAGCTGTCGGTGCGCCTGGCCTGGCTGCGTGCGCGCTTGACTCTGGATATCGGTGCTCCAGATTCCGCTCTGGAGCAGTCTCAGGTCCTGCTGGCGCGCTTGAGGGACGGCGATGGAAGCTACACCCAGTTGCAAGGGGAGTTGCGCGATGGGGTTATAAGCCATACCCTGATGCTGATCGGGGAGGCGTGGTATGCGCTCGGGGATGCGTCCGAGGCTCAGGCTGTATTCGCTCAATTGCGTGAGGAATTTGAGGGCTCGGGGCCTGCTATTCTGTCCTTTCTGGTTGAGGCGCGCCAGTCGGCGAGGGGCGATGCTCTGGTGGATGCTCAGCAATCGCTGATTCAGTTGGTGAACCTGTTCCCGGACAGCCGCTACGCTCCCATCGCCCTGTGGGAGGCCGCGATTCATGCCGAAGGGCGGGGGATTCAGTCTCAATTGCGTGAGGCGGTTCAGCTTTTGGAGCGTCTGGTCGATGACTACCCGGATCATGGCCTTGTTTTCTACGCGCGCCTGAAGCAGGGAGACCTTTTGCGGCGGTTGAATGATTTTGGCACTGCGCTGATTGTTTACGACCGCTTGATCCGTTCCCATCCCGACCATCCGGAGCGCTACCGAGCGGAGATGAGTCGGGCGGATTGCCTGCTTGCGCAGGCCAGTCAGGATCCGGATAGACTGGAAGATGCGCTGGTTGCTTACGAGCGCCTTATGCTGCTGAGCTCGGCGCCTTCGGACCTTCGCGCGGAAGCTGTTTACAAGGCTGCGACTGTTTATCAGATCCGTGGTCAGCTCGGCGCTCGGGCGGCGACCCTGTGGTTGCTGGCCGAACGCTATCTGCAGCCTGATTCCGAGCAGTACGGAACGCTTGGTGCGAGCGGGCGCTACTGGGTCGGTCGTGGCCTGATCGCCCTGGCCGAGCAGTTGGAGAGTCAGGGTGATACCGCCGGCGCCCGGCGCCTCTACCGAGGCTTGGTCGCCCATCAGTTCCCCGGGAGCCATTTGGCTGCCCGCCGATTAAATACAGAGCCTTTTGCGATACCATGATGGATGTTTACCTTGAATACTCTCTCCTCGAAAGGGGAGGACCCCTGGTCTGGCTGCTGTTTGCGGTCAGCCTGTTTGGCTTTACCATTTTTGTGGAGCGCCTTCTCTTTCTCCATAAGGGGCAGATCCGCACGGAACCCTTCCTGGACGGTATTAAAAACCTGCTCGGCAAGGGCCGCTTGGTGGAGGCCCTGACAGTTTGTGAAGAGACCCCGGGGCCGGTCCCGGGGGTTGTCAAAGCCGCTTTGTTGCATGCGCGGGAAGACGAGGCCTCTTTGCGGCGGTCAATCGAATCGGCAGCGCTGGTGGAGATTCCCATTCTTGAGCGGCGTATTGCAGCTTTGGCAGCCATTGCACGGATCGCACCCCTGCTCGGCCTGATTGGTACTTTATTGGCGCTTATGGGCGGGTTTATGGCTCTACAGCGGGGCGATGCTACAGCTTATCCCACTTTTGGAGCGCTCGTGGGAACCGTTGGGGAGGCATTTTTGACAACTGTAATTGGGCTGATCATTGCGGTGATGTCGCACGTCGCCCATCATTTTCTGAGCGGGCGGGTGCGGGCTTTGGTTCACGACATGGAGTATGCCGGGCACCATTTGATGCAGCACCTGCTAAACGGTGATGCCGCAAATGGCCCGAAAACGGAGCTTAAAGATGTCGAGCCTGGTTGATCCTCTTAATTTGCAGCAGCGCATGCGGCGGCGCCCACAGGGCGGTCTGGATCCAACCCCATTTATCGACCTGTTGATCATTCTGGCGGTCTTTGCGCTGGCTGTTTCCCGCTTCGTTCAGGCCCCCGGCATGGAGCTGGATCTCGTGCGGGCAACCAGCTTTACGCACACGCTGGCCACTCCCACGGCCGCTCTAACCATCGATCTGCACGGCTCCGTATTCTTTCAGGGGCTGAAAATTCCTGAGGAACGGCTGGCTTCCACCTTGCGTGCTTACGTCGAGCAACAAGCCCAGGAACCACTGGTTCTGCTGGTGATGGCAGATGTGAGCATGAATCTGGAACACCTGTTTGGGTTGATGGACATGGCCCGTGAAGCGGGCTTTCACCAGGTCCAGCTTGCTGCCGAAGATATATGGTCCGGACAAAACCCGTTTTGAGCGATGGAGAGCCCCTGGAAGCGCAATCCCTTTTCAATGCCCCTGATCGCAATTGCGATCGCGGTAGGAGGCTTGGCGGTTCACGTTGCCGGCCTGTTTTGGATTCAGGTTGAGATGCCTGAGAAGCAATCTCCGGTTCGGGACGAAGCCTTTGTTTTTTTTCTTTCCGGCAAGGAAGGTGCGCTTGATTCCATGCTCGCCGAGCAGGCGGCCTTGCGCGATCCCGCTTCGCTGTTCCTGCCGACCCGTTGGAATCACGCTGCCGACATCAATCAGGTTGCCAGCTTGCAGGAGGAAACCGAACTGTTTTCGTCCTATCCCCCTGATCTGACCCTGGCGGGTATCCGGTTGCCGACCCCCCAATCCGTTGGCAGCGTACCATCTTTCAATGAGCTGGTGCCCGCTGAAGCTCGCTTGGATCTACGTGGTTTTGGGCGCCGGGGCCAGTTGCTGCCCGAAACTTCGCTTGCTGCAGCACCTGAGATCCGGAACTTGCGGCTGGTGGGAGAGGCGGTCGACACGGTCAGTGGCAGGCGACAGTATGTGAGCCTGCCGATGGACAGCGACCGGATGCCCTTTGAAGGGATTCCTGATCCAGCGGTCACCAGTCATCAGATAGTTCACGGCCGCCTGCCGGGAAGCGTTCAGCTCGACCGCTCATCCGGTTTCTCGGATTGGGACCTCCAGCTTCTGGAGCGCATTGATGCCGGCTACATTCGGCCTGCAACCGGCGACGGTTACTGGCGCATCACCTGGTATTCTCTTGAGGAATGAAGACGGCTGTCCATTGTAGGGAGTTAGACTTGCTGCAGCTTTTCAAAAAAAACCGATTCTTACCCGAATTATACTTGACCTTCGAGGGCTGGCTCAGCAAATTGCGCAACTTTCTTCGAATCCTTTTCTACATGCGCCCTTGTAGCTCAGTCGGTAGAGCACTTCCTTGGTAAGGAAGAGGTCGGCGGTTCAAATCCGCTCGAGGGCTCCATGTCTTAAAGATTCATTAAAGTTCAATCCATTCATCGCGTTTTTCGCACTAATTCAAATCAAACCGAATAGCTACCATGGCTAAAGCTACATTCGTCAGAACTAAACCGCACGTTAATGTGGGCACCATTGGTCACATTGACCACGGTAAAACCACTCTCACCACCGCTCTTTTGAAGGTTCAGTCCGACAAAGGCCTTGCTGAGTTCAAGTCCTATCAGGATATCGCCAAAGGTGGTACCGTGCGGGATGACACCAAAACCGTCACCATTGCTGTGGCGCACGTTGAATACGAATCCGAAACCCGTCACTACGCTCACGTAGACTGTCCGGGACACGCGGACTTCGTTAAGAACATGATCACCGGTGCCGCTCAAATGGACGGTGCTATTCTGGTTGTGAGTGCTGCTGACGGCCCGATGCCGCAGACACGCGAGCACATCCTCCTCGCCCGCCAGGTCGGCGTGCCGAAGATTGTTGTCTTCCTGAACAAGGTTGACCTTCTCGACGACGAAGACCTGCTCGAGTTGGTTGAGATGGAAGTGCGCGAGCTCCTCAGCAAGTACCAGTACGACGGCGATGCCGCTGTTGTTGTTCGTGGAACCGCCCTCGGCGCCCTCGAAGGCAAGCCAGAAGGTGTTGAGTCCCTCAGCAAGCTGATCGAAGCTATCGACGCTGAAATCGAAGAGCCTCAGCGCGAAGTCGACAAGCCTTTCCTCATGTCCGTTGAGGACGTTTTCTCGATCACGGGTCGTGGCACTGTTGCCACCGGTCGTATTGAGCGTGGCGTCGTCAAGGTTGGCGAAGAAGTTGAAGTCGTTGGCCTCACCGACACCCGCAAGACGGTTGTTACCGGTGTGGAAATGTTCCGCAAGCTGCTCGACCAAGGTCAAGCAGGCGACAATGTTGGACTCCTCCTGCGTGGTATTGCCAAGGACGACGTCGAGCGCGGTCACGTGCTCGCCAAGCCCGGTTCGATTACTCCGCACACTGCAGCCAAGGCTGAGATCTACGTTCTCAACAAGGAAGAAGGCGGCCGTCACACTCCGTTCTTCACCGGCTATCGTCCGCAGTTCTACTTCCGCACCACGGACGTTACCGGTATCCTCAACCTCCCCAAGGATGTTGAAATGGTCATGCCTGGCGACAACTTGTCAGTCGACATCGAGCTCGGCAAGCCAATCGCTATGGAGCCTGGTCAGCGCTTCGCTATCCGTGAAGGCGGTCGCACCATCGGTGCCGGTCGTATTACGGAGATCATTAAGTAATTAACTTTCCGGGTATAAACCTTTTCGGTTGCCGGGTGTCCTGTAAAGGGCTCCCGGCTTCCCTCTTCTCAAATTTTGCAGGGCAGTAGCTCAATTGGTAGAGTAGTGGTCTCCAAAACCATTGGTTGGGGGTTCGAGTCCCTCCTGCCCTGCCATCTTTTCTCTTAAATCTAATCCACAATGGCGAACCCATTTCGAAAAATCCGCATCTTCTTCGGGGAAACCTCGCTGGAGTTGAAAAAGGCCGTCTGGCCGACCAAGACCGAACTGCGTGACAGCACGATCGTTGTCTTTATTGCTACGATCCTGTTAGGTATTTACGTGGCTGTGGCTGACTTCAGTGTTTATAACTGGGTGCAGCTGCTGACGAATTGGGTGCGTGGTTAAGGCTCCGCCCGTGGAATCCTATTTTGTATCTATTAAGAGAAGGTTGAATGGTGTCTGAAGTTAGCAATCCGATTCGCGATGGCCAGTGGTATGTGGTCCAGGTCCTCTCCAACAAGGAGCAGGCGGCCAAACGTTACATTGATCGCTACATCGCTGACAACGAATTGGAAGACTACATCTTTGAGGTGTTGATGCCGACCGAGACCGTATCCGAGGTCAAGCAGGGCAAAAAGTCCCAGCGCCAGCGCAAGCTCTACCCAGGGTACATCTTCATTCACTGTCGTTTGTATGACGAGGATGGGGTGGTCAACCAGAAGGTTTGGTATTACATCAACGGTGCGGATGGCGTCATCGGCTTTGCCGGCGGCAAGAAACCCGCCGCACTCAAAACCTCCGAGATTGAACGCATTCTCAACCAGGTTGCTGAAGCCGAAGGTAAGGAAGTGCCAAAAGTTCAGTATGAAGTGGGTGAAGAAGTCAAAATCACCGATGGACCTTTCCTTAATCTCAACGGCCGGATCGACGAAATCGATCCCGATCGCGGCAAGCTCAAAATTTCAGTGTCGATTTTCGGCCGCTTTACTCCGGTTGAACTGGAATACTGGCAGGTCGAACGCATTACCGAAGAAAACAACTAATTAAATGACGTCCTGGCACCGAGATGCCTCTTCTTCGGAGTAGGGGACAGAAAAACCTAGCAAATCCCAATGGCTAAAAAAATTACAGGAACCATCAAGTTGCAGCTTCCGGCTGGATCTGCCAATCCGGCACCTCCGGTTGGTCCCGCTCTCGGTGCGGCCGGTGTGAACATCATGGCCTTTTGTAAGGACTTCAATGCCCGTACAAAAGACCAGGCTGGCACGATTCTGCCGACTGTTATCACGGTCTATGCAGACCGCTCGTTTACCTTTATCACCAAGTCGCCTCCGGCTTCTATCCTCCTCAAAAAGGCGGCTGGAATTGCCAAGGGTTCGGGTGTTCCGAACAAAGACAAGGTCGGCAAGGTGACCCGCAAGCAGGTCGCAGAAATCGCTGAAACCAAGAAAAAGGACCTCAATGCCAACTCGCCGGAAGCAGCTGGCCTGATCATCGAGGGCACCGCCCGCTCGATGGGCATTGAAGTCATCGACTGATTCGCTTTTTGAACAAACGCTAAAACCTCCACGGAGGGAGTTTATATCATGCCCAATACAAGCAAACGCATTAATCAGGCCCGGTCGTCATTTGACCGCCTGAACAAATATCCGCTCGACGAGGCCATTGAGGTTCTCGCCAAGTTTCCCGCCGCAGGCTTCGACGAAACCGTCGAGCTATCCGCGCATCTCGGTGTCGATCCGCGCCAATCCAATCAGATGGTTCGCGGTATTGTTGAGCTGCCAAATGGCTCTGGCAAGTCGGTGCGTATTGTCGCTTTCTGTGACAATGCGGATGCTGCCAAGGAAGCGGGTGCAGTTGAGGCCGGAATGGACGACCTGATCGCCAAGGTGCTCGACGGCTGGACCGATTTCGACGTCGCAGTCGCCACGCCTGCAGCGATGAAAGAAGTGCGCAAGGTCGCCCGTGTCCTCGGACCCCGCGGCCTGATGCCGAATCCAAAATCCGGAACGGTGACCGACGATGTCGAAGCTACCATCCAGAGCTTGAAAGCCGGTGGCCGTGTTGAGTTCAAAATGGACAAGACCGCCAATATTGGAGTGGTTGTCGGCAAACGTTCTTTCAACGCCGAGCAGTTGAAGGAAAACCTGGAAACTGTTATTGAGGCGATTGGCAAGGTCAAACCTAGCGGCCTCAAGGGGCAGCGCTACATTCGTTCGATGTCGATTTCCGGCACCATGACACCAGGAGTCCGTTTGGACCCCTCCATCTACGCAAAATACTAATTCGAGGAATCCGTCATGCAGATTGAAAAGAAATTTTTAGTAGAAGAAACCGGAGGCTACCTCGACAAGTCGGACTACGTCTTCTTCGCAGATTTTACCAAAGTCACGGTTGCCGAGACCGAAAACCTGCGCAAGCAATTGGCTGAATATGGCGCAGAGTTTCACGTGGTCAAGAACCGCATTCTCAGCCGTGCAGCCCAGGAGCGCGAGATCGAAATCGCCTCCGAGTTGCTGTCTGGTCCGACCGCTATTGTGGTCGGCGGCACCAACCCTCCCGGCGTAGCCAAGGTTCTTGAAAAGTTCATAAAGGACACCAAGAAGCTTGAGGTTAAGGGTGGATCCCTGTCCAAAAACCCATTGAGTGCTGCCGAGATCACTGAGTTGTCCAAGCTGCCGACCGAGGAAGTCCTCAAGGCCCAGTTGCTTGGACTCCTCAATCAGCCAGCAACCATGCTGGTACGCGTCGTTCAGGCCGTGCCGCAGAGCATGCTCAATGTCCTCCAGGCCAAAGCCGACAAGGAAGGCGAAGCCTGATCGTTTCAATTTAACCCGAATGAAGTGGTTAGGGAGAAAGCTCCTTAAACGTCAAAAGCACATGCCGTGCGAGTCGCGCTAATCACATCGGAAAGGAAAGACACACTATGTCAGACATCACACGCGAAAACGTAATTGAATGGCTCAGCAACCAGTCCGTGCTCGAGATTGCCGGCTTGGTCAAAGACCTCGAAGAAAAGTGGGGCGTTAGCGCCGCTGCTCCGGTCGCCGTTGCCGCTGCTGGCCCTGCTGCCGGTGGCGAAGCTGCTGCCGAAGAGGAAAAGACTGAGTTCGACGTCATCCTTAAGGAAGCCGGTGGCAACAAGATCGCCGTTATTAAGGAAGTCCGCAGCATCACCGGTCTCGGCCTCAAGGAAGCCAAGGACCTCGTCGAGGGCGCTCCTAAGGCTGTCAAGGAAGCTACTTCCAAGGACGATGCCGAAGAAATCAAGAAAAAGCTCGAAGCCGCTGGCGCTAAAGTCGAAGTTAAGTAAACTGAACAGTTATCGTTCAAATCTTATTTCCAAACAGCCAGTCAGGTCCGTTCATGGACCTGTCTGGCCTGTTTGTGTTTTCTCTCTTTCCCGTTCCTGTTCCGGAATCTCACCCGCGTAATATTCCAAATCGATCCAACATATGTCCGAGCGCATTAATTTCGGTAAACTTAAAGAGGTAATTCCACCACCGAATCTGATTCAGATTCAGATCAATTCCTTCCGGGAATTTCTGCAGTCCGAATTGCCTCCATCACAGCGCAAGCACCTCGGTCTCGAGGCGGTTCTCAAGGAAGTCTTTCCGATTGAGAGCTACGACGGACGCTGCAGTCTTGAGTATGTCTCGTACACGCTCGCCGGTCCTAAAATGACCGAGATGGAAGCGATTCGCGAAAGCACGACCTATTCGATTTCGCTCTATGTGAAGTTGCGCCTGCGTGAAGAAGAGGCCATCAAGGACGAAGAGATTTACATGGGTGAAATGCCGATGATTACTGAGCGTGGCTCCTTCATCATCAATGGCGCAGAACGTGTCGTGGTCAGCCAGTTGCACCGCTCCCCTGGTATCGCCTTTGAGGTCAGTCCGCACACCAGCGGAAAGACCCTGCACAGCTTCCGCATAATTCCCGACCGTGGAACCTGGCTGGAGACGCAGTTCGACCAGAACGATCTGCTCTACGTATATCTCGATCGCCGCCGCCGCCGCCGCAAGTTCCTTGTGACCACACTGCTGCGTGCCATGGGCTATGGCAGCGATTACGAGATTTTGAATTTCTTCTATTCGATCGACGAGCTGAGCATTAAGGAAGCTCTCAGCATGGAGAGCGTCAGCCGCCTCGTGTTGGTTGAAGACCTGGTCGATGCCGACAAGGGCGCTGTGCTTGCACGCTCCTTTGAGCCTTTGACCAAAACCATTGTCCGCAGCATTGAAGCTGCCGGCATCAATAAGGTGCGTGTGATCGATACCACCATTGATGACGGAGCCATTATCCGCTGCCTGAAAAAGGATCCGACCCGTAACGAAGAGGAAGCGCTCAAGGATATTTACAAGCGCCTCCGCCCGGGAGAACCGCCGACAACGACCAACGCCAAGGCATTGCTTAAGCGGCTGTTCATGGACCCTAAACGCTACGACCTCGGTCGTGTGGGTCGCTACAAGATCAATCAGAAGCTTGGACTTGAGACCGATCTGGATACCCGGGTGGTCAACGTTGAAGACATTGTTGAAGCGACCAAATACCTCATCCGCCTGAAAAAAGGGGAGGGCGTCCTCGACGACATTGATCACCTTGGCAGCCGCCGTGTGCGGACCGTGGGTGAATTGCTCATGAATCAGTGCCGCATTGGCCTGGCCAGGACCGAGCGTCTGGTCAAGGAGCGCATGACCCTTTATGATGGCAGTGTTGACTCCGTCACGCCGCAGAAGCTGATCAATCCCAAGGCTTTGAGCACTGTGATCCGTGATTTCTTCGCCCGCAGTCAGCTCAGCCAGTTCATGGACCAGATCAACCCGCTTGCTGAAGTTACCCACAAGCGCCGCATGTCGGCACTCGGGCCCGGTGGTTTGAACCGTGAGCGTGCAGGCTTCGAAGTGCGTGACGTGCACCCATCCCACTATGGCCGGATCTGCCCGATTGAAACGCCGGAAGGTCCGAATATCGGTTTGATCAATAGTCTTTCGATTTATGCCCGGGTCAATGAATTCGGTTTCATCGAAACTCCTTACCGCACCGTGAAAGAAGGTGTGGTCAGCGAAGAGGTCCTTTACCTCAACGCCGATCAGGAAGAAGGCAAGATCATCGCCCAGGCCAATTCGGTGCTCGAGGGCAATAACCTGGTTGGCAAAGTGACCGCCCGTCGTGGCGATGACTTTATTGAAATCGACCCGGAAGAAGTGCACCTAATGGACGTGTCGCCGAAGCAGGTGGTTTCAGTCGCTGCGGGCTTGATTCCCTTCCTTGAGCACGATGACGCCAACCGCGCTTTGATGGGCTCGAACATGATGCGTCAGGGTGTGCCACTGCTGCAGACGGAAGCTCCTTTTGTAGGTACCGGCGTAGAGGCTCTGGTTGCACGCGACTCCAAGACCGTAACGGTTGCGGATGCCGATGGAATTGTCGCCTCGGTGGATGCGAAGCGCATCATTGTCACTGAAGACGGAAACCTTCCAGCCCGTTTGCCGAAAAAGCCGAAGAGCGATGCGAAAAGCGGTTTCTATTACTACCCGCTGCGCAAGTTCCTCCGTTCCAATGCCGGTACCTGCTTCAACCAGAAGCCGATTGTTGCCAAAGGACAGAAGATCAAGGCAGGGGATGTGCTGGCCGACGGTGCCGCGACGGAAGACGGCGAACTGGCCATCGGTCGCAATGTGCTCGTCGCCTACATGCCTTGGAATGGCTATAATTTCGAAGATGCTATCCTGATCAGTGAGCGTTTGCTGCGGGATGACGTCTACACCTCTATTCACGTCGAAGAGTTTGAAGTTACCGCGCGTGACACGAAGCTCGGACCTGAGGAAATAACACGGGACATCCCGAATGTTGGTGAGGAAGCCCTTCGCAACCTTAATCACGATGGGGTTATCCGCGTCGGTGCCGAGGTGAAACCGGGCGATATTCTCGTCGGTAAAATCACTCCAAAGAGTGAAACCGAACTGGCTCCGGAAGAAAAATTGCTGCGCGCTATTTTCGGTGAGAAGGCTGCTGACGTCAAAGACACTTCGCTGCTGGTCCCTTCGGGCGCCTACGGCATTGTGATGGACGTCAAGGTTTCCAGCCGTGTGGAAGGGGAGTCGGAAAAGCTGTCCGCCTCCGACCGCCGTCGTCAGATCAAGAAGATCAACGAAGAGTTTCGCACCCAGATCGATAAGCTGCGCGAATCCCTGACGGAGAGCCTCTCAAACATTCTTCTCGGGGAAAAGATTCCTTTGGACGTCACTAACGGCGAAACCGGGGAAGTCATCATTCCAGCCAACCGCAAGATCACCAAGACGCTGCTGCGTCGCTTGGCTGCGGTTTACAAGTCGATCGAAATCGATCCTTCGCCGGTGCGCATCAAGATCATGGAGATCATCGAAAGCTTCAAATCGAAGTTTGATGAGCTCGAAGAGGAGCAGGAGCGTCGCATTGAGTCGGTCGAGTCCGGTGATGACGTGGATTCCGGAACGATCAAAAATGTGAAGGTCTACGTCGCTGTGAAGCGCAAGATTCAGGTCGGAGACAAGATGGCCGGTCGTCACGGCAATAAGGGCGTTGTCGCCCGCATCGTTCCGATTGAAGACATGCCTTACCTGACCGACGGCAGCACTGTTGACATCTGCCTCAATCCTCTAGGGGTTCCGAGCCGGATGAATGTGGGTCAGGTATTGGAGTGTCACCTCGGATTTGCCTGTAAGAAGCTTGGCATCAAAATCGCGACGCCGGTCTTTGACGGTATCGATGAGGACAAGATCAAGGGCTATCTCTCCCAGGCCGAACTGCCGCTGACGGGTAAGAGCACCCTGTTCGATGGTCGCACAGGTCGCCAACTGGACCAGGACGTGGTTGTCGGCTACACCTACATGCTCAAACTGAATCACCTCGTTGCGGACAAGATTCACGCCCGCGCCGTTGGTCCATACAGCCTCATCACCCAGCAGCCGCTCGGTGGTAAGGCACAGTACGGTGGTCAGCGTTTCGGCGAGATGGAGGTCTGGGCGCTCGAAGCCTATGGTGCCGCCTATACACTGCAGGAGTTGCTGACGGTGAAGTCGGACGACGTGCAGGGCCGAACCCGCATCTACGAACAACTGGTCAAGGGCGATAACAGCCTGCAGGCCGGAACGCCGCAATCCTTCAACGTTCTGATGAAGGAAATGCAGAGTCTCTGCCTCGACATCCGGATGGGTGAGCAAGATCCTCTTGCCTCCGCCTTCGCAAACTAACGCAAATTTATTTTTAAGCTGCCATGAGTGACGAAGTCCAAACACGCGAAGCCCGCGAAGCGCTCGGATTCGAGCACGACCAGTCTTTTGACCAGGTCTCCATTTCCATTGCCTCTCCGGATACGATTCGTTCCTGGTCCCGGGGCGAGGTCAAGAATCCCGAGACTATCAACTACCGCACCTTCAAGCCCGAACCCGGTGGTCTTTTCTGCCAACGGATTTTCGGTCCGGTGCGCGACTACGAATGTGCCTGCGGAAAATACAAGCGCATCAAATACAAGGGTGTAATCTGTGACCGCTGTGGTGTTGAAGTTACCGTGAGCCGCGTGCGCCGTGAGCGCATGGGGCACATCGAGCTCGCCGTTCCCTGTTCCCACATCTGGTTTCTCAAGAGCATGCCAAGCCGCCTTGGTCTGCTGCTCGATTTGACCGCCCGCAACCTCGAGCGAGTCATTTACTACGAGAACTACATTGTCACCGATCCGGGTAAGACTCCACTCGAAGAAAAGCAACTCCTCACCGAGCAGGAATACCAGTCGGCCCTCGACGAGTATGGCGACGATTCCTTCGAAGCGAAAATGGGTGCCGGTGCCATTCGCGAGATCCTCGAGCACATGGAAATGCAATCCGTTGTGGATGAACTTCACGAGCAGATGCACAACACGCGCTCGAAGCAGATCAAGAAAAAGCTGTCCAAGCGACTGAAGGTGATCCAGGGCTTCATCCACTCCGAAACCCGTCCGGAATGGATGGTCCTCGAAGTGCTCCCAGTGATCCCGCCGGATCTGCGTCCTCTCGTTCCTCTGGAAGGTGGCCGTTTTGCGACCTCCGACCTCAACGACCTTTATCGCCGCGTTATCAACCGCAACAATCGCTTGAAGAACCTGTTGATGCTGAAAACGCCGGATGTGATCATTCACAACGAAAAGCGCATGCTTCAGGAAGCGGTGGATGCATTGTTTGATAACGGCCGCCATGGCCGTGCTGTCACCGGTGCCGGCAACCGTCCTTTGAAGTCCCTCAGTGACATGCTGAAGGGCAAGCAGGGTCGTTTCCGTCAGAACCTGCTCGGGAAGCGCGTCGACTACTCCGGTCGCTCGGTCATCGTTATCGGTCCAGACTTGAAGCTGCACCAGTGCGGTTTGCCGAAGAAGATGGCCCTGGTTCTGTTCGAACCTTTCATCATTCGCCGGCTCAAGGAACTCGGTTTTGTGCATACCGTGCGCGGTGCTCGTAAAATGATCGAAAAGAAGTCGCCGGAAGTCTGGGACATCCTTGAAGAGGTTACCAAGGGACACCCGGTTCTCCTGAACCGTGCGCCGACCCTTCACCGCCTTTCCATTCAGGCCTTTGAACCCGTTCTGATTGAAGGGGATGCCATTCGCCTGCACCCGCTTGTTTGCGCTGCTTACAACGCTGACTTTGACGGTGACCAGATGGCTGTTCACGTTCCGCTTTCCCTCGAAGCAATCCTCGAAGCGAAGCTGTTGATGATGAGCACGAACAACGTGTTCTCGCCTTCAAGTGGTGACCCGATTCTTACTCCGTCGCAGGACATCGTTCTGGGCGCCTATTACCTGACCCTGGAGCCCCGCAATGAGCCTGTTGAAGGCGAGCGCGTGCCTATGTTCGGAGATGTGGATGAGGTCTTGATGGCCGAGGCCGATGGCGTCATTGGCAAGCACGATTGGATCCGTTTTGCCAACCCAAATGTGGGTAAGGACACTGTCTTTGGAAAGAAGGACGAAAAAGTGCTGCTGACAACTCCGGGACGGGTGCTGTTCAATGGCATCTGGCCCGAGAAGATCGGCTTTGTGAACTTTGCCGTTGCCAAGAAGAAGCTCGGTGAGCTCATTGACCAGACCTATCAGGTGGCGGGCCATGAGGAGTCTGTTTTGATGTTGGACCGCCTCAAGGAAGTCGGTTTCTCGATTGCAACTATGGCCGGTATCTCGATCGGCATGGAGGACATGATCATTCCGCCGGAGAAGGTGGACATTGTCCAGCGTGCCCGCGACCGCATCAAAGATGTGTTGAACCAGTACCGCAAGGGGATCATCACCGGTGGTGAGCGTTACAACAAGGTCATCGACATTTGGACCGCAGCCACTGACGAAATCGCTTCTGCCGTATTCCGGCACTTGGACCACAACGGTGGCAAAAAGGAGGTCAATCCCGTCTACTTGATGATGGATTCCGGTGCCCGTGGTAACAAACAGCAGGTTCGCCAATTGTGCGGAACCCGTGGTCTGATGGCCAAGCCCTCCGGCGAGATCATCGAACGCCCGATCCTTTCGTCCTTCCGTGAAGGCCTGTCGGTCCTTGAATACTTTATTTCTACCCACGGTGCCCGTAAAGGACTCGCCGACACCGCCCTGAAGACGGCGGATGCCGGTTACCTGACCCGTAAGCTCTGTGACGTTGCAATGGATATCATTATCACTTGTGACGACGACGGCAACCGGGACGGTGTCTGGAAAGCCGCCATCTATGAAGGGGACGACGAGATCGTGCCTCTGCGTGACCGTATCATCGGACGCTGTGTGGCTCAGGAAGTGCGTAATCCAATCAACCCGGACGAAGTTATCGTTCCGGAGGCCGGGATGGTCACCAAGGAGCTCGCCAACCGGATTGATGAACTCGGTATCGAGCGGGTGAAGATTCTTTCTCCGTTGACCCACGCGACCAAGAACAGCCTTCCGGCCAATGCCTACGGTATCAACCCGGCAACCAACGCTTACGTCGAGGTTGGCACCGCAGTGGGCATCATCGCCGCCCAGTCCATCGGTGAACCGGGGACCCAGCTTACCATGCGTACATTCCACATCGGTGGTATTGCTTCGGCGCTTGCTCAATCCGCGGATATCGTGGTTCGCAGCACGGGTAAGGTTCGTTTTGCTGGCCTGCGTCTGGTGGAAGTAAACAATGGTGCCGCTCTGGTTGTGCTCAACAAAACCGGTAAAATATTCATTCTTGATGCCAAGGGCAAGGAGCTGGAAACCTACAATATCCCAGCCGGTGCGGTTCTGACCGTACGTGATGGCGACGGTATTGAAGAGGGTGCGACCCTCGCTCAGTGGGATCCCTTCAATGTGCCGATTTTGTCCGAAAAGTCCGGAACGATCCGCTTCAAGGACATGATTCCGGGTGTAACGGTCAAACGCGAAATCGATCCGGCCACCGGTCGGATTGCCACCGTGGTTGTGGAGCACAAGGAAGATTTGAATCCGCAGATTGAAGTGGTCGACGAGTCCGGAAAAGCACTCGCCACTTATTCGATCCCGACTGGTGCAACTGTGTCCGTCGTCGATGGCGACGAAATCGATGGTGGTTCCCTGCTCGCCAAAACTCCCCGTCAGGCCTCAAAGACCCAGGACATCACCGGTGGTCTCCCTCGTGTGGCTGAACTGTTCGAAGGTCGCCGTCCAAAGGAAGCTGCTGAAATGGCCAAAATTGAGGGCATTGTCTCCATGAGTGGAACCGTTCGTGGTAAGAAACGCCTGATCATCACCGATGAGGAGAGTGGCCAGGAGGAAGAACACCTGATCCCGCACGGTAAGCACATCATCGTTCAGCCGGGTGACATTGTCCGCAAGGGACAGCACCTGACCGAAGGTGCGGCCGATCCGCATGAAATTCTTGATATTCTCGGCCCCAATGCGGTCCAGGAATACATTATCTCCGAGATCCAAAAGGTCTACCGTCTGCAGGGCGTAACCATCAATGACAAGCACATTGAGTTGATTGTTTCGCAGATGCTCAGCAAGGTCCGTATCACCGAACCGGGCGATGGCGAATTCTTCTGGGGCGAGCAGATTGATCGGGATAAGTTCATGAAGGACAATGACCGCATCACTGAAGCTGGCGGCCAACCCGCAGAAGGTGAGCCGATCCTGTTGGGGATCACCAAGGCATCGGTTGAAACCGAGAGCTTCATTTCCGCCGCTTCCTTTCAGGAAACCACGCGTGTGTTGACCGATGCTTCCACCCTTGGAAAAATCGATCACCTCGAAGGCTTCAAGGAGAACGTGATTATGGGCAACCTGATCCCTGCTGGAACAGGATTGCCGAAGTATCGCCGCCTCAAGATCAACACACTCACCCGTTCCTCTGTTTCCGATGAGGAATCCAATGTCCCGGATGTCGGGTAAGGATATTTTTAATAAGAAATTCCTTGCCGACCAAAGGGAAAAGTCTACTTTGACCGCTTTTCTTTAATTTCGACGCGAAACCTATGCCTACAATCAATCAACTCGTCCGCAAGCCGCGGGTGCTGGCCCGTGCCAAGAGCAAGTCGCCTGCACTGAAGTCCAACCCTTTCCGACGGGGCGTTTGCACCCAGGTGATGACCCGTACCCCGAAAAAGCCGAATTCGGCTATCCGTAAGGTTGCCAAGGTACGCCTCACCAGTGGGTATGAAGTCATCGCTTACATTCCGGACGAAGGTCACAGCCTCCAGGAGCACAGTGTTGTGCTCGTGCGTGGTGGACGTGTGAAGGACTTGCCGGGTGTGCGTTACCACATTGTTCGTGGTACTCTGGACTGCACAGGTGTTGAAAAGCGTCGCCGTAGCCGTTCGAAATATGGCGTTAAGCGTCCGAAATCCAAGTAAACCTCTATCCGTTTTATTGAATAGTCATGTCCCGTCGACGCAAAGCTGAAAAACGCGAACATATCGCGGATCCTCGTTACAACAGCACCCTGGTCAGCCATCTGATCAATATGGTGATGCTGGACGGCAAGAAGTCCATTGCCCAAAGCATCGTTTATGGTGCCTTTGAACGCGTAAGCGAGAAACTCGAGAAAGGCGATCCGGTGGATCTGCTTCTCGGCGCTCTCGAAAATGTTCGTCCGAAACTCGAGGTTAAGAGCCGTCGCGTTGGTGGCACGACTTATCAAGTGCCTCTTGAGATTCCCTTCGAGCGCCAGCAGAGTCTTGCTTTCCGTTGGATGATCAATTCTGCCCGTTCCCGTCGCGGTAAGATGAGCGAGAACCTCGCGGCCGAAATCGTCGATGCCTACAATAACACCGGCGGAGTGGTTAAGAAGAAGGATGACACTCACCGCATGGCCCAGGCCAATCGCGCATTCGCTCACCTTCGCTGGTAATAGTTCCCATGAGTCACAAGATTGATCCCAAGAAAGTTTCTTCCGTTAATGCCAAGGACCGCCTTTGCCCGCTGGAATTCCAGCGTAATATTGGTATTGCAGCCCACATTGACGCAGGTAAGACAACCACAACAGAACGCATTCTCTTCTACTCCGGAAAGATCCACAAGATTGGCGAAACCCACGAAGGTGGCGCTACTACGGACTGGATGGAGCAGGAAAAAGAGCGTGGCATTACCATTACTTCGGCAGCTATCACTGCTGAGTGGACGACTAAAAAGGGTCCATTTGCCAACATCCCGCACCGGATCAATGTGATCGACACTCCCGGGCACGTGGATTTCACCGCAGAGGTGGAGCGTTCCCTGAAGGTTCTTGATGGTGCCGTTGCAGTGTTCTGTGCGGTCGCCGGTGTGCAGCCTCAGTCCGAAACCGTTTGGCGTCAGATGAACAAATACGGCGTTCCCCGTATTGCCTTCATCAATAAGATGGACCGGACAGGTGCCGATTTTCATTCTGCAGTGAAGGAGATTCGTGAAAAGCTCGGCGCCAATGCCCATCCGCTTTTCCTGCCGATCGGCAACGAAGAGAATTTCCGTGGAATGGTCGACCTCGTGACCATGCGCGCCCACATGTATGAAGACACTGAATTTGGCAGCAAGTTCAGCGACGAAGATATTCCGGCCGATCTCATGGATGAGGCTGTCGAGTATCGTGAAAAGCTGCTTGAAGACGTCTCAGCCTTTGACGACGTGCTCGCCGAAAAATACATCGAAGGCGAAGAGATTTCTGAAGACGAGTTCCGTCTGGGCATCCGTAAAGCCACTTTGGCCCATGCCATC
The DNA here is from genome assembly GCA_020831485.1 of Opitutales bacterium. Lineage (GTDB taxonomy): Bacteria > Verrucomicrobiota > Verrucomicrobiia > Opitutales > Oceanipulchritudinaceae > JAFIGG01. The sequence continues at coordinate 37,043 of JAFIGG010000006.1, forward strand.
GTCGGCGTGATCCCAGGGACTGCTTTTAAGAACAAGGGGGTTCAGAAGGTTCTGAATGCCGTTGTTGACTACCTGCCCAGCCCGCTGGACATTCCGCCTCAGCCCGGTCACGACGCCGAAGATGAAGAGAAAATCATCGAAGTAGGGCCGGATGACAATGATACACTTGTTGGCCTCGCTTTCAAATTGGCCACCGATCCATTTGTTGGGCGTCTTGTTTTCTTCCGTATCTACCGGGGCACCCTGCGCAAGGGTTCTGCGCTGATCAACAGCCGTACAGGTAAGACCGAGCGCATCAGTCGACTCATGGTCATGCACGCCGACCGTCGCGAAGACATAGACGTCGCCTTCTCAGGTGATATCGTTGCCATCATTGGCGCCAAGGACGTGCGCACTGGTGACACACTCCGTGACAAGCATGTCGATATCGAGCTCGAGCCTCCGACATTCCCGGAGCCAGTCATCAGCATGAGTGTTGAACCTTCTTCAAAGAGTGATCAGGAAAAGCTGTCGCTCGCACTGCAGCGCCTGGCTGAAGAGGACCCAACCTTCCTGGTCAGCTCCGATGAGGAAAGTGGCCAGACCATTATTTCCGGAATGGGTGAGTTGCACCTCGACATTATTCGTGACCGGCTCCTGCGTGAGTTCAAGGTTGAGGCAGCTGTTGGCAAACCGCAGATTTCCTACCGCGAGAGCATCACGCTGCCCGCTGACGGTAATGGTAAGTTTGTTCGTCAAAGTGGTGGCCGTGGTCAATACGGTCATGCCGAGATCAAGCTCGAACCTCTCGAAGCCGGCAAGGGTTACGAATTCTCCAACGAAATTGTTGGCGGCGTGATCCCCAAGGAATACATCAAGCCGACCGAAGAGGGCATCAAGGAAGCTTCCCGTAACGGAACCATTGCCGGATTCCCTGTGGTGGACTTCAAGGTGCGCCTCGTTTTCGGTTCCTTCCACGAAGTTGACTCCTCCGAAATGGCCTTCCGCATGGCAGGTATTTTCGCCTTCCGTGATGCTATGGCAAAAGCCAAGCCCGTGTTGCTGGAGCCTGTGATGAAGGTCGAAGTCGAGACACCGGATGAGTTCCAGGGTGACATCGTAGGCGATATCAATCGTCGCCGTGGCGTGATTCAGGGTATCCAGTCCAAGGGTGTGATCACTAAGATCTCCGCCACTGTGCCACTCGAGCAGATGTTCGGTTACTCGACGGACGTTCGTTCCCTGTCCAAGGGTCGTGCTTCCTACTCGATGGAGCCAAGCCACTTTGAACCGGTGCCCAACAGCCTTGTTGAGCAGATTGTGAAAACTTCTTCCCGTGCCCCGGCACGGACCTGATCCGAACCTTTTTGAGAATTATCCATCATGAGTGGCCCACGCATTCGCATTAAACTGCAAGGTTATGACTACCGAGTCATTGACCAAAGCGCCTCTGAAATCGTCGACACCGCCAAGCGCTCCGGCGCCCGGGTTGCCGGCCCTGTGCCGTTGCCTACCCGCATCGAAAAGGTGACTGTCAATCGCTCTCCGCACGTTGACAAGAAGTCGATGGACCAGTTCGAGCAGCGCACCCACAAGCGCATGATCGACATCGTCGAGCCGACCGCGCAAACGGTCGACGAGCTGAAGAAACTCAACCTGCCAGCAGGGGTCGACATCACGATCAACGTCTAATCTTTCCGGCGGGCAGTTCATGCCCGCCGTTTTTTCAACTTTTCTCATTGACAGAAGCTGTGGATCCACGTTTTCTCCACAGCTTCTTCACTTTTCTACTTCGGGATAGCCGTCAGCCGGATGCTGCGGAACTCCATCGGTAGAATTCCAATCAATTTTTCTTAAACCTGACTAATGCAGGCAATGCATTCTTTTGCATTTTCTGCCGCTTAGAAATGAATACAACGATCATAGGCAAAAAGATCGGTATGACTCAGATCTTCAATGAAGAGAACGAGCTCGTGCCGGTGACCGTAATTGAGGCGGGACCCTGTCCGGTGCTCCAGGTGAAAACCCAGGAGACGGACGGTTACAACGCTGTTCAAATTGGCTTCGGCAGCCGCAAGGAGAAGAATACCTCCAAGGCGATGCAGGGTCACTTCAAGAAGGCTGGCGCAAGCATTTGCTCCCAGCTGACTGAAGTCCGTTGCGAAGAAGCACCTGAAGTGCAGGCTGGCGAGCAGTTGACTGTTGCCGCCTTCGAAGGTGTCGCAAAGGTCGACATCATCGGTGACACCAAGGGCCGTGGTTTCCAGGGCGTCGTCAAGCGTTATGGATTCGCCGGTGGTCCTGCCAGTCACGGTAGCATGTTCCACCGTCGTGGTGGTTCCTACGGTAACTGTCAGTGGCCGGGACACGTTTGGCCGGGCAAAAAGATGCCTGGTCGTTTCGGCAATCACCGCCGTACGGTGCAGAATTTGAAAGTCGTGAAGATCGATGCTGAAAAGAATCTGATCCTCGTGAAGGGAAGTATTCCCGGCGCAAACGGTTCCACGGTTTTGGTCCGTGGATCCATCAAGCGTAAGAAATCAGCCTAATGCAGGAGGCCTCCAGGATGAAACTGAAATTTTATAATGCAGACGGCAGCGAAGCCGCTGAAAAGGAATATGCAATTCCGGAGTTTGAAGGCGACAAAGGCCTTCAGGCCCTGAAGCAGGTTCTGCTTGCTCTGATGGCAAACCGTCGCCAAGGCACGGTTTCCACCAAGACCCGCTCGACGGTTCACGGAACTGGCAAGAAGCCCTTTCGTCAGAAAGGCACAGGTCGCGCCCGTCAAGGTTCGATGGTTGGCCCGCAGCACACTCATGGTTCGGTTGCTCACGGTCCTCAGCCGCGCAAGTTTACTCAACATATCAACCGCAAAATGCGCCGTGCCGCCCTCGGTCGCGCACTTTTTGACCGGGTGTCCGATGGTGAAGTGGCAGTTATCGAAAAATGGGAAGTCGCTGAGGCGAAAACCCGTCTTTTCAACGCCATTGTCGGCAAGGTCGCCCCTGAAGGAAAAATTCTGGTTGTCGACGACAGCTGGGCCGATGCCACACTGTTGGCCGCTCGTAACATCGAGCGCGTTTCAGTCAACGATGCTTCCAGCCTCAATGTCCTCGATCTCGCTCGTTACGATCGCATCGTTCTGAGCGAAAAGGGGATTGAAAAACTGCTCAACCGTTTGAACGGAGAAAACTAAATGATCCAGGTAGAGAACATTCTTATCGAGCACCTGGTGACGGAGAAGGCGACCGCCGCTCTGTCCAACCAGAATCAATACACCTTCCGGGTGGCAAAGAACACCAATCAGATTGCCATTCGCCAAGCGATTGAATCCCGCTTTGGGGTGAAGGTGCATTCTGTCCAAACCCTGAATGTCAAACCAAAGGCTAAGCGCGACCGTATGCGCCGTGGCCAATCCGGTCTGAAGCCTGGCTATAAAAAAGCCATCGTGCGTCTGCAGGCCGGCGATACCATCGACATCGCTTAACCGGAGTTTTTCAAAATGCCTATCGTATCCAAACGTCCTCTGACGCCTTCCCAGCGCTATGAGGTGACCAATGTCACCCCTGAGCTCAGCCGTGAGCGCCCTGTGCGCAAGCTGGTAGAGTCCAAGAAGCGCAGTGGCGGCCGTAATGTAAATGGTCGGATCACCAGCCGTCGCCGGGGTGGCGGACACAAGCGCCTTTACCGCATCATTGACTTCCGCCGCAATCGCATCGACCAACCGGCCGAAGTGCTGCGCCTTGAGTATGATCCGAATCGTTCGGCTCACATAGCCTTGTTGCAGTATGAAGACGGCGAAAAGCGTTACATCATCGCCCCCAAGAATCTAAAGGAAGGCGACAAGATCGTAAACGCCAGCGAGATCGCTGATTTCAAGCCTGGCAACAGCATGCCGCTGAAGAGCATTCCGCCGGCAACACGCCTCCACAACATTGAACTGCGCCCGAATACCAAGGCGCAACTCGTGCGCACCGCAGGTGGTTCCGCTACCTTGGTCTCGATCGAGAAGGGCATGGCAACCTTGCGCATGCCATCCGGTGAAATCCGTATGGTAAACGCGGAATGCCGCGCCACAATCGGTGAGGTTGGCAATTCAACCCATGGCAACGCTTCCCTCGGCAAAGCCGGTCGTAATCGTTGGAAGGGCCGTCGCCCCCGCGTTCGCGGTGTGGCAATGAATCCTGTCGATCACCCAATGGGTGGTGGTGAAGGCCGCACCTCCGGTGGTGGTCACCCCGTGAGCCCATGGGGCCAATTGTCAAAGGGCTTCCCGACACGCAAGAAGCGCAAGCATTCCAACAAGTTGATCCTGGTTCGCCGCAATGGGCGTAAAGTGAAAGCCAAGTGATCCCAGCAAGTAATAACTGAACAAATCGATACACGAAATGGCACGTTCACTCAAAAAAGGTTTCTTTGTCGATCCAGGTCTCTGGAAGAAGGTGGAAGCAGCGCAGGCTACGGACAACAAACGTCCGATCAAAACCTGGTCCCGTCGCTCCCAGATCACGCCCGAATTTGTCGGTCTGAATCTGGAAGTCCACAACGGCAAGGGTTTCATACCCGTTCACATCACCGAAAACATGGTTGGCCACCGGTTGGGCGAATTCTCGCTGACCCGGACCTTCAAGGGTCACCAACCGCACACCAAGAAGTAATCCCGAAGGCTGCGTCACCATGCAAGTTACTGCACTTACAAGATATTCCCGCATTTCGCCGAAGAAGGCGCGCGAAGTGGCCCGTACGATCAAGGGCATGCCGGCGAACGAAGCGCTCGAAACGCTTCGTTTCATACCGCGTAAAGCGGCCCGCCTGCTGCACAAGACCCTGCACAGCGCCATCGCCAATGCGGAAAACAACCACAACCTGAACTCTGACCGATTGATTGTCGCTGAAGCCATTATCGAAGAAGGCCCGACCTTCCGCCGCTTCAAGCCTGTCGCCCGGGGTTCCGCTCACCCGATCCGCAAACGCACCAGTCACCTGCGCATTGTCCTCGCTGAGGCTGCGAACAACTAAAGTATTTCACCATGGGTCAAAAAGTAAATCCAATCGGCTTCCGCCTTTCTGTCCGCCGCGACTGGGAGTCCCGCTGGTTCGCCCGCAAGGGTGAGTTCCGCGAACTCCTCAACGAAGACTATCGGATCCGCGAATTCCTGAAGGAAAAATTCCGCTATGCGGCAGTTCCCCGTATCTTTATCGAGCGTGCGGGTAACCGCGTCCGCATTAAGGTCCACACAGCCCGTCCGGGAATCGTGATTGGCCGCAAGGGTGCCGAGCTGGAAAAGATTAAGGAAGAACTGAACAAGATCGTTTCCAAGGACGTTCTGCTGGACATCCAGGAAGTGAAGAAGCCGGATCTCGTTGCCCAGTTGGTCGCTGAAAGCGTTGCTTTGCAGCTTGAACGTCGGATTTCCTTCCGCCGCGCTATTAAAAAGTCGGTTCAAAGCACTATGAGCATGGGCGCGAAGGGGATACGCCTGCAGATTTCCGGTCGCCTCGGCGGTGCGGACATCGCTCGCACTGAGAGCGCCCGCTCCGGTTCAGTACCTTTGCACACCCTGCGTGCGAATATTGATTACGGTTTTGCCGAAGCCCGAACGGTCTACGGTATCATCGGCATCAAGTGCTGGATCTGTCTCGACACCGAGGAAAAGCTGCTCAACTGAGCTGGCACAATTTAACTATCCAACTGATTTAGAGCTATGCCTTTAATGCCATCCAGAACGAAGTTTCGCAAACTGCACCGCGGTCGCAACCGTGGCGCGGCCAAAGGGGGAGATACCCTTGCGTTTGGCGACTATGGAATTCAGGTCCTGGAACGCGGTCCGATTACCGCTCAGCAGATCGAAGCCGCCCGTGTGGCGATCAACCGCTACCTCAGCCGTCGCGGTAAGGTCTGGATCCGCGTTTTCCCACACAAACCATTCACGAAAAAGCCGGCGGAAACCCGCCAGGGTAAAGGTAAGGGTAACGTGGAATTCTGGGGTGCCCAGGTGAAGCCCGGATTCATTCTTTTCGAACTTTCCGGTGTTTCAACTTCCGCCGCCCGTGAAGCCATGCGCCTGGCCGACGGCAAACTGCCTTTGCATTGCCGCTTTATCAGCCGCGAGAATATCTAACCGAATTTAACGGGAACTAAATACTATGGCCCAGAAGTCCAAAGACATACGTGAATACACGGTCAACGAGCTGGAGAAGAAGATTCGTGATACCAGCGAGGAGCTGCTTGGCAGCCGCCTCAAAAAGAAGACCGGTCAACTTGAAAAATCACACCTGCTGCGCGAGTTGCGCCGCGAAATCGCCCGCATGAAGACGATTCTCGCTCAGAAGAAGCAGGCTCAACAAGCCTGAAGCGGCACCAATCAAAGATTTAGAGGTTAAAAATGTCAGAACGCAACCAGCGCAAAACCATCACCGGGATCGTCACCAGCCGTTCCGGTGACAAATCGGTCAAGGTCACTTACGACTACAAAGTCCGCCACCCACTTTACCTCAAGGAAGTAAAGCAGAAGACCGTTGTCCACGCACACGATGCCGACAACGCCTGTGGTCTCGGCGACCGCGTAATCATCATGGAAACCCGACCGATCAGTAAGCTCAAACGCTTCCGCATCGTAGAGGTTGTCGAAAAAGCCCCGGTGATTAGCTAATAGGTTCCATTTTCCAAAGGAGAGATTGTTATGATCCAAATGCTTTCAACACTTAATGTGGCCGACAACACAGGCGCCAAAAAGGCGAAGATGATTCGTCGTCTTGGCCAGGTCAAAAAGACCGCCGGCGTCGGTGACGAAATCGTCGTTCACATCCGCGATGCTTCGCCGGATGCCACGGTCAAAAAGGGCACTGTTTGCCGCGCGGTTGTCGTGCGTACCAAAGCTCCTATCCGTCGTGCGGATGGCAGCTACCTGCGCTTCGATACCAATGCCATTGTTCTGATTACCAATGAAGGTGCTCCCCGTGGCAGCCGTGTCTACGGTCCAATCGCCCGTGAGCTCCGTCAGAAGAAGTTCATGAAAATCATCAGTCTCGCACCGGAGGTCCTCTGATATGAAAGTTAAAATCAAAGCAGGCGACGAAGTCGTTGTCATTGCCGGCAACGCCAAGGGCGAGCGCGGAAAAGTCATGCAGGTTTTCCCCCGCCGCTCCCGTGTTATTGTCGAGGGTGTAAACAAGCGTAAGCACCACGAGAAGAAGACCCAGGAGAATCCCGAAGGCGCCATCGTCGAACGTGAGAATCCCATTCACCTTTCCAACATAATGTTGGCCGAGCGCTTCGAAGCCAAGGTTGCCACGAAGCAAAAATAAAATTTAAACCGGTTACCAAGGTCCCCACCGTCCGGTCGGTCATCGGACGCAGGAAACCAGGAGATTGCACCCAATGTCTAAAGCATACTTACAACAGTTCTATCAGGAACAGGTCGCACCCGCTCTCAAAGAGAAGCTGGGTTGCAGCAACGTGCACGAAATTCCTCGTCTGGAAAAGATCGTCGTCAACAGTGGTTTCTCTGCTGAGCTCGACAAGAATCAGATCGAAGAAAGCGTGCGTGAGCTCGGCTTGATCACCGGCCAGAAGGTCGTCATCACCAAGGCGCGCAAGAGCGTTTCCAACTTTAAACTTCGCGAAGGCATGCCGAACGGCGCCAAAGTTACCCTGCGTGGCCGTTCCATGTATGAGTTCCTGTTCCGTCTGATTGCCATTGCCCTTCCGGGTATCCGCGACTTTCGCGGGATCAGCGACAAGTTTGATGGCAGTGGCAACTACACCCTGGGAATCAGTGACCACACCATCTTCGCTGAAATCAGCAATGACGGTGCAAAGCGTCAGTTGGGTATGGACATCTGTATCGTGACCACGGCGACTACGGACGAAGCCGGTCGTGAATTGCTGAGTCAGCTCGGAATGCCTTTCCGCAAACGCACCCCATCTTCAGCAACGGCTGTCAGCGCATAAAAGGAGATTTGAACAATGGCTAAGAAATCAATGATCGCCCGCGACCACAAGCGTGCAAAGCTCATCCAAAAATTCGCTGCGAAGCGTGCGGAACTGAAACGGATCATGTCCGATCCCAACGTGTCCGATGAAGAATTTTATCAGGCTCAGCGCAAGCTGACCCAATTGCCGCGTGACTCCAGTCCGATCCGCCTGCGCAACCGCTGCAGCATTACCGGTCGTCCACGCGCTTATATCCGCAAGTATGGCGTCAGCCGTATTACTTTCCGTGAACTCGCTTCCCAGGGGAAGATTCCCGGTGTGACAAAGTCCTCCTGGTAATCACCTTCGTTTAATTGTCTACAAGAGAGAACGACCATGTCTGATCCTATCAGTGACTTTCTCACGATCATCCGCAACGCTTACCGTGCCGGTAAGGAAACTTGCGACGCCCGTTATTCCAAGATCCACCTTCGTATCGCAGAGATACTGAAGGAGGAAGGATACATCTCCAATGTTGAGAAGATTGAGACCGAGCGCGGCTTTGCTGCGCTTCGCCTCACTCTCAAATATGTGGATGAGGTTCCCGCTGTGACCGGCATTCGCCGTATCAGCAGTCCCGGAAAGCGTATGTATTACAAGGCTCCCGATATCCCGCGCACCTTGGGCGGTCTCGGTGTGAGCATCCTAACTACCTCGAAGGGCATTCTGCGTGACCGCGAAGCCCGCCGGGAAAACATTGGTGGCGAGTTGATCTGCGCCATTTGGTAAAGCATAAGGAACACCTGCAATGAGCCGTATTGGAAAACTTCCCGTAGAAATCCCTGAAAAAGTGACCGTTCAGGTCCAGGGACAAGAAATCACCGTCAAAGGCCCGAAGGGTAGCCTCACGCGTTCGTTCGACCGCGCGGTTACGATCAGCGCCGACGACAAAGAGGTAAAGGTCGCTCCCGCGAACAAAACCCGCCATGCAAATGCAATGTACGGCACTGCCCGTAGTATCATTGCCGGCATGGTTGAAGGCGTCGCCAAGGGTTTTGAGAAACGCCTGACGATCAATGGCGTTGGTTTTCGTGCCAACGTTCAAGGCAATGTCCTGGACCTCGCTTTGGGTAAATCTCACCCGATCAAACACCCGATCCCTGAAGGCCTGACCATCACGGTCACCGACCAGACGAAGATCCGGGTTGAGGGCTACGACAAGCAGGCGGTGGGAGAATTCGCCGCCCAAGTGAAACGTTATTATCCCGTTGAGCCCTACAAGGGTAAGGGTGTCACGATTGACGGTGAGTTTGTTCGCCGCAAGGAAGGCAAGAAAGCCGGTTGATCCCGGAAGGAGAACTGAACGATGCATTTACAAAAGAAACAAAAATTACGCACCAAGCGCATTTGGCGGATTCGCAAGAAGGTTTCGGGCACGCCCGAACGCCCGCGCCTCTGTGTTAGCTTTACGAACAAGCACATCTATGCTCAGGTCATCGATGACACCACCGGCCGCACACTGGCCGCCGCGTCTTCAGTGGCAAAGGAGCTCAAGGATGCTTCCCTCCTTCCCAACATTGAAGGAGCTCGGAAAGTTGGACAACTCGCTGCCGAAAACGCAAAAAAAGCCGGTATCGAGTTGGTTGTATTCGATCGCCATGGCAAACGTTATCACGGCCGGACCAAGGCTTTTGCAGACGCTGCCCGCGAAGCTGGCCTGAACTTCTAAACTATTTTTGAAATGAGCGAAGAAAATCCAAATCCGGAGAATCAGGAAGCCCCTGAAAACAGCGCGGCCGAAACCGAATCCAGCAGCAGCGATATCATCGCCGCACCCGGTAAGCGCGAACAGCGTCCCAGTGCCGTTATCGGTAAGATCGATCGTCCCATTGCCACACCGAACAATCGGGGCCGTGGTGGACGCAACCGTCGCCAGCAGAAACCAGCACCTGAATCCGATGAAGACGCTCTGTTTGAAAAGGTTGTCCACATCAACCGTTGCGCCAAGGTCGTAGCCGGTGGACGTCGTTTCAGCTTTTCGGCCCTGGTTGTCGTGGGTGACCGCAATGGCAACGTTGGGGTTGGCTACGGTAAGGCCAAAGAAGTGCCCGAATGTATCCGCAAGGGTACTGAGCAGGCGAAGAAGAACATGGCGCCGGTTCAGTCTCGCAACAACACTGTTCCACACATGACGATTGGCAACCACGACGGAGGCCGCGTGATGCTGCGTCCGGCCGTTCCCGGAACCGGTGTTATCGCCGGTGGCGGCGTCCGTGCGGTGCTCGAGGCTGCTGGGATTAAGGATGTGCTGACCAAAAGCCTGCGCTCCAATAACCCCAGTGCCATGGTATTTGCCACCCTGGATGCGCTCAAGCAGATGCGCTCCCAGGAAACGATTCGGAATCTGCGTAAAGCTTGATTCAAAGCTTTACGCCATCTCTCATCGCAATCAACTTAAGAGGTTTTAGACATGCGTTTGCACAATTTGATTAAAAGCGGCGGCACCAAGAAGCGGAAGCGTATTGGCCGCGGTGAAGGTAGTGGCCTTGGTAAAACATCCGGTCGCGGACACAAGGGTCAGCGCTCACGCTCGGGCCATAGTCTGCGTCCAGGCTTTGAGTCCGGCCACGTGCCACTCTACCGGAAACTGCCAAAGCGCGGTTTCAGCAACTTCCGTTTCCGTACCGAGTATGCGGTTGTTAACCTGGCTGATCTCAGCCGTGTTGAAGCAACCGATCTCGATCGTGACGCCTTGGTCAAAGCCGGCCTGGTTCGTGCTTCCGACCAACTGGTGAAAGTCCTCGGCGATGGCGAGATCGATCGCGCCATCAATGTCACCGCTCATAAATTCTCTGCCTCAGCCAAAGAAAAGATTGAAAAGGCTGGCGGCAAGGTGACTGTCATCGAACAAAAGCCTGCTACAGGCGAGTAATCCATGATCTCCGCTTTTGTAAACGTCTTCAAGATTCCGGAACTAAGGGATAAGATTTTTCTTACCCTTTTTCTGCTCTTCATCGCGCGCGTTGGCGCAAACATTCCGTTGCCTGGTATCGATCCGATGCCGTTGCAGCAGTTTTTCGATGATCAGAGTCGAACCGGGGGAGGGAGTCTGCTGGGACTTTACAACATGTTCACCGGCGGTGCTCTGCTGCGGGGTGCAATTTTTGCACTCGGCATCATGCCCTACATCAGCGCTTCGATTATTTTCCAGTTGTTGACTGCCGTTGTGCCTTCCCTGGCGCGTTTGCAGCAGGAAGGGGAAATCGGCCGTCAGAAGATAACCCAGTATACGCGCTACGCGACTATTGGTATTTGTTTGGTTCAGGCGGTTCTGTTGATCCTCACGCTTGAGAACCCTCAGCGCCTGTTTCCGGACTACGATGTCAATCGCTACGGTGACATTATTCTGCTGAGCCACACCTGGTTCATGATCACATCGGTGATCTTCCTGACCTCGGGCACTGTCCTCTTAATGTGGATTGGCGAGCAAATTACGGCGCGCGGTATTGGCAATGGTATTTCTATCCTGATCACTGTAGGCATCCTTGCCGATTTGCCGGCTGCCGTTGTTTTGACCTATCAGTTGTTCACTGCACCTGTCGGTGAGGCGGCTCAGTTGGGCTTGGGTGAAGGCATCCTCATGTTGCTTTTCCTCTTCCTGGTAATCGCCGGTGTTGTAATGGTGACTCAGGCGGTCCGCAAGATTCCTGTGCAGTATGCCAAGCGGGTTGTTGGCCGCAAGGTGTTCGGAGGCCAGAGCAGTTACCTTCCTTTGAAGGTCAATTACTCCGGGGTGATGCCGATCATCTTTGCTTCCGCCATCCTGATGTTCTTCACCACTATGTTCGGCCAACTCGGCAGTGCGGTGGATGCGGGCTGGTTGCGTGACGCTGGTCTGATGTTCCAACAGGGCCAGTTCAGCTATTACCTGGTCTTTGGTATCCTAATCTTTGGTTTCGCCTACTTCTGGGTTTCCGTGATGTTCAAACCGGTTCAAATCTCCGAAGATTTGAAGAAACACGGTGGCTACATTCCGGGTGTTCGTCCTGGTGAGCCGACTTCAAGGTATCTTGATTTCACCATGACCCGTCTGACCCTCGCCGGGGGCTTGTTCCTGGTTGTGATTGCGGTCATTCCGGATGGTGTGCTCTTCGCCACAGGTGTGCCATATCAAACGGCACAGTTCTTTGGCGGCACCGGTTTGCTGATTATTGTCGGCGTGCTGCTGGACTTCCTGCGCCAGATCGAAACCTACCTGTTGCAACGGCACTACGATGGTTTCCTCAAGAAGGGCCGGATCAAGGGCCGTAGCCAGGGCAGAACCAAACAACTGGTCGACACCGTGGGCTTGGCCGAAGGCCGTGCCCTCTGGCGCTGGTTGCTGGTAATGTTTGCAGTGGGTTTTGTCGCCTGGATCCTGAATTGGATCTATTTCTCCTGATCGGCCCCAACCCGGGGCGCTGAGTGGAACTCGCAGAATGATACCGGTTAAAACCGCGGCAGAAATCCGCAAAATGCGTGAAGCCTGTCGCATCGCGGCCACGGTGCTTCACAAATTGTGTGAATTCGCCGGTCAGGGAGTGAATACCTATGATCTCGATCAAGAAGGTAAGCGCCTGTTGCAGTCTTATGGTGCAGAGAGCGCCTGCTTTCAGTATCAGGTGGGCAGTTTGATTTATCCGGCCCATACCTGCCTCTCGGTCAACGAGGAGATTGTCCATGGAATAGGCGATCTTCGCAGGGTGCTGCAGGATGGCGATATTTTGACCGTTGACGTTTGTGTCCGTTATGAGGGTTTCATTGGCGACAATGCCCGGACGATCGCGATCGGTGAGGTTTCACCAGAGAAGGCATTCCTCCTAGAGGCAACGGAAAAGGCACTCTACAAGGGCATCGATAAGGCGAGAACTGGCAATCGGGTAGGGGAGATTTCCAACGCAGTCGAGAAGTTCATTTGCGCTCGTGATCTCGGAATTGTTCGGGATTTTGTCGGCCACGGAGTTGGTCGCAGTATGCACGAGGCACCGCAGATCCCCAATTTCGGTCCCCGCAAACGCGGTGAGAAACTTCGCCCCGGAATGACCCTCGCCATCGAGCCCATGATTACCCTCGGCTCACCACGGGTGAAGATGGCCGACGACGGCTGGACCGCTCTGACAGCCGACGGCAGTCCCAGTGCACACTTTGAACACACCGTCCTTGTCACGGACGGGGAGCCTGAAATTCTCACCATTCCTGATTTGAGTTCTTGACACCGAAGAGAAAGCTCTCTTCTTTCTCCTCTTTTCTCCGAAAAGATTCCGTTTCGGGGTTCCTGTACATTTTTAAACTGAAACAATTTTAATCCTAATTAACCATGCCACGTCTTTTGGGTGTTGATATTCCTGGGAACAAGAAGGTTCCATTTGCCCTCCGTTATATTTACGGAATTGGGCCCACTCTCGCTGACCAGTTGGTCGCCGAAACCGGTCTCGACCCCGATGCCCGCGCGCACACGTTGTCGGAGGAGGAGCTGAACAAGGTTGCCGAGGCGATCGTTGCCAAAGGCATCCTCGTCGAAGGTGACCTGCGTCGCGAAGGCAGTGCGAACCTGAAGCGTTTGCTCGCCATCCAGTGCTACCGTGGCATTCGCCACCGTCGTGGCCTTCCGGTCCGTGGCCAGCGCACGCAGACCAATGCCCGTACTCGTAAGGGCAAGCGCAAGACGACCAGCACCATAAAGAAAAAGTAATTTTTTAATCATCTATCATGAGCGACGAAAATAAGAAGGAGCAGACTGAATCCAAGTCTCCCGCTGCGGAAAAAGAACTCAAAGCCACCGCAGCCACCCCGGCAGAAAATTCTGCTGAAGGTGCTGACACCGGCGAGTCAGAAGAAAAGAAGAGCGGTCAGCCAACGGCAGCCGATCTTCTAAAGAGTGAGGTTGACCTCAATGTTCGAAAGGCCAAGGGCAGTAAGAACATCACCAGTGGCATCGTGAATGTGCTGGCGACGTTCAACAATACCAAGGTGTCTTTCACGGACAAGAAGGGCAATGTGGTCTCCTGGTCCAGCGCTGGTAAAATGAACTTCCGTGGTTCCCGCAAGAGCACCGCATATGCTGCTCAGGTCGTGACTCAGGATGCCGGTAAGGTTGCCTTGTCACACGGTATGAAGGAAGTCGAGATCCGCGTAAAGGGTCCGGGTATGGGACGTGATTCCGCAATTCGCGCAATTCAGTCACTCGGCATGGTGGTCACTGCAATTGTCGATGTCACCCCTGTCCCGCACAACGGCTGCCGTCCTAAGAAACGCCGCCGCGTATAAACCGGACCTCATTCAATTTTAATCTTCTGATTTAGTTTACCAATGTCTCGTTACACAGGACCCACGACCCGCATTAATCGCCGGTTCGGCATGTCAATTTTCCCGCCGAACAAAGCCCAGGACCGCAAGCCGCACCCTCCTGGTCAGCATGGCCCCCGGCTTCGCCGCAAGCTTTCCGATTATTCGATCGGTTTGAACGAAAAGCAGAAGCTGCGGTATTTGTACGGTCTCACCGAAAAACAGTTCCGTCGCACCTTTGACCGCGCAAAGTCCATTCGTGGCGTTACCGGCGAGGTCTTCATTTCGCTGTTGGAGCGTCGTCTCGATTCCGTAATTTACAGCATCGGTTTTGCCAAAACCCGTCGCCAGGCGCGTCAATTCGTGAACCACGGCCACGTCCGCGTGAATGGTCAAAAAGTGGACATCCCGAGTTTTCAGGTCTCTGCCGGCGACACGGTTGAAGTCAAAGAAGCGACTTCCTCCCGCCAGTTGGCTACCCGTGCACTTGAGGATACCCGTATCCGCACCGTGCCGCTTTGGATTACCCGCAACGAGGATGCCCTCACCGCTACCGTAAATCGGGAGCCCTCTGCTGAAGATACTGAAACTGGGATCAACGTTCAGCTGATCGTTGAGTTCTACTCCCGTTAATCAGTTTTCTTCAGATCAAACAAACCCACAGCACCTTAACTTCAGCATAGTCCGGATACAATCATGGCCACTCGACTCGGAAAATTCCAGCTGCCCAATCGCCTTATTAAAGAAGAAGAGTCCGCGACTGACACGTATGCCAAATACGTCGCCGAACCGTTTGAAACGGGATACGGCCACACCATTGGCAACAGTCTGCGTCGCGTTCTTCTCAGTTCCATCGAAGGAGCTGCTATTTCTTCAGTTAAAATTGAAGGGGTACAGCACGAATTCCAAAGCATTGACGGCGTTGTCGAAGATGTTACGGATATCGTCCTCAATCTGAAAAAGGTTTTGGTCATCAGCCACCGCCGCGAACCGGTTCGTGTCCTGATCGACGTGACTCGGGAAGGTGCGATTACGGCTGGTGACATTCAAACCGGCGGTCACCTCCAGGTGGTCAATCCTGATCAGGTCATTTGCCATTTGGATTCCGAGCAGCGCTTCCAGGCCGAGCTCGAAATTCGGGTCGGACGTGGTTATGTTGCCGGTGAAAACAATAAGGATCCGGAGCAATCGATCGGAGTTATTGCGATTGACTCGCTTTATTCGCCGGTTCGCCTGGTGAAATATGCGATCGAAAACACCCGTGTGGGTCAGATGACCGACTACGATAAGTTGATTCTCGAAATCTGGACCGACGGTCGGAGCAATCCGGATGACTGCCTTAAACAGTCTGCTGCGATTCTGAAGCACCACCTCGATGTGTTCGACAAGGTTAGCGAAGAATCCATTGAATTCGACAGCGAGCAAACCGAAGTCAGCGAAGAGCAAAACAAACTGCGCAAGTTGCTGAACATGTCGGTCAACGAAATCGAACTCTCGGTTCGTGCTGCCAACTGCTTGAACAACGCGAACATCACCACAGTCGGTGAGTTGGCGATGAAGAGTGAGCAGGAGATGCTGAAATACCGGAACTTTGGTAAGAAGTCGCTGAATGAGATCAAAGCCAAGCTGGAACAGCTGGGC
Source organism: Opitutales bacterium (assembly GCA_020831485.1). Taxonomy (GTDB): domain Bacteria; phylum Verrucomicrobiota; class Verrucomicrobiia; order Opitutales; family Oceanipulchritudinaceae; genus JAFIGG01. The sequence goes on from JAFIGG010000006.1 coordinate 52,902, forward strand.
TTGAGTCTCGGTATGAAAATTGATGAACGCCTTCTCGAATCGAGAAGCGAATTCTAAAGTTAACGATTCCAATAATTTTTAATTTCCAGGCACAGCCATGCGTCACTTAAAACACCGTCACCAATTGGGCCGCACCAAGGAGCACCGTGCTGCTTTGATGGCCAACCTTGCTTCCGCCCTCATCACCCACGGCCGGATCCGGACCACCTTGGCCAAGGCCAAGGCACTGCGTCCCTTCGTAGAAAAGATCATCACCCTGGCCGTCAAGGCCCAGGGCAGCTCTCCTGAGCGGTCGCTCCACTTTCGCCGCCTTGCCGTGGCCCGTATTCGGGACCGTCAGGCCGTGCACCTGCTTTTCAATGAGAAAGCGGGCGAGTTCAAGGACCGTCCGGGTGGCTATACCCGCATCTATAAGTTGGGCAATCGGATCGGCGATGCCGCTGAAATGGCTGTGATTCAGCTGATTCCAGGTTCTGACACAGGTTACGAGAAGCGCAAGGCTTCCAGCAAGAAGGCAGCAAGTGCTGCCACAGAGGCTGCTGCGCCTTCTGGGGAATCAGAAGCGGCTGCTGAACCTGAAGCTGTGGAAGAGTCTGCCAAGGCAGCTGCTGAAGCGGGCGCTGAGGCTGCTGACGAAGCTTCCAGTGATGAAGCCGAGAAGAAAGAAGGCGACAAGTAATTTTGTCTCCTGAGCTCAATCGAGTTCTTTTAACTTTCCCAAGCGGATAAAATGGGTTTCCATTTTATCCGCTTTTTTGTGTCCCTACTTATGTAGCTATGGGGTTTCCGCTTTTTATCATTCTATTCCTCGTCAGCGGTCTGCTTTTATTTGCCGGCCTTTGGCTCTATTATGACCAGCGGGATCGAAAATACTATGATCGCAAACGCCAGCTGAGTGTGTATCACTGCGTAAGGTGCGGGTATTTGTACTCCCAAAGGGATATAAGAAAACCCGCAGCCTGTGTGCGCTGCGGGTTTGTGAATGATTCGTTGAAGTTTTAAGGGCTCGCTGGTGCTGTTTTTAGCAGAGTCTATCGGTCCCAGTAGTCGACTACCGCGCGCTCACTGGTGACCCGGCCGACCAGCTCAACCACAGCCTGATGGTCTGGGTGAACCCGGTAGGCTTCCAGGTCCTCGGTAGAATCGAAAGCCGAATAGAGGGCCAGATCCCAGGATGCAGGGGACCGACTGACGTCGTCGCCCACCTCAAAGCTGCGGATTTCCTTAATGGTGGCAGGCAGCGCCTCAAGTCGTTCCTTGAGCAGTGCCTGGTTTTGATCGCCTGCGCGGTTATCCGCCTCGGCTTTCATGCGAAAGAATACGATGTGTTTGAGCATGCTTATAGTCTTGTTCAGTCGATGACTTCGCTGGCAATAATGTCCGCGAGTTTTTCCGTGTCGGCCGCGAAGTTGCGAATGCCTTCAGCCAGCTTTGCTGTGGCCATGGGATCGGCGTTCATGTGCCAACGGAAGTTTTTTTCATCCATTGGAATGCGCTGAATCGGTTCCTTGCGGGCTTTGGCCTCGCTCAACTTTCGCTCCAACGGTTCGTGACTATTCTGTAGCTCATCCAGAAGGTTGGGGCTGATTGTCAGCAGGTCGCAGCCAGCGAGCTCGCGGATTTCCCCGGCATTGCGAAAACTTGCGCCCATAACCTGAGTCTTGTAGCCGTAGTGCTTGAGGTAATGGTAGATTTGCGTGACGGATTGCACCCCCGGATCTTCCACCGGGCTGTAGTCACGTTTGGTCTTCTCCTTATACCAGTCGAGGATACGGCCGACAAATGGGCTGATCAGTGTGATTTTGCCTTCAGCGGCTTCAATCGCCTGAACCAGGGAGAAGAGCAGGGTCAGGTTGCAGTGAATGCCTTCTTTTTCGAGTACCCGGGCGGCCTGCAGGCCCTCCCAGGTAGAGGTAATTTTGATCAGGACGCGGTCGGAATCAATGCCTTTTGCCTGATACATGGCGATGATTTCGCGCGCTTTGGTAATCGTGCCCTGGGTGTCAAAGGATAGGCGGGCATCGACTTCTGTCGAAACGCGTCCCGGGATGATTTTCAGGATCTCCTGGCCAAAAAGAACCAACAGGTGGTCCATAACTCGATCGATCAGCGCATCCCCGTGTAGTCCGGATGCCTCTGCTTCCGCCGTCGCCTTCTCCAGTAAATGGCTGTAGGCGTCCATCTGAACCGCTTTGAGGATCAGCGTTGGGTTCGTGGTCGCATCCTGTGGCTCATACGCCTTGATGGACGTGAAATCGCCGGTATCGGCGACAACCGTCGTGAAGGTTTTCAGCTGGCTCAGCTGATCGGTCTGGGCTTTCGTTTGTAGACTCATAATGGGGCCAATGTTAATTCCTGATGCCGACAAGTGTCAAATGCAAGCAGGGTGGGGGCTATGAAAATTACGAGGCAATTTCCCGAACAAAATTCAAGTTGAAAAAAGCATCGGGCAGGTTCTGGCAATGGGTTGATTGCCGGAGTTTTGCCCTGATCAACTGCACACCAAAAAGGCGTTTTTTTGTTCTTTGGCTTTTGTTGATGTAAAATAGATGCAATCTGGGCCGATTTTTACCGTCATTTTAAATAATCTAAAAAAACATACGGATTGGAATGACAAATGCTGAAATTGTTTCCGATTACTGTTGACAGTTGAGTTTTTTAAACTTGTTTCATTCACCTTCATTCAAGCATCAGCATAACAAACAAACAACCTGAACATAACCTATGAAAAAAATCATCGCACTTCTCGCTGCAACCGCAGCCAGTGTCAGCCTGACTCAGGCACAAGAGTTGTCCGTGACTACGGACATCGCTTGGGAATCTGCTTACGTGTTCCGTGGTGAACAACTTGCACGTTCCTACTTCGCTCCCGGCGTTGACGTTGCCTATGGCGACTTCTACGCAGGTATCTGGGCCGCTCTGCCTGTCAGCAGCGGAACCTTCGATACCGAAGTTGACTACTACGTTGGCCATACCTTCGCCCTGGAAAACGGTATTGAGCTCGATATTGGTGCTACTTACTACACCTTCCCGAGCATCGACACCGATTTCTTCTCCAGCGACAACAGCTTGGAGTTCTACATCGGCGGTTCTTTGGAAGCTCCGTTCAGCCCTTCGGCTTACCTCTTCCATGACATCGATCTGGACACCTTCACATTCGAATTCGCAGCTGGCGAGTCCTTCCTCTTGGAAGAAGACCTCAGCCTCGACGTTGACATTTATGGTGGTCACGTAGCAGTTAGCGGCAGCGGAAACTACCTTTACTACGGTGTTTCCACCGCCCTGTCCTACACCTTGACCCCTGCAGCGGTTGTTTCCGCTTCGGTCAACTACGGTGGTTCGGAAAATCGCCTGATCTTCGGTGACAAGCGCGCCAAGCTCTGGTTCGGTCTTTCTGTGACCGCTGGATTCTAATCACAGCCTGCAGACGACTCGATAAGGCTTTACCAGATCGCGCCCGTTTCGGGCGCGATCTTTTTTTTCCGTAATTGTCATTGACAGTCCTTAAGCAGAATCTACTTTCTATCTCTTTTTCTGAGGATGAAAACCTATCTTGCCAAAAAGTCCGAAGTCCAGCCCAAGTGGTTCGTAGTCGATGCCTCAGGTCAGGTGTTGGGACGTCTTGCTGTGGAAATTGCTAATATCCTGCGGGGTCGGCATCGCCCGACCTACACACCGCACACGGATACCGGCGACTTCGTAATCGTAATCAACGCCGATAAAATCGCTGTAACTGGTCGTAAAGAAGATCAGAAGAAATACATGTTCTACAGCGGCTATTTCGGCAATGAGAAGTATGTAACCCTGGGTGAATTCCGTGAGCGTAAGCCTGAGTTCATTATTGAACACGCGGTCAAGGGCATGTTGCCCCGCAACCGTCTGGGTCGTCAGCAGCTTTCCAAGCTGAAGATCTACCGTGGCTCTGAACACCCGCACGCTCCGCAGAACCCAGAAGTTCTCGAAGCCTGAATTTTTTAGGAATTCCGATTCATGTCTGAAACCACCACACAACCAATTTTGGCCACCGGTCGCCGCAAAATGGCGAGCGCCCGTGTGCGTTTGATCCCCGGCGGTACCGGCAAGATCACCGTTAACGGCAAAGAGCTTGAAGATTACTGCTATGCAGAAGTCTTGTCACGTGCTGTTGAAGCGCCGTTGTCGATTACTGAGAACAAGGGTAATTTCGATGTCATTGCCAGCGTGCATGGCGGCGGACCGAATGGTCAGGCCGGTGCGATCGCTCTCGGCTTGGCTCGGGCCTTGGAGAAGTTTAACGGTGAACTGCGCCCTCAGCTGAAAAAAGCGGGCCTGTTGAAGCGCGACCCGCGTCGTCGTGAGCGTAAGAAGTCCGGTCAGCCGGGCGCACGCAAGCGATTCCAGTTCAGCAAACGTTAATCGGCGCAGCCGCTATCAGGAAGTTCCCTTTACTCAAGGTCCTTTTCACTGGCGGGTACCGCTGGCTGAAAAGGGCCTTTTTGTTTCCCAGTTTTCACCTTTACAATTTTTCGCAGCATGCAATCCAAATCTGTTGGCATCGTAGGCGCCTCCGGATATTCCGGAGAGTTGCTGGTGCGGTTGTTATCCCGGCATCAGGGTGTTGAAAGCCTCGTTGTCGCTTCGCGCAGTCATGCGGGCAAGCGGCTTTCCGAGGTTCTGCCTTCGATCGGCCCCAGTCGTTTCGACGAGTCCTGTTTTATTGAATCGGACCCTTCGGCGCTTGCGGCTTCAGATACGGAGGTCTTTTTCCTGGCCCTGCCGCATGGAGTGGCCAGTGAGTTTGCTCTGCCCCTGGTGAAAGCGGGCAAGACCGTTATCGACCTCAGTGCGGATTTTCGTTTGTTTTCAGCGGAGGTTTACCGGGAATACTATGGAGAAGCCCACCCAGCGGCTGAATGGTTGAAAAAGGTGCCCTACCTGTTGCCTGAATGGAGTGGCAGGGAGGCCCTGGGCGCATCCTTGATCGCTTGCCCGGGTTGCTATCCCACGAGCATTCTGCTGCCGCTGTTGCCTTTGATTAAAGGCGGTCTGGTGGATGCCGGCCAAGTGGTCATCAATGCAGTTAGCGGAGTTTCGGGCGCAGGTAAGAAGGCCTCAGAGTTCTATAGTTTTTGCGAGCGGACTCAGTCCGTCCTGGCCTATGGCCTCGCCAAGCATCGGCACCTGGGTGAGATTGAGGAGCAGTTGACTGAGGCTGCTGGAGAGCCGGTGGTGCTGCAGTTTACTCCACACCTGGTGCCGATGGACCGCGGCATTGCAAGCACAGTGGTGGCGCCGTTGAAGGCTGACCTTGATGCGGTGTACGCGGCTTGGAACGCGCAGTATGGGCAATGCCCGTTCGTGCGGATTCTGGCGCCTGGAAAGGCCGCCAATACCCGCAATGTTGTGGGCAGCAATTGCATTGAGTTTTCGGCAACCGCAGATCCCAGGACCGGTCGGGTCATTCTGACTTCGGTGATCGACAATTTGATGAAGGGGGCGAGCGGTCAGGCCTTGCAGATTTTTAACCTCAAGTTCGGCTTTGAGGAAACCGAAGGGTTGCTCTGATGAAAAAAGGAATGACTTGGTTGGACCAGCCCTCGGGTTGGGTCGACGCAAAAGGTTTTGAGGCTGCTGCAGCTAGTTGCGATATCCGCAATAAGCAGAACGATCGGCTGGATCTGGCCTTGTTCGTATCCAGCGCGCCCTGTACCGCAGCAGGGGTTTTCACTTTGAATGCAGTTAAGGCTGCGCCAGTGCGGCAGTGTCAGGCGGCATTGGCAAGCGGAAAGGCAATTCATGCCATCGTTGCGAACAGCGGCAACGCCAACGCCTGCACAGGCGCGCGGGGCGAGCAGGATGCGGCGTCGATGCAGGCGGCGACTGCCAAGGCATTGAATGTGGATCTGTCCTCCGTATTGGTCTGTTCGACCGGACGGATTGGCGAGTTCCTGCCAATGGCTAAAATCGAACAGGGCATTCCGACCGCCGCGACTGAATTGGATGGCAAGGACAGCTCCGGGCATGCGGCCGCTGATGCGATTTTAACCTCGGACACGCGGCGCAAGGTAGCTGCGCTTGAAGTCAGTGTTGGCTCAGGCAGCTATCGGATATCAGCAGTAGCCAAGGGCGCTGGTATGATTCAGCCGAATATGGCGACCATGCTGGCCTTTGTTTCCACGGATGCCGGGCTCGATACCGAACTGCTGCAGTCCTGCCTGCGCAAAGCCGTCGACCAGTCCTTCAATGCGATTACCGTGGACGGGGATATGAGCACCAACGACACGGTCCTGCTTTTGGCCAACGGTGCTTCCGGGGTTCGGATCGATGCCGCGGACAGCGCTGCTGTCGCCGCTTTTCAGGAAGCCCTGAATGCGATTTGCTATGACTTGGCGGAAAAGATTGTCGGCGATGGCGAAAAGATCACCAAGGTGGTCGAACTCAGGATTCTTGGCGCCGCTGATGACGGCGATGCCGAAAAAGTTGCCCGGGCCATCGGCAATTCCCTGCTGGTGAAAAGTTCCTGGTACGGCGAGGATCCCAACTGGGGACGGTTGCTGGATGCGGCTGGCTATGCGGGAGCTCGACTCGAAGAAAGCAAACTCAAACTGCATTACCGCGCCGCTGCGGGTGAAGAGGCGGTGCCCGTGTTTGTCGATGGGCTTGGCTTGGCGGAGCGCAAACCGGATTGGAAGGCTATCGTCCGGCGGAAGCGGTTCATTATCGAAATGGACCTTGGGATCGGGCAGGGCGCTTTCCGCCTGCTCGCCAGTGACCTCACCGAGGGTTACGTGCACTTCAACAAATCGGAATAATGGCTATGAATCACTCAATTGATATCCACACCAAAACTGAAGTGCTGCTTGAGGCCTTACCCTATATCCAGCAATTCAAGGGGGCGACTTTCGTGGTTAAATTCGGAGGTTCCTTTCTGGATACCGAACACGCACGCATCGGAGTGGCCACGGATCTGGTTTTTCTGGCGGCTGTAGGTATTCGGGTTGTTGTTGTTCATGGCGGTGGTCCGGCTATCAACAAAGCCATGGCGGAGGCCAAACTGGAGCCGGTTTTCAGCAATGGCCTGCGGGTCACCGACGCCCGGACCGTTGAGTTGGTTGAGGCGACACTGAACGGTGTGATCAATCGGGAGATTTGTGATAACATCCGCAAGCGGGGAGGCCAGCCGCAGAGCGTCCTGGGCCAGGAGGTTTTCAACTGCAGCAGACTCGACCACGATCCGGATGGCAATCCCATCGACATAGGTTTTGTGGGGCAGGTCAAGGCGGTGAACCCGACGCCGATTGAGCAAGCGCTTGAAACCGGAAACCTTGCAGTCGTTTCTCCGGTGGGCAGTGACCTGAAAGGCCAGTTTTATAACATCAACGCGGACACGGCTGCGGCCCATGTTGCCATGGCCCTGGGTGCCCGTCGGTTGGTTTTCCTCTGCGATGTTCCGGGTTTGCTCAGGGACCCGCAGGATCCTTCGAGCCTGATCTCTACCTTGGCTGAAAACGAGGTCCCGGGGCTGCGCCGTGCCGGTATTATCGGAAAGGGCATGCTGCCAAAGGTCGAAAGCGCGGTGCGTGCTCTGCAGTCCGGCGTGCGTCGCGTCCACCTTATCGACGGGCGTATGACTCACAGTATTCTACTCGAGATCTTCACCATTAAAGGTGTGGGTACGGAAATTGTTCACTCCTGATTATTTTTGACCATGAAATCGGTTACAGCCTCAAAGGTCACCAGCAAAAAAGTCGCCAAGGTTTATGACGAAGTGGGGATGAAAACTTATGCCTCACTGCCTATTTCCCTCGTCCGTGGTGAAGGCTCCATGGTTTGGGACGCCGAGGGCCGCCGCTATCTGGACTTCATGTCGGGCATTGCGGTCAATACCCTGGGCCACTGCCATCCCGAGTGGGTTCGAAAAGTGCGGGAACAGCTCGAAACGCTGGTCCATGTGAGCAATATTTTCCACATCCCGGGCCAGGCTCAGCTGGCCGCGCGGCTGGTTGAGCACGCGGGTCCTGGTCGGGTGTTCTTTTGCAATTCCGGGGCGGAAGCCAACGAATTTCTGATTAAACTGGCTCGCCTTTGGGGTCGGCAGAAATCTGCAGGCGAAGAAGGCCGCTGTTACAAGGTGATCACCGCAACCAACGCCTTTCACGGCCGGACCTTTGGAGGCATGGCGGCGACCCCACAAGCAAAGATCCAGAGCGGCTTTGCGCCGATGTTGCCCGGATTCAAGCACGCTGAATTCAATGACCTCGCCAGCTTTGAGGCGCAGATTGACGAAGAGTGCGCGGCCATCATGCTGGAAACCATTCAGGGAGAGGGTGGCATCCACGTGGCCAGTGCGGAATTCCTGCAGGGCATTCGGGACCTCTGCGATCGCCATGGATTGATGATGATCATGGACGAAGTTCAGTGTGGCCTGGGCCGGACCGGGAAATTCTTCGCCTACGAACATGCCGGAGTGACTCCGGACGCCATCGGCATGGCCAAGGGCCTCGGCGGCGGTTTCCCGATTGGGGCTGCCTGGGTTGCCCGCGGCTACGATGAACTTTTCCAGCCAGGCTCACACGGCACCACTTTTGGTGGCAGCCCGCTCGCCTGCGCTTCTGCCAATGCAGTGCTCGACGTCATGGAAGCGGATAACCTGCTCGACCGGGTTATTGTACAAAGTCCGGCTTGGCACAATGCTTTGAAGCAGCTGGCCGAACGGCATTCGCAGCATGTGGCTGGAATGCGTGGCCTGGGCTATCATGTCGCGTTGGTGATGCGGACGGATCCCGCCGCCTGGATCACACGCTTCCGCGAAAACGGATTGCTGACGGTGCGCGGCGGTAACGATGCCATCCGCCTCATGCCGCCCCTCACCGCAAGCGCCACTGAACTCGAAAATGCAGTCGATGTAATCGACTTTGTTTTGGGAACCACCAATGCCTGATTTTCCATGAGCCAATCGTTTCTCAAGTCCACTGATTTCACCCGCGATGAAGCCGCTGCGCTCTTTCACCTGACCGCTGAGCTGAAGGCCCGACGCGGCAAGGGGCACATCGAGCCTCTGAATGGCCAAACCTGGGCCATGCTGTTTCATAAATCCAGCACCCGCACCCGGATTTCTTTCGAAGTCGGAGTTCATGAACTGGGCGGACATCCGATGATTCTGGATCCCAACTCGTTGCAGCTGGGCCGTGGCGAGTCGGTTGAGGATACAGCGCGGGTGATGTCCCGCTACCTGCATGGAATCATTATCCGAACCTACGAACAGGCTCTGCTCGACCAGTTTGATCATGCGGGATCGATTCCGGTGGTGAATGCACTCACCAACGAACTGCACCCTTGTCAGATTTACACGGATGCCTTCAGCCTTATTGAGCGCTGGTCAGAGCCGGGCAAGGCCGACCTCGCCTCGCTCGCGGGACGGCAGATCTGTTTTGTCGGAGATTGTGCGTCCAATATGGCCCACAGCTGGATTCTGGCTTCAGCTCTGTTTGGCATTCAATTGCACCTCACAGGGCCGAAGGCCTACCAGCCTTTGCCCTTTGTGGCCGACCTGTTGAAGGATGCCGGCCTGGAGCCAACCTGGAGCTTTAGTGACGATGCCAAGGCAGCAGTTGAAGGCTCGGACATGGTCTATACTGATGTCTGGGTAAGCATGGGCGATGAGGATGAAAAAGAGCAGCGACTGCGGGATTTCATGCCTTATCAGGTCAATAAAGCGCTGATGTCGGTTGCCAAACCGGACGCCTATTTTATGCACTGTCTGCCGGCACACGAGGGTGAAGAGGTGACCGCAGAGGTTCTGAAGGATCCACGCTCCATCATTTTTGACCAGGCCGAGAACCGGCTGCACACACAGAAGGCGATTCTGGCCGGCTTGGCGGATCCGAGTTTGCTTCGTTGACCTGGCTTACCCCGCCCCCGCCATTCAATTGCCGGTCGACCGGTTAAGCTTGATGCTGGGGCAGAGTGGCACAGCATGAAAGCGTGGGTGTCCCCGCACTGTATGAAACCTAAATCTAAATCGGCCAATCGGATCACTCAGTCCACTCGTGTGGTCCGGAGGTATTTGGATAAGCGCCTCTGGGAGCCGATGAGTTCGGAGGGCAATCGTTGGGAGCACCGTTTGCGCAATCTTTTGCGCGTTGGCGTAATATGCGTCAACGGTATGAAGGAAAACGGACTCTTCAGCAGGGCGGCGGGTTTGAGCTACGGTGCACTGATGGCAATGGGGCCCCTGATTGCCATTGCTGTCTGGATTTCCGGAGCCTTTGTGCAGACGGATGCCGAAACACAGATCAAGAAATTGCTGCTGTTTGTTTCCCCCTCGTTGAATGAATACCTGGTGGTCGAAGAGGCGGCAAACGGCAATGGAGTGGGGGAATTGGACAACCTGATCAATCAGGTCGTTTCCGGTGCCCAAAATCTGGTGGAACAGATAAATCTTGGCGGTTCCAAAGCCTTTGGAACCTTTGGGGCAGTGCTGCTTATATGGTTGTCTATCCAGTTGATGACAACGATTGAGACCACCTTGAACCGGATCTGGGGGGTGAGCAAGGGGCGTCCCTGGGGGCAGCGCATCATTACCTATTGGTCCTTTATCAGCCTTGGAGCTGTGCTTGGACTTGGCTCCACCGCTTTGGTGTCTGCGAGCAACCTTGCCATGTTTTTTGAGTGGGTTCCGTTTGGTAGCGCGTTGACGCCCTTTTTCATCGCCCTGACCCCAGTGCTGTCCTACCTGATGCTGGTGGCTCTGCTGTGCCTGTTCTATATGTTTTTCCCTCACATTCGGGTGCAGTTTAAACCCGCACTGATTGGTGCCGCGGTTGCCGCTATTTTGCTGATCGCCAACAATTACCTGTCAATCCTCTACATTCATCGCGTGGTATCCCTGCAGAGCCTCTATGGCTCACTCGGCATTATCATTGTGCTGATGTTTGGCATGTACCTGTTCTGGGTGTTTATCCTGCTGGGTGGTCAGTTGAGTTTTGCAGTGCAGAACCTCCGCTTTTTGAGCGACCAGCAGACCTGGAAACGCCTGAGCCCGCTTTCCCGCGAACTGCTCGTTCTGGCTGTCTTTCTGAACGCTTCACGCCGTTTCGCCCGCTGCGAACGGGCCCCCTCCAATGAAGAAATAGCTGATCAGCTGCACGCACCGGTCAATGCCGTCAACGAGTCCGTCAGTATCCTACGCGATTTCGGTTGGCTGTCTCCGGTGCAGTTGACTACCGAAGAAGGGCGTGACTGGACCGGTTACCAGCCCTCCATCCCGCTGGATAAGATTACTTTGGCTGAATTCCACCAGCGTTTCGGCAGTTCAGGTAACAACGATCCTGGGCAAAGGCTTGCCGATGAAGACGAAATCTTACGTCGATACCGATCAGAATCTCTTCCGGTCGATGTGGACCCCTTTTTCCAGCGCTCAATCAAGGAACTGATTGATAGCGAGGAATCTTGACAGTGGAGCGACCCCATTTACTTTTGCTCCTTTTCTCACCCCCTCTAAATTAGATTCATGATCACCTGGTTGCAGAATTTCTTTCTCAAACACAACAAGTGGCTCTTCGGCGTCCTCTTGGTTGTTATTATCGTCACCTTCGTGCTTACGATCGGTCCTCAGAGCTTCTTTGGTGGTCCCAGTGTGCAGCAGCGGGAGCGGGTCGATTTTTACGGCTACAACTTAAGCTCGCCGGGTGACCAGCAGGCGCTGTTCAATTCTGCCGAGATCAGTATCATCCTGAATCCGGAGCTGGGAGTGAACCGCAATCAGTTGGCTGATTACGCTTACCTCCGCGCCACTGGCCTGGGCCTTGCCCGTGAACTCGGTATTCCGCGCCCCCGCCGCGAGCAGATGGAGGACTTCATTCGTGGTAAAATGATTTTCCGCGATTTTGAAAGCGGTGAGTTCTCAGCGGAGAGCTACAATCAGATGCTCGGAATGCTTGAGTCCGGCACTCAGTTTTCGCGCGAAGCCATTGCCCGCGTTTTGCGCGAAGATTGGCAGATCGCCCAGGTTCGCCGAATGTTGGCCGGCCCTGGTGTCGAACTGCCATTCGAGCAGAAGCAAAACTTCCTTGCCGAGGAAACCTTGTTCGATGTGGTTGTGGCTCGGGTGAACTACGACGACTTTCGACCCGAAATGGAAGCGACCGACGGGGATTTGTATGAATTTTATCAGAATCACTCTGACCGCTATGAAGAGCGCCGGAAAATCCGTGTTACGGCCCTGTATTTTGAAGCCGATGCTTTTCGCGATCGGGTTGAAGTTCCGCAGGAATCCGTTTTGCAGACCTATTTCGACCGCAATCGCTTTATTTACGAAAGCGAACGTGAGCGCCCTGTCGAAGGCGAAGATCCCTTGCCGCCGCTGACATTGGACGAGATCCGCCCGCGCGTTGTTGACGATTATCGTCGCGAGCAGGCCTGGCGGGCAGCAGAAGAAGCCTCCGAGTCCTTCAGTGTGAAACTTTGGGAGCGTGAGATCGGCCGCGATTCGGATGAGTTTCAGGCCTTGGCAGATGAATACCGTGTGCGCAAGGAATCCATCGAACCTTATGCGCGCAACCGCGCTCCGTCGCATCCGCGCATCAATCGCCAACTGCTCGAATCCATGTGGATGTTCTCGGCCGGACAAGCACGTTACTTTTCCGATATCGGCGAACTCCGTGGCGGTGGTGCCGTGGTCCTGGTCTTTGATGAAGTGATCCCTGAGCGCCTGCCACCTTTTGAAGAGGTGGCCGATCTGGTCGAGAGGGACTGGATGCGCGAAAACCGTCGCCGCCTGTTTTCCGAGCATGGGGAAGATCTTCATGCGGAATTGCGCGATCGCCTGAATGATGGCGAGGACTTTGTCGCCGCAGCTGAATCCTTGGGGCTTTCAACCGAAAATCCGGACCGCTTCAAAGGCAGTGACACGCCGCAAAGCCTGCAGCGCCTGAATGTCTGGCAGCATGGCCGAAACCTGCCCTCCGGAACCTTGTCTCGGATGTCGATTGAATCCAGCGAGGGTATCTTTATCTTCATGCGCGACCGCGAAGTGCCGGATGTGGATTACGAGTCGGAAGAATTTTTGGCCTTTGTCGATGAATATGAAGACTTCCTGTCCCAGGCCAAAGGCTGGTCACGGCTCCGCGAGATGGCTGATCGCAAGATGGCCCGCCTCGTCGGCGACGATGTGGATCTGGACCCGATCTTCTGATCGGGGATTACTCAGTTGAACCTTTGAATGAAGCCGGACTTTGTCCGGCTTTATTCTTTTGTGAGCTTTTCGAGGGCTTCCCAGTAGCGCTCGAATGTGCGTTTCGTTACCTCTGCCGGCAGTTCCGGGCCCGGAGGGGTCTTGTCCCAATCGAGGCTTTCCAGATAGTCACGGACAAACTGCTTGTCATAAGCGGTCTGAGCGCGGCCCGGAGCGTATTTGTCCGAAGGCCAGAAACGTGAGCTGTCAGGCGTCAACACTTCGTCGATTAGACAAATCTGGTCTTCCAGATCGATGCCAAACTCAAATTTGGTGTCCGCCAGTATCAAGCCCGCAGCCCGGGCGGTTGCACTTCCGAGGGCAAACAGCTTCATGCTGACGTCGCGGATCTCCTCGAAGCGTTCTTCGCCCAACAGCCGGATCCCATCCTCAATCGACATCGGCTCGTCGTGGTTACCCACCGCAGCCTTGGTCGTTGGAGTGAACATTGGTGTCGGCAGCTTGCTGCTTTCCAGCAATCCGGCCGGCAAAGGCTGCCCAAAGAGCGTTCCCGTGCGCAGGTAGCTCTTCCATCCACTGCCGGATAGATAAGCCCTTACAACGGCCTCTATTGGCACCGTACGCATCTTCCGCACCAACATTGAGCGGGGAATCAGCTGCTCGTGACCTTTGAGTACCTGCTTTAGCGCTTCGTGATGGTTTTCAACAAGATGATTTTGAATAAGACTCGCGGATTCTGCGAACCAGTGCAGGCTGATCTGTGTGAGCAGAATGCCTTTCCCTGCAATCCCGGTAGGCAGCACGACGTCGAAGGCCGACAAGCGGTCGGTCGCGATCATCAAGTAGGCATCCGGCAGTTCATAGATTTCACGAACCTTGCCCGATGCCGTGTGCGGGTAGGGCAGGCTGCCCAGCTCGACCAGCGGTTCGGCGGGGATGGAGGCACGGATTTCCGGCAATGTCATCAGTTTGGCCATGGCTCTTTGCTATAAATGAAAGCGCGAACACTGCTCGTTAAAAAACTCCGATGCAATTTTTTTCGAAAAAAAGCTTGCGCGTCAGCCGCGTCAAAGTAGCTTCACCAATCTTTGTTGCGTCCCGTTCGTCTAGCCAGGTCTAGGACACCGGGTTTTCATCCCGGCAACAGGGGTTCGAATCCCCTACGGGACGCCATTATTCCCGAGGCCGTGAAATACTCTTCACGGTTTTTTTGTGCCCGCATCTTTCTACTGAAGCAGTAGGGGATGGAGTGGTGAAGTGGTGGATTGGTGGAATGTTGGAGCCCGGCCTTTTAGGCCGAATGTGGGGCTGTGAGGCTGTGGGCTGTTAGGCTGTGAAGCGGGTTGGATCCTCGGGGGCGCGGACGCCTCGTCCGCGTGCGTTGTGAGAGAGCTGAGCTCAATTGTGCCCCCAACCCCTATCACGCACTTTTCGCTATCAAACTGAAGAACACCCCGATGAACAGCGCAAAGCCGGACCAGACGAATATATGGCCGATTGCCCAGGGGCCGTGGACGACTTCCTCTGTGTTCGACAGGAGGAACCACATAAAAGCTGTCACGCAGAGCGTATAAACGAGGCAGAGTCCTAAAAAGAGCCCGCAGCGTCCTGCCTGTCGAAGCCAGAAGCGGATCCGCGACTGATCCGGCGAAGGCCTTGTGCGCTGACGCAGGTGGCTCATAAGGTAAAGGTAGGTTCCTATCAGGCCGATGGCGAAGGTGATGCCGATGCCGGCGAGGTCTTCCTCCTCGGCCATCGAGACCCAGGCATCGCCAAAGTCCAGCATCAGGATGGCACCGATCAACAGGCCGATCCAAACCGGCGAGAACTGAATCAGGAAAGTCATGCCGTTGCGCAGGGCAGAGGGCGCTCTGGCACCCGTTACCGCAGCCTGCAAAGCTGCGGCCTTGCGGGCCAGGCCCGGTTGGAAGACGTCCTGGCTCCAATCGTGAATCTCGCGCAGCAGCTCTACAAAAGCACTGCTCTTCAGCAGACGGTTTGCACGGGGATTGCGGATATGCTGGCGCACTTTGTCGATTTCCCGACGATCCATCATTGCCCGCAACCGCAGTGCATAGGATTCTGCCAGCGCGTTCTGTAGGGCATGGCCCGAATCGGCAGGGACTTCCTGCTGGTCGAGACTCCATGACAGAAATCCTTCCTCGGCGGGCGAACCGGCCGGCACACAGCTGTCCATTGCCAACCACAATTCATGGTGAATGGCCGTTTGCAGGGCCTCGGGCAGCGCCGTGTGACCAAAGTGGCTCCAGAGGGCGTTGGCCGCCTTTTCGGGCCATTTGGCGTCTGCTGCTACGGTAAATGTTTTCCAGGCCGTGGCGAGTGGTTCGATGTGCTGTTGCCAGCTCAGCAGGCGCTCCTCGACTTCGGTCATACGCGCCTGCCAGGATTCGGCAAAGGGCTGAGGCAGGAAATGCAGCAGAATTGATTCCAGCGTCCTTAACTCCTGCAGGGCTTCCTGCTGTGGGAGTTGAACTCCTGTTTCCAGTTTCCAGGAGGAAGGCCCGAGGGCATCGGCCGCGGCGCGCAGGCGCAGGCAGCTGGCTTCCGTTTGTTGCTGAATGGTTCCGAGCGCCGTTTCCGCAAAAGCGGGATTGCCCGCACGCAGGGGGTGTTCCGGGCTGGCAGCATGCAGCAACTCTAAAATCCGTGTCAGGGAGGCCTTGTCTTCCTTTGTATGGATCCTGTCTGCCCATTCGATGAGGCAGGCACCCGGATCTTCCGGCAACGGCTGCTGAACGGCCTCCAGGGCCTGTTTCAATACGCTGGAATCCGCTTCCCCGGGGTTTGCATCCACTGCTCCGGTCCACCAGTCGATGGTTTCCCGCAAAGTGTAGGTTTCGTCGTTCCCGCGCAAGTAGCTGCGGTCGCGGCAGAGTTGGGAGAGTTCAGCAAAAAAACTGCGGTGTGGGCGGCGGATGGATGCCTGCGCAAGCAATACTTCAGGATCATAATGGGGGCTGCGGCGCAGTTCGCTGCGGATGCGGTTTTCCACCGCGTCCACAAGGATATGGTTGTGCAGGGAAGGCCGGTCGCTGGGGAGCAAGGCGAGCAGCAGCAGAGGATTTTCGATTGTGTGGATTTGCTGCTGACTGAGGATGACTTCCGGGCCACTGGGCTCCCATTCTAGTAGGCGCACCAGAACCGCGTGCAACAGGGCGAAGCCCTTCGAATTCGCCTGGTAGAATCCGCCACTGCCGAGCGGCAGACCGGAGCCTTCCGCGTAGGCGTTCCATTGATGGCTGTTCAAGGTCAGGTTTTCGGCCAGCTCGGCCAGCAGAAACAGACTCAGGGCTTTCTCGCGCACGTCCAGCTCCAGCCAGCGGTTGCGGTTCGACACAATCGGAAGAATCAGGCGCAGCAGTTGCAGGGCTGCGGTCCGCTCGCGACTCCCAGCTAATCCGGCGCCGTCAGCAGGTGTGGAGCGCCACCAATCGAAGGCGGCCCGCAGCAGCGGGCAATCCGGCTCGATCGGGCCTTCGGGTTCGGGGCTTGCGCAAGGGCCGTCTCCCTTGCGCAGCTGCCAGCAACGGACCCGCAGGCGCAGAAATTCCAGATCAAAGGGAGAGAGCTCGTGCTGCAGATCTTCCAGGCTGAGGAGTTGCAGCTTCAGTCCAGCTGCAATCACGCTTTCAAGCGAGGTCCAGGCCCTTAGCAGTGCACCGCAGTCTTTTGCCTCACCGCCGTTTAAATGCTGAAGCTCGTTCAGCAGAACGGGCTGATAGAGCTTGGTCGCCTCCGCTTCCGGCAGGTGGCCAAGCAACTGGCCAAAGCGCTCCGGCAGGCTGGGTTCACGGCGCCAGTAGCTGTGTCCGGGCACGGCTTTGACCATCAGCGGGAGCGATTCCTTTACCCGTCGTATACTCGCCGGGGATGCCGCCAGCAACTGCACGGCGGCGAGTACCAGCGAGGCGTCGGCCGCATTGGGCGGCAAGTCGCCGCGAAAACTGGCTTCGTCGAAAGGAACCGCGGGCAATACTACGTCGGCGAGTTCAGGATGCGGTTGTGTGCCCTCATCCTGACTGCGCATGGCCGAGGCCAGCAGCAACAGCAATCGGCGGCGCGCTCGTTCGCCGCGAAAGCTGATCGGCTCCGTCAGGCTCTGCTCACGGGTGTGCGCATAGGCTTCGCAGAAGCGATAGAGTTCCGGGTCCGCGAGCAAATGCCGGCCAGCCGCAATACAGGCCGCCTGATAAAGGGCCGGGTCGGACGCACGGAAATAGAACTGGATCCGATTGCGGTCCTCCACCTCCAGATTTCCGGGTGTTACCGTCTGCAACCGGTGCAGGTGTTCCAGAGAGCTGCTGCGGTTTTCGGCCTGGCTGAGTGGGTTTGCTGTGATTGTCGCGTGGCTCAAGAACTTCAACTAAAGCCCTTACTTCGCCCTTAGCAAGGGTATGTAGCTTTGGGCCAGAGCAAAACCGAGAGCAACGGTCATCAACGACCCTACCACATTGGCCAGGGCGAATGCAGCGGCTGCCAGGTGTTGCTGTTGCATCCAAAGGTTGAGGGACTGCCAGCTGAGGAAGGAAAAAGTGGTGAATCCACCGCAGACGCCAGTCATCAGAAAATGCTCCCAGTGAATGGACAGTCGTCTCTGCCCGCTGTCGCTTAGGAACAAGGCAGCCAGGCAACCGATCAGCAGACTGCCACAAACGTTGACAAAAACCGTATCCCAGGGGAAAGCGCCGGGGTTGAAGCTTTGTCCGGCCAGCATTGCAGCGTATCGCGCAGAGCCGCCGATCCCGGTTCCGAGTGCTATGAAAAGATAGACTTTCATTGTAGAGCACCCCCTGCAAAGAAGCCGATGGCAGCTGCAAAGATACATCCCAAAAGCGACATCAAGCTGTTCCCCAGTGCTGCGACCAGCCGGGATGTCTGGATCAATTGAAGCGTCTGTAGTGCGAAAGACGAAACAGTGGTGTAACCGCCTAGAAATCCTATGGTCACGAGTGCATTCCAGCCGGAGCCATTTGTATCCGTAGCAGCAATGTCCGCCCAAGCCAGAAAGAAGCCGATGGCAAAGGATCCGCTCAAGTTGACCATGAGTGTGCCCCAGGGGAAATCAGCGGCGAGCCGAAGCCCCAGCTGTCTCGACAGTTCATAGCGGGCACAACCCCCTGCGGCCGAACCAAACAGAACCCATAGCCATTCCATCGTTTCATCTTTGCGGTCCGCTTTCTGTTCGGCAAGATCGATTCCCGGATTACGGTTGGTCTTGCATTGAGAAGGTAATTTTCCAACTCTGCGCATACCCTGGATTGCTTGCAGTCCACTCCTTTTTCTCTCCAAAATGTTTGAACGTTATCCTCTCGG
The DNA here is from genome assembly GCA_020831485.1 of Opitutales bacterium. GTDB lineage: Bacteria > Verrucomicrobiota > Verrucomicrobiia > Opitutales > Oceanipulchritudinaceae > JAFIGG01. The sequence continues at coordinate 71,410 of JAFIGG010000006.1, forward strand.
ACTTCTTGTGATTTTGATGGTGGCCGTCGCCAGTGCGGCCTTCGTTGCTCTGCGTCCGTCTGCGGATTCGGACAAGCTTGTGTTCTGGACATTCACTCAGGATCACCAGGACATTTTCCGCGAGATCTACGGCCCGGAGGGTATTGTGGATGTGCAACTGCTCGACATGCAGGCCTTTGAGCGGCGAATGTTGTCCGGCTTCTTCACCGGCACGCCGGTTGCAGACATCATCATGGTCGAACGTTCCGTTGCCAGCCAAGCCTGGCGGGGTCCGACCGAGGCCATCGGCTTTCTCGATCTTACGGATCGCCTTGAAGCTGAGGGGCTGCTCGACCGCATTAACGCCCCGTCGCAGCGCCCCTGGACGGTTGATGGGCGGATCTATGGGCTGCCATTTGATGTCCACCCAGTGATGCTGGCCTACCGGGCGGACATTTATGATGCCGCGGGAATAGACATTGCCCAGGCTGAGACCTGGGATGAGTTTATGGAAATGTCCCGTCCTTTAATAGGGGACTTGACCGGCAATGGCTCGGTGGATCGCTTTGCTCTGGAAGTTTCGCAGATGGACGGATTGAGCATTGTCATGTTGATGCAGCAGGCCGGAGCAGACTTGTTTGATGAAGCCGATCAGCCGACTCTGAATGCCGAGCTGAATGTCGAAGTCCTGACCCGCACCGCGCAATGGTTCAGTGGTGATGAGCCGGTTGCAGCGGATATTCCACTCTTTACTGGAGCAGGGGAGCGCCTGAGGGGAGAGGGACTGGTGCTTGCCTGGATGTGCCCTGATTGGCGTGCGCGCCGCAATATTCTGTATATAGAAGGTTTGCATGGGAAATTACGGCTGATGCCTTTGCCCGCCTGGGAAAAGGGAGGCCGCCGGACATCTGTCTGGGGTGGTACTATGCTGGGCCTGCCCAAGAATGGTGAGCGCACGGAGGAGGCCTGGGAACAGATACTGCATTTGTATACCAGTCCGGAGCTGGGGCGGACTAAATGGGAAAAACTCTACATCCTGTCGCCTTTCAAGGACTTTTGGGACGATCCTGTTTTTGACCAACCGGATCCCTATTACCAGAACCAACCGATTGGCCGGCTTTATCTGGAGTTAGCGGATTCAGTGCCGGAGCGTACCCCCTCCGTTTATTTTCCGTTTGCTGCCCAGCAATTGGCCGATGCCCTGCACCGCACCGTTCGGCGGATGCGGCAGTCCGGGTTTACCGAATATGCGGACATTGAACCGCTTGCCCGGCGCGAACTGGATCGCGTCCAGGCAAATGTTGAAAACCTCATGAGCCGGAATGTTTTCCAATGAGCTTTTTCTCCAATCGCTCGGTTCAAGTAGCCCCTTACCTCTTTCTGGCACCCTTTGCCTCGGTGTTCCTGGTTTTTATGGTCTATCCATTATTCCAATCCGTTATTCTGGCGATGGAACAGACCTTCGGCCCTGAACACACGCAGTTTGTTGGTTTTGCCAATCTGCGGTATGTGTTTGGAGATCCATTTTTCTATACGGCCCTGCGCAATACCTTCATATTTGCCGCCGCCAGCGTGCTCCTGCAAATGCCGTTGTCCCTGGCTCTGGCCATGCTGTTGAATCAACCCTGGTTGAAGGGGCGCTGGCTTCTCCGGCTAATCTTCTTTTCACCGGCACTGGTCGGGGCGGTCTTTGTCGGGGTGATGTTTTCCATTATATTTGAGCGCAGGACGGGGCTTCTCAATGTGGTCCTGCACCGGCTGTTTGGCTTCAGTCTGGATTTTCCCTGGCTGCAGGAATACGCCATGCCGGCAATGATCATCGCTTCGCTGTGGATGTGGACAGGGTTCAATATGCTCTACTTCCTGGCTGCGCTTCAGAATGTGGACAAGGAACTGATGGAGGCTGCCCACATGGATGGTGCCGGGCCCTGGGATCGATTTCTGAATGTTACATTGCCGGCAATTCGCCCGATTGGAGGCTTTGTGGTGCTGCTTTCCCTTATAGGGGCTTTCCAGGTGTTTGAATTGCCGTTTCTGCTCTTCGATGGTCCGGGCGTCGACAACCGTGGGCTGACCATTGTGATGTACCTTTACCAGTCCGGTTTCCAGCTGGGGGACCTCGGTTACGCGAGCACCATTGGCTGGATTTTGGCTATTATTTTAATCGCACTTTCCTGGTTGCAGCGCCGTTTGAGCCGCAACGAATCCTACAGTTAATCCATGATTGATCGCCCATCCAATTTGATTCAGCTGCTGGTCTATGCCGTTCTGGCTTTTTTTACAGTCATAACTTTGGTTCCTTTGGTGTGGCTGTTGGTTGGTGCCTTTAAAACCAATGAAGACTTTTTCGGGTATTTGTTTTTTCCTTTGAAGGAAGGTGGCCTCGCCATCGACTGGGCGCGTCTTACTCTGGAGAATTTCCGCGGACTGTTCTTTTCGCTGAATTTTGGCAATTACATCGCGAACTCTTTTTTTCTGGCTTCGGTGACCAGCGTGTTGGCAACTTTGTTTGCTGCCATGGGTGGCTATGCACTCGCTAAGTTTCAATTTGCAGGGCGACAGTTGATGCTGGGCGTTGTGCTTTTTGCCATCATTATTCCGGCCCCGCTGCTGCTCGCCCCCGTCTTTCAGCTGATCTACCAGTTGAATCTGTTGAACACCTATACGGGATTGATCCTGCCAGCGATGGCGCCCGCCTTTGGCATCTTCCTGTTCCGTCAGGCAATGCTCAATTCCGTTCCCACAGAACTGTTGGAGGCCGCCAGGATTGATGGCTGTGGAGAGGGTCGGATATTCCTGACGATCGTACTGCCAATTGTGCGACCCATGGTGGGCGCCTTTCTGTTGATCACCTTTCTGGGTACTTGGAATAATTTCATCATGCCTCAGGTGCTGTTGCAGTCAGAGGAAATGTTCCCCCTCTCAGTTGCCATCGCCCAATTACGGGGCACCTACAGCACCGACTACGGCATGATCTCCGCCGGTACCGTCATTTCGATCGCACCGGTCATGTGCCTGTTTTTGCTGCTTCAGCGCGAGTTTATCTCCGGCCTCACCAGCGGCGCGGTGAAAGGATAGTGGCACCTGCATTCATGCTGGTGAAAGCCTTCTAATTATTGCTAGCAGCTATCCTTCTATGGTTTCCGGACCCCTTTGGATTGCTTTGTATTTCGCGTTTGAAACGTTATAAGTGAACTATCCCCAGAGGATAGGTTCTTTAAACGTTCTACCCCCCCTCACAACAATGAAATGCACAACCCACAGTCTGTCAGTGGTCGTTGTCGCGAGTCTGTCGTTGGCGATATTCGCGAATGCTTCAGACGAGAGCCAATGGCGCACGGTGTTTATGGATTACCAGCAAATGATGTATCAGCCCACTCGTTTTGAAATAGCTGTTGAGGATTGGGTCGCTGATCATGCATCTGGTTCAGTGGCCGGCACCGTGGTTTTTTCCTCCGATCCTGAGCGCGATTCGAGTTTTAATAACAGTGTCAGAGAAGGTAACAGCCTTATTGAAATCGAGCGTTCGGACGGGAAGGTACTCCCTTACGGTTTTGTTAATGCCGGCGGTGACTTCCTGTTTGCTCATCTGAAAACGGCAGACCGCCAGCAGCGCAGTCATATCTTTGGCTTCCGAACCGGGGCTGCTGATGATGCCGACATTCAGGGCGAATGGCAGGGCTTCATTTACGAAGTGGAGCTTGCTCAGAGCAACGAATTGACTGATTGGAATTACGAACTGGTCGAAGTAACCGTTGTGGGTCCTGATGAGATTCGACTGGAGTTAAAGGAGACCTCGAGAGCGGAGGATCTGGAGCATATAGGCAATGTCCGGACCATTGAATACAGCCGCAACGGCAGTTATATTAATGTGGATGACATGCAGTTGGCGATTGCCTCCTGTGGCGATCTCATCGTGGGTGCATCCCACTGGAGCGACGACATCCAAACAGCATCAGTTATAGTGCTCATGAAGGCAGCCGACCCGACAGTTTTGACCATGGAGCAGGTGGCAGGTGTCTGGGCTCTGGGATCTGTCGAATTGGGTAAGGGTGAAAACCAGTTTGGGCCCTGGACCCATTCCAGCGGCGGGACAATAATGGTTGAATTGAATGCTGACGGTAGCGGTCAATTCTACGGAATGGATCACGAAGCCTGGGATCCCGAAGATGACGAGGGGGCTATCGCGACTGCGGGTATTGGGTGGGCTCTTGATGGTTCAAGCATGGTCATAACCGCACTGATGGGCGAACCACTTGATGATGGCCCTAGCTTCCTGGTCGGAGAAAGTACCCAGATCATGCGGGCCATTGAAGTGGAATCAGATTCTGATGAATTGTTTATTATGGCGGAATACGGAGTGAAAATTTCCAGGACAGTTCCGAATGAGGTAAAATACATTCCGCTTTTCAATCCCCGCGTCAGTTACTGGGGCGAGTGGAATGGATCTATTGAACGCGTCTATACCAAAGAATGGCCCTGGCTCTATTTCGAATCCGCTGGTTGGATCTACATCGCAGAGGGAACCGGCAATTCCGTCTGGCTGTACGATTACCGATTTGATGAGTGGTTTCATACGGACGGATGGGTTTTTCCCTTCATGATTGGGACTTATCAGGCAGCTCCTGATGTAATCTATCTGGATCTGGAGGAATCCACTCCGCTGAAACGCTGGGTCTATTCCTTTGTCCAGGGCAGGTGGCTGACAGACCGCTGACCGTGTAGCCATAGCTGCTTACAGCATGCGGATCTTGCCTCGGAAGCGATCAATGAACTTCTGGTTCCATTCATCGCCTCCCGGGGCATTCCCGCTGCGCCAGACGGGTGGGTTGATGCCTTCGGATACGAGTCTCTGGATGGCTTCGATGACGATGCAATTGAGCACATAGGCATTGGCGAAGGTGCTGAGTGGTCCGACCTTTTGCTCAAAGTTATGGATCTCCACTACCGCATCACCGATGCTGACTTTGCAGTCTATGGCAAGGTCGACAATATCGTGAAGGTTGTTTTTCGAAGGATGCCGGGCCGGGTGGTCATGGGCGGTCTGCTCGGCGTGGGCAAAGGAGCTGACACCGATCACAAAGGCTCCATTGGCCTTTGCGGTCTGTGCGGCATCAATCGTGGCTGAGTTGATGCCGTAAGCATTCACAATTAAAAGCAGGTCACCGGAACCAATGCAGTAGTCTTCGATCACGACTTTCCCGTAGCCGGGAAGGCGCTCAGCAAGCATGGATTTCAAGGCGCCATTGCTCAGGAGGGTGTCCGTGTTTAGGATGGCATTGGCATGCATCAGACCTCCGGCGCGGAAGAAAATCTCCATGGCACCCAGATTGGAATGTCCGCCAGGGCCCCAGATGTAGAAAATACGATCCTGAGAGACGTGGTCGGCAAGGCGTTTAGCAGCCTCCAGGATGCGTGGTTTTTCTTCTGTGTGGATGCGGTTGATGATACCGGTAACTTCCTTGAGGAAGCTGTCCATGGTGTTTCCGGGGGTCATGAGCTTTCTGGTATGGGTTCTAGTTGCGGATCAATTGATCGAGAGCTTTTTCTATTTCGCTTTGAATTGCTGGAGAAAAGGGACCGGCCAGACCGAAATAGAAAACCGATTCCACCGGTTCGTAACCGCCTTCAAGAATCTGTTGGCGGCTGCAGACGTAGCCAATCATGCCATTGCAATAACCGATGCCGAGACAGCCGGGAAGGATGGATTGAAGGTATTGGTTATAGTACTGCGACACCTCTGCGTTGAAACCGATCCACTGCAGGTCGGAAGCTATGCGTATGCGGGTGAGTTGCAGTATTTCGACGACGGGATCCGATCCTTCTGGCACTTCCTTGGCGGAGTCCGGCATCATCTCCAGGCGGACATCTACCTGTTGGATCAGCTGCTCTTCGCCGACGGTCTGGAGGGATTGGCCCGGGGCGCCCAAAGCATCGAGGCAATCCTTGTGCAATGCCTCTGCACAGTCCAGCACGTCGTTGTAGTTCCCCGCTAGAAATTCGTCGTTCAACACCAGATTTGGGCGAATATCTGCCGCACAGCCTTGGAGGAATATGCAGTGGCAGCCTGCTTGAGATTCTTCCAATAGCCTCAACAACACCCCCGGATAGTCCGGATGCAGATAGTTTTCACGTGATACCGTTGGATGGCATGCGTAGTGCACCGCAAGGGCCTTGAGGCTTCCGTTGTGGCGATGCATTGCTACTACACTCAGGGTTTTGTCTGTTTTGATCTCCGGATTAGGCAGCATTTTCACCTGGCCGTTGATCTGTTTGCGGCGATAGATACCCAAACCACTCCGACCCCGGTGCAGAGTCATTTGCACCGGTTCCAAATCTCTCAGAGCATTGGCGATGCCATCGCGAACAGCGTGGGTGAGCAGCTTTCCGTAGCCCGTATCATAGCTTTCAAGGGAGTCGCTGAAGTCCTGGCTGGTGGCTGGGCCCGAGTGGTTGTGCGAAGCAATGAATACGAAGGCCGAGGGATCCAGCTGAAACCAGGCCGCCAGTTCGGGTCGAAGCTCATCAATGAAGCCCTTGCCCCACCAGATCAGGTCTCCGTAAATCAGCAAAATCCGCTGGTTTCCAACTGCGAAGGCATGGACGCGGACATAAATTGCTTCTCTGACGCTCTCGTAAGGGCCTCTTCGCTCGGCATATCCACTTAGCCGGAGAGCCGATTCCGGAGTAATGCTCCGTTTGCTTACACCAAGCACAATCATCGTTTGAGTTTATTAGCGCCGACCAGTGAATGGCCTGGCAGCGTCGTACAATCTACTTTTTGTCAGAAAACGCAGCACTGACAAGTAACGGGGATCTTATCGTAATCCGTCTTCAACGAATCCGTTTGATCATACCTTTCAACCCGTTGCTGAGTATAAACGAGTCGCCTTCCTTCCTGTTCTGAATCTTTTGCGCCATTGGCGACTGCATCGTGATGGTTGTCACGGGGTGACCTTCGATGCTTAAATCCTGTCCTCCGGCTGCCGGCGTAATGAAATAGCAGTCAGTTTCCCCGTCCACCTCACATTCGACAAGGGCCCCCAGCAGCACCCGCTCCTTTTTTGCCAGCAAGCTCTCCCGCTGCGCCCGGATTGTTTGCATTGCCTGCGCCCACTCGCGGGCCTGACCCGCCTGCCCTGCGGCAAGATAGGATGCCTCCAGCCCCTGCGTGTCCCATTTGGATTCCGCCCGCGACTCCTCATTCGTCGCATAGGCGGCCGCATCCCGGGATGCAGCAATCGCTTCGTCCAGTTCCTCCGTCAGGCGCTTCATGAGGGCATTCAGAACAGCAACTTTATCGATAGAGTCAGAATCCATGTTTACCGGAATTCTGTCAGTGGTTGATGGCTTGTCCAGATTTCGTTGGTGGCCACGCCAGCATAAATGCAGGCGCTACTGCAGGGGCCGTAGTCCCTCGCTTCAGCGTGGGAACCCGCGCCGCCAGCCAGGACCAAAGCATGTTTGACCTCCTGCTCGCCTGCTGGCATTGCTATCGACCATGGATTCTGTTGAACGGAAAATTGCCGTTGTCGGAAGTGGGGTTATTGGCCTGACGGCCGCTCTCCGTTTGCTCCAGTCTGGCTTCAAGGTCGATATCTTTTACCGCGACGCCTTTGCCGAAACGGCCTCCGCAGCGGCGGGCGCCTACTGGTGGCCGCACAAGGCCTATCCGCCGGAGCGGGTGGAGGGCTGGTCGAAAAGGACTTTAGACTATTACCGTGAATTGCGGCAGAATCCGGACTCGGGCATCCGCTTCGAAACCCATTATCGCTTCTGCCTGGATCCGGATGAGTGCGCTTACGTGCGGCATCTGGTGGACGATTGTAAAGCGATCGACGGCAGTGCTTATGGGGTCGACAGCGTCGAGGCCTATAAGGTGGTCGTGCCGGTGATCAATGTCCCGGTTTACATGCCTTTTTTGCAAGCACAGGTCCAACAGGCGGGCGCCGGATTCTTCCAGCGTGAGCTGAATGACCTGGCCGAGCTGGAAGGGGATTACGATTGTATCGTCAATTGCTCGGGGCTCGGGGCGCGGACGCTTGTGGACGACGACAGCGTTTTCCCAATTCGCGGCCAGGTGGTGCTGGTGTCCTCCGACGGGCTGGCCGCAGAGTCGTATCGAATTTATGCGAAAGACGGCCCACTGACGCTGGTCCTGCCGCGCGGACAGGACTGCGTGCTCGGTGGCACTGGACAGGAAAACGACTGGGACCTGGATCCGCGCGAAGCGGATACGCGGGCCATATTGGAACGCTGTGCCGAACTGGTCCCGGCGGTTGCCAACGCACAGGTCCGCGACGTGACCGTGGGCCTTCGCCCGGGCCGGTTGGAAATCCGTCTGGAACTTGAAACCTCCGTTTCAGGTCCCCCAGTCATCCACAACTATGGCCACGGCGGTGGCGGTTACACCGTCGCCTGGGGTTGCGCGGAAGAGGTGGCTAAGCTGGTGAAAAATTCTTGCTCCGGCTGAGAAGGAGTGGAACTTCGGAGTTGCGGAACAATGAGCAGCAAGCATTTCAGAGTTCAAACAGAGGCATTGGGGCGCATGCTTGTGCCGGGCAAAAAGGGCGCCCTGATTTGGTATGCCTTGATAGGGTTGGTCACCGTTATCGGCTTTGGAATGGCGATTCGGAATTACCCGGTAAAATTCGATTGGATGTACACCGTGCTCTCGCACCTGGCTTCACTCAATCGGAATCCCGACGGTGGCCGCTGGATCTCTGCTGCACTGGTGTTGTCCTGTTTGATGCTGTGGCCGATCACCAATTTTCTGCGTGATGGTTTCAGACGTCTGGGCAGCGATCCCTGTATCGCTTTGGCAATCCTGCGAACCGGTCTGTTCGCAGGTGTCATTCTGGGCATTGAAGGCTATTTCAATCTCCGCTTTTCCGATAGAATCTACAAAGCCCATGAAGCCGTGGCCTTCCTTGTTTTCATTGGTTTTTATGTCGGCCTGCTGAGCTTTTACCTGCTGCGCATCCGTCGCGACCGTTTGTTCATTCTACCCGCTGCAATAATCGTCCTGCCGCTTTGCCTTGTCGGCGTGGTCCAGCTGCTCCTCTACCTGAGCCAGCAGGATCTCGGCTGGGTCAGCACCGACTGGCGTGCAATGGGAATTCCATTCTACCTCAGCTTTGCCTTCTGGCAGTGGGTCGCCGTCGCCTGCCTGGGCTTTGGCGTCGGGCACTTGGTTGCGACACTGCCGGAAGGCAACGCAAGTTTGCGGACTGATAATCAGCGTTCCGGATCGTAGCCGCTCCATTCGATGCCGGCGAGTTCAGCCGATTTGCGGTCCCAGCTTGCTAGGTCGTCGGCATTGAATTGCGCCAGCTGGCGGTGTCCACATGCCCTCGCCATCACTTGCATCAGGGCAACGGAAGCCTCAAAGAAGTTGGCAAGGCGTTTGGCTGCCGGCTCCACCTTCAGTCTTTTGCGGAGATCCGGGTTTTGGGTGGCTATACCGGCAGGGCAGAGGTTTGTGTTGCAGATGCGTGCGCCGACACAGCCAATGGCCTGCATTGCAGAATTGGCCAGAGCAACCCCATCGGCTCCCAATGCCATGGCTTTGATGAAATCGACATGGGTCCGGAGCCCGCCCGTGATGATCAGCGTTACCCTTCCGGATGCCTTGACCTTGTTCAAATGATGGCGCGCACGAGCCAATGCGGGAATGGTGGGAACGGAAATATGGTCACGGAACAGCAATGGCGCGGCACCCGTGCCGCCGCCGCGGCCATCTAGAATAATGTAATCCGCACTGGCCGCCAAAGCAAAGTCGATATCCCTCTCGATGTGTTGCGCGCTTATTTTGAATCCAATCGGAATCCCACCGCTGACCGAGCGAACGCGGTCCGCAAATTTTTTAAAATCCGCGACGGAAGTCA
>JAFIGG010000066.1 GCA_020831485.1 Opitutales bacterium
CGGCTTTTCGTGGGCCCAGAATCTCAGGCCGGCCATTCGAAGGCCTTTCGGGATCATACAAAACCTTAATCAATTGGCCGCTCTCCAATTCTCCTCGCAATTTCCTAGGCAACTTGAAGCGATTGCCGTACCAAACATCATCTACCCAATAACCAACAATCATCCAATCTTCCTCGACCATTCGACCCCGTACAGATGAGTAATGCTGGCGGCTGTAAAGGCTTTCAACTTCACCCATAGTCTCAGCACCTCTGGCCGACAGATCACTATCCTTGATCAATATTTTAACTCCCTGCACGCAGATAACTATGCCCATAACGAGCAGTCCGCAGACGATGAACTTCAAGGTCTTTCTGAACATCCACATAGATCGAAGTATATTAAAAGTTTTCGCCTGAATTGTTATGATTTTGAGATCATTAAATTTCAGACTGCTTCAGTAGTTGCAGGGAATTAATCGGTAAAACACCAAAAAATGCCTTCAGGATTTGTTTGCTTTGATCCTTGAAAGTCACTTCAGCTCTTATTTCCCAGCTTATTTGAATTGGATACTTATTCAAGGGGAAGCGCGCTTTTGTTCGCTTGAAGAGCGCGAAGACCGGAACCATTCGACCACTTGAGGATTGCAGTAATTGGTCATCGAAGTCACAATCAACGGTTATCGGGCCATCTTCCGGGATGCCGAAATTGAGCTCTCGCCGATAACTTATTTTTTGAGCCAACTCCTGCGTAAGATTCAATTCAGTTTTAACAATCCGACTCTGATAACGTCCGCCTACAGCTGACCAGGCCAACTGAACCCTGCAGTTCCGGAACTCAAGCCCTGGCCTCGTGTTCAATTGCAGGGCGCAGACAATTGCCGCCCCACACTCACAGTAGTCCCTGTCCAAATCAATACGCATCGATTGATAACTGAGGATTTACTTCTATTTCGAAGCGGGATAGGGCGTCTGGCATAGAGCTTAAGCTGGTCTTGAGCTCTATCGCCCAAACATACCGATGATAGGTTGATGAGAATGTTGGGACACCACCCGCCGGTATCACAAACTCAAAGGCACCACCCCAAAGTCCCGGTGAAATTTGCGCAGGCTGAAAAGCCGGCAGTTCAGCAGCATATGCCGTTGAAATGATTTGCTGACGTGAACCTCCTGCCGAAACGCGGGTGCCGGAATGGCGGAACATGTGCGCTTCGCACTTCAAAACAGGGACAATTTCTTCGATGACCACATGGTCCGCACACTTACGGTTGTATTTTACAGAAAAAGAATCACCCAAATTTACAGGGTATGTATCGAAATAAAGCGTACTCGGCTCTATTGCAGCGGCCCCTTTAAATGCCCTCGCCACAGCCGGAATTTTTGCAGCGGCAAAAGCCATACATCCTGCAATTGCCAGTAAATACACAGGACCATCTCCACGGAGAAAATATTTATACCCGTCTGTGTGGTGAATACCTACGCCCAGCAGAATTAGCAGAGGGATCAGTCCATAACCCAAAATATAAAGCAAATCTCCGGCACGATCCCCTTTGCCAAAAACCTCCTCACTGCTTATGAGTTCCACGCTATAGTGAAGAAGCCACTACGCTCATCCCGTCAAGCGAAAAATCAAGCCTAAAAACGAAGGCTCTGGACTGAGTGCACTAAGAAAGGATCACAGTCCGAACTTCAGGTCCAGCCAGTCGGAAGCTCATCAGCAGGTACAAGCTCGCCAAGACTATCACCAGGATTGGCAGTACCCAATCCATCGAATGCAGGCGTTGTTGAGGTCTCCGGTAGATCAATCGGGCTTTCGGCATAATGTGAAGTTTCCATATTTTAGAGTGCCAGAGTTCTATCAGGGCCTTTTATCCAATTTTACTGCCGCTCTGAAGGTTTCCAGTGGATCCGGCCAGGACTCTTGTGGGCCATAGCGAATCCGCAACAGGCGCCGTTGGATGTGGGGTTGTCGCGTCACCCCCGGGCGATTCAATAGGCGTCCTGCCTGGAGACGAATTTTCTGCTCCCACTTCAGCCGCCCGAGCAGGCACCTTGCCAGCCACAGCAGGAAGTTACTCAACTGGCTTCGAAAGAGCCAGACATTGCTCACGAGAAATAGTAGAAATAACCATCTTAAGGCCAATTCCAAAGCCGAATGGTTGCGCAGCGAAAACCAGTATGAGGCCAATCCCTTCAGACTTGAAGAGAATTGCCCGAAGGCCGTGATCACGCTGTCAAAGCCACGTGCACGCAATTGATCCTGACGTTCGCGATCAAATTGAATGACGCGGCGGTACCAAAGCAGGCGCAAGCTGTCCATATATGCCTCCCAACTGCGGTCGCCTCTGAGGTAAGCGAGCGCGTCGGTGTCGTTCGCATCCATATCGGCCATGCGGCTCAGTGGTGTAGGATCGTAGCGAATCCAACCGTAATCCACATCCCAAAGTTCGACCCAGGCATGCGCATGGCGTTTCCGCACCATGTAATAATCTTCAAAGCCATTCCAGTCTCCACCGGCGAAGCCAACCACCAGACGGGCGGGGACTTCGAGTGCGCGAGAGAGAAGAACCATCGCTCCTGCATAGAATTCGCAATGACCGGACAAGTCTGCATCCATCCAGCGCAGTAGGGGCTGGGCATCGCCTTCAGGTAATTGAACTTCGAGACTGTAGCCTCGATCGGCTTGCAGGGAACGAATCAAAGCCAGGGCAAACCGGTCCAGCCCGTCGTAGTGCTCACGTCCTTTCAAATCATGCCGCTGGATAAATCGGTCCATAAGGATCTCCGAGTCAGAATCTTTTAGATCCAGATTCCACTGATGTTCAGGTATTGCGGATTGCTCTTGGGGTCCCGCCACCGAGCGCCCGCGCTCCAGGCCTTCGTAGCGAAAAACCAGCGTACTTGCCGGGACAAAGGTAAGGGCCAATGTTTGCGTCGCCTCAAAATACCTCAAGGTTTGCCGGTTTTGAAAACGCAGTTGCTGGAAATACCCCGGCGTGGGCAGAAAGCGCCCCACTCCACCCTCTAGGTAAAAGGTCCAGGGGGCACTTTGCAGAGCGGAATCATCCAGACGCCCGCCAAAGCGGTGATTCTGAAGTTCCCGGTATTCGGCCTGCAGTGCTTCAGATATCTCAAAACCTTCTCCTGAATACTCGTCCAGAACGAGCATCCGCCAGTAGGGAATCCCCGGGACCCGCTGTCCTCCGGTATCCACCCGCATCACCCGCTCATCGCTCTGCAGCACACTGCTGATATCCCCAAAACGCAGGCGCTCGGTGATGCCGATTTGACTGGATGTACCCTGTAATTGAGGGAAAGGCAGAGAATGTCCGTATTCAAACCTGGGAAGCAAATAGAAGAGACTAAGCGCAAGTCCCAGTGTCAGTAAATAGAGTCCGGTTCCAAATAATCCAACTCGCCACAAAGGTGATCGCCACAGGCCCGCCAGACTTGGGCTGTGGACAGTTGGAGCCTTGACTGTCCGCCCTGCTGGGGGATCGACTAGAGTGCAGTGTTGAATTGTCCAAAGGCTTGGAAGAGCAATGGCTACATACAAACCCAGTGCCAGGCCAAAGCCCAGATCCTGCCTCAGCACACCACTCAGAAGGACCAGCAACAGACCACCCAGAGCCAACTGCAAACTTGCCCGTGTGCGCTGTTGAAACAAAGCCCGCCACGTCACCCACATAACCAGCAAGCGGATCATCGGCGGCAGGAAATCAGCTCCGTGAATCAGCAAGTCGCCAATGCCGTGGAACAGGACCGCAATCAATAGAAGCGGCCTGAGAAAGGCGGGCAACCGATTCGCGCGGGCAGGCATTATAAGCCCCAACAGTAACAGCGCCGAACAGGCAAGAACCCAGGCAGTGCCTTCGGCGCCGATCCCCAGAACCGAGGCAACCGCAACCAGTGCAAGGGCAAATCCAAGCATCCAGCGCAGCCCATGGAGCCGGCCCGAATCAGGCATCACCCACCACCTTCCCAGCCAGGAGAGCCTTTACTTTTCCCTTAGCTCCGGGCCGAAACAGGATGCAAGCCTTTGCAGAACTGCGCTCAGTTGTTGCGGGTCGAACAGTCTCAATGCGGTCCAGAGTACTCAGTGCGTCTAGCAGAGCCCGTATGTCGGTCTGGTTGCGAACCCGACGGATGCCGGCGCCGGCAACAGACCAGGAAGCCAGTTCGCCCCTGCGAAAGAGATCTTCTGCCAGCGAGCCCACAAAGGAGCACATGCGTTCAAATTGCGATGCCTCCTTCCAAAGTCCGGCGGATGCGTCCACCTCAATATGAAAGTGGGCACCAACCGGCTCGTTCAGTTCCTTCACCAGAAGCCTTCCGGTCCGGGCGCTCGCTTTCCAGTGCACGCGGTTCAGGGCGTCCCCCGGGCTGTAGCTGCGAATCCGCGCTAACTCGGCGCCTTCTCCGCGAACCAATTGCTGGCCGTGCTGGCCGGGGCGACTCAAGCGCGCCGGTGGATCCCACCGGTAGTCACAGCGGGCTGGCCAAACCAGCATTTCAATGGCCACGCTGTCACGAATCGTCCGTTTGAGGAATCCAAAGGGATAGCTGGACATCAAAGCCTCCAACTTCAATTGCTCCGGCCCTCTTCTCGTAGGTCGAAAATCCCAGATGAAGCGCTGTGTCTGCCCGGCGCCTACCGGTCCCGGACATGGGACATCGGCTTTGAGGTCCGAAGACCATGCGCTGACGCCAAAGTGAAATCCATAGGCCGGCAGCCAGCTTTTGCCGTTGTGAAATTCGATCTGGGCTGCAGCAGGTTCATCCACTCTAAGCGGATCCGGTCCACTCAGTCGCCAACGACAGCCCTTGAGGTTGAACCACGACAACAAGCCACTGACAATCAGGCTAGACAGCACCATCGCCAGGGCAATGTACAAAACATTGTGTGCTGTGTTCAGCGCTGCTGAGCCCAGCACAAAAGTCAGCAGGATCAACACAGCGCCCGCGAAGGTCGGTGTTATCCGATGCCCTCTCGGCGGCAGTAGCAGCTGAACCATCAGGCGCAGTGTGTTGCGCCAGAGCGAAGGCGGACCGAAATAGCCGGGATCTGCCCAGTCGGACTGGCCCCGGCCGGAGTGCGAACCCTTGGATCCACGACCTGCCGCAGGCTGCGCTTTCACCGCGGTCCTCCGGCAATCAGCGATTGTTTTCGAGGATCTCGACTTCGTAGCCGTCGGGATCGGTCAGGAAGGCCATGCGTGTTCCGCCACTGGTGAATTTCTCTTTCCATTGGTCCGGCCAGATTTCAAAACCCTGATCTTCGAGTTTCTGGCAATAGGCGACGATGTCGTCGACGCCTATGCAGGTGTGCATCAAATCCTCAGGAAACTCCACTTTGTAATCCGGTGAATAGGTCAATTCGAGCATGTGCTCATTGCCTGGAATCTTCAGGTGGACGATTTGATTGCCCTGCGGCGATTTGTCGCTGCGCTTGTGCACCTCAAACCCGCAGGTCTTGGAATACCAATCTATCGAACGCTCAAGGTTGCTGACACGGATGCGTGTGTGTAGAAATTTAATAGCCATAACAAATGGAACTGTGTCAGAAACCACCGCGTTCTTCAACCAAACGCTGCAGTTCCACCTGAAATTGCATAACATCCTGCTGGGATGGCTTGTATCCCGGCTGGGATGCATTCAAAGCCAATCTACCCATCTGATCGAGTTGCCAGGTAGCACTGATGCCGTCGCTAAAGGTGACACTGCCACTGACCAATGCGCCGGGAACCGCTATTTTGTCCAGGGAAACGGTAACCGAGCCCGAGCCACCGCTGGGGCCTTCATCCACCAATTCCGCTTCATCGGCACCAACGGGAGTGCCTGCAGCTGGATTTGCCTTCGCCGCCGAGGCATCTGGCTTGGCATTTATTTCGCTGCTCTTTTGCTTGGCAAAATGTGCGGGCGGTTCGTCGGATAACTCCAGTTCCAGGTCATCCACGAGAAAACGGACGTCCATATAGGTAAGCAGAACACCGAATTCAGACTGAATCCGCTTCTGCACATCCGAAAGGTTCATTCCCTCCTGAATCCAGCCGGCTACGGCGGCTTTCTGTTCTTTATTTAGATTCATAAGCCGCTAATATGTATCATTGATACTGACCGTTCAACTGGCGAATGAGGTATTCGACATTTCGCCGCACCGATTCGTCCTGTTCCATAATGTTTTCAACCGTTTTACAGGCATGAATGACTGTTCCGTGGTCACGACCGCCGAATGCATCACCGATCTCCTTGAGGGGATGGCTGGTCAGTATTCGGCTCAGATACATTGCAATCTGACGAGGAAACGCGATGTTGCTTGGGCGCCGCTTGCTCAGCATGTCCGCCATGCGCAGGTCGAAATACTCGGACACTTTCTTCTGCACCCGCTCAATCGTGATCTGGTTCTGGGATTCTTCCTGAAGAATATCACGAATCAGGGTCTCGGCTTGTTTCACATCCATGTTGCTGTTCACCAGACGGGCATAGGTGGCGACCTTGATCAAGGCCCCTTCAAGTCGCCGCACATTGCGGGTAATCTTGGTGGCAAGGAACTCGAGAACCGATTCCGGCAAGCTGCACTGCCCAAGCGAAATGGCCTTCTTTTTCAAAATAGCCACGCGTGTTTCAAGGTCCGGAGCCTGAATATCCGTCACCATTCCCCATTGGAAGCGTGAGACCAGGCGGCTCTCCAGTTTGGAGATCTCACTGGCAGGTCGGTCGCTCGAAAGGCAGAGCTGCCGTTGAGATTCAAATAGTTCGTTAAAGGTGTGGAAAAACTCTTCCTGAGTCCGCTCCTTGCCTTCGAGAAATTGAATGTCATCAATCAGCAGAACATCGACCTTGCGGTAAAAGCGCCGGAAGCCATCAAGCGTATTCTCCCGAATGGCCTTGAGAAATTTATTGGTGAACTTCTCACAGGACAAATAGACCACATTAGCATCCGGATTGTTCTGCTGAATTGTGTGAGCCATTGCATGCATGAGGTGGGTCTTCCCCAAACCGGTATCGCCATAGACGAACAAAGGATTGTAGGAATTGCCCGGTTCAGCCGCCACTGCCGTTGCGGCCGCATGCGCAAGCTGATTGCTCGGCCCGACAATAAAGTTTTCGAAGGTGTTGCGAGGATTCAGGTAGACCGCCGGCTTGGATCCGGACATCCGGCGGATACCGCGTCCCCGTCCCAAGTCTCTTCCAGCCGACCCGTTCAGACCCGGTGTATGAAGGCGTGAAGGATGCAATGCCTGCTGGGCCGATTCGACATTTTCGATAGCGGGCAAGTTCTCGGCGGTGATCCGCAGCTCGACATTTTCGCCAACGGCCTGGCTGGCACGTTCGCGAATCAGGTCGAAAAAGTTGTCTTCCAGCCAGATTGCGGAGAACTCGTTGGGAGTTATCAGGACCAAAGTCCCGTGCTCATCGATCACCGACTTGACCGGCTCAAACCAAGTGCCAAATATATCAGACGAAAAGGACGATTTGAAGTCCTTGAGAAGTTGGTTCCAAAGATTTTCTGTTACAGTAGCGTTGGCCATGAATGCAGTATGAGGTGTTGTTTATTCACATTGATCGTGGCACAACTCAGCTTAAGCCCGTTCGGGCCTCAGCGATACCCGCAAAGCGCGTATCCTGCTTGGTGGAAAGGACTTTTGAAACTTGGAAGAAAAATATCGAGGACATACGGCTTAAAATTTAAATTGTTAATCATCAAAGACTTAGGGTTATTCTACGAGAGCAGTGAAACAAGGGATCCCTAAAGATGGATCCAGACAGTTAAGGAACAGCAAGCGACCCCAGCAATGGGATTGCACTCACTTTCTCAGATGCTCCCGTCTTTTCAAGCTGAACTTCTCCACAAGTTATTAACACTCGTTTCCCAATAACTTTTGTTACAATAGCGTTGCATTTTGGTTACGGTGAATCCCCAACGAAGCTAAGCTGATGGATCAAGACTTACCCTTTGGATTGGCCATGAATCGGATCAACCTGTCATTGAATTCTTTAGCCGAATCATGCCCCATGGATTTGAGTGCCTGGACCATGGCTGCGACCTCGACCAGACGGGCAAGATCCCGGCCAGGTCGGATGGGCAAAATTACGTGCGGAATGCTTACGCCGAGGATATCGAAATAATCCTGCTCCAACCCGGTTCGCTCCTCGTCCATACCGGCCTTCCATTCTTCAAAAGTAATCACAAGGTTGATATTCTTTTCCCGGCGGACCGACCGAATACCAAATAGCTCGGCTATGTTTACGATGCCAAGGCCCCGGCATTCCATGTAACCGCGGTTAAGGTCGCTGCTGCGGCCTTCTACTTCGCTTTCGTTGTGTAAGCGGATATAGACGAGGTCATCCGCTACCAGACTGTGGCCTCGCTCAATCAGTGCCAGCGCACACTCACTTTTCCCTACCCCGCTTTGACCCCGTATCAATGTCCCGATCCCCTTGATGTCCATCAACGTCCCATGCTCCGCGATGCGGGGTGCAAAGACATTGTCCAGCAACATGATTGCCGAGTTCGCAAGGTCTCTGGAAGACAGGGAACTGCGGAACAATGGCACGCCATGACTGCGGGCAATCTCCTCCATCACGGGCGTCGGCAATAAGTTGCGGGAGACAAGCATGCAGGGAATATGGCGGGAAACCATCTCCGACAAAACCTCGCGCTGTCGATCATCCGTCAGTTCCTTGAAGTAGGCGATTTCACCGGCTCCGAAAAGCTGGATGCGCCGCGCCCCAAAATTCTTGAAAAAGCCGGCGAGCGCAAGAGCCGGACGGTTGATGGAGTTGTCCCGGATCGTGCGGTTCATGCCGCTTTCACCGGCGATCAGCTTCAGTTTAAGCGGTCCTTCGGCCTTCTCAAAAAAGGAACGAATGGTCAGGCTTTCGAGAACTTTGGGTTGAGCACGGAGCGGCATGGGGCGTTAGTCGTTTAAAGTGAAAAGTCTTCGCCGAGGTAGAATTTTCGGCTGTTCGGATCCTTGATCAAGGTTTCGCTGTCCCCCTGGGCCAGCACCTGGCCGTCATGCAGCAGGTAAGCACGGTCGACGATGCGCAGCGTTTCCCTTACATTGTGGTCGGTGATCAGGACTCCAATCCCCTTCCCGCGCAGGCTAACGACAATTTTCTGCACCTCGGCGACGCTAATGGGGTCCACCCCGCTGAAGGGTTCATCCATCAACAAAAACCGGGGTTGCGTAATCAGCGCCCGGGAAATCTCCAGTCGTCGCCGCTCGCCGCCGCTCAAAGTGTATGCCCGCTGCTTGCAGACGGCCGTCAGGTGTAACTCGTGCAAGAGTTCCTCGACCCGTTCGTGCCTCTCTGATCGGGACAGGGGAAGGGTTTCCGCCACTGCCAGAAGGTTGTCGCGCACTGTCAACTTGCGAAAAACCGAGGCTTCCTGAGGCAAGTAGCCAATTCCCATGCGCGCCCTGCGATACATGGGCAAGCCGGTAATGTCTTTACCGTCGAGGTGCACCTGCCCGTCGGTTGCGGCGACCAGCCCGACAATCATATAAAAGGATGTGGTCTTTCCAGCTCCATTGGGTCCGAGTAATCCAACGATTTCTCCCGAGGCAACCCTGAGGTTGACGCCCCGAACCACCCTTCGGCGACCGTAATCCTTCACCAGACCCTCAGTGGTTATGCAGGAAATATCACTCTTTTCACTCATTCTCCGCATCCTCCCCGTTTTCAGCTTCAAGAACAGGGGAGCCCAACTCTATGGTTTCTTCGTCCTGGTCAAAGCCAAGGTCAGGCAGCGCACCGAGTCGGACCACGGAGCGACTCGGCCGATCCGCCGGTGCATTGGGGTCCGGGATGGACTGGAAACGGCGCTCACCCTGATTGAGAACAAATTGATAGCCCTGCACTTCGACATCGCGATCAACGATGCGCGGATTCTCCTTCAAGGTTACTGTGCCTTCTGCTGGATTCACTTCCGCCCGTCCGGCAAAGGCGGAACGGCCCGCTTGATAAATCTCGACATTACCGACGGCTACAATGCTCTCAATCGAGCCGATCTCACCCACGGTTTCACCGTCGTCGCCGCCCGGACGCCGGGTCGATACCACTGTCAGTTCATCGCAGCGAAGTTCCAGATTAATGCCTTCAACTACCACACTGTTGCGGAAGTAAAAATAATTCCGGCTCTCCGTTCCCTGCATTTCGACCGTCTCGCTGGTGATGACGGTGCGGTCCATCACTGCCTGAGCCAGTTGGGGAAGTAGAAGGATTACCGCCAAAACGGCGAATCGGGCGAATATGCGCATCATAGTTGTCAGCGTAGAATGTTGAGCCGGTCGGCAAACACAACCCTCGCGTTGCGTCCAACCCGTAATTTGTTCTCCCGTCCTTCCCAGACCCAGTCGTTGCCCTCGATCTCATAGCCAGGCCCAGTCATAAAAAACGACGAGTCACCCGAGGCGCGGGACTTATCAAACTCTATCTTGGCTTCGGGACTGCGGATGCGGTTCTCAAGCGCCATCTGCTCATCTCCCGAAAACACCATAAGGTCCAGGCCCTCTACCCGCGCTTGATCTTCGCTAATATAATGCCCGACCAGGCCCCGCAGCTCCCAGACTTTAAATCCATTGTCGCCAAACAGGGGTAAGCGGAAATTCTGGATCGGCGCATCCGGCACCATTTGGGCCGGGCCGGGCACAGCGAAAACCAGAAAGGACAAGGTCAGCAGGCAGTAACGAAACATCTCAGGACCATTCAACCACGGTCCGCACCAGTTTTTCAATCCCCGTATTAACCTCTGATATGGATTTTCCAGTCATGTAGGCCGGTGTCGAAACCACTTTGCGCGATTCGTCGATGTGAATCCCCGTCACCGGGCAGTCGACATGGCGCGCACCGGTCGCGTTGATGCCCGCGGCTGTGTCCGCATCGTTACCGATGGTGACCTCAATGCCGTTCCCGCCAAGCACCAGTGCTCCCACCGCCGGAGCAATGCAGACAAGGCCTATCGGCTTGCGGGCTTCGAACATTGCCTTTAGAAAACGCTCGGCCTCGGGGTTCACTTTGGCATTTGGCCCATCAAAGGCAAAGCTGCAGAGGTTCTTTGCAGCCCCAAAACCACCGGGAAAGACGACCGCGTCGACATCGTCCGGCCCCATTGCGGCGAGGTCCTGAATATCCCCGCGGGCAATTCGCGCGGATTCGACGAGGACATTGCGCTTTTCTTCTGCTTCGTTTCCGGTCAGGTGATTGATCACATGGTGCTGGTGCACATCCGGCGCCATGCACACAGCCTGGGCCCCGGCTTTGTCGATTGCTAGCAGGGTCAACACCGCCTCGTGGATTTCTGAACCGTCGAATACACCGCAACCGGATAATACAACTCCAATTTTCTTCTTCATATTGCCTACAATAGTGAAGCTGTTGGTAAATCCAATCCGGAACCGAAAAAATCCCGGATTTTCTTTCCGCAAAATGAAAATTTTCGGGTGCATTCCCTCCACGACCTGTTACCCTGTAAACTTATGGCAAGAGGTAAATTTTTCCAAAGCGTCTCCAAATACTTCGACCGCGCCGCCTCGTACTCGGCGGCCAAACCCGGAATGCTGAGGCAGGTCAAAACCTGCAATGCTGTATACCGCATGCGCTTTCCGGTGCGGGAAGACAATGGTGAGATCACCGTGGTCGAGGCTTTTCGGGCCGAGCACAGTTTCCACCGCCTCCCGACTAAAGGAGGCATCCGCTTCAGCCGCCGGGTGAGCCTGGACGAAACCATAGCGCTCGCGGCCCTCATGTCTTACAAGTGCGCCATTGTCGGGGTTCCTTTCGGCGGCGCAAAGGGTGGCATTATGGTCGATCCGGCAAATCTTTCCCTTGGCTTCCGCGAACGGGTGACACGGCGATACACCGCTGAATTGATCCGCAAAAACTTTATTGGCCCGGACATTGATGTTCCGGCACCCGACTACGGCACTTCGGAGCGCGAAATGGGGTGGATCGCGGACACCTACAAAAACCTGCGAATGAACGAGCCCCACCCCTATGCCTGCGTGACGGGTAAACCGCTGGGCATGCAAGGCATCCCGGGCAGAAAGGAAGCCACTGGACTGGGCGTTTATTATGGGATTCGCACATTCATGGAGCAGTCTGAAGACATGCGTGGCATAGGCCTCGAACCCGGGGTCGCCGGCAAGCGAATTATCGTTCAGGGATTGGGCAATGTGGGCTACCATGCGGCATATTTTCTGCAGAAGCAGGGTAAAGCATTGATCACCGGCATCATCGAACAAGAAGGTGCCTTGCACGCAAAAGACGGACTCGATGTCGAAGCAGTATTCAAGCACCGCCGGGACACCGGTTCCCTTGAGGGCTTCGCCGGCGCCGAATTCGTCGCGCAAGGCCAGTCCTTGCTGGAAGCCGATTGCGACGTCTTGGTTCCCGCAGCGCTCGAAGACCAGATTACCGCCGAAAATGCGCCAAGAATCCGCGCCCGCATCGTCGCGGAAGCGGCCAATGGCCCAGTCGATTTCGATGGCCAAAGCATTTTGCAGGAGCGTGGTATTCTCCTGCTTCCAGACCTCTACCTGAATGCGGGCGGAGTTACGGTCTCCTACTTTGAATGGCTGAAAAACCGGGCCGGTGTCAGTTTTGACCGCATGTTTTCACGTCACGAACAACTCAATAAAATCCTCATTGTCGAAACCCTGGAATCCCTCACCGGCAAGCCGGTGCCCGAGCCCATCCGAAAAGAACTGGTTCAAGGAGTTAGCGAAAAAGACATGGTTATCGCCGCCCTGGATCAAACCATGATCCACTCCTACAACCAGATCCATCATGTTTGGAAAAGCCGGGGGCTGCCGGACTTGCGTACGGCAGCTTTCCTTCTCAGTATTGAGCGCATCGCAGAAAGCTACGCCCAGCACGGAATCTTTCCTTAAGACGTGGGCATATTTCCCCTTGAAAGGAATGCCGATCTGTCCCCTACTTGAGACTTCTCAACTGTCTCATGAGTAAAAATATTTCTGCTTCTGAAAGCCCGTCCAGTTTTACACCACGGGAACAAATGATGAAGGCCATTGGGCCTGGAATCCTGATGGCCGGGGCCGCGATCGGCGGATCCCATCTGGTTTCCTCCACTCAAGCCGGCGCTCGCTATGGCTGGGCCTTGCTGGGGCTTTTGCTGCTGGCAAACTTATTCAAGTATCCGTTTTTTCTCTACGGAGAGCGCTACACCGCCGCAACAGGAGAAACGATCCTGCACGGATTCCGGCGTATGGGCAAACCCTACCTGCTGGCCTTTTTTGGCCTCAACCTGGTCAATGCCTTTCTCAATATCGCCGGCGTGGCAATGATTACGGCGAGCCTGTCGCTAAACCTCGGCCTCAGAGGGCTCGGCATCCCTTTGCCCGAGCTCAGCCTTATGGTCGCCTCGATCTGCGCGGTTGTCATCATAGTCGGTCACTACCGCATGCTCGATAAGATCGCAAAAGTCGTAATTTTGTTACTGGCCTTTTCCACCTGTATCGCTGTGTTTGCTGCTGCCTTTACTCCGAGTGTTGCGGCAGAGGGATTTGTCAGTGAATCACCCTGGGACTTGGCTGCACTTGGATTCATTATACTTTTCATGGGCTGGATGCCGGCACCAATCGACGTCGCGGTCTGGCCATCACTGTGGATGCCGGCCCGTCAGCGCGAAACCGGTCACCGCGCAACCATGGGCCAGGCGATGGTCGATTTTCACATTGGCTACATAGCAACGGTTGTGCTTGCCGTGTTCTTCCTCGCCCTCGGTGCACTGGTTATTCACGGCACCGATCAGGAATTCTCTATGGCGAGCGCGGCATTCGCCAGCCAACTGGTGGACCTATACACCGATTCCATCGGCAGTTGGGCTTACTGGATTATTGCCATCGCTGCCTTCACCGCAATGTTCAGCACAACTCTTACCTGCATTGATGGCTGGCCCCGATCTCTGGCGACTTGCTGCACCCTGTTTAAAAGGGACAACCCAAGCGCCAATCTGCGTCCCATCCACATTACCTGGATCGTGCTGAGTGTGATCGCAACATATGTGATCACCAAATTTTACCTGCAGAGTCTGGGCCAAATGCTCGAGGTAGCGATGGTGATTTCATTTCTGACCTCACCCGCCTTCGCTTACATCAACTACAGGGCAATCTGCTCGCCGTGGGTGGATGAACGCTTTCGCCCCGGACCCATTCTGCATGCCCTCAGCTGGGCTGGAATGGCCTTTTTCATAGGCTTTACGGGCCTATTCCTCTGGTGGTTTTTCTGGATGTAGAAAGGCTACCCTGTTCAAAGCTGCGAGTCTGCAAGGCGAATCAGAGCGGTGGCACGCCATGCCGGCACCCGAATGGTGCGTGCAAGTTCAATGGCTTCAGTCACTTCCCCGGCTTTTGCAGTAGCCACTGCTATTTCTGAAACTGCCCATGCCTGGGCAGTCAACCACTCAACGGCAGCGGACCTCTCAAGCGCCCTCTCGCGCTCACCGATGGCGGCATAAGAAACAGCTACCTCCGCTTGATTCCACGAACGCGCTGCCGGAACCGTCAAGCCGCGCACGACGCTTTCAGAAGCTTCCATCGACGCCAGCGCCGATGCTTTGTCGCCCGCAGCGGCAAATCCCCTGGCCAGCAAGCCATAGCTTTCAATCTGCCAGTAGTACTCGGCAATGGAATCCACCAACAGTTTGCTTTCATTCAACAGCGCCAAAGCCTTCTCTCGTTGACCAGCATCTGCCAGCACTCGGGCAACACGAATTGGAATGGCTGCGCGGCCATATGAATCCTTAATTTGAGCTGACGCTTCGAGAGCTTTTTCAATCAGGTTTTCCAAACGCTCCGTATCGACAGAATCTCCTTTGACCATAATCTCCAGCATGTCAGCCAGAGCCCAACTCAGACCCGAAGGATCCGAGATGTCCTCCAGCGATTCCAGCGCCTTCGTCCATTCCCCGGCCTGCGCCCGGGCCAAAGCAATGAATCCCCGCGACTCGGCAGCCGCAGACGGATCCAGTATACCTTCGGATAAAGCCTCTGCCAGCTCCATCATACCTGCCCGTGCCGCACAACCGCTCATCCAACTCTGGAGCCAGGGCCTCTCGCCGGCATCCTCAACCGAAACTAGTAGAGCCTGAGCCTTTTGCATGCTTTCAAGGGCGGACTCAGCATTGCCGGCCTTCTGATAGACAACAGCCATCTCTGACAGCACTCGGATTTGCATGTCCACCGCATCCATGCCGGCAACAACGACACCGGCCGATTCCAGTAATTCGATGGCACGCTGAGTCTCGCCCTTTTTCGACCAAACAGCAGCGATCTCTGTCAGATTCATCGCCTGCGCAGTAACATCATCCAAAGCCTCACTAATTGACCGGGCTTCCTCAAGCCAGTCACTCCCTGCCAACGCCTTGCCCGCGAGCAACATCCAGCAACTTAATCCAACCGCCAATAGCCTCTTCATGACATTAGCTTCGTCAGTTGAAGACAGCTTTCAAACGAAATTTGCAAAATTCCAACATGAGGGCACACACTTGACCACGATCCATGAATCACCTCTAATCACCTCCCGAATGATCAAGCCGCGACTGTCTTCGTCCCTTCTTAGCTCCTCCTCTGCCTGGCCCTATGCGCTGCTGTTTGTTCTCAGTCTGGTAGCCTTTTCACCAGCCCTTTTCTGTATCTATGCGTTGAGCGATGACTACGTTTACCTCTGGTCCAGCATCACTGGTAGTGCACATGGGCTCGGGAACAATTTTGTCTGGAGCCTGGGGCGAGTGATCTGGGCGCTGGTCTATCCCTACATATTCCAGTTGGTCGGCTCCGTTGAAGCGCTCGGCTGGCTGAGGGCGGTGACCTTGCTCTGTGTCTGGTTGACGGCCTCAATGTTATTTTCCGCCCTACACAAAAACGGGTTCAGCATTAGCTCTGCGCTTGCCGCTGCCTGCCTGCTGGCATTCTCGCCCGCCAGCGGATTGATTGTCAGCTGGACCGCTGCCGCCAATATAGCTGCCGCCAACCTGCTCGCCGCTGCTGCGGCCTGGACCTTTGTCTATCAAATCGATCGTCCTCAAAGCAGGCTTTCAACCATCGGAGTGTTCGCACTGCATACAGCTCTGCTTTTTCCGATCCTCACCATCTACCAGACCTCGATCGGCTTCTTTCCCCTGATGGTGCTAGCCTTGACCTACAAACGCATTCAGTCGAGGCTTCGCGACTGCCTGCCCGTTATCTACAGCTTTGCCGCGTTTACTCTGTCCTCAGCCTTATTTACGCTGTTTTACTGGCAGTGGATAGTGCCCCGTTGGGGCTACGCCCTTTATCAGGACGCTGCCCGTATTCGTATCGACCTGGACAAGCTGACTATGGTGGCAGTAGAACTGATCTACGCTCCCTTAAGTCACTGGGGAAAGTCTTTTACCCTGTTCATTGCGCTGTCCGTGTTTCTCGTACACTTGTTTTGGATCGCATCCGGACTGCTGTCTCTACGGCACAGTGGGCTGCGCACAGCCATTCTGAAAATTCTCTGCCTGGGCCTTGTTGCTGCCACAACCCTTGGAGCGAGCGCCCTTCTTTCCTTCCAGCCTTCCCAATCCCTGTCCGGCGTCGTTGGCCTATATGCGCTTCTAATCGCAATAGGACTGGCCAGCGCTGAAACCGGCAAACTCTGGCTGAATCGCTTTCGCAGGGCCTATCTCTGGACTCTCTTTTGCCTCCTGCCCCTCATTTCGGCAACCTTGCTTTATCAGGATCTCATCCAGATGAACCAACTGGAGTACCGTCTTATGCGCGATCGCATTGTTGAGGAAACGGCAGATGGATTACCCGCCCACATGACCTTGGTAACCTCTCCCTATGTCATGGCCGAAACTCCTCCCCAATGGCTGCCTACAGTCAGCCGGGCACTCTACTCAACGACCTTTGCCTGGGTTCTTGATCCATTGTGGAACTTGGTTCTGCTGCAAACCCAAGACAACTGGCTGGAGCAAACGCAGAAAAATCCCAATACGACCCAGCTCCATTTCAGTCCCAACCCCCACCAACCGGAGCCCTCAATTCATGCCTTCAAAGAGATTGAGGGCCACGATTTCCCGAGGGTCCGGGATCCCCATTTTGACGACGTCCTCGAAATCCGCGACAATTGGTATTTCTCCGATTGGTTCGGCTACTTTCAACGCATGGATGCCCACTGGATCAATCACCCCATCCTCGGGCACTTTGCAGTTCTGGACCGCGAAGGTGACACCCTCTTTGTTCGTTCCTGGTCAACCGACTGGACCCTCATTCCACACGAATTCCCCAATATTCGGATAAACAACGAAATCTATCGCCTCGACCTCGGCAGCTACCACTGGGGGCAGATTCTGGTTCAGAACCTGGAAACCGGTGAGTTTCGCACTTTTCCCTTCCACTGAGCCTCAGCCTTGACAGCCTCAGCCCTCTGTCCAATTCTCTCAAGCCTTACATTGGACAACGGGGGCGTAGCTCAGCTGGATAGAGCAACGGTCTTCTAAACCGTAGGTCGTGGGTTCGAATCCCGCCGTCCCTGCCAT
>JAFIGG010000067.1 GCA_020831485.1 Opitutales bacterium
GACGACGGCAGCTGGCTAAGTCGGGACAAGTGGCTCTGGAGTCAGTGGCGGGCGATCTGGGTATTCAGTCGACTGTTCAACCGCTTTGGCCAGGAGCGCAAATGGCTGGACCACGCCCTGCATGTTTACCGCTTTGCGACCCGCCATGGCTGGGACCCCCAGGGCCAGGGCTGGAACCTGTGTCTGGACGGGGAGGGCAGGGTGCTGCGCGGCTTGGAGAGCATCTATGTGGATGGCTTTGCCATGTATGGCTTGGCTGAGCTGTACCGGGCCACAGGAGACGAAGAGGTCAAAGCCTGGCTGACCCAAACCGCAGACCGCGTCGCGGAACGTTTAAAACAACCCCACGAACAGATCCCGCACTTCCCATACCCCATCGCCCCCGGCAACCGCGTGCACGGCATTCCGATGATGTTCTCCCTCAACTTCGGCGAAGCCGCCCTTGCCCTCGGAAATGAGCGTTATGCCGACCTCTCCCGATCCCTGAGTAAGGAAGTGCTCGACCACTTCTACCGCCCCGACCGCGACCTCTTTCTCGAACGCATCGCCGTCGACGGCAGCGAACTGCCCGCCCCCGAAGGCACAGCCGTCGTTCCCGGCCACGTCATCGAAGACCTGTGGTTTCAAATGTACCTCGACACCGAACTCGGCGACGGTCGCCAACTCCCGTTCCTTCGTCGTCAGATCCTCCGTCATTTCGACCTCGGCTGGGACTCCGAATTCGGTGGCCTCTTCCTCGCCGTCGACGCCGACGCCCGCAGCCAGGTCGCCTGGTCCCACGCCGACACCAAACTCTGGTGGCCCCAAACCGAAGCCCTCTATGCCCTCCTCTTGGTCCATCGGCAAACCGGTGAATCCCCATTCGCCGACGCCTACAACCAAACCCTCTCGTATTGCCTGAATCATTACCCCGTCCCCAATCACGGCGAATGGCTCCAAAAACTCAACCGCCAAGGCCAACCCATCCGCGAAGTCGTCGCCCTTCCGGTGAAAGACCCCTTTCATTTGCCACGGTCGCTGATGCTGCAGTGTGAGGAGCTGGAGCTGAAGGAGGTGAGGGGCTGAGGGGCTGAGGAGCTGAGGAGCTGAGGGGCTGTGGAGCTGAGGGGCTGAGGGGCTGAGGGCTGTGAGGCGGCCCCGGGATGTCTTCGTTGGAGCCCAAACTTTAGTTTGCAGCCGGGCGATAGGACCTGAAATAGCAAAGCTTCAATAGCCCCAAAAAATCCCAGCGTAACAAGCCTTCGTGCTGTCGGTGCTCTTCGCGGTGAAAGTTGGCCTGGAAATACGGAAACCGTTTGGCGATTTGAACGCGATTGCTGGAAGTGCGGGAATGCCCAATATCCAATTTCAATGATCAATTTCCAATGGGAAACAACGGAGTTGTAGGGGTGGGGTTTGTTTTTCCGCGGGCACGAGGCGTGCCCGCTCCCCGGGGGTTACCAATGCGGAACCAACGAACCACTATCGTTGGTTCGCTACAGACCTTCACCGATCCATAGCTCCACAATTCCACCTATCCAACACTCCATTCCTCCACAGCCTTACCGTTGAGCCTTTGTTGTTTGACGTTTAGTCTCGCTGAGGTCTCCAGAAATATAGCGGTGTAGAATGCTTGTAACCAAAGTCTGGTATGGCATCCCGTAACGATTGGCTTGGCGCTGGAGTTGGGCAAGGTCTCTTGATGAAATACGGATATTGATTCGTTTGTCCTTATTCAGCGTGTTCTTCGCGGCTTCCATCAGGCGCTGCTTCTCATCCTTTTCCGGAACAGCCGCAACGATCAATCCTTGTTCCTCAAGCTCTAAAAGCTCCTTTTCGTATTCATCCAGTTTCATTGTTTTCCTCCTTCTAATAATCTTTTCGTCGCCTGTCTGCTTGGAATGATCGTTTTGAGGAACTTAATATCCCCCGATTCGACATAGGGAACCAGGTAAACATAATCATCCACTCGAACATAAAGAATTCTCTGCCCAGGATACTTTTCTTGATTCGGATGCTCCGCCACAAGCAGGAGGTCCCCTTTTTGAAGGTGATAAAGAACATCCTGAAACCCGATTCCTCTCTCTTCCCTCAGCAATAAATCTTTCTCATCCGACCACTCAAACATCGCAGGTTTACCATGCTGAGACGTCTGCCTTTTGTCAACCTGCATGTGTGCTTTTTGTCATTTTAGAACCCCAGCTTTCCTTTTCAACCCAATGCCCGGGGGATTTGGTGGGCTGTGAGGCTGTGAGGCTGTGGGCTGTGTGGCTGTAGCGAGCACACGATAGTGGTTCGTTGGATCCGCAGCCCAAAAAAATCCCAGGGTAATAAGCCTTTGGGTCTTGGGGTCTTGGCGTGAGGCTTCCCAGCATAACAACCCGCCGCCCCTGCGTCCCTGCGTTTCTGCGTGAGGTCCAAGCCGCGTAACAAGCCTTCGTGCTCTCGGGTGCTCTTCGCGGTGAAAGTGGGCCGGGAAATACGGAAACCGTTTGGCGATTTGCGCGCGATTGTTGGAAGTGCGGGAATGTCTAATATCCAATTTCAATGATCAATTTCCAACTGGAAAACAACGGAGTTGTAGGGGTGGGGTTTTGTTTTTCCGCGGGCACGAGGCGTGCCCGCCCCCGGGGCGTTACCAATGCGGAACCAACGAACCACTATCGTTGGTTCGCTACAGTCTCACAGCCCACGATCCCACAGCCCACCGGCAAACAGCCAACTGGAATCAGCTCAGGTTGCGTTCGCTGATGGCTTTGCGCATGGGGAGGAAGATGAGGGTGGAGAGGCTGATGAGGAGGAGGGAAACCCAGGCGGTGAAGCTGGCGTGGGTGGTGCTGATGAGGGTGTAGCCGATGAAGGGGGCGATGGCGCCGCGGAGGCCGGTGAAGAAGCCGTGGACGCTCATGTAGGCGGTGACGCGTTCGGCGGGGGCGACGCGGGTGACGAAGAGGGCCCACATGATACCACCGCCGCCGAACGCGATGCCGAGGAGGGCGGCGCCGACGCCGAGGAAAAAGAGGTGGGTGGAGTTGAAAAAGACCGCGATGCTGAGGATGAAGCAGAAGTTGAGCAGGATGCGGGTGGTGATTAAATTGGTGCGGTCGAAGAGCAGTCCCCAGAGGCGGGTGGATAACAGACGGAAAATCATTACGGTGGAAACCAGCAGCATGCTGATTTCGGTATTGCTCAAATTGACGCCGTAGATGGGGTTGGCGAGGTATTCGACGCGGATGGGCATGAGCATCAGGTTGCCCATTCCCATCAGCATCCAGGCGATCAACATCCAACGGAATAAGCGGTCCTGCCAGGCGGTCTGGATGCTTTTAAATATATGGGTCGTGCGCAGTTCACGACCGGGTTCCGAAGGGATTTTCATCGAAAACCAGGCCGCTGCCAGGGCCGCGCCGACTCCCATTAGGAGGATCCAGATGTAGGCGTCGAGGCTGATGTCGAGGATGACGCCGCCGAGGTAACCAAAAATAATGGCACCGAAGGCGGCGAAGAGGTGGGACATTGATAGCCGGGTGCCGCGCTGGCTGACAGGGTAATTGCGCGCATACAGGTGCGTCATCAGTGCCAGACTTTGGGCATGGGTAAACTGGGCCAGGAAGAGGCAGGCGATGAACAGCATGGCCCCGGGGGCGACGGCGGCTAGGCCGACAAAGAGCGCGATGAACAACCAGTTGAATGCCAGCTGAGAGGAAATGCGCGCGGACTGGCGACTGAAGAAGGCGAGGAAGAGGGGCGACAGGATCAATCCAATGCCGCCTGCGGCGGGGAGGTATTGTTTGATGGATTCATCCGCGTGGAAGTAGCGAATGGCCACAATCAAGCCAAAGGTCTGCCAGGTGGTTTCGAGAATTCCCTGGGATACCCCGCGCAGGCGATCCCAGAAATAGGTCTGTTCGGTGACTTGCTCCTGATTCAGGCGATCTATCTCGCTATTGCTCACTGCCTGCTATTCCGGTCCTCAGGACCGACTCCAGTCGAGCATGCGCAGGATCGGCTTGGAGGCGGCTTCGCGCAGCGTTTCATCCATTTCAATGGCCGGTTGCATGTTGAGGAGGGCATCGCGCATTTTTTGCAGCGTGTTGAGCTTCATGTAG
Organism: Opitutales bacterium; assembly: GCA_020831485.1. Lineage (GTDB taxonomy): Bacteria > Verrucomicrobiota > Verrucomicrobiia > Opitutales > Oceanipulchritudinaceae > JAFIGG01. The sequence continues at coordinate 4,089 of JAFIGG010000067.1, forward strand.
CGGCAATCGTTGCAGGCGCAGCGGTCCGTCGGACCGGCGACAAAAGTCTTGTTTGGAATGTCGCGTCGCAGGCGGTGAATCATGCCGGATTCGGTGGCCACGATAATGGTGTCCGCCGGAGTGGTTTTGCAGAAGTGGACCATTTTCTCGGTGCTGCAGACTTCGTCCGCTAGGTCACGCACTGCCTCCGTGCATTCCGGGTGGGCGACCACTGGGGCGCCGGGGAACTGGGCTTTGACCTTCTCCAGCGCCTGCACGGTAAAGAGCACGTGGGCGTAGCAGCTGCCTGGCCAGAGGCGCATTTTGCGTCCGGTCTGACGCGCCACCCAGGATCCCAGATTCTGGTCGGGCACAAACAGGATTTCGCGGTCCTCGGGGATGCGCTCGACGATCTTCATCGCATTGCCGCTGGTGCAGATCACATCGCTCAAGGCCTTTACCGCAGCCGAGCAGTTGATGTAGGCTACGGTGTAAAGGTTCGGGTTGGCCTTCTGGTAGCGCTCCAGCTTTTCCGGCGGGCAGGAGTCCGAGAGGGAGCAACCTGCTTCGAGGTCAGGCAGCAATACGGTTTTCCCCGGATTCACGATCTTTGCAGTTTCGGCCATGAAGTGGACGCCGCAGAAGAGAATGACGTCGGCATCCGTCTTCGCTGCCTCATAAGCCAGGCCGAGCGAATCGCCCAGGTAGTCGGCGATGCGCTGGATCGCAGCATCCTGATAATTGTGGGCGAGAATGACCGCGTTACGCTCGGCCTTGAGCTCGAGAATCTCCTTCTGCAAGGCGTTCAGCGGTTCTTCTTGGTCCGCGGGCGAAAAAACAGCGGGTTGAATGTCGGTTGTGGGGATCATCGCTAAAGTATCAGGTATCCGAATTTTTGATTTCGGCAAGCAAGGCCTGAAATTCCGGAAAGGAGTGGAGGGATTGGAGATCCTTGTCCTCCATCATCCATTTCAGGTCCTGATAACCGTTTTTAATCGCTTCCCTGAGGGCATCGATGGCTTCCTCGTTGCGATCGGAAAGGGCTAGGCTGCAGGCCAGGTTGTAGTGGGAGATCGGGTTGTCCGGGTGCAGGCCGACGATGCGTTGATCGAGTTCGAGGCCCTCTTCGACGCGGCCTGCGTCGGTGTAGAGGTTCGCCAGCATGGACAGCGCCTCGACAAAATCCGGTTCGCGGCGGACAATGCTTTCGCAGAAAGCAATCTCAAATGAGCTCGGTTTCTCCATGGGAGATTTCAGCCCTCTTTGCTGTCGTCTTTTCGGCGGATCGGGCGAGCCTGCACCTGCAGGCGCTGGGAGATCGGCTCCAGGCCAACCTTTTCCGCAATGGAACGCGCGTACCACTCGAGGAACGGCGCGTCTATTTCATAAATCTTGTCCGACTCAACGTCGACCACCTGGGCCTTCTCAATGTGGCTCCCGCGGCTGGCCAGGTAGAACTTGTAGTCGCGGCCGACATCGATCTCACGCACCAGCTCGCTTTCCGTCAGGATTGGCAGGGTGCGGTAGACGGTGGCTCTGGAAACAGATCGGTCGATCTCCCGGGCATGCACCAGCAAGTCCTCCGCGGTGAAATGTTCGGAGTGCTTGAAGGCGGCTTCAAAGATCGCCAATCGCTGATTGGTAATCCGCAGGCCTTTGCCCGTGAGGTACTCTCTGAAAGTCTCGCGGGCTTTATCGATATCGAAGGATGCGTTGGCAATGACTGGATTCATGCGGCGGTAAGAGTCTCCTGACTCTTCCCTAGCTGAACTAATTGAGACAGGTTTCACAAGAAGAAATTATTCTGAAGTCAAAACTTGCCTTTCTTTCTTGGATTGCAGCAGTGTAGAGTTTGTGCAAGCGTTTTAAAGATTAGCTAAAATGTTTGTTAGGAATCCCATGAAAACCGCACAAAAAATAGAGCAGGCCCTGGAGCAGCATTTCGGATTCACGGCCTTTCGACCGGTGCAGGACGAAATTGTCGCCGCCGTCTATGAAGGGCGCAATGTGCTGGGCATCATGCCGACGGGCGGTGGCAAGTCCCTGTGTTATCAGCTGCCGGCGCTGATGCGGGATGGGGTGGCGCTGATTGTGTCGCCGCTGATCTCGCTGATGAAGGATCAGATCGATGTCCTGACGGAGCGGGGGTTGCCGGCGACCTTCATCAACAGCTCGGTCGATGCCGCCGAGCAGGGCCGCCGCATTCAGGGCATGGTTGAGGGCGAATACAAGATGGTCTACATCGCCCCCGAGCGCTTTCGCAACCGCCGCTTCGTCGAGGAACTCGGGCGGGTGGATGTGTCTTTTGTGGCCGTGGACGAGGCCCACTGCGTGAGCCAATGGGGTCACGACTTTCGTCCGGACTACCTCAAGATTGGCGCCTTTCTCAGCAAACTGGGTCGTCCTCAGGTCTGTGGCTTCACGGCAACAGCGACGCCTGAGGTGCGCAAGGACATTGCCGAATTCCTCCAGCTGGAGGACCCGGCGGTGTTTGTGACCGGATTCGCCCGGCCAAATTTGTCCTTCCGGGTCTTTCATGCGGCCAAGCGGGCGGACAAGTATTCACGGATCAGTGAATTGATCGAACGCGAGAAAAAAGGCATCATCTACTGCGCCACGCGCAAGCGGGTGGAGGAGGTCGCGGAGCGGTTGGCCACCTGGGAAATCCCGCACGTGGCCTATCATGGGGGATTGGACGATGGCGTGCGCGAGCGTCAGCAGACGGATTTCATGCAGGGCAAGGTCGATGTCGCGGTGGCGACCAATGCCTTTGGCATGGGAATCGACCGCTCGGACATCCGTTTTGTCGCTCACTTTGATTTGCCGGGAAGCGTGGAGGCCTATTATCAGGAAGCGGGCCGGGCCGGACGCGATGGCCTGCCGGCGGTCTGCGAATTGCTCTACAACTATGCCGACCGCAAAACCCAGGACTTTTTTATCGACGGAGTGAACCCGACTCCGGAGACGATTCGCGAGGTCTACGCCTACCTGCGCAGTGAAGCCCTGCCGGGCACGGAGGTGTATATTTCGATTGAGGACATCGCCGAGGGCATTTCGCTGCGCAACAATATGCAGGTGGGCAGCAGTCTAAAGGCATTGGTGGACGGCCACTACATAGAACGCTTTGAAGTGCCGGGTCAGCGCATTCGCGGCACCCGCCTGGCGCAGCCGGAAATGCCCGCGCACGATGTCCAGCTGGATACGGCGCGCATACTTGAAAAGCGGCGCCGGGATGAATCCAAGCTGGAGGCGATCATTGCTTATGCAAATTCCATGGGCTGCCGTCAGGTCTGGATGCAGCAGTTTTTTGGCGAGAAAACAGCCGAGCCCTGCGGAATCTGTGATGAATGTCGCCAGAGCGCCCGCATCGATCTGGCAGATCTGAGCGAATCCCAATGGCTGACGCTGCAAAAGCTGCTGAGTGGGGTAGCGCGGGCGAGTTTTCGTCACCCGGTCGACGGCTGGCAGCCCAAGGTCGGCCGCGGCCTGATCACCCAGATGCTGGTGGGCAGCGAGGACAAACGGGTCAAGCAAATGCGCCTGGATCAGCTGTCGACGCACGGCCTGCTGAGGAATGAGGGCACGGCCTTTGTCAAAGACCTGATGGATGAATGCCTGCGGCGGGGTTTGCTCTACACGACCGGCGGAACCCGTCCACTGCTGGGTTTGACGCCGCTTGGCGATGCAGCCATGCGCCGGGCGGTGAATGTTCAGCTGAACTGGCCTGATATGCGCAAGGCTGGGGCAGCGGCATCCAGGGGCGACGGCGGTTTGCTGGAGCTAGTCGGCGACCCCGATGAAGAGCTGTTGCAGGAACTCAAAAAGAAGCGGATCGAATTGGCCCGCTCCCGCAGTGTGCCGTCCTACATCATCTTTTCGAATAAATCCCTGGAGGCCCTTGCCGCCGCTCAGCCGGTCACCCGCGACGAAGCCATGCGCCTGCCGGGCATTGGCGAATCCAAGGCGCGCACGGTTCTGAGTCCATTTTTGAAAATCATCGCCCGCTGGCGCACGCAGGCTTAGCTCCAGATTTTACGATACAGTGATCCCTGATTGACCCCAGTTCGGGTTGGGGCTGAACTGAGCGGATGAGGAAACAGGCACGCTTTAAGTTATCGGGTTGGATTTGGGCTCTGACAGGAGTCTTTCTTATCGGCTGTGGAGGCTCGGAAGAGCGGGCGGTGTATACGCCGCCGGAGTCCAATGGATTGCCGCTTGAGGAACGCCGCCAAGTTGTGGAACTGGAGCCGGAGGAAGTCTGGGACCGGCTGCTCGATTTTTTTGCTCAGAATGACTGGCAGCTGGAGTCCATTGAGCACGAAACGGGCAATATGATCGCCCGTATCGAAACCGACCAGCCCTCGCCCTATGTTTACGGTGGTGGTTACATAGCGCGTGGTTCGGATGAAGAGCAGGGTTACATCGTCTTTCTCGAAACTGAGCATGCACCGGAGCTGACCGCATGGGTTGATGTTGAAGTCAGCCCGGTTGAGCCCGGATCCACCGCTATCAACATCGACACCCGTTATCACCTGGTGCTGCCAGGCGTTACTATGTTTGTTGAGGACCTTGGCGAAGACGTGACCTTTGACGATACCAACTGGATCTTTCGCTCCGGCAATTACAGCAATGTGCAGATCCAACGTCCCACTGGTGGCGCCGGCCCCTACCGCAAAGTCATCGCCACCGGCCATATTGAGCGGACTATTCTAGAGCTTTTCTGATTTGGATTCCGGCACCCGCACCCTTGACCGTCTGGACTTTGTGCACAGACTGATGGTGAACTGCGATGCAATCCAATGAAAATCAACTGACGCGCTGGCTGCGCCGATGGACGGGGCCATTTCGCCTGACCGATCCGCTGCGATCGCGCGATTTGCGTATTGGCATTCTGGGATCCAGCCGCTCGGGCAAGAGTGTGCTGCTGACGTCGATTCTGGACCATCTGAAAAATTACGACCCGGAACTGCTGCGCTTCACCAAGCCGGTGCGGGTGAGACGATTCCGTGAAGTCGAGCCACCCGAGGGCTTGCCGGTCTTTCCCTTTCAACGCTTTCGCGGCCAGCTGAGCCAGGAAGGGCGCTGGCCGCTGAAGACAAAGGCGGCTTACCGCTTTGATTGTGAAGTCGAATTTGAGGACCAGTTGAAGTTCTGGCCCAAGTCCCTGCGTATCCAGTGGCTCGATTTCCCAGGCGAGCGCCTGGCGGATATCGCCATGGGTGGACGGACTTACGCGGAGTGGTCCGATGTGACCTGGGAGTCGATATTGAGTGGGGCGGGGGATGTGCCAGGCCTGCAGGCGATGCAGCAGGCAATGGACGACTCCGAGGCGATGGTCGAGAGCCTGAGCGCGGCTTATAAACGCTTGCTGGCGGGTTTTAGCCGATCTTACCGACCGCTGGTCAGTCCTTCAGCTTTTCTCCTCTGCAGTCAGGGCACCCAACCGGGCAAAGGAGCGAGCGACGAGCAAATGGTGTCCGAGCGTCCGATCGGGATTGATCTGGAAACTCCTGTGGTGCCGTTGCCGGAGGCCGTGCGGGAGCGACTACCGCAGGTGTCGAAAGTGTTCGAGGGGAATTACAAACGCTATGTGAAGGAGCTCGCTGAGCCCTTGTTTCACCAGTTATCCCGCTGCGACCGCATTCTCTGCGCGGTGAATATTCCGGAAATCCTGGCCTCGGGGCCGGAAACGCTGAATGACACGGCGGATCTGATCACCCGCTTTCTCGACGCATCGCTGCCGCCGGCGGGCATCACCAACAAGCTGACCCAATACGTTCGCAACCGCCTGCTCGCCCCTGTGCTGGATGAGTCCTGGCGGCCTGGAGGCATCGACCGGGTAGCCTTTGTCGCGACCCAGGCCGACCGCGTTCTGGCTCAGGATTGCGACCGCCTGCGCCGACTTCTCGATCAGATGTTGAAAAGCCCTGTCCGCAACACGGCGCCCCAGCTGAAATATCGGACCTTTACCGCTTCGGCGGTGTGTGCCGCGCAGACCGTGGACAATCAACTAGTCGGTCAGCTGACGCCCCCAGCCGAAGGGGCCGAGGTGCTGTCGCGCTTTTCAATCCCGTCCCTGCCCAATGAATGGCCGGACCGGTGGAGTGGCGATGACTTCAGCTTTCCAGAAGTCTATCCACGTTTTTCGCCTATCCGCAGTCGTCCTCCCAAGCAGGAGGGTCTGGCCGAAATCCTCGAATACCTGTTTTTCTCATGAGCACCGATTCCAAAACCAAAACTGAAGCCAGTCGGGTCGCTGCGCGTGAGGACGATACCGGTCACAACAATCCTTCGCGGCCACCGAAAAAAGTTCAGAGCTACGAAGCCCCGAAGTCTCCACCGAAGGATTCAGGCGCTGCGGACAGCGGCACGGAACCGCTGCGGAGCGCTTCGCGTGGATTCGGCAAGCTGCTGTTCTTCTCGGTAGGTCTGGCGGCTGCGGCGGCCCTGGTTCTGTATTTACTTTTGCTGGACTTCCTGTTCCGTATGCATGAGCTGCCGCTGTTTCTGCAGGTTCCCGGTTGGGCCTTGCTGGCACTGGTATCCGGTTTTGTGCTCTGGGCCTTGTTTCAAACGCTGCGCTTCTGGTTTTCGCTGCGCAGTTTCAGTCAGGTGCGGGTGCCGAAGCCGCATCCCAGACCAGACGGTTCCAGTGCAGACGATGCCGCTGAATGGGAGCAGTCCCGCAAGGTGCTGAGCAAGTATTTGAAATACATGACGAGTAACCGCGCGCTGCAGGAACGCTGGTTGGAATTGTGGCCGGAAGAGGCTGAAATCCGCATGGCCGAAGTGCTCAGCCGGGCGGAACGGCTGCAGGAGCCGCGCTCGCTCGATACACCAAGCTGGATTCGTGAATTGGATCAACAGGTGCTCGGTCCGCTGGACCGCATTGCCGATGCCCGCATCCGCAGTTACGCCAAGCGGGTAGGGGTGAAGACCGCAATTTCGCCTTTTCCCCTGGTCGATGCCCTAGCCGTGCTCTACAATGCCTTTCTGCTGATACAGGACCTCGCAGCCCTTTACGGTCGTCGACTCAATCGCTATGAGACCCTGTTCCTGTTGGGACTGATCACTTTTCAGGTGTATGTGGCCGGTGAAACCCAAGAGCTTACGGAAGCCGGCATGAGTGAAGTGCACGGCATCGTCAGCGGGGGTGTCACCAACCTCACCAGCCGCATCAGCGCCTTTGTTTCGCCGAAGCTTGCCGAGGGTGTTCTCAATGCCTTTGTCTTGTATCGCCTGGGTCGCTACGCCAAGCGCCGTTTCAAGCCGCTGAGCAATGCCTGAGAAAGCCTTTTCCCTGCATTACAAACAAGGGTTGTTTCTGCCGGAGCTGAACCTCTGGCTGGATCCCTCCAAGCGGGTCCGACAGGCCTTTGTCTCGCACGCCCATGCCGACCACGCCCGCGCCCATCAGCATGTCATTGCGACTCCGCAGACCTTGGCCCTGATGAAGGCCCGCAATATGAGCGCCGGCGAAACCCAGGCATTGCCCTTTGACCGCAGCCTCGACCTCAAGGGTGGCCGGATCGAATTGTTCCCCGCTGGTCATGTCTTGGGCTCAGCGCAGATACGGGTGGAAACCGCCTCCGGAAGCCTGATCTACACCGGTGATTTTAAGACCCGCAAAGGCCTGTCCTGCGAAGCTGCCGGCAGCCGCACGGCCGACGTGTTGGTCATGGAAACCACCTTTGGTTTGCCCCGCTACCGCTTTCCATCCGCCGAGTCCGTGCACGCCGAGCTCATAGCCTTTTGTCGCCAAGCCCTTGCCGACGGCTGTGTGCCGGTGGTCATGGGTTATTCGCTCGGCAAAGCCCAGGAGATTCTCGCCATCCTACGTGGACAGGCCTTCGACATAGCCGTTCACGAAAGCATCGCCCGCATCTGTGACGTGTATCGATTTTATGGTGTCGAGTTCCCTCCCTACGGCCGCCTGCGCGATCAGGACCTCGACGGCTGCGTCGTCGTCATCCCACCCAACGCCGATCGCAAACGCCTCCTCAGCCGCGCCCCAAAAACCCGCACCGCAGTCGTCACCGGCTGGGGTCTCGACCCCTCCGCCCGCTTCCGCTACGGCTGCGATGCAGTATTCCCTTTGTCCGACCACGCCGACTACGACGAACTCCTCGCATTTGTTCAAAGCGTAAACCCCAAACTCGTCTACACCCTGCACGGCTCCGCCGAATCCTTCGCCCAGGACCTCCGCGCCCGCGGCATCGAAGCCCGGTCCCTGATTTCCAATAATCAATTGGAACTGGAGTTTGGGTAGGGTTCGTTTCGACGAAAGGAACCGCCCGCTGGTAGCAGTCAAATGCCTTATGACTTTGTCTGAAAGGATTCGAAGGGCATTGCACAGTCCGATGCACGGCACGGTTCGTCGAACCGTGCCCCACCTCTGTGTTTACTATAAATGCGTCCTTGCATGGCGGGATGGAGGCAACAAGGCTAGATTACCACTTTATGAACCGACGATGGATCTGTGGATGGATGTGTATGGCGATGATTTCGGGTAGCTACGGGGGTTGGGCTCCGGATGAGGCTTTGATTGAGCATTGGGAGACGGGTGTTCGTCCGGGCTTCAATTACCATGAGGACAGGGTTCCGGAGTATGACTTGCCGGAGGTGTTGAAGACTTTCGATGGGGAGGCGATCGCTTCGGCGGAGGGATGGATCGAGCACCGCGGTGCTTTGCTTCAGGTGTTTCGGGAACAGATGTTTGGGATTCGGGCGGAGGATCCGGAGTGGGTGGATTTTCGATTGCTGGAAGAGGATCCGGAAGCAATGGACGGGGCGGCGACTTTGAAGCGGATTTTAATCATCAGTTCGCTCAAACAAAGGGATTTCCGCTTTGAGCTGACCCTGTTTCTTCCCAACGACCGCGAGGGGCCGGTGCCGTTGTTTTTGTTGATGAATAACCGCGGACGTGAGAACACCGACCCGACCCGCACGGAACGTTCGGATTTCTGGCCGGCGGAAGCAGTGATTGCGCGGGGTTACGGCGTTGCCGCAATGCAAAATGAACAGTTGGCGCCGGACAATGAGGAGCACTACCGCACAGGTGTCATGCGCCTGGTCGACCGTTCGGAAAAACCGCGTGCCGCCACCGCCTGGGGTGCCTTGGCGGCCTGGGGCTGGGGAGCAAGTCGGGCGATGGACTATTTTGAAAAGGATCCGGCAATCGACGCGGAGCGCATTGCTGTGCTCGGTCATTCCCGGGGCGGCAAAGCGGCGCTCTGGGCTGGAGCTGAGGATAGCCGTTTCAGTCTGGTGATTTCCAACAATTCCGGCTGCGGAGGTGCCTCCATAAGCCGGCGCAAATATGGCGAGACCATTGCCGACATGAATCGCAGGTTCCCCTTTTGGTTCGCGCCGAATTTCCACGCCTATGGCGGCGAGGGTATTGACCAGCTGCCCATCGACCAGCACCAGCTCATTGCCCTCATCGTCCCCCGTGCCGTCTATGTCGCCAGCGCCGATGAAGACCTGTGGGCAGACCCCCGCGGCGAGTTCATGGCCCTCGCCCACGCCTCGCCGGTATATGAGCTTTTCTCCGGCGAACGCATTGACCCAGGAACGATGCCCGCAAGCGATGAATTCCTGCACAGCCGATACCAGGGCTACCACCTCCGCCCCGGTGACCACAATTTAACCCGTTACGATTGGGACCGGTTTATGGACTTTGCGGATCAGCTGTTTCGCTAAGCTCGAAATCGAAATCGACAAGCGGAAACGGCGCAGTAAATCCGAAAATCCGGAAACACGGAAATCCGTAAACCCGTAAACAAAGTGCGTTGGTTTTGGATTCCGCCCTCGGGACGAGCGTGGCTACGCGAAAATGATCGAACCAAAAACCACCAACCCCAGAACCAAGAACCCTGCCGTGGAACATTTTATCATAATATCTGGATGGCGTTTATCCCGGGAAGGGTGTTGTCTAGGGTAACTGGATAAGATGAAAGCGATCGTTAAGCAGACTGCGGGGCCTGGGTTGGAATTGGTAGATGTTCGAATGCCGTCGATGGGCGTCAATGATGTGCTGATCCGGGTGTTGAAGACCTCGATCTGTGGTACGGATGTGCACATTGATGGCTGGGATGATTGGGCGCGTAAGACCATCAAGCCGCCGATGACGATTGGGCATGAGTTTGTCGGGCAGGTGGTGGATTTCGGGGCCAATGTGCACGATGTGCGCAAAGGAGAGATTGTTTCCGGGGAAGGCCATATTGTCTGCGGGCATTGCCGCAATTGCCGGGCTGGGCGTCGGCATTTGTGTCGGGAAACCGTGGGCGTTGGCGTGAATCGCAACGGAGCCTTTGCCGAATTCATTTCCATTCCGGTGACCAATGTCTGGCATGCCGATCCGAATATTCCGCTTGAAATCCTTTCCTGTTTCGATCCGCTCGGCAACGCGACCCATACCGCACTCAGTTTCGATGTGCTGGGCGAGGATGTGTTGATAACCGGAGCCGGTCCGATCGGTTGCATGGCTGCAGCGATTGTGCGTTACGCCGGGGCGCGGCATGTGGTGGTGACGGACCTCAATCCCTACCGCCTCGAAGTCGCACGCAAGATGGGCGCAACTCTGGCCATAAACCCTCAGGAGCAGGACCTGACCCAGGTAATGCAGGACCTTGGCATGGAAGAAGGCTTTGATGTTGGACTCGAAATGTCCGGCAGTGCCCATGCCTTGAAGGGCATGATCGATGCCATGTGCCATGGTGGAAAAATTGCACTGCTGGGCATTCTGCCGGAAAGGGTCGATCTCGATTGGAATAAGGTTATCTTCAACATGATTACCCTCAAAGGCATCTATGGCCGCGAGATGTATGAAACCTGGTATAAGATGACTGTTATGATCCAGGCCGGCCTCGATATTTCCCCCGTCATTACTCACCGAATCCACTACACCGACTTCAAAAAAGGCTTTGAGCTGATGAAGAGCGGTAAGTCTGGGAAGATTGTGATGGATTGGGCGGAGGTGGAGTGAGGGGTTGTCTGTGGGCGGTTTGTCTGTGGGCTGTGAGGGCTGTGGAGTTGTAGAGGATTTTTGGAATGTTGGATTGGTGGGGTGATGGAATGTTGGATGGGTGGATTTTGGAGTAGGGAATGAGGGGAAGTTTTTTAAGGGGACGGTTGACTGTACTTTGTTGAGGGCTGTGATTGAGGTTTGTAGCGAACGGGCGATAGCCGTTCGGGATTTATCAAAAAACGCATATGAACGAAGACTTCAAAAAGCATTTGTCACAGGAGCTGGATTCGATTCGCGAAGCTGGGCTCTACAAAGTTGAGCAGGAAATTGCGACGGCGCAGAAGCCGCGCATGGCTTTGGCCGACGGCAAGCGGGTGTTGAATCTGTGTGCCAACAATTACCTGGGGCTGGCGGATCATGCACGCGTTCGGGCGGCGGCGCAGAAGGCGTTGGACGAATATGGTTTTGGCATGGCCAGTGTGCGCTTCATCTGTGGCACGCAGGATCAGCACAAAGAACTGGAGAAGGTGATCAGCGACTTTTTTGAAACCGAGGACACCATTCTCTATCCTTCCTGTTTCGATGCCAACGGCGGTTTGTTTGAGGTTCTGTTGAGCGAGCAGGATACCGTGATCAGTGATGCCCTGAACCATGCCAGCATCATTGACGGCATTCGCCTGTGCAAGGCCCGCCGTTACCGCTACCGCAACAACGACCTCGGCGACCTCGAAAAGCAGCTGCAGGAAGCCGATGCGGCAGGGGCTCGGTTCAAGCTCATCGCGACCGATGCGGTGTTTTCGATGGACGGCACCATCGCCGATTTGAAAGGTATCTGTGACCTTGCAGACCGTTATGCAGCCCTTGTAATGATAGACGACTGCCACGGCGCAGGGTTTCTCGGCAAACGCGGCCGCGGCACACATGAGCACTGCGACGTCATCGGCCGTGTCGACATTATCACCGGAACCCTCGGCAAAGCCCTCGGCGGCGCCTCCGGCGGTTTTACCACCGGCCGGCAGGAAATCATTGACCTCCTGCGTCAGCGTTCGCGCCCCTATCTGTTTTCCAATTCGGTGGCACCTCCCATTGTCGCTGCATCCCTGGCCGTTTTTCAGATGCTGCGCAACTCCGACGAGTTTCGCAGGCGTTTGATGGAGAACACCGTCTACTACCGTGAAGGTCTCAGCAAGATTGGTCTCGATGTCGTCCCCGGCGAGCACCCCATCGTCCCCATCATGCTCGGCGACGCCAAACTCTCCCAGGACTTCGCTGCCCGCATGCTTCAGCGAGGCGTTTTTGTTGTCGGCTTCTATTATCCAGTCGTCCCCAAAGGCCAAGCCCGCATCCGCACCCAGATCTCCGCCGCCCACAGCCGCGAAAACCTCGATTACGCCCTCAAGGCCTTTGCCGAAGTTAAGGAGGAGCTGGGGATATAGGGGCCTCCGGGGGCGGGCACGCCCTCGTGCCCGCTGGAGGCTTAAACCAGTTTCTACAACTTTGTTGGTTTACTCAGTTGGTCATTGATCATTGAAATTGGATATTGGATATTCCCGCATTTTCGGCATTCGCGTGCTGATTGCCCGATGCTCAGCTCTTGGGTTTGACGGAATAAAGCCACCTATCTGCTCGCCTCCGTCGAAATCGAAATCGCGATCGAAATCGACGGCGGTTGGCGGCGAAACCGGCCCTACCAGTTTTGCGATTTTGCAGTTTTATATCGGAACTGCCCTGTTGGAGCCCAGGCTTCAGCCTGAAGCCCGCGCCCAGGCAGCTCATGCCCCGCAATTCGGCCTGAAGG
>JAFIGG010000068.1 GCA_020831485.1 Opitutales bacterium
GCTGCCCTGCAGCAGATGTATGACTGCACTGATGCCGCAGACGAAAGTGAGGAGCCCGAATGCATGGCGTTGGTGCCAATACCGGGCGGTGGCTTTGGGCGCTTCCGTCATCAGCTTTTGAGCAGGCGCACGCGGCGGTTCTTTTGCGGGAACTGCAGCGTGATTACGGTTCCAAGGCCTTTGCGGCTATTGATACCAATGTGTCCACCGTGGTCGCGAACGATGCGTTCAACAATCATCATGCCCAGACCACTGCCACCTTCTTTAGTTGAGTAGTAGGGCTGGAATACCTTGCGCAGATCCTCTTCACTGATGCCTTCGCCGGTATCGCCGATTTGAATGGTGACATGGCTGTCGTCGGAACTGGCTCGTATGCGCACGGTCCCGCCGGACTTCATCGCCTGGCGGGCGTTTTTAATCAGATTGAAAAAGACCTGTTTGACTTGGTCGTGATCGCCAAGGACTATAGGCAAGCTGCTTTCCAATGAGAGGTCGACGTTGATGCCCGCGCTCTCCAATTCCGGTCCCAGAAATTCGATGGACTCCTCAAGGGGGGCGATCAGGTTGAGGTCGCGCAGGTCTGGCTTCTTTGGCCGCACGGCTTCGAGAAAATTGCGGATAATGCTGTCGAGCCGTTCGACCTCACCGGAGCAGATGGCCAGAGATCGCGACAGTCTGGCGGCTCCCTCCTGGTCCGGCAGCTTCTGCAGGTAGCGTTCGAGCAGTTGCAGGTGGATTGTCAGTGAATTCAGTGGATTGCCCAGCTCGTGAGCGACTCCGGCGGCGAGGTCCAGAATGCTCTGTACCCGTTCGTTTTCCATTTCCTGGCGGGTCTGGCTTCGCTCTTCGGTGATGTCGCTGAGGATGATTGCGTAGCGGGTCACCGGTGCGCTTTCCTTGGCCTCCTCAAAGGGCACCATGTAGAGCCGGACCGTGCGCGGTTCGGGATAACTTATCTCGACTTCACGGGCGAGGTTCACCGCCTCGCGCAATTGCCCGCTACGGGTCATGTTGAGCGTGCGCGCCAGGTCGGGAACAGCCTTCCACAGGCGGATGCTACCGATGTCCTGCAGCTGAACACCTAGCAGGTCGCTGGCCGAATTGTTGGCGTATTCAATCGTCCCGTAGGCATCAATCACGAGTACTCCCTCGCGCAGGGTGTTGAAAACCGAGTTCAACAAACGGCGCTCGCGGGCAAGGCGCGATACGAGATTGCTCAGGCTGGTGGCGTCCAGATCTTCCACCCGCCCGAGGATACTTTCCAGCGGATCTGTCTTTTTTCCCATATTCAGGTTTGCCGTATCATCGTTTTCACTTTTTGCCCTAGTGTCGATGAAAGAAAGCACCACTCAGCGCATAGCCAGAGAATACAATCTGCCCGTCAAGGGCGTCGAAGCCGTTTCCAGGCTGCTCTCTGATGGCGCCACCATCCCCTTTATCGCCCGCTACCGTAAGGAGGCAACAGGCTCACTCGACGAAGTTCAGATCGAACAAGTCCGCGATCGACTCAAGCAACTGCTGGAACTGGACGCCCGCCGCGAAAGTATCCTCAAGTCTCTGCAGGAGCAGGGCGTGCTGACGGATGCCCTGAAGGCACAGGTGGATGCAGCAGAAACGATGACCCGTCTGGAGGACTTGTATCTACCGTTTAAGCCGAAGCGTAAAACCCGCGCATCCATTGCCCGCGAGAAGGGCCTCGAGCCGCTCGCGGATTGGCTCCTGAACAGCGAAACGGGCGATCCTCTGGCGGAGGCAGCGGCCTTCGTCAGCGCCGAACGCGAAGTGGCGGATGCCGATGCAGCGCTGGCAGGTGCCAGGGATATCATTGCGGAGCGGATCAGCGACGACGCCGAAACCCGTGCCGGCGTGCGCAAGCTGTTTCTGGAGGAGGGAGTACTGCGCTCCGAGGTTCTTCCGACCCAGGAAGAGGCGGGGGCCAAGTATCGGGACTATTTTGACTGGGAAGAACCGGTTAGCTCGGTGCCGTCGCACCGCTTGCTGGCGATTCGCCGTGGCTCTCAGGAGGGTTTTCTGTCTTTCACCATGCGACCCCCCGAGGAACGGGCGCTTGCTTTGATCGAAAAGCATTGGGTGCGCGGCCGCGGCGCGCTGGCGGAACAGCTGCAAAAGGCCGCAAGTGACAGCTATCGGCGTTTGCTCCAGCCTTCGATGGAGACCGAAATCCGCCTGCACACACGCAAGCAGGCCGACGTGGCGGCGATCGATGTGTTTGCCGAAAATGTGCGTGAACTCCTGATGGAATCGCCGCTGGGGCAGAAACGCCTGCTCGCCATCGACCCGGGCTTCCGCACCGGCTGCAAGACGGTGGCATTGAGTTCCCAGGGCGATTTACTGGAGGACACCGTTATCTATCCCGGGATGGGGCGCGGCAAGGATGTGGAGGCGGAAGACATTCTGACGGGGATGGTTCATCGCCACCGGATAGAAGTGATCGCCATCGGCAATGGCACTGGTAGCCGCGAGGTGGAAGCCTTCGTGCGCCGGATTCCCTTTGAGGCGAAGCCGGTCGTTGTGGTGGTCAGTGAAACCGGGGCTTCCGTGTATTCGGCCTCGGAAGTGGCGCGGACGGAGTTTCCCGACAAGGACCTGACTGTGCGCGGCGCGGTATCCATCGGCCGACGCTTGATGGATCCACTTGCCGAGCTGGTTAAAATTGACCCGAAGTCGATCGGGGTGGGTCAGTATCAGCACGATGTGGATCAGCGTCTGCTGAAAAACCGCCTGGACGATGTGGTCGTCAGCTGCGTGAACCGGGTTGGCGTCGAGGTAAATACCGCGAGTGAGCAACTGCTGTCCTATGTTTCCGGCCTGAACAGCCGGTTGGCTGCCAATATTGTCAAACGTCGCCGCGAAAATGGGCCTTTCCAATCCCGCAAGCAATTGATGGAAGTCGATGGCATGGGCCCCAAGGCCTTCGAGCAATCCGCCGGCTTTCTCCGTGTCCACGGCGGCGAGCACCCTTTGGATGCCAGCGCGGTCCACCCGGAACGCTATTCTTTGGTTGAGCGCATGGCGACGGACCTGGGCCTAAGCCTGACCGCCCTGTTGAACCAACCGGAGCAGCGCCAGCGTATTCGCCTTGAGAGCTATTGCAGCGAAGAAGTCGGCATGCCGACCCTTAAAGACATTGTCTGCGAATTGGAAAAGCCCGGTCGTGATCCGCGCGAAGCCTTCCAGGCCTTTGCCTTTTCCGATGAGGTGCACACACTTGAGGATCTCAAACCAGGCCAGAAACTGCCCGGCAAAGTCACCAATGTTGCCGCCTTTGGCGCCTTCGTTGATATAGGGGTTCATCAGGACGGTCTGGTGCACATCAGCCAGATCGCCGACCGCTTCGTCAAAAACCCAGCGGAGGTCGTCAAAGTGGGGCAAACAGTCGAAGTCACTGTCGTCGAAGTCGATGCCGCCCGCCGCCGGATTGGCCTTTCGATGAAAAAGGAGCCCGATTATCCGGGGCAGACCCGAAGCCAGGGCAAGCCCGAGCGCGGCAAGAGCCAGCGCAAACCCTCCGACCGTCCTCAACGCCCCAAATCCAACGGCATTGGCGGCAATTGGTTTGAAGACGCTTTGAAAAAAGGAAAGTAGACACTTGGGGCTGGCAGATGTTCGGGGGTGGGCGCGCCCTCGCGCCCACAACGCGATTCCGGCAACCGGGCGGGCGAGGGCGTCCGCCCCCCGGACCAAAGAATCCACTGGAATCATTTGACCTTTTGTGTTTTATTGAAAGTCATTAACAATAAAATGAATTGGAGAACAGGTATTTTAAGAATCTTCCTCGGCTTAACCCTATGGATTGGCGGGTTGGCAGGATTGCAGGCAGAGACCGTGCGGGTGGCGGTGAGTGTTCTGCCGCAAATTGAGATCGTGGAGCGCATTGGCGGGGATCGCGTGCAGGTGGAGGCGATGCTGGAGCAGGGCGACAGCTGTGGTGTGTTCGAAGCGCGCCCGGGTCGCTTGTCCTGGCTGGCGCGGGCAGATGTCTTTTTTCGGATTGGCGTGGATTTTGAAGAGGGCATGGTTCCGCGGATCCGCGAGAGCATGCCGCGGGTGCGGATCGTGGACCTGCGCGAGGGGCTGACCTTGCACCGCGTGGTGCATGAGCACCATGGGGAGAGGGTGGTTCACTGGGATCCGCACACCTGGATGGATCCTGTATTGGTGAAGGCCCAGGCGCAACGGATCGCCGCTGTGCTGGCTGAGATTGATGCCGAGGGTACGGATGTTTATGCGGAGAATCTGCGATCGCTGCTTGCTGAGATTGAAGAGCTGAATACCGAGCTTGAGGCCAGGCTGGCCAAACACCGGGGCAGTGTCTTTTTCGTTTATCATCCGGCCTACGGCTATTTCGCGGAACGCTATGGCCTTGAGCAGGTAGCGGTGCAGACCGCGGGACGCGACCCGACGGCCCGTGAGTTGCGGAACATCCTGAACTTTGCCCGCGAGTCGGAGGTGAAGGTTATTTTTATTCAGCCGCAGGAGAGCCGACGTCATGCCGAGCGCATTGCCTCGACGATCGGCGCTGAAGTGCTGGAATTGGATCCGATGGCCAGCAATTGGATGGACAACCTGCGCGAGATGGGCAGCCTCATTGCTCAGGCTCTCAGCCGCTGATTGACCACCCTGATTGTAATATGTCCGATTCCGTTGCCGCCCGGTTTTGTGGAGTGCATTTCGGTTATCACCGAACGCCCGTGCTCAGCGATGTCCACCTAGACATCCCTTTGCGGCGCATATCCTGTATCGTTGGTCCCAACGGAGGCGGCAAAACGACCCTGTTGAAATTGATTCTGGGCTTGGTTGAGCCGCAGAGCGGTCACCTGGAGGTCTTGGGCTGTAGTCCGCGCAAGGCCCGTGCCCGTATCGGCTATATGCCGCAGGCCATTCACATCGACCCCCGCTTCCCGATCGATGTGGCTTCCATCGTATTGATGGGGCGGTTGCGCGGGAGTCTGCCTGGGTTTTTTAACCGCGAGGACCGCAAGGTGCTCGACCGGGTGCTGGAAGAGGTCGAACTGGGCGACCTCAAGCGCGCGGCCTTTGCGGAATTGTCAGGTGGCCAGAAGCAGCGTGTGCTTATCGCGCGGGCATTGGCCACCGAACCCGAACTCTTGCTTTTGGATGAACCCACGGCGATGGTGGACGCCCATATCGAGGCCCAGCTCCTGGCCCGGCTCAAGGAGTTGCACCAGCGCATGACCATCGTGCTCGTTTCGCACGACGATGCCTTTGTCTCGGAACTCGTCGACCGCGTTATCTGCGTCAACCGCAGCGTTGAGGAGCACCCGACTGAAAAGGTCAGCGACCCAGGGCTGACTCACCTGTATGGAGAAAAGGTCAAGGCGGTACGCCATGACCACCGGATTAACCACCATCACCATCATCATGATTGAGTTTTGGGAGGCGCTCCGGGATCCGGATTTCAATTTTCTCAGAATCGCCTTGCTCATGGGTGTGTTCGCCAGTGTTGCCTTTGGCATCAGCGGAAGTTTTGTCGTGGCGCGGCGCATTACCTATATCGCCGGTGCCATTGCTCACGCAGTGCTGGGAGGTATTGGCTTTGCCCTGTATATGCAGCAGGTGCATGGCTGGACATTTTTCGATCCACTGCTGGGGGCGACTCTGTCCGCCCTTATCTCGGCATGGCTCATCAGTTGGATCCAGTTGCGAGGTTCGGACCGTGAGGACAGCCTGATCGGAGTGATTTGGGCTACCGGCATGGCGGTTGGCATTATTTTCCTGTCGCTGACCCCCGGATACACCGACCCGATGAGCTACCTGTTTGGCAATATCCTGATCCTCTCGGCGCGGGATCTGTGGTTGGTAGCGATCCTGGATGTGGTCCTACTGGCTATTGGCGTGCTTGGATACAGCCGCTTGCAGGCCGTCTGCTTCGATGAGGAATTTGCCCGCCTGCGCGGCGTGCATGTGGGTTTCTATTACACGCTGCTCTTGTCGATGGTGGCTCTGTCTGTCGTTTTGCTCGTGTCCGTGGTCGGCATTGTTCTGGTTGTGGCCTTGTTGACTCTGCCCGCTGCCATTGCTGGACGTTTTACCAGCACTTTGCGGGGCATGATGATTCTATCCAGCCTGTTGGCCCTGGCGTTTATTGTAGGAGGGCTCAGCTTCAGCTACAGCTCCAATTTGCCTGCCGGAGCTGTGATTGTGTTGCTGGCGGCAGGGGTTTATCTGCTGAGCCTGTTTCGCCGCAGCAGGGTGTAGCGGACTTTGGCGGATGGGCGGACGGGGGCTTCCACCCCGGAGCCGGGCACGCCTCGTGCCCGGTGTGCGTAGTTGGTCCGGGCGGACGAGGGCGTCCCCCCCCCCTCTGGAATTATCGGTGCTCAAGATCCTTCATCGGCAGGGACTGCGCGACGGTGCCCCCTTTCAATTCGAAGCCGCGGAGAAATTCTTCGAACGGCAGCATACGGCCGCCGGGGCGTTGCAGAGCGAGCAGCTCGAGGCTCTGTTCGCCGCATTGAATTCGAGGCGGGCTATCGTCCTCAAAATAGATGGTGCCAGACGGAAGGGGCTTTGTGGGACTGTCGACGACACGGCTGCAGCCGATTTTCAACAAGGCATCGGGTAACTGTAGCGCGGCTCCGGGCCAAGGTTGAAAGGCACGGATTCGATTGTGAAGTTCGATGGCTGGGCGTTCGAAATCGAGTGCAGAATCATTCTTGTGGATGATTCGGCAATAGGTCGCCTGATCCGGATCCTGTTCGATGAACTGCAGGTTGCCGGCGGCGAGTTTTGGCAGGGAGCGGCGCATCAATGGAACGCAGGCTACTGACATGGCCTGGATCAAATCGGGGGCCTGGCTATCTTCCGGGATGTCGATGCCTTCGGCATCCGCCACCGGACCGGCATCCAGTTTGGGCACAATCCGCATCAGGCTGACACCGGTGCGCTTGCGGCCCGTTGCGATGGCTGTGTGGATGGGAGAGGCTCCCCGCAGTTCCGGTAGCAAGGATGCGTGCAGGTTAAGGGTTCCCAGACGAGGAGTAGCTATCAGTTGTTTGCGCAGGATTTGTCCATAGGCCATTACCAGGGCCAGATCGACTTCCTGATCGCGCAGCCAATCGCAGTCGACCTCACCGCAGCGCTCCGGTTGGCGCACCGGAATCGAGTGTTCGAGTGCCCATTGTTTGATGGCATTCGCGCGCAGTTTCATTCCCCGCCCGGTTGGGCGGTCCGGTTGGGTGAAGACTCCACACCAATCCAGGGGAAGGGGCGGGTGGTCCCACAGGTTCTGAAGCATTGGCAATGCAATTGCGTCCGAACCCATGAAAACCATGCGCAGTCTGGCATCTGCAATTGGACTCATAGCTCCATGGAAAAAGCATAAAAGCGAACTTTCCTCAAGGGCCTTGACAGGGTTTCGCTTTTTTCCTTTCCCCATCGCAGTTTCCACTCATGATAAGAATATGATGCGTTTCCTTCTCCTTTCAGTTTGCACCCTTTTGGCGCCAATCCTCCTGCTTCCCAATCTCGCGGCGCAGTCGGGGCAGCCGACCAATCGGGTTCTGGCCGATCTCAGGGCAGACGTCGACCGACTGGACCAGTTGGTGCGGGGGATGCGTGTGGAGATGGAGGAGTTGGCGCGTGAGAATGAGCGCCTGCGCCAGACCAATTTTGTAACTCTTTCCCAGCTGAATGGAATTTTGCGTGATCTGGAGGGAAAGTTTGAGCGCCAGACCGAGAGCTCCCGCCGCGCCATCATTCAACAGGTGTCCAACGAAATCGAGCGTTTGGCGCGCCAGACTCAGAGCGCGATCGAAGCCCTGAGTAAATCGATCGAAGGTGCACCTCAGGTTACGCAGCGCACGACATGGCAGGACAACTATCCTAAAAATGGCACCAATTACACGGTCAAGAGCGGAGACTCTTTGGGGCGCATCGCACGGGAGCTCGGCTCACGGGTGGATTGGATTCGCAATGCAAACCGCTTGACCAGTGACACGATTTTCCCGGGCCAGGAGCTTTTTGTGCCGCTCGCGGACTAACCGAACAACCGAATACTTTCTATGGCAGCAACGAAATCACGACTGGGCCGCGGCCTGGACAGCCTCATCTCCGGCGGGGGGCGTTCCGGCGACAATGCGGCAGAAAAGCCCAAATCCCCATCCCCTGCGGCTAGCCGTAAGTCGGCCGCACGCAAGAAATCCACACCGAGCAAGAAGACGGCGGCGAAAAAATCCGCCAAAACCGCTCCCGCGGCCAAGGCAACTGCCACCCCCGCTCCCGCAGCTCAAGTGCCTCCCGCAGAGCCGGAGCCGAAGACAGGCTTGAAGGAAATTCCGATTCGTCAGATCGTTCCCAATCCGCATCAGCCAAGGCGCGAATTTGAAGAGACTGCGCTTAAGGAGCTGGCCGAAAGCATTCGCTCTGAAGGCCTCTTGCAGCCGATCGTGGTTCGCCTGAAGGACGAAGGTTATGAATTGATCGCTGGTGAACGCCGGTGGCGCGCCTGCCAGTTGCTGAAGATGAAGCAGATTCCGGCGCGGGTGCTGGAAACCTCGGAAACCTCGAGCGCAGTGCTCTCATTGATTGAGAACTTGCAGCGCGAGGACCTGAACCCGATTGAAGAATCCATGGGCTATGCGAGCCTGATTCGTGAGTTTGGTTTGACCCAGGAAGCGGTTGCGGAACGGGTCGGCAAGAGCCGGGCGGCGATTGCCAATGCCCTGCGCCTTTTGCAGCTGAATAAGGAGATTCAGGGCTATATCAGTCGTGGGCATTTGTCTGTCGGACATGCCAAGGTCCTTTTGGGTGTCGAAAACCCGGAGACCCGACTTTATCTGGGCCGGCAGATTCTTGAACATGGCTGGAGTGTGCGCGAAACCGAACGCCAGATCGAGCGGGCGCGGGCTGGGGGTGACCGCAAGACGCCGAGTGCCAACGGGCGCAGCGTGCCTGAGAGTGAGGCCACAGCCATTCGCGACCTCGAGCGCCGGATAGCGAGCTCGCTAAGTACAAAAGTGACACTTCGTCACACCCCCAAAAAAGGCAAACTCATCATCGAGTATCATGGCAACGAGGATTTGCAGCGCTTGCTCGACAAAATGAATCTCGCAAGCTTTTGACTTGAACTCTGTTACTTCGATCCTCAATCTGCACGGTTTTTTAAGATTGGTAGCTTCCCATGCTCAGTATTCTCATCACATTTCTTACTTTCGTTCTGATTTTGGTCAGTTTGTTCATGGTCCTGGTTGTTCTCATGCAGCGGGCCAACAGCAACGCGGGCCTCGGTTCGGCATTCGGCGGCGGCGTGGCTGATTCCGCCTTTGGAGCGGAAACCACCAATGTTCTGGTCAAGATGACCAAGTGGTCAGCAGCGCTTTTCTTTGTGCTCAGCTTGACCCTATACCTGCTTTGGATGGCGCAGACCGCTGCTCTCGAAGAGGCTGAAGAGCTGCCTGACATTCCGGTTCAGGAGGCGCCTGCAACCCCTGAGGCTCCTGAAGGCTTGCCTGCTACGGAAGATCGGGAATAAGCGCATTTTTGAGTTTTTATGGAAACGCCACCGGAGCCCGGTGGCGTTTTTTTTGTCTATTGGTCGCACCACCAGTGGTGCGACCAATAGACAATTGTGGGAACTCTTCTGGCTCGTCGCTTGTCAATTGAGCTTAATTCCATGAAAGTCCCGTGTATGTTATTATCCCGTTTGTTCTATTGGTTCGTTCTGCTCGGTGTGGTTTTATTGGTGGTTCCGGAAGGTCTTGCACAGTTCAAGGGGCGTACGCCGCCGGCGCGGCAAATGCCGGATCGCCTGGATCAGGAATCCGGAGAGGCGCTTCTGGAAAGCTTTCGTGGTGGTCAGGGGGTAGGAGTTTTTGGATACAAATTCGAGCTTGAGGAGCGTCCTTACAGGGATTCAAGCTGGCAGCTGAGCGGCCGTTTGTATGGGCATTGGTTTGGAGACCCTTATTGGTCCCGCCTTGAAATTGATCAGGATTCCGGCGAGGCCGCTGTGTGGCTGTTGCGAAATGGTCGTGAACCGGCTATCTGGAAATGGCAGGATGACCGGTTCCGTGAAGTGGAGCCAGCCAACTGGAACAATCCTCTGATCGACGGTTCGAGTGTGACAATTTTCGACTTGTTGATGCCCTATATCCACTGGCAGGAATCTGAATACCTCGGACCGACGCGTCACCTCGGGCGTCCGATTCAGCGTTTTCTATTGCAGAATCCAATTGCCGATGCCGAGCCGGCAGTGGTGGAGGCATACATCGACGAGGCATTTTTTGCCCTGTTGCAGGTGAGATCCTATGACGCGGAGGGAGATGAACTACGTCGTTGGCAGGCGGCGAGCTTCCGGCGAGCTGGAGAGGATTGGACTTTGGGGCGGCTTGACCTCAGTGACCGTCAATCACGGAGCAGTACCCGGCTCCGGTTCACACACTATCTGGAATACCCGAATCTGGATACCTCCGGGTTCCGTCCCGAAAGCTCATTACCGCAAATGGACGTCCCTTCGGAGGCCTGGGAGCGGCTGTAGGAAGATTCTGTCGATTGCGTCAATGCTTTTGTGTATTTTTTATTTGAGTTTTGTTTATTCTTCATTAACAAGTATATCGGTTAATAGTTTAAGTTAAACTTCGAACCCGCATACTTATGGCAAATACAACATCTCCTCTCAGCTTCGAGATCGACGCCGTGTTGGCGCAACGTCTGGAAGACCTTCGTGCCAAACTTGGCCATTGTCCGATCTCGACTGTAGTCGATTACGCGTTGGAGCAATTCAACTTCGAATCCATTCAACTGCCCCGCGGTGGGGAGCGCCGCCAATTGTCGGTTCGTCTCGATGATGGAAAGCGCACTCAGCTGGATAAGCTTTCGCGTGCAGAAAAGGTCAGTATGGCCTACCTGATACGCTTGGCTCTGGAATCCCTAATTGAAGAGACCTCAAAAAAGACGGCTCTTTCCAAGGTGCAGAAGGATGTCGCATCCACTGCTGCTGCGGCACCGCGCAAAGCTGCTAAAAAGGCTGGCGCCAAGAAAGCCGCCAAAAAGGCAGGTGCCAAAAAGGCAGGTGCCAAAAAGGCCGCCAAAAAAGCAGCTAAGAAAGCAGGTGCTAAGAAGGCCACCAAGAAGGCTGCTAAAAAGGCTGGCGCTAAAAAAGCTGCCAAGAAAGCCACCAAGAAAGCCGCGAAGAAGGCTGGTGCAAAAAAGGTAGCTCGCAAGGCAGCCAAGAAGGCTACGAAAAAGGCTGTCGCGAAAAAGGCTGGCGCCAAGAAGGCTGCCAAGAAAGCCGCGCGTAAGGCAGCGATGCCTGCAAAGGCTGCATCCAAAAAGGTAGCCAAAAAGGCCACCAAGAAGGCTGCGAAAAAAGCCACCAAGAAAGCCGCCAAAAAGGCAGGTGCCAAAAAAGCTGTCGCTAAGAAGGCCACAAAAAAGGCCGCAGCGAAAAAGACTGCTAAAAAAGCCACCAAGAAGGTCGCGAAGAAGGCAGTCAAAAAAGCTGCGAAAAAGGCTGGCGCGAAAAAAGCTGTAGCCAAGAAGGCCACCAAAAAAGCCGCGAAAAAGGCTGGCAAGAAGGCTGCCCGTAAAAAGTAAGGGCCTGGTTGTTTTAGGACTCTGATAAGTCTTTCAAAGCGGATGGAGTTTTCCATCCGCTTTTTTTGTGCGATTTTCCGGCCAAACCGCATCCTGCATAAATGCGGGGT
Organism: Opitutales bacterium; assembly: GCA_020831485.1. Classification (GTDB taxonomy): domain Bacteria; phylum Verrucomicrobiota; class Verrucomicrobiia; order Opitutales; family Oceanipulchritudinaceae; genus JAFIGG01. Next base: position 11,688 of record JAFIGG010000068.1, read on the forward strand.
CCACTATCGGGTATTCGGTGTTGACCTCTTTCCTGCACTGGCTTTTCTAAGGAGGTTTTGACCCTTTGAAATCTCATGAGTAAACAACCGCAGCCCAATAAGACCCCGGCATCCGATCGTAAACCTGCAGCCGAAGAGCAGTCGGACCTCCCGCCCGATGCGGATGTGGAGGAGCGCTTCAACGACTTTATGAAGCGCAATGGGGCCGCAATCTTCGCCGCCATCGTTTTGGGCGGAGCGGCTGTGTTGGGCTACCAGATTTATCAATATGCCGGAGAGCGGGCCATGGCCTCTGCTCAGGAGTCTTTTCAGTCCGCTGTGACCATGGAGGAAAAGCTGGCATTCGCTGCGGACCACCGAAAGTTTCAACTGGCCGGTGTTGCCTACCTTGAGGTTGCGGATGAAGTCTTCGAATCGAAGGATTATTCTACTGCCGCCGACTATTATGCAGAAGCTCGGGCGATTTTGGAACCGGGCCCTTTCAGGGGGCGTGCTCAGTTGGGCGAAGGTTTGAGTCTCCTGCTCTCCGGGAATGCTGCAGGCGGGCGCGACCTGCTTCAGGGTGTTGCCAGCGATGTGAATCTGTTGGATCAGATTCGAGGCGAGGCTGCCTACCACTTGGCCGTATCAGCTTGGGAGGTCGAGGACTTTGCTCAGGTGCAGGCGGCGCTGGACACCATTATGAGTCTCGAAAATCCAGGTTTCTGGCGGGATCAGGCTCTTGACCTCGAGAGTCGGATTCCTGAGTTGGCCTCAGCTAACTGATGGCTTGCAGCGGATATCGATCCAGCTGCGCAATAAGTCCACGTAGTCTTGAATCCGCTGATTGAGGCGATTCTTCAGGACGAAGTATGCGATCATTGCGGGAATGCCGATGGTGAGGCCGGTTGCGGTGGTGATCAGAGCTTCGCCAATGTCTCCAGCCAGCAGTTCCGGTTTTCCCATTCCCCCTGTGGCGATGGTCTGAAATGCGCTGATCATGCCGCTTACGGTGCCCAATAGTCCGACCATTGGTGCTGTTGCAGCGATGACATTGAGGTATTGAATCCATTGGCCTACTCCTGCTTCCCATTTATGGACGCCCTCATAGGCTAGGTCCTCCAGCTGATCTCTTCCCTCGGATAGAGGGGTTTCCGTGAGCTTTTGCCACAGGCTTTGGCTGGCGGTTTTCTGGTGTGGATTCAGCTGTTGCCAGCTCTCAGCAGCGTCTTCAACGCGGTCCTGCTTGAGCTGTTCGCCGATCCGATCTGAAAGCGCAGCATCAATGCAGGCCTTGTGCCGGGTCTGCAGCAGGCAGTGTATGATCAAATACAGCATGACCATGCAAAACAGACCGAGTGGATACATGGCCCAGCCGCCTTGAAGCAGAAGATCAAGAAGGGTCGTTGAGGGTGGGGTTGTTGCGATCATTTAATTGGATGGGTTTAGGGGGGTCGAGGTCCCGCCAATGCGGCTGGGAATCCCAGATTTCAAGAATTGAGTTCAGGCTTTGCGGTTCGCAGTGGCCGCTGAAAATACAGTCGTCCAACCAGGCTTCCAATGCAGAGGTATGCTCTGTATTGCCGCTGTGCACCTTAAAGCGAAGGGAATGAAGCTGCTCGGGCGGATGGGGAAAGGAATCGATGGCTATGGCATCAAGGTAGGGCAGGGCGCTGTCGTATTGGTCGAGTTCGATGAAGCATTCGGCAATCAACTTAAACAAAAGGCTTTGGTGGTCGCGACAGAACCCGAACCAGGGGATGAAACTCTCGGCAAAAAGGAGCGTATCCAAATGGGAGCGCCGGGCTTTGCTGTGTTGCAAAACCTCCCACCATGCAGGCTTCCACTTGGAATCGATCCATCCGCGCTCTGCGGCCGTTTGCCAACTTCTCCAGATTGCTTCCCAGCGGACAAAGGCCGCATTCGTTTCGCCAGCAATGAAATGTGCATGGGCAATATCACAGTCGGGACCGGCTTCGAATCGCAGTCTATGGATGCGCGGGTGTTTGATGTGACGCTCGACAACGGCGGTGCCCATTCTCTGAAGCACTCTGACTTCGGTGTCGGTAACGGCCAGTAGCTGCACGTTTTTCATGCCCCGCTGCTGGTCGATCCACTCAATGTCGATCCAGGCAGCAGTTCCGTCCTTAGCTGGGACCACCAGGCTGGAAAATAGCAGCGCTTTAAAGATCAGATCGTTAATTTGCTTCATGTTGAACCTGTATTTCCAGTTGCAGATCTTCAATGTTTTGGGCGATGGATGGCTTCAGTTGCAGGCGGGATCGGGCCTCGTACAGTGTTTTGCGGGCGGCCTCATTGTGCCCAGTTTCGAATAACAGACGGGCAGAGGCCAGGTAAGCCTTCTCACACAGCTCCGTGAATTGTGGGAACAGGGTGTAGAGGCGCTGATAGTGGTGAATGGCTTCGGTCGGCAGGCCTGATTGAGCAAGGAACTCTGCGCGATGGTACCAGGCTTTTGCGCGGAGTTGAGCGGGTGCATTGCGACGTTCGATCAATTTACCGAGGCGATCGATAGCGGAGTTCAAGTCTGATTCATTTGCTTCGATGAAGGCGAGTTCGAGAGTCGCCCAGAGCGCTTCCTCCGTTCCCGTCCAATGCATTTCCAGTTGGTTCCACCAGCGACGGGCTTGCCAGGGTGTTGAGCTCCTGTGTTCGGCCAGAGCCTTGAGTGCACGGGGTGTCCAATGACTTCTTGGAAAGTGCCTGACTACGGATTTGAGTAACTCAATACCCTCATCGAATTGCTGATCAGCCAATACTGCACCAATGCGGAATAGGGCCTGTGCGTCGAGGGCCTCGGTCGGTGTATTCAGGTGGATGCGAAGCAGCATTGCTTCGGCGGCACTCGCTTCTGAATCCGGGTTGTAGGGATGTTTGAATAGCTGTAACCGACTCCACAGACTCCAGTTATAATTGGCTTCGGCCTCAATTTCTGTTCTTTTTAGCCAGCTTTCGAAATTGAGTTCAGGGTCCTGCTCAAGGCTTTGTCGCCAAGCCTGAAGGAAAGGTGAAAAGTCATCGATAGCCTGCTGATTTCCAAGGTGATAAATGAGCTGTTCAAGCTGTTGTCGCCATTGTTGTTCCCGGCTTACTGCAGTGGACAACCGGTTCAGGGTGAAAATTGCTTCCTGCAGGCGCTGCTGGGGTTCTCCCTGAATTGCCCTTTCTGAGTATTCGGAAAGTAGAGCCCAGGCGCGGTCAGCCTGTTCGGTCTTGCGAAAAATTGTGACTTGCTGAAAGAGTGCGTATTCAAAGGCCAAAGCGTTCTCAGGATGAATCTGCTGATACCAGCTCAGGGCTTGCTGCCAATGGCCCTCCTGCAGGGCGCGGTCGCCGGCCAGATTCAGCAGTTCAGGTTCTAGTGTATGCCCGGACCATTGTAGCAAAAATTGATCGCGCAGAGCATTGAATGCTGCGGCCTCCGGATTTAGAAAATGGAGCTGCAGGCGAATCCAGTAACTGTAGGGGATCAGGTTATGATCGCTGCTGATGCGGGATTCGAGCGCATCAAGAAGCGCATGGGCTTCGCGTTCGTAGTGACGGGCAAGGGCCAGCTCGGCTGCATTCAAAAGGATGTAGGGAATGAGGCGATGCTCGGGGTACTGGCGGTGGATGGAGTCGTAGCTGGCGAGTGATTGGTCGACTTTGCCCAGCTCTGCTTCGACTTGTGCCCGCATCCATAACCAGGAGATGCGTTCGCTGTGCTGCGGGTAGTCTTCGATTAAATGGTTCAACTGAACGTAGGCTACGTCCGGCATGCCTTGTAGGGATGCACCCCTGGCCTGTGCAAAGCGGACATCCGGCAGCCTGGGGTCGTCCGCGAATTTCCGGTAGAAGTTTTCAATGCGCTCGTTGGCCAGCGACCAATCGCGGATTTCCTGACGGCAGAGAATGGACAGGTAAAGGAGGTCTGCGCTGTGCTTCCCAATACTGGCATCGCTGTCGGGCCGTTCGCTCAGCCGCCGCAGGTGTTCGAAAAGTCGATCCGCCAGCCATGGGTAACCCGATTCGAGAAAACTCAGACCCCGGCCCATCAGCCAGGGAAAGGTGTAAGGCTCCATCTGCGCGTAGCTGGCGAATGAATTTTCGGCGAGCTCAATGCGCCGCTGCAAATGCTGTCCCCAAATAGGTGCCTGACGCCGCCAATGCGTACCCTGAACGGTCCAGTTCTGTCGCAGGCTGGCCAGGTAGTCTGCAAAGTTCGCAAGCAGCAGGGGATAGTCCTTTATCTGCATGGAGGCCCGCAGTGCTGCTTTGTGCTGCCCCTGGGATCGGAGGAACTGTTGCAGCTCGAGAGCTGTGAAGTTTGCCTGCAATCGTTCGGGAAAGTTGCTTAGTTCGAGCTGCAGGTCGTCCAGATACTCTAGACAGGCCGCCAGGTCTTCGTTTTGCACGGCAATTTGAATTTTCCGCAGCCGCGCCTGTTCCCGCAAGTGGACCGGAGCGGAGGGTTCGCTGCTCAACTTGGAATGCAGATCCATGGCGGCCCGGCTGTTGCCCGTGTTGAGCTTTAATTCAGCAATGAACCACTGCGCCAGCTGCGCCTCCGTGAGCTCCGGGTGTTGGTTAGCGAATGCAGTGAAACGTTCGAGCGCCTGATCCGTTCGTCCGTCTGCCTGAGCAATGCGCGCCAGACTGAAGCGCGCCCAGGCGACTTGTCGCTGAGGGACTCCCTCGGTTTGTTTGAACTGCAGGAGACCGTTTTCCGCTTCATTGAACCGTTGTTGCTCCATCAGCACCAGGGCCCGCAGTGGCAGGTAGGCCTTTTGAAACTCCGGCGCTTCATACAAGCGATCCCCGCTGAACTCGGCATCCAGTTGATACATGACCTGTCCCGCCGCAACCCAATCCCCATTGCGCGCAGTCGTGCGAAAGTGCTGCCACATTTCCTCCAAGGTCGCTGCGCCCTGCGCAAAGGCAGGGAACACCAGGACGAAAAGAGTGAAAATGCGTGGGTTAAGCATTTTCTTGAAAACGTTAGTTAAAGGCTGTTTTGTCAATACTATAAAGCGTTATTTATCTTTGGGTAATCGTAGGCGCGCCCGTCCTGAGGGCGCATGGGCTG
>JAFIGG010000069.1 GCA_020831485.1 Opitutales bacterium
AAGGGTGCCAGTTTGAGGGATTTTTTCTCAACTGGCACTCTTCATGTCATCTACGGGTCTCATTACGAGGATCTTTTACAGAGCCTAAACCCGTGACATCTTTCTATACAAGGACGGTAGCTGCCCGGTCAGCTTTTGGAAATTGATACTGAAGCGCTCTGGTGACTGAAATCCGCAGTGTTCGGCGATACGGGCTTGGCCCCAGTCGGTCTGGCGGAGGAGCTCTTTGGCTCGGTTGATGCGGACGCGGAGGATTTCTTCACGTGGACTTCGCTGCAGTTGGCTGCGGAAGGCTTGTTCGAGCTGGCGACGGGATACGCGTTGCGCGCGGACGAGGTCTTTGACGTTTGCGCCGGAACAGGCTTGATCGCGGATCCAGGTGAGTGCATTGCGGACAAGAGGATCCTGAATCGCCAACAATTCGGTGGAGCGGCGCTCAACGATTTCTCCGGGAGGTAACCATTGCATGGATTCCTGGAGCTGCTGGCCCGATAGCAGCGATTCAAGTGCTTGTCCGGCCAGGTATCCAAGCCGCTCCCAGGGAATGGCAATGCTCGACAGAGGCGGGTTGGTCATCTCGCAGACAAGTTGATCATTGTTGACGCCCAGAATGCCGATGGATTCCGGCAGGGCTATGCCGGAATCACGGCAGGCTTCGGCCAGACTGCGTCCGAGCGGGTCGTGTGCGGCGAAGACCGCGCAGGGCTTCGGCAGGGCCTTAAGCCATTTCAGCAGAGCGGGGTCGGACTCGTGCCAGTGCTCGATGTACTGACGCTGGAAGCCACCGCTTTCCTGAAAGCGATGATAGCTTCGTCCAAGCTGTTTCAGGGATTCATTAAATCCTTTTTCGCGCTCGGTAGAGTAGGGCGTCTCATTGCCGTAAAAGGCCAGGTGCGGCCAGCCATTGGCAGACAAGTAATCCGCCGCAAGGCGGCCCACGGCTCGGTTATCGACATCCAGGCCGACTATGCCCGGACGTTGCTGTCGGCTGGTCACCAACACGGTTGGGAGCTCTTCCCGCAGATAGGCTTCGGTCAGTCCTGGAATCCATTCGGTCAGCATGCCCGCCGGTTGCCAGTCGTCGAGTAACTGCCGAATCTCCTTTGCCGGTCGGTAGAGGTCGACCAGCCAGTAATCCCGGCCCGCGGCCACAAACTGGCGCAGGCCAGGCAACAGGCGACGTACGTTGATCGCGGACAGCACCAGGGCAATACGATTGGATTGGATCTTTTTGCGCAAAACAACAAAAGAATACCGCAAAATGCGGTGGCGACAAGACTCGATTCCCGCTATAATCCGCCGCATGAGCAAATCCTACTTCCCCAATATTGATAATATCGTTTACGAAGGTCCGGACAGCCGCAACCCCTTCGCTTTCAAACATTACAATGCCGAGGACCAAGTCGGCGGCAAAACGATGGCCGAGCATCTGCGCTTCGGCGCGGCCTACTGGCACTGCATGCGCAACGGATTGTCCGACCCCTTTGGCGCCGGAACTGCCCTGATGCCCTGGGACGATGGTTCGGATCCGATCGACAACGCCCTCAAGCGGGTCGATGTGTTTTTCGAATTTCTGGATAAGGTCGGGATTGATTTCTACTGCTTTCACGATCGCGACATTGCACCCGAAAAGGAGAGTCTCAAAGCGACCAACAAGGCGCTTGCCACCGTCGTTGAGAAACTGAAAAGCAAACAGGCGGAGAGCGGTAAAAAGCTGCTCTGGGGCACGGCCTGTCTGTTTAATCACCCCCGCTACGCGCAAGGCGCCGGCACTTCGCCCTTTGCCGATGTCTACGCCTACGGCGCTGCCCAGGTTAAGGCCGCCATGGACGCGACCCACGCGCTCGACGGATTGGGCTACACCTTCTGGGGTGGCCGGGAAGGCTATGCGACCCTGCTCAACACCAACATGAAGCGGGAGCTCGACCACCTGGCCCAGCTGCTGCACATGGCGGTGGATTACAAAAAAGCGATCGGCTTCAAGGGTCAGTTCTACATCGAACCCAAACCGCGGGAACCCACCACCCATCAGTATGATTCGGATGCCGCAGCCTGTTTGAACTTCCTCCGCGAATACGACCTGCTCGACCACTTTAAGCTCAATATCGAGACCAACCACGCGACCCTCGCCGGTCACAGCATGCAGCACGAGCTGACCGTTGCCGCCAATGCGGGTGCGCTGGGCAGCATCGACGCCAACCGCGGTGATGAGCTGCTCGGCTGGGACACGGACCAGTTCCCGACCGACATCTATCAGACCGCGCAGGTCATGCTGGTCCTGCTCAAGCAAGGTGGGTTTGTGACCGGTGGACTCAATTTCGACGCTAAGCGCCGCCGCGAATCGCATGAGCCTGAGGACCTTTTCCACGCCCATATCGGAGGCATGGACGCCTTTGCCCGCGGTTTAAAGATCGCGCATGCGATCATTGAAGACGACCGCCTGGACGCCTTTGTCCGCGAGCGCTACAGCTCCTTTGATTCGGGCATTGGCAAAGACATTGAAGAGGGTAAGGTCAGTCTCGCGGACCTGGCCGCCTACGCGGAAAGCACCGATGATCCACAGATTCCAAGTGGACGCCAGGAGCGCCTGGAAAACCTGATCAACGAGTACCTTTAAAAGCGGGAGATTTGGATATGCAGATATTTGTCGGAATAGACATCGGCAGTTCGTCGACGAAACTCGTTGCCGTTGATGAAACCGGCAAGGTGGTTTTTGTAACGGCTCCGGAATACAGTTTTCAAACCCCAAAGCCCCTGTGGGCCGAATCCGATCCTGAGGATTGGTGGACCGCAACTTGCAGCGCCATGAAGGCACTACTGGAGAAGGTGCCGGCGGAATCCATTGCCGGCATTGGCCTGACCGGGCAGATGCACGGATTGGTGCTGCTGGATGGGGCGGGGCAGGTATTGCGGCCCTGCATCATGTGGAATGATCAGCGCACGGCGGAACAATGCGATCGCATCACCGAGCGCGTTGGCCGTGAAGAGGTTCTGCGTATTACCGGCAGTCCGATCCTTCCTGGGTTTACCGCCCCGAAGGCCGTCTGGGTGCAGGAGCATGAGCCCGAGGTCTGGGCGAAAGTGGCGCAGATACTACTCCCAAAGGATTATATACGCTTTCGCCTGAGTAGCGTGTTTGCGACCGAAGTCTCCGATGCATCCGGCATGTCACTGATCGATGTCGGCAAGCGCGATTGGTCGCCGACAATGCTGGATGCCTGCGGAATTCGCAGGGAGCAATGCCCGCAGCTCACCGAATCGACTGCCGTTTCGGCAAAGGTCAGTTCCGATGCAGCGGCAGCCACTGGCTTGAAAAGCGGCACACCGATCATCGCCGGTGGCGGCGATCAGGCAGCCGGGGCCATTGGTTGCGGCATTGTTAAACCCGGAATTGTTTCCTGCACCCTCGGCACCAGCGGGGTGCTGTTTGCTCATTCCGAGTCCTACAAGCCGGATGCTCAGGGACGGCTGCACACCTTTTGCTCTGCCGTGCCCGGCAAATGGCATTTCATGGGGGTCCAGTTATCCAGTGCCGGATCCTATCAGTGGTTTCGCAATAAACTGGCGCCGGGAGTAGGCTACGATGACCTGAATGAGGAAGCAGCGGCGGTTACTCCCGGATCCGAAGGACTGCAGTTTTTGCCTTATCTGACCGGTGAGCGCACTCCTCACCCGGACCCACTGGCCCGCGGAAGTTTTTGTGGACTGACCCTGCGGCATGGCCGCGGTCACATGGCCCGTGCTGTCATCGAAGGGGTTAGCTTTGGTTTGCGCGACGGGCTAGAGATCATGCAGTCGCTCGGTATTCACCCGTCGCGGATCATCGCCAGCGGAGGTGGGGCCCGGTCGCAGCTGTGGCGCCAGATGCTGGCGGACATTTTCCACACGCCAATTGTCACTCTGAACATCAGCGAGGGTGCGGCCTATGGAGCCGCCATGCTGGCCAGCGTCGGTTGCGGAGCCCAGTCGAGTGTGGAAACGGTGTGTGCGAACTGGCTCGGGGAGACCAGTGTTACGAATCCAAGCGATGCGCAGGACGAGTACGATGCTCATTACCAGATATTCCGGAGCCTGTATCCTGCATTGAAGACGGTTTTTGCGGCCACTGCGCAGCTCGATAGGTAGAATTCCCTAGTCAACCACCGTTTATCCCGTAAATATGCCGATCAGCAATTGGCTGGCTGCAATTCGGTGCCTACGGACTAGTTTAATCGGACAACTATGGTTGTACCGTATCCTCAACATAAGCAGCCGTACATTCCAACTCCATCCCGCAGTTCCGCTCAAGAACAACTCAACCGGCTGATTGATTCGTCAGGATCTTTTGCCTTTGGGCTCAACCCGGGGTCCCGGTTGGGAGCGGCTTTGCGCTACCGACTACTGGGAGAGTGGGAGGTCTGGCATGCTATTGCGGCGCTGCCGCCTGGGGCCTTGCGTGAACAAATGACTGATTGTCTGGCCAGGCGTGCCTACTTCAAAGGCTGGCTGACTCTTCATCCCAGTTTTTGGACTTATTATCAGGAAACCTGTGCATTCACTTTGAATTGTCTCGGAATCAAACAGGAAGACGATTACGAGGCAGCCTTGGCTGCGGAGACGGGTATCGAGCTCTTCGATTCGTGGACTCAGGAGTTGAAAGACACTGGTTGGTTGCCCCATGAAGTCCGCCTCCAGTATCGCGACTACTGGATTAAAGAGCTCGGATTGCCTTGGGTGTTGGGTGCGGCCTTTTTCATGACTCATCTGCTGGACGGTGATTCGGCGGTCAACACGCTCCATTGGTATGAAGCATCGGGAGATAAATTCTGCCAAGACTTCAAGCCCCAGCAGCTGCGTTCGCTCTTCCGGGGCACTGATGCCGAACTTCCTTCACTGTCCCTTTCGCCCAGTGGGCTACTGGTGACTCCGGATGACCTGGCCCCTGAAATTGGCCAGCTTTCTGAGGCGGCCTTCAGCACGGTGGCAGTGCTCGCGGCGGAAGACGTAAACCACCACTTGAGCCTGAGTCGGAATGTAGGTGATTTTTGCCGAAAAGCCGTCATCGATTGTGGTCAGCGGGCCTGCAGTAACTGGCAGGCGGACCTGATTGAGGTCGACGGGCACATGCCTTTTGAAGGCAGGGGCTCCGCTGGGCCACACCACGTCAGCAAACCCACCCGGATGCGCGTGTATGCGGGGCAGGTCAAACGCTGGACCGATTCCGTGGTGCGTTGGGCATTGCGGGAGAACCTCCGCATGGTGCGGCTGTATGAGCCCATGGTGGGGCCATACCACTCGCAACTCTCACGCCTTCGCTGCGAGCTACGCAGAGTAGGGGTATCGCTCAGTCTTTATCGTCGGCAGTGGGATGCGGCCCATTCTCCGCACAGTCAGGCTCGGTTCGAAGACAGTGTCAGTGGCTTCACCGAACGGGCCAACGCCGCGCTGAAATCCGACTAGTCGTCGAACCGCTGGAACTTTTCCTAGAACATGCTATCGATATTGACAGCCACCCGCTTGCCTTGGCGGAAATAGTGCATCTGCTCAAAGCCCTTCTTTTTCAGGAGGTCGAGGGACTCATCGAAGTACTGGCCAATCATGTTTGGAGCATGTGAGTCCGATCCCAGTGTCAGGGGAATGCCCCGTTCGGCAACCCAGTCCAGAATGAGCGGATCCGGGTGAGCGATGAAGTCGCCTTTTATGCGGCCACTGGTGTTCACCTCAAGACAGACGCCGGATTCGGCAATGCGGTCCAGCGCCGCCTGAATGGCCTCCTGGTGCTCTTCGGGGCGGAAGCGTTTGGCAAGGGTGCCATAGAGTCGGATCACATCCGGATGAGCCATGCTGTGGTAGCGACCACTGCAGGCACCGCGGGCCAGTTCATTGAAATAGGCCTCAATTATTTCCGCATCCGTGACTTTCCCCTTGGCCTCAAACCAATCCTGCCAGACGGGCAGTTGATGGTGCAGAGAGCCCAGCACAAAATCGAAAGAATGGGCCTGCAGAAACGCATCCATTTCGGCATCTATTTTTGGATCTGGTGCGACCTCCGCTTCGATGCCCTGCAGCACCTCTATGCCGTAGGCCTCGCCCAAGTTTTGTGCGGATTGAATCCACTCGAAATATTGATCCACTTCATCGCGCTTCATGCGGATTCCGCGGGCACCGTATTCCGCATCGCTGAGCGGGATATGACAGGTCACTGTCAACAGCCGAATGTCCAGTTCCAGAGCTGCATGGATGAAGTCTTCCGGTTCGCCATAAGCGTGTCCGCACAAGGGAGTGTGTAAGTGGCAGTCGAATCGCATTGGGGCTAAAGGTCAGCAGCTTTCCTGCCGGAGTCAAAACCGAAGGCAAAACTTCGTCAAAACACGTTCAATCTGTTCATTTAATCAGGATGGAACGGTTTTCCGCAATTTTGGCACATTTCGCTTGCACCGCATTCAGTCGGAGGACTTATTTCCTTTTTCAATGCCCAAGCGTACGGATATTGAAAAAATTCTCATCATCGGTTCTGGTCCGATTGTAATCGGCCAAGCCTGTGAGTTTGATTACAGTGGCACTCAAGCCTGTAAAGCACTGCGTGAAGAGGGATACAAGGTAATCCTCGTCAACAGCAACCCGGCGACGATTATGACCGATCCGGATTTTGCGGATGTGACTTATATCGAGCCACTTACAGTTGAGATCCTGGAGAAAATTATCTCCAAAGAGCGCCCGGATGTGCTGTTGCCCACGCTGGGGGGACAGACCGCCCTCAATCTCGCGGTAGAGCTCTACGAGGCCAAGATTCTCGAAAAATACAAGGTCGAGATGATCGGCGCCCGCTACGATGCGATTCAAAAAGGCGAGGACCGCGAGCTTTTTAAAGACGCGATGATCAAAATTGGTCTGGATGTCGCCCGCAGCCGAATCGTCAATACTTTGGAGGAAGCCCGCGATGCCGTCGATGAAATCGGTGGATTCCCGGTGATCAGCCGTCCGAGTTTTACCCTGGGTGGCAATGGTGGTGGTGTTGCCTACAACCGTGAAGATTTTGAAGATTTGGTTCAGCGGGGCCTGGATGCATCACCGACGCATGAGGTGATGATCGAAGAGTGCCTTCTTGGCTGGAAAGAGTACGAGATGGAGGTCATGCGTGACCACAAGGACCAGTGCGTTGTCATCTGTGCGATTGAAAACGTGGATCCGATGGGTGTGCATACTGGTGATTCAATTACCGTCGCTCCGGCGATGACTTTGACCGACAAAGAATACCAGTTGATGCGGGATGCGTCCTTTGCCTGTATCCGTGAGGTGGGTGTAGAGACGGGCGGATCCAATATCCAGTTTTCGATGAACCCGGAAACGGGCCGCATGGTGGTAATCGAGATGAACCCACGTGTTTCCCGTTCTTCCGCGTTGGCGTCGAAGGCAACGGGCTTCCCGATTGCAAAATTAGCGGCCAAGCTCGCGGTTGGTTATTCGCTTGACGAAATCAACAACGATATTACCCGCAAGACTCCGGCCTGCTTTGAGCCGACGATTGACTACGTGGTGACGAAAATTCCTCGTTTCACTTTCGAAAAATTCCCGCAAACAGACGATACTCTGACCTCATCGATGAAATCAGTGGGCGAGGCGATGGCGATTGGCCTGACCTTCAAGGAATCCTTCCAGAAGGCCCTGCGTTCGATGGAAATCGGCACTTTGGGTTACGGCGGTGGCGGTAAGTTCGGTGGCCGTGAGGTCACGGATAGGGATGCGATCACGGCTGGACTGACCCGTCCAACTTGGACGCGCATGTTCTTCATCCGCTACGGTTTCCTCGCGGGCATGACGGCAGACGAGATTTTCCGCCTCACTTCAGTGGATCCCTGGTTCCTTCAACAGATGAAGGAAATCGTTGAAATGGAACTGGAGATGGAGAAGGCCGCTAAATCGATTACTGAGGATCAGCTGCGCGCAGCCAAGAAGGCAGGCTTTACCGACATTCAAATTGGAAATATTACGGGTCTTTCCCGGGAAGAGGTTACTGACTTGCGCAAGGCCAAGGGCATCAACACCGTTTATCGTCTGGTTGATACCTGCGCCGCAGAGTTCGAAGCGGTTACCCCTTATTATTATTCCAGTTACGGGGATGAAAACGAAATCATCCCCAGCGACCGCCGCAAGATCATGATTCTGGGCGGTGGTCCAAACCGGATCGGGCAGGGGATTGAATTCGACTACTGCTGTGTGCACGCAAGTTTTGCCCTGCGCGACGACGGTTTTGAAACGGTCATGGTCAACAGCAATCCGGAGACGGTTTCGACCGATTACGACACCTCTGACCGGCTCTATTTCGAACCGTTGACTTTGGAAGACGTGCTGGAGGTCTACCGTCAGGAAAAGTGCGAAGGCGCTATTGTTCAATTTGGCGGACAAACTCCGCTCAACCTTGCGACTCAGTTGAAGGCGAACGGGGTCAATATCATCGGCACGGATCCTGAATGGATTGATGCTGCTGAGGACCGCGAAATCTTTAAGGGCATTCTGGATAAAATTGGCCTTAAGCAGCCGGTCAATGGCATTGCCTACGACGAAAAACAGGCTATCACCGAAGCCCAGCGAATTGGCTTCCCGATTCTCCTGCGTCCGAGTTTCGTGCTCGGTGGACGCGGCATGTTCATTCTCTACAGCGAGGATGAGATGAAGAAGGTTTTGCGCGAGGCCTTCGATGTTGCTCCGGGTAAACCGGTTCTGCTGGACAAATTTCTCGAGGACGCGATTGAGCTGGACGTGGATGCCATCAGCGATGGCGAGACGACTGTGATCGGTGGCATGCTCGAACACATCGAGTTCGCAGGCGTGCACTCCGGCGACGCCGCTATGGTGTTGCCTCCGCACACCCTGAAGGAGGACATGCTCAATCAGGTGCGGGAAGCGACTTATTCCCTGGCTCGTGAGCTTAAGGTAGTTGGCCTGATGAACATTCAGTATGCGATCAAGGACAACGAACTCTACATTCTGGAGGTCAATCCACGGGCAAGCCGCACAGTGCCTTTTGTATCCAAAGCCATTGGCGTGCCGCTGGCCAAGCTGGCTGCGCGGATCATGGCCGGCAAGACTCTGAAGGAGCTGGGCTTTGTCGAGGAGATCATTCCGCCCTACTGGACTGTTAAGGAGTCTGTATTCCCCTTTGTGCGTTTCCCTGGATCTCCGATCATTCTGAGTCCGGAAATGCGGTCCACAGGAGAGGTCATGGGAATCGACAACGATCTCGGGGTGGCCTTCGCCAAGACTCAAATGGCTGTGGGCCCGGCACTGCCGTCCTCGGGCAATATTTTCCTTTCAGTCAAGGATGCGGATAAGCCGCAGATTCTGGATCTGGCCAAGGAGTTCATTGAATTGGGCTTCAGCATCGTTTCGACCAGTGGAACGGCTCAGTTCCTCAAAGAGAACGACATCCCGGTCAAGCGCGTGCACAAGATCCATGAAGGACGCCCGAATGTGGTCGACATGATCAAAAACGGCGAGATGCAGCTGATTATCAATACGCCATCGGGTATGATTCCACGCCAGAGTGAAAATGTGATTCGCAGTGAAGCCCTTAAGCACAAGGTTTCGATGATGACTACTTTGTCCGGAGCGCGCACCACAGTTTTCGCATTGAAATCATTGCGCGAAACCCCAGTCGGGGTGCAACCGCTGCAGGAGTACCGCGAGCGGCTGCGGGCGGTCAGTGAATCGGCCCGCCGCTATCAGGCGGCTGAAACGCCGAAGTCCTGATTCGACCGATGCCCGATGGCGCGGATAATGTTGCTTTGATTGCGCTGCTCCACGGCCCGGACAAACCCGGGCTCGTGGCAGCAACATCTGGCTGGATCTACGAGCGTGGCGGCAACATTGTGCATGCAGATCAGCACCGCGACGACGAAGGCAATGCCTTTTTTCAGCGCATCGAATGGATTCCGGGAGTCGATGCGGACTTGGATTCCAAACGCCGCGAATTCGAGTCCTTCGCCGAATCCCTGGGGATGAACGTGAGCATAGTCCGCACGGACAAGCGCAAACGCATCGCCTTGTTCGTATCCAAGATCGAACATTGTTTTCTCGACCTGCTGGCCCGCTGGAAAATGGCAGAGTTTCAATGCGACATCGCCTGTATCCTGTCCAATCATGAAAATCTGAAAGCGGATGCCGATTTTCATGGCATTCCCTTTTATTACATCCCGGTCACCCCCGAAAATAAGCCTCAGGCCGAGGCGCAGCAGCTGGAAATTCTGACGGGGCACCAGGTGGACCTGGCAGTAATGGCACGCTACATGCAGGTTCTTTCCAAAGATTTTCTAGATCGCTGCGGTATTCCCGTCATCAATATTCACCACAGCTTCCTTCCCGCATTCGCCGGCGCCAAACCCTATCACCAAGCCTACCAGCGCGGTGTCAAACTCATCGGCGCCACCGCCCACTACGCGACCGCCATTCTCGACGACGGTCCCATCATCCAACAGGATGTCTCCCCCGTAACCCACCGCCAAACCGTCCGCGACCTAATCCGCAAAGGCCGCGATCTAGAAAAAAGCGTGCTCGCCCAGGCAGTTCGCTGCCACTTGGAACACAGGGTTTTGGTCTACGGCAATAAAACCGTGGTATTTGATTAGAAAAAGGTAGGGTTCCTTTCGACGAAAGGAACCGCCCCCGTTGGAAAATAGAAAGCGATCCGATCCTATCTGACAGGCTCCGATGGGCACTGCAAATTAGGATGCACGGCCGGTTCGTCGAACCGGACCCTACCACTTGGTTCCCCGGGATTCAAATCAGACCAAATCCCATCCACTCCACGAATAGGGCCAATCCTTGGGATTGGAGACCAAACCCTTTCGAACAGGATTTTGTGCAATGTATTCTGACTTCAGGTGGAATTCACGAACAGATCGAATGCGGTGATCGAAGAAGTTCTTTTGCCATTGAATTGATAGCTGAAAGGCCAGGTAGCGTTTCCATTGTTCGACAATTTGCTTCATTTTCAAATTCCGATTAAATGCAATCAATCCGTGCAAGTGATCGGGCATAAGCAGGATCCTTTCAGGCCACCAGGCTCCTGATTGAATGCGGAAGGCAATCGATTCCCTAATCGTATCGGACATTTCCGGGTGGCACAGCTGATTAACCTCCCTCGGACGGGTGTTGATAGTGATGAAAAAGACTGCACCGTCTTTGACCCACCTGGGAACTTCATGGTAAAGCCGTTTCCGGTTTCTAAAAAGTTCATGCATGCACAGGTTCATGCCGTCGCGCATAGTTCGTCGCAAAGTCGCATAATCACTAATTCTGAGCAGGTAGGGTTCCTTTCGACGAAAGGAACCGCCCCGTTGTAACAGCCAATACCTGACGATCCTATCTGACAGGATCCGACGGACACTGCCAAATTACGATGCACGCACGGTTCGTCGAACCGTGCGCTACCTAGTCACGGCATTGACCTGCGAAGCTCGACCCCATCTCAAATCTCAAATCCTCACCCCCCCGCTTCGATAATTCCGTGCTGGATGGCGAAACGGGTAAGGCCGGCGACATCGTGGATGTCAAGCTTTTGCATGATGCGGGAGCGGTGGGTGTCGGCGGTTTTGACGCTGACATTCAGGCGGCTGGCGATCTCTTTGGTGGTGCAGCCTTCGGCTACGAGTTGCAACACTTCGCGTTCGCGGGCGGTGAGCTTGTTTGGGGTGTCGGTTTTGTCCGGAAAGAGCATGATGTCGCGGAGGATCGTCATGATCTCACTGCTCATGTAGGACTCGCCGGCGGCGACTTTCTGGATGCCTTTTTCCAGCTCTTCGATGGAGGCATTTTTGTGGATGATGCCGTCTACCCCTGAGCGCAGGACCGTTTGCACACGCTCGCGGGAAGAATATCCTGAAAATATCATGATCCGTGTCTCGGGCTGATGGTGTTTCAGCTGGTGAACGATCTCCATGCCGTTGAGCCCGGGCAGCATCAGATCGACAACCACCAAATCCGGCTTGAGCTTGAGGCAGGTTTCGTAACCTTCTCGCCCATCACCGCTGCTTCCAATCAACTCCATGGAGGGCATATCTTCAATAAGGCGGCAAACGAGTTCGCGGAGGACTGTCTGGTCCTCAATGACAAAGATTCGGGTCATGCGTCAGATAATATCAAGATTCGCTGAAGTTCAATGCAAACATTTAGTTAGAGGAATTCAGAGGTTTTGGCGATGTTTTTCGTAAATCTGCCGCACAGCCTCAAAATCCGCATCACGGGATCCCGAAACGATGCAGTGATCGAATTCGTCGGCAGCCTTGAGCTCTTCTTCAGCTGTCAATAAACGGCGCTGAATCTCTTCACTTGAGTCCAAATCGCGTCCAATCAGGCGTTTTTTTATCTGTTCAATGTTTTCGGGACGAATAAAGACGGTCAGCACTCCGGCATCCAGGTTTTCAGCAGCTTCCACTTTGCTCCGAAAGGCCCGCGCTCCCTGAATATCGATGTTCAGCAAAACATCATTGCCGGACTCCAGAACGGCCTCGATGTGCCTGCGCTGGGAGCCGTAATAATTGCTGTGAACCTTCGCCCACTCGATGAAGGCACCGTCCTTCATGCGATGCTGGAATTCATCCTTGGTCAAAAAATGGTAATCGATACCGTCCACTTCACCATCGCGCGGCTTGCGAGTGGTGGTTGTGACAAGGCGTTGCAGGCTGGGGTAGCACTCTACCAGGCGCTCACACAGCGTCGTTTTCCCCACTCCAGCAGGGCCACTAATGATCAACAGGAATCCGCGGTTGTTTGCAGCAGTCATCGCTTTCAATCCATGTCCATGAGGATTTCGCGCGGGCTGGAGCCGTTCTCCGGTCCAACCATTCCGTGGTCCTCGAGGATTTCCATAATGCGGGCTGCACGGTTGTAACCAATTTTCAAGCGCCGCTGTAGCATTGAAGTCGAAGCCCGCTTGCTGGTGCGAATCACCTCAATGGCATCCGGAACCAGCTCGTCGTCCCATTCGCCATCCTCTCCCGGTCCGCTGTCGGATTCACCCTCCTCAATATTGCGCTGGAATTGCTGATCGAATTCTGGCTCGCCGTTCTTTTCGTGGATGTATCCAACGATGTCGTTGATTTCTTCATCGCTCACAAAGGCGCCTTGAGAGCGCACCAGATCCGCCGATCCAGGCGGCAGGAAAAGCATGTCCCCCTTGCCGATAAGATGGTCTGCCCCCATGGTATCAAGGATGGTCCGCGAGTCGACTTTTGAAGCCACCTTAAAGGCTATACGGCTGGGCAAATTGGCTTTAATCACACCGGTGATAACGTTCACCGAAGGACGCTGGGTAGCGAGGATCAAGTGGATACCCGCCGCACGGGCGAGCTGCGCAAGGCGAGCGATACCGGTTTCGATATCGGCTGGTGCTACCATCATCAAGTCGGCCAGCTCGTCTACAATGCAGACGATGTAAGGCAGCTTGACGGGCAGTTCGCCTTCCACATCCGGATCCCTCGGCACATCGAGCTTGATGTTTGCGGTTGCAGCCCGCTCTTCCGGCGTCATAGCGGCATCCATGGCCTTGGCGCGTTCTTCAGCTTCCTTGGCTTCCTTGCGGTTGCGGGCCATCTTGGCGTTGTAGCCGGCAATATTGCGCACGCCCTGGGTCGCGAAGATCTGGTAGCGCTTCTCCATCTCGTTGAGCAGGTATTTCAGCGCATTGGGTACCTTTTTGGGATCTGTCACCACCGGCACCAACATGTGCGGCAGGCTGTTGTAAACCTGCATTTCAACGATCTTCGGATCCACCATCACAAAGCGGATATCTTCCGGACTCGAGTGGTAGAGTAGCGAGGTGACAATCGTATTGATACAGACCGTTTTACCCGAACCCGTGGAGCCTGCGATGAGCAAGTGGGGCATCTTGGTCAAGTCGGCCACAAGTGGCTTGCCGGAGACTTCCTTGCCAAGAGCAATCGGAATTTCCGCCTTGGTGTTCACCCAGTCTTCGGACTCCAGGATGTCGCGGATGTAGACCGCCTGAGGATTCTTGTTCGGAACTTCGATGCCCACGCAGCCCTTGCCGGGGACTGGGGCAAGAATACGCACCGACAGCGCTTTCAGGCCGAGGGCGAGATTCTTATCCAGATTGACAATCTTTTCCACCCGCACGCCGGGGGCGGGATACACGTCGTAGCGGGTAATAACCGGGCCAACGTGGACCTCACCCATGGTTACATCGACGTTAAACTGGGCCAGAGTCCGCACCAGCATTTCGGCCGTTTGCTGATGTACTTCGGTCGGCTCAAGTGTGCCATCGGCCACCGGTTCGCTGAGCAGGCGCATTGGCGGGAAGCGGTAGTCGCCCTTCTTTTCAGGGCGGTTGATGCTGGCTTTGCGGGTTTGCTCGCTGGCAATGATTTTTAGCTCGGAAGCGGTCTTCGGCTCGGCCGCAGGTGCACGGCGGGGCGCAGGCTTTTCGACAACAATAGGTTCCGGCTCCGGTTCTGGTTCCGGCGGTGGTGGCTTGGGGGTAGGGGCCTTGCGGATTACCGCCGGGCTTTCGCCCTGCAGCGAGGGCAGGGGTTCGATTCCAGAGGCAGAAGGGCGGCGCGGAGCCTCGGCTGGCTTTGCCTTGCGGGCTCCAAAAAGTCGTTTAAATAGAGAGGGGCGCTTCGCTTTGGAGGCCTTTTTGTCCTCAAGCTCCTGTTCCTTCGCCGCTTTGCGCAGGGCCTCCTTCTCAATCCGTGCGATTTCCTTTTCCTTCAGGCGCTGCTCGCGTTCGGCTTTCTTCTGCGGGGATTGATTTGCCCGACGTTCGGCCCACAGGCTGGCCTGTTTGCGGGCAGCCCGAAAACTGTCGGCCAGCAGATTATCCGCCAGAACAAATCCCAGCGAGAAGGCTGCCGTGACGCCAAAGACCACCAATGTGCCCACCATGCCGATGATGTTCTGCAGGTAGCCATTGTAGATCGCGCTGCCCAGCCAGCCGCCGAGACCAAAACGGTATTTGTTCGGGTCCGCATCGACAAAGACCTCCGCGTATAAAATCGCCGCGAAAACGCTGGCACAGACGGTGTATAGGACAATGTAAAACAGCTTCGGCAGGCGCAGGCGGCGGGCGTGTCCACCCCAGAACATATAAGTCATCCAAAACAGGGTCAGCGGCAGGATCCAGGCCGTGACGCCGAGGGCCAGTGTCGTATAGAAGGCAAAGGCTCCGCCCCATTCACCTATAAGGTTCTGGTCCAGCGGGTGAGTGGTAACCATCGGATTTTGATCCGGATGGTAGTCAAAGATCGCCAATGCTGACAGAATACCCAGAATGAGAGTGATCAGGCCATATAGCCATTTGCGGGCACTGGTTTTAGGCTCGAAAGTCGTGGGGGAAGACGGTTTTTTGTCCCTGCGTTTTACCATATTGAGATTATCTTTGTATGTGGAAGCGCGGCTGCGTTGACAAGGCGCGATTCCAAAATGAGGATGCTGTCAAAACTTAGCTATCAACTCAATTTTTAAAGATATGTCCATCATTCGATTCCAACCCATTTATCAAGAACGTGTTTGGGGCGGCCAAGACCTCCGGGAGGTGTTGGGGCGCGATATTCCAGAGGGTTCCATCGGTGAAAGCTGGGAAATTGTTGACCGCCCGGAGGCCAATTCGAAGATCGTAGGCGGAAAATGGGATGGGTTGAGCCTGCGTGCTGCGATCGAGCAGGACTGCCATACTATTATGGGCCCGTATTGGGAGCCCTCCAGAACATTTCCCATTCTGGTCAAATGGCTGGATTGCCAGGAACGCCTGAGCCTGCAAGTGCACCCGCCAGCTTCCATTGCACCGGAACTGGGCGGTGAACCCAAAACGGAGAACTGGTACATTGCCGCTGCCAAGCCGGATGCCCAATTGCTGGCAGGGCTGAAAGACGGAGTGACCCGCAAGTCCTTCGAGAAAGCCCTGCGCGCCAATGCTGCCGAACCGCTGGTCTGCGCGTTGCCCTGCAAGGCAGGCGACTCCCTGTTTGTGCCGAGTGGACGCCTGCACGCGATCGACGCTGGCAACCTGATCCTGGAAATCCAGCAGAATAGCGATACGACCTATCGCGTCTACGACTGGGGCCGGGTTGGTCTGGACGGCAAAGCCCGCCAATTGCACATCGAAGAGTCCTTGAAGTCCATCGATTTCGAAGACTTTGAACCGGCCTTGATGCATGTCGAAGGCGGGGATGCAGTGCTCGCCGATAGCCCCGAATTCCGCCTCCGCCGCCTCTACCTGCAAAAGGGCGAGTCCTACCGCATTCCTCCTGAGGAGGAGCCGCGCATCCTGTCGGTCGTCAAGGGTTCGCTGAAATACGAGGCCGAGCAGTCAATTCAAACCAGTGACAATGTGCTGGTTCCGTATGCTGAGTTCATTGAACTGGTTGCCAATGAACCGACCGAGCTTCTGATTACGGACCGGTTTTCGCGCTGAAGAGGAAAGTGTGTTGGTTTGGATTCCGCACTCGGGACGAGCGCGGCTACGTAGAACAGCGCGCATTTTAGGTTTGTCACCTAAGATAAAACAAATATCGCTGGAGGCTTATG
>JAFIGG010000070.1 GCA_020831485.1 Opitutales bacterium
CCGGAAAAGCGTTCCGGTGGATCTACGGGCTGTTTTTCGGTGGAGCGGATGAAGACGGAGAGTCGGTCCTCGATTTCGGCGATAAAGCCTTGAACTTCAGACTCTTCGCCGCGGGCTTCGAGAAGAACCCGGCCATCGTCGAGGTTGCGGACATAGCCCGAGACTTCGAATTCGCGGGCGATCTGGTGGGTGTGATAGCGGAAACCGACGCCTTGCACGCGCCCGCTGAAGTGAACTTTCAGCTGAATTTGGGACATTGGAAAAGGAATCTAGCGCAGCTCTCGACGAATGAGAAGTCAATTGCGATAAAGGCTGCGATTCGGAGGAGAAATCCCGGCTTTTCCCCCTTTCTGCATTGCAATTTCAATGGAAGTACGAAAATTGAACATTGGTAACGTTCAACAGTTCCAAATTCTTTAATGAGCCAATATAATTTTGAAGGCCAGCCCGAAGGGGACTGGGAAGACCGCGGGGATCTCTCCTGGAGCGAGCAAGATTGGCAACAATTCCTCAACCGGAGAGAAAACGAAATCGTCCGATTTCTAAAGGTGTATGACGCCTGCCCACAGGATGAAATGCAACGGCTCGACGCCGTGGCCCGTGAAATGGGCTGGGATGCCGAGGACTGGTCCGTTCAGGACGGAGGCCTCGACGACGAGGACGAGGAAGAAATTGAAAACGACCGCGACAACGATCCCTACACCCTGCACCGGCATCCGGTATTTATTGCTGCGATCGGCTTGTTGACGCAGGTGCGCTATTTCTGGCGTCAGTATTTGAAGGACCACAAGGAAACAGTGGATCCGCTGGCCAGCTGGGACTTTTCCGACTGCCTGACCGAGGCCGAACGCCATTCCCTGCTCGCAATGCAGAGCATGGAAGTCGGCGACTACCGTCTGTGTATAATACACTTTAAACGCTGCCTGCGCGGCATCAATCTGGGCATGGGCCAATTACCTGCGCTCTGTCCAGACGCCGCTATCCCCTCGCAACTGCTCGACGGCATCCGAACCCGCATGTTTGACGTGCGTGAGGTTGCTCTGCGCGTCATGGAAGACTGCCGCATGAGCGTCCGGCGGGGCGATTTCGGCGAAGGCGAGTAATCCACAAATCCGTAATCCACGAATTTGAAGTCTGAATGCGTTCTTATTTCCTGCGGCGGCTCCTGCTTATTCCGCCGACTCTCTTCGGAATAACCATCATTGTGTTTCTGATCACCCGCTTTGTCCCGGGAGGACCGGTTGAGCGTGCGATGATGGAAATGCAGACGGGTGGCATGGAAGCCGGAGGCTCCGGCCGCTCTGGAGCTGAGCAACAGGCCATCTCCCGCGACCAGCTGGCTCAACTCGAAGCCTACTACGGTTTCGACAAACCACCACTGGCAAGCTACTTTCACTGGCTGGGCAATGTGCTGCGCGGCGACCTCGGAACCTCCTACCGTTACAATATTCCCGTTTGGGAAATGATCCGTGAGCGCTTTCCCATTTCCCTTTATTATGGGGTGCTGACATTGATCATCACCTATGCGGTCTGCATTCCGCTGGGCATAGTAAAAGCGATCAAGCACCGGACTTTTATCGACAACGCCAGCTCCATTGTGATCTTCGTTGGCTATGCAATACCTGGTTACGTCCTGGGTGCACTGCTAATTGTGTACTTTGCGGCCCGGCTGGAATGGTTTCCCATGGGAGGTTTCACCAGTCACGGCTTCGACGAGCTCAGCAGCTGGGGCAAGGTCAAGGATGTTATCTGGCACTCGGTTCTGCCTCTCATTTCCTATTCGGTCAGCAGCTTTGCCCTAGTGACCTTACTGATGAAAAACCACTTGATGGACAATCTGGCTGCGGACTACGTGCGCACAGCGGTCTCCAAAGGGGTTCGCTTCCGCGATGCGGTGCGCAAGCATGCCTTGCGCAACTCACTGATCCCGATTGCCACCACATTCGGCCAGAACATCACCTTGCTGGTCGGCGGATCTTTTCTCATCGAGACCATTTTTGACATCGACGGTTTTGGCCTGCTCGGATTCACCGCAGTGCTGGACCGTGATTATCCAATCGTCATGGGCGTGCTCTTTCTGTCTTCGCTGCTGCTCCTGATCGGCAATATTCTCTCTGACATCCTTGTCGCCCTGATCGATCCACGCGTCCGCTTCAATTGAGTCCCATGCCGCTCCGCCTGACAAAGATCCTGCTTCTCTGCCTGGCACTCGCCGGGCTGTTCTGCATGGCGCGGGTGAACTTCAATCTCGGCAGCGGCCTTCTACTCAGCGCAGCAGCACTCGCGCTCTATATTCTGCCCTGGAAGCTCGACCCCCTTACGGAACGGAAACTGAAGCGATTTCGGGACATTAAACGCGGCTATTACTCATTCATTTTCCTTGTCGCCCTAGCCATCCTGTCGCTGTTTGCCGAACTCTTCGCAAATGGCCGGGCTCTGGTGGTCAAATACGACGGCGACTACTTCTTTCCCACTTACAGCTCAACCCAGCTCGGCCACACATTTGGCCTTACAGGCCGCGACGCCAATTCGCCGGTCAACTACCGCAACCTGCGCGAACATTTTCGAGAGCAGGACAACGGGAACTGGGTGATCATGCCGATCATCCCCTACAGCCCCAACGAAAACATCACCTACGACGGCATCCTGCGCCCTCAGCCCCCCAGTTGGGAGCATCAGCACTACCTCGGCACCGACAGCACCAGCCGCGACATCCTTTCGCGGCTGATCTACGGATTCCGCATTGCTATCTACTTTAGCCTCGCCTTCATGTTGATGGTTTACCTGATCGGCATCGCCGTCGGTTGCCTGATGGGTTATTTTGGCGGTTGGTTTGACCTGCTGGTCCAGCGCATGATCGAAATCTGGTCGCTGGTACCCTTCATATATATTGTCATCATAATATTTTCCGTCGTCCCCACCGGCTTCAGCGTCGGTACCCGAATAGGTATCCTGTTGCTGATCATGGTCTTATTCTCATGGACGGGCATGACTTATTACATGCGCACCGCGACCTACAAGGAAAAGGCGCGCGACTATACTGCGGCTGCCCAGGTGATCGGGGCCAGCACCGCCCGGATCATTTTCCATCATATTTTGCCCAATGCAGTGAGCACACTGGTGACCTTTATGCCCTTTACACTCGCGGCGGCCGTCACCAGTATCACAGCACTGGATTTTCTCGGATTTGGCCTTCCGCCGCCGACGCCCAGCATTGGGGAGATTCTGAAACAAGGCACCGCGCGCCTGGATGGAGCTCCCTGGATTGTCACCAGCGCCTTCTTCGCACTGGTATTTATCCTAACTCTGGTTACCTTTGTAGGCGAAGCCGTTCGCGAAGCCTTCGACCCACGAAAATTCACCCTTTACCGATAATGATTATGCGCATTCCATCGAAATTCTCTCTTACCATCCTGCTCGCTTCCGTCCTGCTGCTCAGCGGTTGTGGCGATCGCGGAGATGGACTGGGTGAAGCCCACGACATTGGCCCGGAAATTGAGGAGCACTACGCTACCTTCAAACACATTCCTCCGGAATGGAACGAGCGCCTTGCAAGCGGAGAATGGTCGCAAGAGGAGTTTGACGAGCAAGTCGAACACCTGCCGAATTTTTTCCGCTTTGCATCGATCGAGGACCTCCCCAGCGACCTGGAGTGGGAAGACGGCATGGACCTGCCTGAATTTGGATCGCCTGACGCCATCAAGGGCGGGACTAGCTATGGGGCTCTGCAAGACTTTCCCCGCACCCTGCGACATGTGGGCCCTGACTCCAACGGCTCCTTCCGCCCAATGCTGCTGGACGATGTGACCCTGGGCATTGCAGAGCGACACCCGAACGAGACGGATATCGGACCGAAGGGATTCCACCACTATCCCGGACTGGGAAAAGAATGGGCCATCGACCTCGACAGCCAGACGGTCTATGTCCGCCTGAATCCTGAAGCGCGCTGGTCAGATGGTGAGCCGGTGACTGCGGATGATTTCATGTTCATGTTTTTCTTCTTCCATTCGCCTTACATTCAGGCGCCTTGGTATAACAACCAATACGCGGAGAATTTCACCGGCATTACTCGCTTCGACGAGCACACAATCGCCATCCACGTTGCCCGGGCCAAGCCCGATCTGGCTACCCGCGCACTCGGTCTGCGCCCCATTTCAAAGCACTTTTTTGATGAGTTGGGACCGGACTTCGTCCAGCGTTACCAATGGCGTTTCCAGCCGACCACCGGCCCCTATGTTGTCCGCGAGGAAGACATACGCCGCGGTCGCTCCATCGCCTTGACCCGGCTCGAAGACTGGTGGGCGAAAGATCTGAAATTCTGGCGATACCGGTTCAATTACGACCGGATCCAGTTCAATGTGATCCGCGATACCTCAAATATGTATGAATCGTTCCGTCGTGGAGACTTAGACAAGAGCGGCCTGGTCAACCTTCCTGAGTATTGGTATGACCGCCTTCCCGATGATCACGATCTGGTTCGTAACGGATACATTCAAAAGGTCCAGTTCTACAACGAAATCCCCCGCCCCACTTATGGGCTCTGGATCAATCAGGCGCAGCCCTTGCTAAACAACAGGGACATTCGCATTGGCCTGCACTATGCGACCAATTTCGAACGGGTAATCGCCGAGTATTTCCGTGGAGACTACGAGCGCATGCGGACCACTTCAGATGGCTATGGAGACTTCAGCCACCCCACTCTTACGGCGCGCCCCTTCGACGTCGACAAGGCTCTGGAATACTTTGCCAAGGCCGGCTTTGAGCGGCGCGGCTCCGATGGTATCCTGGTTAACGAAAGCGGTCGCCGCCTGAGCTTCACGGTTACTACCGGCTATCGGCATTTCGAGGACCTGCTGGTCATCCTTCGCGAAGAGGCGGCACGGGCCGGGGTTGATTTCCGTCTGGACATTCTCGACGGAACTTCCGGTTGGAAAAAAATCCAGGAAAAAAATCACGAAATTGCCTTTACCGCATTCGGAACCTTTCCAGAGATGTACCCCCGCTATTGGGAAACCTTCCACGGCGTAAATGCCTACGACGATCCCTACCTGCCGGACGGCAGCCCAAATCCTGACCGTGAGGTTATGGTGCAGACCAACAATCTTGTCTCCATGGCCAACCCTGAACTGGACCGCATGATCGACCGTTACCGCCGCTCGGACGATGTGGAAGAAATGCGCGAGCTAGCTTTTGCCATGGAAGAATTGATCCATGAGGAAGGCCCTTTCATTCCGGGCTGGGTGCAACCCTTTTACCGCATGGCGCACTGGCGTTGGATTCGTTATCCGCATGACTTCAATGTGAAGATCAGCTCGGGGGCCGGTCAGTATTTCCTGGACTGGCTGGACCCGGATATCAAAGCCGAAGTGGAACAGGCCCGGCGTGAAGGCCGCGCCCTGGAGCCAGGCCGGGTCATCTACGATCAATTTCGTGGCGATTAACCTCAACCGAATCCGCCATTGAATTCGCCACTGCTTGACGTCCGCAACCTGCAGACCGCCTTCGATACCGAAAAAGGCCGCGTCGTCGCGGTCGACGACATCAGCTTCACCGTCGCACGCGGCAAGACACTGGGCATTGTCGGCGAGTCCGGCTGCGGAAAGAGCGTCACCGCGCTGTCCATCACCCGCCTGCTTCCGCAGCCGATGGGCAATATTCTTGGGGGTGAAATCTCGTTTGAGGGTCAGGACCTTGCCCAGGCAACTGAGAGTCAGTTAAGAGCCGTCCGGGGCGCGCGGATCGGCATGATTTTTCAAGAGCCAATGACCGCCCTCAATCCTGTCCACCGAATTGGTCGCCAGCTCAGCGAATGTTTCCTACTGCATCAGGATATTTCCAAGGCCGAGGCTTGGGATCGTTCTATTGAGCTCTTGCAAAAAGTAGGGATTCCCTCGGCGGAAGTGCGCATTGGCGAATACCCACACCAATTATCCGGAGGCATGCGCCAGCGGGTGGTCATTGCGATGGCGCTGGCCTGCAAACCGAGTCTGGTGATCGCGGATGAGCCGACCACGGCGCTGGACGTGACCATTCAGGCGCAGATACTTGAGCTAATGAAATCGCTGCAGGAGGAAATGGGTATGTCGATCATCCTGATTACCCACGACCTGGGTGTGATCGCCGAAACCTGTGACGATGTTGTTGTCATGTATGCCGGACGGGTCGCAGAAAAAGGCTCAGTTCAGGATATCTTTGAGCGGCCTGCCCATCTTTACACCAAGGGGCTGCTCGATTCCATTCCGCGTATCGATCATCCGCCAAAAACGCCGTTGCAGACGATCCCCGGCTTTGTTCCCGGACTGCACGAACTGCCGACTGGAGCGCGTTTTGCCCCGCGTTCGCCCCACCCGGATGCCAAAGCCTACATGAACTCCGAGGCCTACCGCAGTGTTCGCCCTTCACTGGTTGAAATCGGACCCGGTCACTGGGTTGAGGACTGCCCGGTGGTCCGTGTCGACCAAATGCCCGCCCATACCTGATGAACAGCGAACCCCAGTCAGCCAATGGAGACGGCCCGCCCTTGATGGAGTTGCGGGATCTGCAGATGTTCTTTCCGGTCAAGGGAGGCGTATTGCAGCGGACTCAGGCGCAATTGAAAGCCGTCAACGGGGTCTCTCTGTCCATCCGCAAAGGTGAAACCCTGGGACTCGTGGGCGAATCCGGTTGCGGGAAGTCGACTCTGGGCAAGTGTGCCGTCCGTCTACTGCGACCAACGGGCGGTCAGGTCTTGTTCGAAGGCAACGACATCAGTTCGCTGAGCCGCAAAGCGCTGAAACCCTATCGGCGGGACATTCAAATGATTTTTCAGGACCCAGCCGAATCCCTGAACCCCAGGCATTCGATAGGTTCGCTGCTCGAGGAACCCTTTCTCGTGCATGGCAACAGGGATGCTGCGGACCGCAACCGAAGGGTACTCAAGCTTCTGGATATTGTCGGCCTGCCGGCCTCTGCGATTGAAAAGTTTCCCTTTGAATTTTCCGGCGGACAGCGCCAGCGAATTGGCATTGCCCGTGCCATTGCCCTGAATCCCAAGCTGGTGATCTGTGATGAGCCAGTATCCGCGCTTGATGTGTCTGTGCAGAGCCAGATCCTCAACCTGCTGATGAACCTGCAGGAGGAATTCAATCTGTCCTATATTTTCATCGCGCACGACCTCGCTGTGGTTAAACACATTTCCGACCGGGTCGCGATCATGTATCTCGGCAAGATTGTAGAGCTGGGGCCGACAGAAGAAATCTTTCGCAATCCCTTGCACGCCTATACCCGTGCGCTGATTTCAGCGATACCGGTCCCCCGGCCTGGACAGCGGCGCGAACGTATTCTCCTAAAGGGCGACGTGCCCTCACCCATTGATCCGCCTGAAGGCTGTGCCTTTGCCCGCCGAAGCTGGATTCCGTGCGAACCCGAGGAGCTGGATAAACCCGGTGAATTCCGCGAAGTCAGCCCGGGGCATTGGGTTGAGCTACATCCGGCAACCGTTGAAGATTACGCGAGCTATCAGCGCTGAAGAGCCTTATCCGGCGCCATGTCTTCGCCATTCCAGATACGTCGGCTGGTCCATGGCTGACGGGGTTCCGTCCAGAAGGCATGATCGCCGTCCAGACCCAGGGGCAGAAAAACGACACTGGCTAGGTAAAGGCTCCCGGTGGAAATATACTGTTCCGCCAGCGATGGCTGGTGGCCGGCGAGTCCGAGTTGCAGCCAACCCTCCTCGTTGAACGTTCCCGGGGCTTCCAAAGTGCGACTAATTACTGCGGTCAGCGCCGCCCGGACCTGGCCGGGAGGTAAACTGTCGGGAAGTTGGTTGGCCAGGGCCAACTGAGCCAAAGGCTGAAAGGCTCCGCAGCGATAAGTTATCGAGCGTCCAATCGGCGGGAAACTGCCATCGCTGGCAATCATGCGTTCCTGAACTTCCGCGTAGCGCCGCATGTGGCTCAGGCAGAGCGCATGCAGGCGTTCGCCCTCGTGGACCTCATCCTTGACCACATTGAGAATATCGAAGGACATGGGTTGGATCACATAGCCATTGTAGTAATCCCAATGGAAGTCCGGACCATCTCCATAAGCGCCATCCCCCTTGTACCACTGTTCGTGCTGGCGCAGCGCATACAGAATACGCACAGGATCCCATTGTTCACCCGCCTTGAATAGGAAGGCTTCGATCATCGCCGAAAACAGTATCCAATTATTGATGCCCGGCTGCATGCCGCGGGTTTGAATAAGCGCCTGCAGGACACGGGACTGAACCTTTCTGTCCAATTTCAGCCAGACCTCATCAAAACAGCGCAAAAGTCCCTGGGCAAGAAACGCCGCGTCGACCAATGGCTGCGCCCCCTGCTCGAAATTCATTCTATCCGGGCCCTCCGGGTCGATCGCCTGAGCAATGCCATCCATAACCCATGAACGCAGCTCCACCTGGGCCGGTGCGCGGTCAAAGGCCTGACCAATCCACGGTCCAATGCCAGCCAGACAGCGGCCCAAAGCCTCTAGATGCGAGTACAATGCGCGATCTTTTTCCCGCCCCGGCAGGCATTCGATCGGCATAGTTTTTCGCAGACGGCCATTGGCCAAATTCCAGAACACCGGCTGAACGACCTGCAAGGCGCGATCGATCCAATATGCACGGTCACTGTTCATTACACTGCCTTATTCAACGTTTTGGATCTGCTCGCGGATGCGCTCAATTTCGTTTTTGGCATCGATCACAGCCTGACTGATTTCGATCCTGTTCGACTTCGAACCCACCGTATTGAACTCACGGTTGATCTCCTGCAAAATGAATTCCAGTTTGCGCCCCACCGGCTCCGTACCGTCCGCATTTTTGATGACCGATTCAAACTGTTCGAAATGGCTACCGAGGCGCGTCACCTCTTCCGTGATGTCGCAGCGATCGGCGAACAAGGCGATTTCCTTGAGAACCCGTTCGTCATCCAAGTCGATCTCAAGTCCCGCATTTTTCAAACGTTCAAACAGCAACTTGCGGTAACGTTCGACGGAGTCGGCACTGTGTTCAACGACCGTTTGCAAACGGTCCCGCAAGAGAGCAAGCCGTGCCAGTAAATCGTCCTGCAGACTCTTACCCTCTTTCTCCCGCATCGCAACAAAATCGGCCAGGGCAGCGGAGAATGCCTCATTCAAAACCTGCTGTGCGGCCTCAGTCTGCGGCAGGCCGCCTTCGTTCCGGTGTAAAGTGATCAGGCGAATCAGCGCATCCGAATCCGGCGGCCATGGGCTGTTCAGCCCTTCCGCAAGCGCCTGCAAGCGCTTCAGGGTATCTTCCAATGCGGCGGAATCCCAATAAAGTCCCTGCAAATTCTCTGCCTGACTGGCATCTACAACCACCTGAATTTTGCCGCGGAAGCAACAGCGCCGAATCTGTTCGACCATTTCGCTTTCCCAATCCTGCCATTCACGCGGCATGGAGAAACCGGTTTCCAGTCCACGTCGATTCACGGACTGCAACTGCACCGCAATTTGCAATTCTCCGAGCAGTGCACGCCCGGAACCATAACCAGTCATGGAGCGGATCATGCCGGAGTCTCTCCCATTTTATCCAGAACGCGCTGCACCTGCTGCACATCCTTATCTCCGCGCCCGCTCAGGTTAATCACAAGAATCTGATCCTTGCGCATTTGAGGAGCCCGTTTCAGTGCGTAGGCGATAGCATGGCTGGATTCGAGTGCGGGCAAAATACCTTCCGTGCGGCAGAGCATTTTAAAACCCTCGAGAGCATCCGAATCCGTGGCATAGGCATAATCGATGCGGCCCTGGTCCCTGTAAAAGGCGTGTTCCGGCCCGATCGCGGCGTAGTCGAGGCCGGCTGACACCGAATGTGTCGGATCGATCTGGCCATCAAAATTCTGCAAAATATAAGTCCTGCAGCCCTGGAAGACGCCCATTTTTCCGCCTTCGAAGCGCGCCGCGTGGCGACCCGGCTCGATCCCCTCGCCACCGGCCTCGACGCCCACCAGGCGGACTTCCGGATGGTCGAGGAATTCCCAGAAGGCTCCGATCGCATTGCTACCGCCGCCCACGCAGGCGACAATTTCGTCTGGATTGCGTCCGGCGAGCGCCTGCATTTGTTCACGGATTTCCGCGCCAATGACCCTGTGCATATCACGCACGATCATCGGGAAAGGATGAGCGCCCAGAGCCGAACCCAGAATATAATGGGTGTTGCGCGAAGAGGAAACCCAATCGCGCATGGCCTCATTGACCGCGTCCTTCAGTGTCTTTTGTCCGGTTTCAACGCCGATCACCTCGGCACCGCAGAGGCGCATGCGAAACACGTTGAGCGATTGCCGCTCCATATCGACCGCACCCATGTAGATCACACAGTCGAGGCCGAACTTGGCGCAGACAGTCGCGGTGGCAACACCGTGCTGGCCAGCACCCGTTTCGGCGATGATGCGCTGTTTCCCCAGGCGTTTGGCAAGCAGCACCTGACCCAGCACGTTGTTGATCTTGTGCGCACCGGTGTGCAGCAGATCTTCGCGCTTCAAATAGATGCGGGCGCCGCCAAGCTGCTCGCTCATATTGCGGGCATAGTAGAGGCCCGTTGGGCGACCGGCATACTCCTTCAGTTCCCGCTGCAGCTCCTGGTTAAATTCAGGATCTTTTTTCGCTTTGGTGTACGCCTCTTCGAGCTCCTTGAGACAAGTCATCAAGGTCTCAGGCACATAGCAGCCGCCGTAGGGACCAAAGTGCCCGCCTGCGTCCGGCAGGCTGTGTTTATCCGGAATAGTTTCGAGATTCATGGTTTGTCCTGAGTCGTCTTAACGGTGTTTGACCGTCACCAGAGTAAAGTCGTCGGCTTGGCGGTTTTTGCCAGCAAATAATTGGACCCGCTCAAGGATCTGCTGGTTGAGGTCCTGTGCATCGCGGCTTCGAAGGCTATGAATGGCATCCATCAGCCGGTTGTTCGAATACTCGACTCCATCGGCATTGGTCGCTTCGGTGACACCGTCCGTATAGAGCGTGAACAAGTCGCCCGACTTGAACGGAACAACCTTGTCGGCGATGCAATGATCGAAGATTTCGGCAGGAACCATGCCGAGGGCAATGCCCTCGGAGCGCAGGAGTTCAAGCTGGGTCTGTCCGGTGCTTGCGTCGCTGCGCAACATGATCGGCATTTCATGGCCGCCACGGGCCATGGTAATCGAATCGGCGGCAGTATCGATGACGGCGAAAATCACGGTAACGAACATGTCTGGCTTCATCTCCTCATTCATGATCCGGTTCAGTTCTGCGAGAACCCGTGACGGCGAGCAATGAGCCGCCGCCAGATGGCGCAGGTTTGTCTGGCAAATTGCCATTATCAGTGATGCGGCAATACCCTTGCCTGAAACATCGGCGATCGCAACCGCCACGCGGTTTTCATCCACTTCGAAGATATCGTAGAAATCTCCGCCCACCTTTTGTGCCGGCATGTAGATGGCACCGATGTCCAGATTGGCCCGATTCGGAAAGGCCTTGGGAAGCAGCATGCTCTGAATCTCGCGGGCAAGGCTGAGATCGGCATCCATCTTGTTCTTCTCGATCTGCAAGGCCATTAGGTCGAGGTTGTGAATGGCCAGTCCTGCCTGCTCGGCGAGGCTCAGGGCCAGAGAAAAATCCGTCTGTCCAAAGGAACTGCCATCCGAAGGATTGACGATGGCCAGCACCCCGATGTTGCGATCACGAAAGCTGATGGGAACCACGATAATCGAGCGCACAACCAGGGCCGGGTCGTCGTGGCGGACCACCCGGGGATCCATGTGTGCGTTTTCGATCAAAATACCTTCACCTGTCTGAGCGGCCTTTCCGACCAGGCCTTCGCCAACATTGAAGACCTCGGAGCGCAGAACCTGTTCGATGAAGCGCGTTCGGGTCGAGGATTGGGTCCGGGAACTCTCCGGAAGCGGGCGGTGCGGCGGGAAAAGCCCTTCGACCGCAACCCCACGCAGCGTGCCGTCACGGCGTTCAAAAATACAGGCACTCAATGCTCCGGTGCTCAGAATCGCTGCGTGCACCACTCGCTGAAACAGATCCGCACGGCTAACACCCTCACCTATGGCCTCGACCATGTTGTGCATAAAATCGAGCACAATCATGTTCTCCTGAGCCAACAGCTGCTTTTCCTCGTCGAGACTGGTCATCTCCCTTCGGTTACTCCACCAAAGGAACCATCCAAAACTGAGTCCAAGCAACAATCCGATGACAAACCAAAGCATAATCCAACCTTAAAACGACCTTCGTCAGGCCTCGTCCATTTGGTTCTTCAGGAAGGAGATAACATCCTGAAACTTGGTTTTATTCGACTCGTCGATCTCCGCCAAATTCTCGTGCGCCTGCAATACCAGGCGGGCATTTTCGACTTCCCCCCGCTGCGCCTCGGTCAATTCAAGCGCCTCTGACTCACCCTCCGAACTCGTGTCGAGCTGGCCATCATCCACAGTCATTATCCGGTGGAGCCCAAGATTGCGCACGAGCTCAAGATTGCGCTCGCCCAAGCGGGTCAAAACGACGGATCCCGGCTCTTCCATCTTCATCAATTCAATGCCCAACCCGGCCAGAATGCCGAGAAAGGTGCTATCCATGCCTTTGCAGCGGTCAAAATCCACCACAAAATTGCGCTTTCCCTGCTCGATCATGCGCGAGAAAAAGCCCTTCAGCGGAGCCGAATTCATGAAAGAGGCCTTACCATTCAGTTGAATGATAACCGGATCGTTATACGGGTTAACAAGAAATTGAGTTTCTTCAGCCATGCGTCAAAAAAAGGCTGCCGAACGGCAGCCTTGTTTTAAAAGTATTAGAGGTTTACGAGAACAATCAGGCGTTTTTCAGCAAGCTCCTCAAAACGTAGGGCAGGATGCCACCATGTCGATAATATTCAACCTCGATAGCGGTATCAATGCGGACATCCAGTTCCACCTCGCGAGTCGAACCATCCCCGGCCTTGATCACCAGGATCGCCTGCTGACCAGGTTCGATATCCTCGCCCAGGCCCTTCAAGGAAAAGGTTTCAGAACCATCAAGACCCAATGTGTCGACACTTTCGCCATCCTTGAACTGCAGAGGCAGAACGCCCATGCCAATCAGGTTGCTGCGGTGGATGCGCTCATAGCTGCGGGTCACCACGGCTTTGACGCCGAGCAGATTGGTGCCTTTTGCGGCCCAGTCACGACTCGAACCCATGCCATAGTCCACGCCGCCGAAGACAATCAGTGGAGTCCCCTGCTTGCGGTATTCGGTGCTGGCATCAAAGATCGGCACGATTTCACCGTCGGGCTGCAGTTTGGTGTAGCCGCCCTCTTTGCCTTCGGCCATCCTGTTTTTGATACGTACGTTGGCGAAGGTGCCACGGGTCATTATGCGGTCGTTGCCACGGCGCGAGCCAAAGGAATTGAAGTCCTTCTTCTCGACACCGTTTTCCTTAAGGTAGATACCCGCCGGGCCATCCTCCGGAATATTACCTGCCGGAGAGATGTGGTCGGTGGTCACCGAATCGCCGAGAACGGCCAATGCACGCATGCCGGAAAAAGCCGCACCTGCCTCCGGATCCATGCCAAAGCCATCAAAGAAGGGTGGCTTCTGGATGTATGTGCTAGACTCCTTCCATTCATAGAGGCTACCGGTCGAAGATTTGATTTCCTTCCACTGCGGATTGGCCTCGAGAATATCGCTGTACTGATCCGAATACATTTTGGGCTGAATACCCTTGGCGACCTCCTGCTGAATCTCCTCGTGACTCGGCCAGATGTCTTTGAGATATATTGCCTCACCCTTGTCGTTTTCACCGATCGGATCCTTGTCCAGATTGATATCCACCCGGCCAGCGAGAGCATAGGCTACTACCAGCGGTGGCGACATCAGGAAGTTGGCTTTGACCGCGCTGTGAACACGGGCTTCGAAATTGCGGTTGCCGGAAAGCACCGATGCGGTCACCAGATTGCCTTCTTCAATGGCCGCTTCGATTTCTGCATCCAGGGGTCCTGAATTACCGATACAGGTCGTACAGCCGTAGCCAACAAGATTGAAACCAAGCTGATCCAGGTAGGATTGAAGGCCTGTGGCGTTCAGGTATTCGGTTACCACACGGGAACCCGGAGCCAGCGATGTTTTGACCACCGGATTGACCTTGAGGCCCTTCGCTACGGCTTTTTTGGCGACCAGGCCAGCACCGATCATCACGGACGGATTGGAGGTGTTGGTGCAGGAAGTTATCGCGGCAATGACCACCGAGCCGTGGGTCAGCTTTTGATGCGCCGCTTCGGGCTTGTCATCTTCACTCGCTGATGAAACCGGACGATTAGAGACCATTTCCTTTTCGCTCCATTCGGCAGTCCTGGAGTCGCCCATTTCGGCAATGCCACCCGACTGGGAGGCAGTGACCGAAACAAAATCCTTCACTTTGACGCTGCGGTTGCGTTCTTCCTTGCGGATACCATATCCACCTTCGGCGACCGGCATGTCGAGCAACTGTTCAAAGCGGCCCTTGAGGTCCGGGACGTCAATGCGATCCTGGGGCCGTTTGGGGCCAGCGACGGATGGCACGATGGAGTCCAGGTCCAGTTCAACCACCTTGGTATAATCGACTTCACCTTCCCGCGGAACGCCAAACAGTCCCTGGGCCTTGTAGTAGTCGCGGACCAAATCAATCTGCTCATCGCTGCGACCGGTCATACGCAGGTAATCCAGCGCCATATCGTCGATCGGGAAGAAGCCCATCGTCGCGCCGTATTCAGGTGCCATGTTGGCGATGGTCGCACGGTCTGGCAGTGCGAGGCTGGCAGCCCCTTCGCCGAAGAATTCAACAAACTTGCCCACTACCTTGTGCTCACGCAGAAGCTGGGTAATGCGCAGGGTCAAATCGGTCGCGGTCACGCCTTCACGCAGCCGGCCAGTCAGGTTGACGCCAATGACTTCAGGCGTCTGGAAAGCGATTGGCTGGCCCAGCATCCCAGCTTCCGCCTCGATGCCGCCAACGCCCCAGCCAACGATGCCGAGGCCATTGATCATGGTCGTGTGTGAATCGGTGCCGACCAGACTGTCCGGATAATAGATCCCATCCTTTTCAAAGACAACCTTGGCGAGGTACTCCAAATTAACCTGGTGCACAATACCGATCGCCGGCGGAACCACGGAAAAGGTTTCGAAAGCCTGTTGTCCCCATTTCAGGAATTCATAGCGCTCGCGGTTGCGCTCGAATTCGATTTCCAGATTCTGCTGAAAGGACTTTGCCGTGCCGGAGCGGTCGACTTGAACCGAGTGATCGACAACCAGGTCAACCGGAACCAAGGGCTCGATGATCGCCGGATCGGCATTCATTTCCTTCACCGCATCGCGCATGGCTGCGAGGTCTACCAGCAGCGGAACGCCGGTAAAATCCTGCAGGACGATGCGACTGACGACAAAAGGCACCTCTGTCTTGACCGGGTTGCCGGCATCGTAAGCAGCCAGACGGCGAACGTCTTCCTCGGTAACGCGTTTGCCGTCACAATTGCGCAGCAGTGACTCCAGCACCACGCGAATACTTACAGGGAGGCGGGAAACCTTGCCAAGGCCTTGCTCTTCGAGCGCGGCAAGGCTGAACAAATGCCCGTCGCGAAAAGCCTTTTTCGCCGAGAAGGGATCAGAATGAGAACTCATTGGATGTCTGTACTATTTTATTTAAGAGCGTCTTTGATGGCGTCGAAGGAAGGCAAATCCTTAGGGTTGTCACTGGACCAGCTGTAGGCGATGGTGCCGTCGCTGTTGACGACAAAGGCGCTGCGTTTGGCGACGCCCTTCATGCCGAGCAAGTCTTCGAACAACACGTCATAGGCTGTGGCAACTTCCTTGTTGAAGTCCGACAAAAGCGGAATTGAAATACCCGCGCTTTTAGCGAAGCCTTCCTGCGCAAAGGGGCTGTCGACACTGATGCCCAGAACCTTGGCGTTCAGCGCGTCGTAGGCGTCCAATCCGCCGGAGACTGTGCACAGCTCCTCCTGACAGACGCCGGTGAAGGCCAAGGGGAAGAAAAGCAGAACTACTTTCTTGCCTTTGCTTAGTTCGTCCGAGAGGCGAATGTCTTCGAGTCCATTCGCGGTTTTGGACTTCAGAGAGAAGTCCGGTGCTTTGATACCAGTTTTGAGAGCCATAAACGCCTAGTTTTGCGCACATTGCGCCCGTCTGTAAAGGGAGAAACCCCATAATGGACAAAATCCTGAGCAACTGCAAAAAACTGGATGGCGAAGAGGAGTTAAACTTGATGTCCAAAGTAAAAAAGGTTCTCGTGACGCTTTCCCGATTCCATCAACCAAGCAATGATCTACACCTTTTTAGCGATCTTGGGCAGTCTGGGCCTCTTCCTTTACGGAATGAAAGTCCTCAGCGAGGGCCTGCAGAAAGTATCCGGCGAGGGGCTTCGCAACCTCATGCGCAACATGACCCGCAACCGGTTTTACGG